>NZ_JBHVRW010000003.1:0-531732 GCF_042885475.1 Streptomyces sp. NPDC058051
ATCGACCCGATGACCTACATCGCCAAAGGCGCCGGCGCCGGCCTCTCCAAGATCGGCGACATCACCAAGGGCCTCAAAGGCATCGGCAACATCGACATCCCCACGCTCCCCGATGGCTCCGTGCAGTTGCCCGACGGGCGCCTCCTGGAGCCCAACGGCAATCTGGTCGCGCCGAACGGCGTGGTCGAGACGACCCCGATCCCGCAGGACATGGTCCCGCACACGTCGGGCCTTCCGTCGTCCTGGCAGATACAGCAGCCGGTGGCCCCCGGAGTCCACACGGCCGGGGGCTTCCCCGACCTGGCACCCCCCACGGCCGGGGGCTTCGACTCCGTCCCGGGCGGAGCGCCCGGCCACACACCGAGCGGGTCGTTCGGCCCCGCCCCGGCCGCCTTCGACACCGCAAGCCACGTGCCCGGAGGAACGCCCGGCCACACACCGAGCGGAACCTTCGGCCCCGCCCCGGCCGCCTTCGACACCGCAAGCCACGTACCCGGCGGCCACGTACCCAACGGAACCTTCGGCCCCGCCCCGGCCGCCTTCGACGCCGCAAGCCACGTGCCCGGAGGAACCCCTAACGGAACCTTCGGCCCCGCTCCAGCCGCATTCGACACCGCAAGCCACGTACCCGGAGGAACGCCCGGCCACACACCGAGCGGAACCTTCGGCCCCGCCCCAGCCGCCTTCGACGCCGCAAGCCACGTACCCGGCGGCCACATACCCAACGGAACCTTCGGCCCCGCTCCAGCCGCCTTCGACCAGGCAGGCCACGTACCCGGACATGTCCCGGGCGGCGTCGGTGGTCATGTTCCCGCCGATCACTTCCCGACCGGCGCGGGGCACGACGTGCCGCCCGGGGGCCAGTACGGTCCCGGCCACGACGTGCCCGGCAGCGGCACGCACCCGGCGGACGCCCCGCACGCCCCGGGCCACGACGTACCGGGCGGGCACGCGGACGACGCGGCCGCGTACGGCGACGACGCGGCGCACGCCGGTGACCACGGCGGGCACGCGGCCCCGCACGGCGCCGCCGGTGACGCCCTGCACGGCGTCGACGACGCGTCGACGGCCGGTCACGGGACGGGCGGGCCGGATCTCGGCGGCGCCGGTGACGGCTTCAAGTACACCCCGCACGTCTCCGCGGACGACTTCGATGACCTCTCGACCGCCGAGAAGCACAGGGTCGCCGCAGCCGAACTGACCGACGGCACCGTTCCGTTCGCCGACAACCAGGCCGCGATCGCGTACGGGCGGGAGTACTGGAACGACTATGTGGACAACCTGGACCCGTCCGCGAAGCAAGCCCTTCGGGACTACACAGGTGAGACGTTCCCCTCCTACCACGACATGAACGGCTATCTGCGAGAAAGCGGGGGCTACGGGCCCAGCCCCGAGGTGCTGCACGACATCGCCGAGATGGACAGGGTCATGTCGACCCGTGCCGTGCCGGACGACATCATGGTCGTCCGGGGTACCGGCCTCGGTCACCTCAAGCTGGACTCGCCGTTCGACATGCTGGGCGAGACGTACCCGGACAAGGGGTACACCTCGACTTCCCTCGGCAACCATCCGGTGTCCAGCTTCAAGGACAAGGAAGCGATCCTGCACCTCCGGGTGCCGAAGGGGACGCCTGCCCTGTGGTTGGAGAAGGTCAGCAAGTTCGACGTGTCGGAGCGGGAGCTGCTCCTGGCCCGCGGCTCCGAGTTCAAGGTGACCCGTGTCTTTATGGAGAATGGCCAGGTCCAGGTCTACGGGGAAATCCTGCCGTCACACAAGGGAGCGGTGCACTGATGAGCGACGAAGAGCGGCTCAATCCGCGACTGAACGAGGATCTGCTGTTCAACAAGGCGCCTGGCGGACCACCGCGCTACAACCGCCTCTCGGACAAGCCTGTCCAGTACCTGACGGTGGCGAGCAGGGACGGTGAGGTGATCGGTTACGTATGGGCGAACGACGAGGACGACGCCGCCGGATGGCTGGTCCGCAAGGCGGGGGGTGACGAGGCGTTCAACAAGGGCTCCAGGTGGGCCAGGAAGCTCCATGACGCAAAGGCCCGCGGAATCACGCCGACCGCCGCTCTGGCAGAGATGGTCCAGGAATCCGACACCGCCAAGAGCAGCCATGTGGTGCCTGGTTCCCTCACCGAAGCGCCGAACGTCGAGGTGGTCAGGAGCCTGGCCGACGCGGGCTGAGACCTCGACTCGCACGGCAGGAGCGGACCATGGCGTACCGACCCGATGCACCGCGTTACCGCAACCGGACCGGGAGGCCGGTCCTCCATCTCACCGTCGCCGACACCCACGGCGAGGCGCTGGGCTACCTGTGGGCCAACGACGAGGACGACGCGGCCGGGTGGTGCCTGCGGCCCGCGGGTGATGCGGCCGGGTTCAGCGAAGGGCTCGCGTGGTCCGCGGAGCTCGACGGGGCCAAGGCTCGCGGGCTCGTGCCCACAGCAGCGCTTGCCGAGTTGGCGAGCGGTGGCGACCCGCGACGCCTCAGTCACATCGTGCCGGGTTCGTCGGCCACGGCTTCCTCGCTCACCGCGCTCGACGCACTGGCCCATGTCGTGACCGAGGCCGACGACCGGCGTCTGCTCGCCCGACTCGACCGCGAGAACACCGACGCATGGCGCCGGCTGCGGGAGGGGCTCGCCGCTCTCACGGACGAGGACCGTGACGTCCGGTGGTCCAAAGGCGGGAGGCAGCCGGACGGCACCTGGAGGATGAGTTATCCGCTCCACAGCGAGCGGCTCGAACGCGTGGTGCAGGCGCTGTCCGCTGTCGGTGCGGTGACCCCCGCATACCTCTGGCAGGACAACTCGCCTCCCGTTGTGCCGCTCGTCGGCCGGATGAGCCCGGCGGATGCGGTGCGCGCGGCCACGGCCGTCGTGCGCGGGGAGCGGTTCTCCGACGGGACGATCGCGCGGGCGGCCGGGGAAGGACTCATCGACGCCGTGGCCGAGTCGCTGTGTTCGTGGTACGAGACCGGGAACGGCGACATCTGTGACGCCCCCTGAAGAATGCGGCACCGCAGCGGCTGTTCCCGTTCACTATCCGCCTGTGTTCACTCCACGGTCCGGGCTGTACTGGCCGCTCGCCCATGCCTTATGTTGCAGGAGTTAATCAGGGGGATTCCCGTACGGTGCATGTCGGCTGAGCGACCATGACCCGACGTGACGTACGACCGAGACAACGGACGACGAGACGAATGGCACGGGATTACGACAGCCAGCTTCTGGAGTCGGTGGCCGTACGCCGGCGCAGGATGCGGGACGCGCTGCTGTTCGGCGCGCAGCGGGCGCGGCGCACGACGGACGAGCGGCTCGGGAAGGTGTTCGCAGGGATCGCCATCGCGGCCGTGTTGTGTGCGGGTTGTATCGGATGGTCCTTTATCCAGAACATGCTGGAGAAACAGAAGGCCGAGCAGCAGAAGCAGCAACAGCAGGAGCAGCAGTACGAGCAGCCGGCGAAATCGGCACAACCGGAGAAAAGCGGAGAGTCTACGAAGAATCCGTAGTGGCTCACCAACTCCGGCTAATTCAGGAAAAGTTCCCCGCAAAGGGGATGGAGAAGGCGCTAGTAGCATGGGCACGCCAAACTGCCCGACTCCTCAAACGTCGCGATGATAGGTTCCCGTAAAGTGGTGAGCACAGCAACGACTTCCCGAGCGCAGCTCAGCCGGGTGACGCTGGTCGGTGAGCGACGCCGGGCCGATATCGTCCTGCCGTCCGATACGCCTATCGGGCAACTGCTGCCGGACATTCTGCAGTTGCTGGACGACCGGGCAGCCGCCCGTCCGATGACACGGCAGTTGATCACGTCGGACGGCTCCGCGCTGCCGCACGACAGCACACTCTCCTCGGTCGGGATCGAGGACGGCGCCGTGCTCCGGCTCGTCCGGACCCACTCCGCGCCGCCCGCCCCCGTGGTGCACGACGTCACCGATCTGGTGGCCGACGACCTCGATCTGCAGGCCTGGCGCTGGCGCCCCGCCGCGCGGCGGGCCAGTGCGGGTGTGGCGTCGGTGGCCTTCGCGGTGGTCGCCGCGGTGCTGGCCCGTCACGAGTTCGCCCTCGAAGGCCTGACCGGTGCCCTCGTGGCCGTCACGCTCGTCCTGCTGGCGGCCGGTGCGCTCATCGCCAGGATCGGGCAGGGCAACCGGGGCCTGGCGACGGCGCTCCTGCTCGCCTCCGGCAGCCTCGGCATCGTCACCGCGTGGACTGCCGCGGATGCCTACGCCTGGTCGGGGAGTCTGCGGCTGGCCGGCGTCGCGGGCGCGCTCGTCCTGATGCTGGCGCTTCTCGGCTACTTCTCGCCGCTCGGCCGGGGCGGGCTCATCGGTGCGGTGGCGACCACCGCGATCCTCCTGGTCTGGGAGGCCGTTGCCGCCGTCCAGGACGATCTGGCCAGGCTCGGCGCGGTCATGGCCGTCTTCTCGGTGGTGCTGCTCGGTCTGCTTCCCCGGCTCGCGCTGGCGGCGTCCGGTCTCACCGCGCTCGACGACCGCCGCTCGGGCGGCGTCTCCGTCAGCCGTCACCAGGTGGGCAACGCTCTGGCGGCCACCCACCGCGGTCTGGCTCTCGCGACGGTGGTCACCGCGGTCTCCGCGGCGGCGGGCGGCTGGCTGCTCACCCTGGCCGACAAGCCGTCCGTGTGGACCGTGGCGCTCCCTTCGCTCGTCGCCCTCGTGCTGCTCTCCCGGGCCCGGGCCTTCCCTCTCGTCGCCGAGGTCGTGGCGCTGTTCTCCGCCGCCGCGGTCCTGGTCGTGCGCCTCGTCGTGCTGTGGATGCAGCACGCCGGGGGTGCCGGGCCGCTCGCCCTGCTGTGCGTGGCCGCGGTGCTGCCGCTGCTGCTCCTCGCGGTGCAGCCGCCGGAGCACGTGCAGGTCCGGCTGCGACGCATGGCCGATCTGGTCGAATCCATCGGCGTGGTGGGGCTCTTCCCGCTCGCCGTCGGTGTGTTCGGCGTGTACGGACAGCTGCTCAACAAGTTCTGAGTCGACACGCAGGTGCTCCGGGCGGGGCAGCAGGGCGAAAGAGAAGGGCAGACATGCCGAACGAAGAGAACTGGCAGGGCGACGTGCTGCGCGCCATGAGGGGCGGTGCCCCCCAGGAGAACGCGCAGGGCCCTGACGGGCAGGCGTACGGTGCCCCCGCGCAGGGGCAGGGCGGTCAGCCGTACGCCGCTCCCGCGCCGCCCCCCGGCGTTCCCCCGCAAGGCGCCCCCGCGTACGAGACTCCCCCACAGCAGGTCGGCCAGCAGGAACAGCAGGCAGCCCAGTACGCCGCCTACCAGGAACAGCAACAGGCGGCTCAGTACGCCGCCTACCAGGAACAGCAGCAGGCAGCTCAATACGCAGCGGCCCCCCAGGAACAGCAGCAGGCAGCCCAGTACACCGCCTACCAGGAACAGCAGCAGGCGGCTCAGTACGCAGCAGCTCCCCAGGAACAGCAGCAGGCAGCCCAGTACACCGCCCCGCAGGACCAGTACGCGGCCCAGTACACCGCCCCGCAGGAGCAGCAGCCGGCGGCTGCCCACCCCGGCGGGCAGCCGCAGCAGGCCCGGGCCCGGGCCGCGTACGCCCCGGGTACCCGCCCGCACCGCACGCCCGACTCCCGGCCCGTGGTGGACCAGGGGCTGTCCGGGGTGGGGCGCAAGGCGCGGCGTGGTGAGCCGTTCGCCGCGCGGGTCGCGCGCGCCCTGCGCGTGAGCGTGTCCTCGTCGGCCGCGCGCGAGGTGGCCAGGACCACCGCCACCGCCGAGACGCTTCAGCAGCCCGTGACGACCGGTCGGCAGATCGCCGTCACCTCCATCCGGGGCGGTGCCGGCAAGTCGACCGTCGCCGCGCTGCTCGGCACCACGTACGCGCACTACCGGCAGGACCCGGTGCTCTTCGTCGAGGCCGATCCGGCGCTCGGTTCGCTGCCGTTGCGGCTCGGCGCGGAATCACTGCGCTGGACCACCGGCGACCTGGCGGGCATCATCGAGCCGCAGATGTCGCTGCTGGACGTCACCGGCTATCTCGTCCAGCTCCCGGGCAACGCCTGGTTGCTGCCCGGCAGTCAGGGCCAGATCGGCGCGATGCTGGACAGCAGGTCGTACGAGCGGGTCATGGTGTCGCTGCGCCGCTACTTCGGCGTCACCGTCGTCGACTGCGAGACGCTGCCCGCGGAGGTCGCGCGGGTCGCGTTGTCCGCCGCCCAGGCCCGCGTGCTGGCCGCTCCCGCCACGTTGGAGGGCGTCACCAGTACGTACGCGGTGCTGCAGTGGATGCAGTCGCTGCCCCGTCAGGTGATCGCCGGCACGATCGTCGTGCTCAGCGAGCTCGTGCCGCACCCGGGACTCGACCTCGGCGAGGCCGTCGAGAAGCTCAAGGCCACCGGAGCGGGCGTTCAGGTCCTGCCGTACGACCGGCATCTGGCGGCCGGTGGCGCGATCCGCACCGAACTCCTGGCACACGCGACCAGGGAGACCGCCACCCGTCTCGCCGCCGACGTGTTCCGGCTCTCCCAGCAGTACCACTGATCACCGACCGCCGAACCGCCAGTACCGCGCACCACTGACCAGCCGCACCACCGACCACCGCCCAGCAGCACCGCGCACCACCGATCAGCAGCAGCACCACCTGGCGGCTGATCAGCGGTACCGCTGATCTCCGATGCCGAGCCCGACCCCGAGTGACGGACGACGATGAGTACCCGACTGATCCACCGCCCGGCCAGGACCACCCGGCCGCCGGCCGCCTCCGAGGCGCGCACCATCGAGGCCCCGCCGAACCTGCCCGAGGGCAAGTCGGGCAACATCGCGATGTCGCTGTTGCCCGTCGCCGGTGTGATGTCGTCCGTCGTGATGATGACGGTCGTGCGCAACAGTCAGTTCGCCGGGCTCGGCGCGATCATCCTCGTCGTCACCGTCATCGGCTCCGTCGCGCTGGTCTTCTCGCAGCGCGGCAAGGCCCAGCGCACCCGCCGCACCCAGCGTGAGGCGTATCTCGCCTATCTGGAGGACCTGCGCGAGGAGCTCTCCGTCGAGGAGCGCAGGCGGGGCGAGCGGGCCGATGTCCTCAACCCGCCGCCGCACGCCCTGTACGACATCGTGCGCGACCCGGCCAGGCTGTGGGAGCGCCGACGGCTCGACGGCGACTTCCTGCGGGTGCGTGTCGGCACGGGTGAGATGCCGGTACGCGATCTGAAGGTGGCCCAGCAGGGCTCGTCGGTCCTCTCGCCGCCCGACCTCTTCATGCTCAACGAGGCTTCGGCGCTGATGGACCGCTTCCGTACCGGTACCGAACTGCCGCTCACCGTCCCGCTCGACCGGGTCGGCAACGTCAGCGTCATCGGTCCCCGCGAGGACTGCCTGCGGGTGGCGCGTGCCCTGCTCGTCCAGACCGCGGCCACGCACGCTCCCGACGACGTGGCGATGGCACTCGCCGTGCCCGGTGACCGGCTGGCCGACTGGGAATGGGCCAAGTGGATGCCGCATCTGCTCGACCCGGAGCAGTTCGACGGACCGGTGGCCGCGCGCCGGATCGCCGCCTCCGCGCCCCAGCTCGCCCGCCAGATCGGCGCCGAGCTGCGCCGCCGCGCCTCGTACGCGGCCGAGGTGCGGCGCGGGCTGTCCGGCAAGGACGCGCTGTCCATGACGTCCCGGCTGCTCGTCGTCACCGACGGGCACGGCGAGGACGCCGTCGACCTGCCGCGCCCCGACGACGCGGTCGGCCTGCGCGAGATGGGTGTCAGCGTGCTGCACCTGCTCGAACACCGGGTCCAGGAGCCGGGGCACGTCAGCGTACGGATCACCGTCGACGGTGACGGTGTGCTGATCGAGGACCTGCGGGAGCAGGAGCCGATCAGCGCCCACGGCACGGTGGACGAGGTCGGTATCCCGTTCGCCGAGGGCCTGGCCCGGATGCTGGCGCCGATGCGGCTGTCCGCCGAATCGCTCGTGGACGCCCCGCTGTCCGGGCCCGTCGACTTCGCCGACCTGCTCGGCATCGAGGACGTGGCGCGGCTCGACCTGTCGCACCTGTGGGCGCCGCGCGGCGAACGCGCGTTCCTGCGTGTGCCGATCGGTGTCAGTGACTCCCACCAGCCGGTGCTCCTCGACCTGAAGGAGTCCTCGGAGCTGGGTATGGGCCCGCACGGGCTGTGTGTCGGTGCGACCGGTTCCGGTAAGTCGGAGCTGCTGCGGACCCTGGTCCTCGCCCTGGTGGCCACGCACCCGCCGGAGGACCTCGCCCTGGTTCTCGTCGACTACAAGGGCGGTGCGACCTTCGCCCCGTTCGCGGAGCTGCCGCATGTGGCCGGTGTCATCACCAACCTGGAGAACCAGGCCGGTCTCGTCGAGCGTGTCCACGCCTCGCTCGCCGGTGAGGTCAAGCGCCGCCAGCAGGTCCTGAAGGACGCGGGCAATGTCGCCGACATCGGTGACTACGCGGCGCTGCGGGCGGAGCGGCGGCCCGATCTGGATCCGCTGCCGCATCTGTTCGTCGTCATCGACGAGTTCGGTGAACTCCTCACCGCGAAGCCGGACTTCATCGATCTGTTCCTGTCCATCGGCCGCATCGGCCGCTCCATCGGTGTGCACCTGCTGCTGTCCAGCCAGCGCATCGAGGGCGGCAAGCTCAAGGGTCTGGACACCTATCTCTCGTACCGGCTCGGTCTGCGTACCTTCTCCGCCGACGAGTCCCGTACGGTCCTGGACACCACGGACGCCTTCCATCTGCCGCCGCTGCCCGGGTTCGGCTATCTCAAGGTCGACACCAGTCACTACGAGCGGTTCAAAGCGAGCTATGTCTCGGGCGGGTACCGGGGTCCGGTGGAGCGGACGCAGGAGGAGGACACCGGTCCGCTCGCCCTTGAGTACGAGGCCTTCAACACCCTGGCCGAACCGGAGAGCAGGGGCGAGGAGCCGAAGTCGCGGCGGCGGGAGACCGGGCCGACGGAGATGGGTGTCATCGTCGACCAGTTGCGCAGCGCGGCCGGTCCGGTGCGCCGGATCTGGCTGCCTCCGCTGCCGGGCGCCATCGCGCTGGACAAGGTCGCGGGTCCGCTGGACGTCGGTCCGCGCGGCATGCAGCTGGCCAAGCGGAAGGGGCCGCTCCAGGTGCCGCTCGGTCTGCTGGACGACCCGACCAAGCAGTGGCAGGGCCAGTGGTATCTGGACCTGACGGTGGCGGGCGGCCACGCCGCGATCATCGGTGGTCCGCAGTCCGGCAAGACCACGCTCCTGCGCACGCTGGCCCTCGCCCTGTCGCTGACGCACACGCCGCAGGAGGTCGGCGTGTACGGCCTCGACCTGGTCGGTGGCGGTCTCCAGGCCGTGTCGGGCCTGCCGCACGTCGGCGGAGTGGCCGGCCGTGCCGACCGGGAGCGCGCGGGGCGCACCGTCGAGGAGGTACGGGGCATGCTCGCGATCCGTGAGGAGCTGTTCCGCGAGCACAGCATCGACTCCGTGGAGCAGTTGCGTTCCCTGCACGCGGCGGGCCGGCTGCCGCAATTGGCCTCGGCCGAGATCGTGCTGATCATCGACGGCTTCGGCGCGCTGCGCGACGACTTCGACGAGCTGGACGACGCCGTCGTCGACATCCTCAAGCGCGGTGGCGGCTACGGCATCCACGTCGTCGCGGGCATGCTCCGCTGGAACGACGTGCGCATCGCCACCCAGTCGAACTTCGGCACCCGTGTCGAGCTGCGGCTGAACGATCCCAGCGAGTCCAGCGTCGACCGGAAGCTCGCCCAGACCCTGTCGCCGGACGAGCCGGGCCGCATCCTCACCGACAGCAAGCTCTTCGCGCAGGTGGCGCTGCCGCGTACGGACGGGCTGGCCGATGTCACGGACCTGGGTGCCGTCCTGGAGCACACCGCCCGTACCGTCCGCGCCACCTGGAGCGGCGAGGTCGCCCAGCCGGTGCGGATCCTGCCGCACATCCTGGAGCCGCGTCTGCTGCCCGGCCCGGTCGCCGAGCCGCAGCGGGTGCCGATCGGCCTGGACCAGACGGCACTCGCGCCCGCGATGCTCGACCTGTTCCGCCACGACCAGCATCTGCTGATCATGGGTGACAGCGAGTGCGGCAAGACGAACCTGCTGAAGACGGTCGCCGGTGGCCTCATCGAGCGCTACGGCGAGGACGAGCTGGTCTTCGCCGTCATGGACCCGCGGCGCGGTCTGCGCGGTGCCATCCCCGAGGAGTTCCGGGGCGGTTACGCGTACAACCCCAAGATGTGCGCCGGTCTCGCCGCGGGCATCGCCACCGAGCTGGAGAAGCGGCTGCCCGACGACCGGACGGACACCGAGGACCTGGAGCCCGGCAGCTGGGGCAGCGGTCCGCGGATCGTGATCCTCGTCGACGACTACGACGTGCTGACCACCGCGGGACAGTCGCCGCTCGACCCGTTCCTGCCGTACATCCCGTCCGCGGTGGACATCGGGCTCCACTTCGTCCTGACGCGCCGCGTCGCGGGCGCCTCGCGCGGTATGTACGACCCGCTGGTGCTGGGTCTGCGCGAGTCGGGTGCCTCGGCGCTCCTCATGGCGGGCGACCGCAGCGAGGGGCAGCTCTTCCCCGGTGTGTACGCCTCGCAGCAGCCGGCGGGCCGAGGGGTGTTCATCCGCAGGGGCCAGCCCAACCGCCTGATCCAGACCGTGTACACCGCCGGGTGACGCCCCGGGGAGCCGCCCCGTACCCGCGTGGCGCGCCCCGGAGCACATCCGCACCCCGGACGAAGAAGGAACGGCCGACCACATGACCAAGGACGTCATCGCCCTCACCACACGCATGCCCGACCCGTTGACCGTGCTCGCGGGGCTGCTCGCGGGCGGTCCCGACAAGCTGGTCGGGGCGACGGGCGAGGATGCCGTCGTGCAGCTCTGCGACGAGCAGGGCCGGCCGCTCGTCTCCGTCGAGGCGCCGCTGCTGGTACAGGTCGCGGGCGAGGCCGAGCGGCTGCTCGGGGCCACCGCGCCACCGGTTCCGTTCTGGTGGACGGAGGCCCGCGCCACCACCGGGGTCGAGGAGGCCGAACTGCTCGCGGGCACCTTCGCGGCGCGGCTGGCCACGCTGGCCGGGGGTTCCGCGTGGCCGCCGGAGGCGGCGCGTTCCCTCGCCGTGGTGAAGACCGAGGGGGTGAGTGTCGCGCCCACGCCGGCGGCGGCGCAGCCCGCTGTCGACGCCCTCACCGACAAGGTCGCCGTCGTCATCCAGGACCGGCCGGTGGTCGCCATGACGGCCTGGCTCTCGGACGCGTTCCGGGCAGCCGCCAACGCCGAGCTGGGGCTCCAGATCGTCACCTCGCCGGGGGCCACGCTCTCCCCCGCCGTGCGCAACAGTCTGAGCGGCTGGCCGTCCCGCTGGGTGGTCCAGGACGAGAAGGACGGCTACTACGACGGCCTGTCAGGCGCCGTGCTGCGGTGGCAGAACGGTCTGTTCGCCCCGGTCGCGGCCACCGCCCCGGTCCCCGGAGACCCGCGCACGCCGGTGGCCGCCTCCTACAAGGAGGTCGCGAACACCGGCGAGCGTCAGCTGGCCCTCTCGTTCCGCACCGTGCACCCGGCGGACGACCGGCTGGTGCTCGGCGGGGCCCTGGAGTCGGTGTGGACCGAGCTGACCGGTGCGGAACCGGCCGGCTGGGGCACCGCGGAGCCCGCCAGTCTTCCCTGGTCGCTGCGGCGGCTGACCGATGTCGCCTTCGAGCGGGCGCCCGAGCCGACCTGGATCGTGGTGGTCGGCAACCCGGACCGGCCGGGTCTGGCGACGGTCCGCATCAGCCGGACGAAGGCGGGCGTGGAGGAGGACGTCACGCTGGCCTTCGGCTACGGCCCGGACGAGGAGCCGCCGCTGGACGCTCTGCCCCGGGTCGCCGAGGTGCTCGCCACGCGCCATCACCTCCAGTCGATGCTCGTCCAGCTCCGCAAGGCCCGGCGCGACCTGGCCGTTCCGCCGCGCTTCGAGGGGCCCGGCGTCCCGCTGGCCTTCGTGCTCGGCGCGGAGGAGGTCCGCGAGATGCCCGGCGACCGTGCCCGGCGCACCCCCCTGTCCGAACCGCCGGTCCAGCTGGGCCCGAAGACGCGTCCGGCGCTGTACTACCCGCTGCCCGGCGACCCGTCGGACCTGTCGGGGTGGCAGGACTTCGAACGACTGATGCGGCATCTGAAGGGCGCCTGAGCGAGGGCCGCTCCGAACCGTCGGCAGCGGACGGACCCCGCCCGGGTTCCCTCGGGCGGGGCGCTGGATTCGGCCTGAATGCGACGAGCCGCGCGGGTGCCCGCGCCGTCGCCACCGTGCCGAGCCGAGAGGTCATCAACCGCTCACAGACGTTCACTCGTCACCGGTGATCACACAATTTCAGTCACGCACGCCTTCCCTCGCCCGCCCACAGGGGGTTGACTGTGGGTCACGCATGGTGATGTCGCCGTCCTGAGTCGAGGGCGTGTGCCACGCCGGGGCCCGCGGGCCCGGTACCGATGCCCCGGCCCCCGGCAGAGGAGTGTGAGCGGGAATGACCAGCCCCTCTCGCATGGTCACCCTCTGGCCACGACTGGGCGGGCGCGGGCGACTCACCCCCGATGCGTACTGGCACCGACGTGTGCATTCGATCAGATCCCCGTTCGTATCGTTCATCCGCATCGTCTCGACGAGGGGCACCAATGAGCCAGATCGCGCTGCCGGAGTTTCATATGCCGTTCCAGAGCGCGGGATGCAATCCCGGGATCGAGGAGACCAGAAAGGCCGCTTGGGAATGGGCCGATTCCCATGGTCTCGCCCTCACCCCGACGGCCCGGAAGAAGATGATCCGGACCAGGCCCGAACTCTGGATATCCCTGATATTCCCGACTGCTCCGCAGCATCATCTCGATCTCTTCTGCCAGTGGCTCTTCTGGGCCTTCCTCGTCGACGACGAGTTCGACGACGGCCCCGCAGGCCGCGACCCCCGGATGTGCGAGGCGGCGATCGACCGGTTGGTGGCCGTACTCGACGGCGAACAGCCGCGCGGCGCGATGGAGCACGCGCTCACCGCCCTGCGGGACCGGACCTACCACGACCGCTCGCCGCGCTGGATCCGGCAGTTCCGGCGCGACACGGTCTCCTGGCTGTGGACGTACTACGCCGAGGCCGTGGAGCGAGCCGCCGGGCAGGTGCCGACCAGGAACGAATTCGTGAAGCACCGGCGGGATTCGGTGGCCATGCAGCCCTTCCTGGATCTGCATGAGATCATCGCCGGAATCGACCTTCCGGAATCGTCCCGGAGCCTTCCCGCATATATCGCCCTGCGCAATGCGGTCACCGATCACTCGGGGCTCTGCAACGACATCTGCTCCTTCGAGAAGGAAGCGAAGCTCGGGTACGAGCACAATGCGGTACTCCTCATTCAGCGCGATCTCGGACTCACCCTCCAGGAAGCCGTCGACGAGGCCGGGGCGCAGCTCGCGGAGATAGCGGAACGGGTGCGCCGCGCGGAGAAGGAACTGATCGACCAAATCGAGGCGGCCGGCATCCACGGCCACACCCGGGCCGCGCTGGAACGGTGCGTGCAGGACTACCGCGGGCTGGTCCGGGCCGACTTCGACTACCACGCCCGCGCGGAGCGCTACACCCGTCCCGATCTGGTGGAGATCGACGAACGGGATTCACTGTCGCAGTACTTCGCCGCCTGAACAGCGGACGGAGCACGGAACCCCGCCTCTCATTCAGCCCGAACGGCCGACGGAGCACGGCACCCCGCGGCTCATTCGGCCCGAACGGCCGACGGAGCACGGCACCCCGCCCCTCGCTCAGCCCGAACGGCCGTCCCCGGCCGCCGGTTCGCCGTCGGTGTCCCTCAGCGGCAGCGCCCTGAGGGCCAGTGCCCACCCCAGCCGGGCCTCGCCCGACTCGGCGCTGCGGCCGGTGAGTTCGGCGATCCGGCCGATCCGGTTCAGGACGGTGTTGCGGTGACAGTAGAGCTGCTCGGCGGCGCGCGCCGCCGAGCAGCCGTTGTCGAGCCAGACCCGGAGGGTGCTGAGGAGCGCGTCTGCTTCGGCGGACGCGTCCAGGACGGCGCCCAGTTGCGTGGCGACGATACGCTCGGCGATCTCCGGCCGGCCGACGAGGAGGACCTCCGCCAGCCGGTCGTCGAACGCCGCCACCTCGCCGCTTCCGGCGGGGAGCGTGCGCAGGGCCTGCTCGGCCAGCCGCAGGGCCCGGCCCGCCCGGGCGAGCCGGTCGAACTCCGGTGACACGCCCGCGGTGGCGCCGGTGCGGTCGCGCAGCAGGTCGAGCAGCACGCCGGACTCCCCCGCCGCCAGCCGCACGATTCCCGCGTACCGGCCCGATCTCGGCCGCCAGAAGGACCAGATCCCGTGGTCGTCGAGGACGGGCGCCGGGTTGGGCGGTGCCGCCGGGTCCTGGGCGGCGGCGACGACGACATACCGGTCCACGACCGGTACACCGAGCGCGGCGGATGCCGCCGCGGCGACCGCCGGATCGTCCCCGCGCCCGTCGAGGAGCGCCTCGAAGAGAGCGACGCGGCGCGTGTCCTGGCGCCCCTGCATCTCCACCTGGGTCAGCCGGTACGACTCCGCCATCACGAGCGAGTAGCGGTCGATGGTCTCCCACACCGCGCCCGCCATGTCGAGCTCGCTGTCCCGGTCGCCCGCGACCGCGCCCACGAGGCCCTGTCCCCGCCCGGCCCCGCCCGCCCGTGCCGCCCGCAGGTGCTCCGCCATCACCTGCCACATCACCCGGCCGCCGCGCCGGTAGGCCTGGAGCACGGTGTCCAGCGGTACGTTCTGCTCCGCGCGCCGCCGCCCCGTCTCGCGCGCCGCGTACTCGAAGTCGCCCCTGCTGGACGGCAGTCCGCCGAAGTCCTCCAGTGCCCGCAGCAGGTTGTCGCGGCAGATCTCCCACAGATCCTCCCGGCTGACGGGCGCGCCCGAGGCATACGTGCCGCTGTGGGCGTGGATGTCGGCGACGACCCGCCGCGTCAGGTCGTCGATCCCCGGCAGCAGGGCGACGGCCAGGGCGCGGCGCAGCTCGCCGTCGGCACCACTGCCGCTGCCGCTTCCCCCGCCTCCACTGCCGCTGCCGCTGCCGGGATCGTCGGTGCGAGGGGGCCGGGCTCCGGGATTGTCCGCCATGCCGGAAGGTTAACGCCGCCCCTCCTGTTGGGCGGATGCCTTGCCGTGCACCCCCGTGAGGGGCCGCTGCCCAGGTGGCCGACGCACATGGTGGGCGTCTGCACATTGCCCGGCGACGGGGCGGCGGCTGATTCTGAGCAGCAGCAGCCGTGTAAACGCCATGTTTCCTGGAGCGTGTCATGTTTCTCAGCGTCGCCTCTGTCCTCGGTGAATCCGCCCGTACGTGCCCCGACCGGGTCGCCGTGGTCGACTCGGGCACCCGGATCACCTACCGGGAGCTGTGGTCCCGCGCGCTGAGCTGTGCGGGCGCGCTGCGGGCGTCCGGGGTGCGGCCGGGGGACCGGGTGGCGGTGCTGCTGCCCAATACGGCGGACTTCCTGTACACGTACTACGGGGCGCTCGCCGCCGGAGCGACGGTCGTGCCCGTGCACGGGCTGCTGGTGGCCGACGAGGTGGCGTACGTCCTGCGGCACAGCGGTTCCGTCACGCTGATCAGCGGGGGGCCGCTGTGGCCGGTGGCGGAGGAAGGGGCGCGTGCGGCGGGGGTACGGGCGCTGCGCGGTGTTCCGGCGGGTGGCGAGCCGCTGCCCGCGCCGGAGCCCGCGGCGCCGGACGCCACCGCGGTGATCCTGTACACGAGCGGCACGACCGGGCGGCCGAAGGGGGCGCTGCTCACCCACCTCAACATCGTGATGAACGCCTCCGTGGTCGCCCACGACCTGCTGGACCTGGACGGCGACGACGTGGTCCTGGGCTGTCTGCCGCTGTTCCACAGCTACGGGCAGACCTGCGCGATGAACGCGACGCTGCGGGCCGGGGCCACGCTCGTCCTCATGCCGCGCTTCAGCGGCGCGGGCGCCCTGGAGCTGCTGGCCGCCGAGGGCGTGAGCGTCTTCATGGGCGTACCGACGATGTATCACGCGCTCGTCGAGGCGGCGAAGGACGTCGCGGCGCGGGACACCACGGAGCGGGACACCACGGAGCGGGACACCGCGGAGCGTCGTCCCACCCTCCGCGCGGCCGTCTCGGGCGGCGCCGCGCTCCCCGTCGCCGTGCTCGAACGCTTCGAGGAGACCTTCGCGACGCAGGTCCTGGAGGGTTACGGACTGACCGAGACCTCCCCCGTCGCCACCTTCAACCAGCCGCGGCTCGGCCGGCGCCCCGGCACGGTCGGCCACCCGGTGTGGGGCGTGGAGATCGCGGTCGCGGACGCGGCGGTCGAGGACGCCGTGGTGCGGCTGCCGGACGGGGAGGTCGGCGAGGTCGTGGTGCGCGGCCACAACATCTTCGCGGGGTACCTCGACGACCCGGAGGCGACCGCCGCCGCGGTGGTCGACGGCTGGTTCCGCACCGGGGATCTCGGGGTGCGGGACGAGGACGGCTTCCTGAGCATCGTCGACCGGAAGAAGGACCTGGTCATCCGGGGCGGCTTCAACATCTATCCGCGTGAGGTCGAGGAGGTGCTGGTGCGTCATCCGGCGATCTCCGAGGCTGCGGTGATCGGTGTGCCGGACGAGGCGCGCGGCGAGGAGGTCTGCGCGGTCGTCGTGCTGCGCGCGGACGCGGGTGCGGTGACGGAGGAGGACGTGATCGCCTGGTCCCGGGACCGGCTCGGGCGGCACAAGTACCCGCGGATCGTGCGGTTCACCGAGACGCTGCCGCTCGGCCCGACCGGCAAGGTCCTCAAGCGGGCGCTGACGGCCTCCTCCTGATCCATCGAGCCGCGACGCACGAAGACCGGAGCCACGTCCGCCATGACCGCCCCCGCACGCCCGCTCGCCGCCGTCGCCACCGAAGACGGTCCCTCCGGCCGGCGCCTGCCCCTCACCGAGAAGCTCAGCTTCTTCGCGGGCAACCTCGGCAACATCCTGCTGTCCACCACCATCAGCTCGTTCCTGCTGCTCTACCTCACCGATGTCCTGGGACTGGCCGCGGCCGCCGTCGGCACGTTGCTCCTGGTCGTACGGATCGTCGACAGTCTCGTGGACCCGTTCGTCGGGTACACCGTCGATCATCTGCCCGTGACCCGCCGCGGCCGCTTCCGTACGTATCTGCTCATCGGCGGAGTGCTCGGCGGCATCGGCTTCGTCGCGCTCTTCCTCGGCCCGGCGCTGCTGCCGGCGCCGCTGGCCGTCGCATGGGCCGTCTACCTGTTCTGGGGCTTCGCCTTCCCGGCCATGGACATCCCGCTCAACTCCCTGCTTCCGGCCATGACGTCGGATCGGACGGAGCGCGGGACGCTCGCCTCCGTCAAGGGGTTCACCTACCTCCTGGGCAGCATGCTCGTCGTCGCCGCGGCCCTGCCGGCCGTCGGCCTGTTCGACTCGGAACGCACCGGCTGGCTGGTCTGCGCGACGGTTCTCGCCGTCGTGTCCGTGGCGCTGACGGCGACTGCCGCACTCGGCGTACGGGAGCGGGTGCGGCCCACCCGCGCCGACCGCTACGGGGTCCGCGACCTGCTGCGGATCTTCACCGGGGGCCGGTCGGTGGCCGTGCTGCTTACGGCGAAGGTGGCGACCTCGGCGGCCGGCGCGGCGACGCTCGCCGGCCTGCCCTTCTACTTCCTCTACAACGTGGGCGACAAGGGGCTGGTGTCCGTGGCCGCCCTGGTGATGACGGTCCCGATGGCCGGGGGAAGTGTCGTCGCGCCCGTGCTGGCACGCCGTCTCGGCGGGAAGTCCGTCTATCTGGGCGCGCTGGCCGTCGCCGCGTGCGGCAACGGGGTGCTGCTGCTCGTCCCGTACGACAGGGTGCCGGCGATCATGGCCTGTCTGGCCGTCGCGGGGCTCGGCACGGGGGCCGCGGTCACACTCAACTACGTGCTGCTCGCCGAGCTGACCGACCACGTCGAATGGCGCCACGGCCATCGTGCCGAGGGTGCGCTGGCCTCCCTGGCCTCGTTCGCCGCCAAGGCGGGTGGCGGGCTCGGCGGCGCCGCCACCGCGTACTGCCTGGGCCTGTTCGGCTATGTGGCGCACGCCGACCAGTCGGAACGGGCGATGGACGGAATCCGCTACGCCCAGGCCGGGGTGCCGCTGGCGCTCACCGTGCTCGGCGGGCTGGTGTTCCTGACCTATCCGATCACCCGCCGCGTCTCGGCACGGATCACGGAGGACCTGACCGCCCGCCGGTCGGCCTCCCCCGCACAGCAAGAGGACTGACGATGAGTGAGCACACCTGGGGCGCCTGGCGCGGACAGTGGATCTGGGGCGGGGAGAGCGGCGTCACCCCGCCGGGGCCGGATTCGATGCTGGGGGCGCCCGATCCGGAGGTGTACGACCGGCGCGTGCTGCTGCGTCGCGCCTTCGAGCTGACGGACGTCCCCGGTTCGGCACCGTTCCGCATCACGTCGGACTCCCGGCATGTGCTGTACGTGAACGGCACGGAGGTGGCACGCGGACCGGTCCGGCACGGTCCGCGGATGCTCCACTACGACACCGGGGACGCCGCGCCGCTGCTGCGTCCGGGGCGCAACACCGTCGCCGTGCTCGCGCGGTACTACGGGCACGCGGTGCCGTGGTGGGAGCCGTCGCCGTGGACGTATGAGCTCGGTGGGGGTTCGGTGGTCGCCGAGCTGAGGCTCGCCGCCGACCGGTGGATCGTCACGGACGCCTCCTGGACGTACCGTACGGGCGACGCCTGGACGCCGTGCCGCCCGCACTCGCAACTGGTCACCCAGACACCCGAGTTGCTCGACGGGCGTCTCCTCGACCCGGACTGGACCGTGGCGGCCGGCGACGAAGGCGGCGGCTGGCTCCCCGCGCGGGTGCTGTCCACCCGTGCCGTGGTGGGTCCGAAGACCGGTACCCGGCCGGATTCGGAGCCCTTCGGGGCCCTGCTCCCCCGCCCGGTCCCCCAGCTCGCCGAGACCGTGCGGGACGCCGTGTCCACGCGGACGGCGCCGCTCCGCCGGGAGATCCCGGGCGATCCCCGCCACGCCCTCGTCGCGGCCGTCACCGAGGCCGCGACCGGCACGACCGCCACCTCGCCGGACACCCGGTACGACCTCGACGCGGGCCCGGTGCTCCTGGTCGTCGACTTCGGCCGGATCGTCGCCGGTCATCTGCGCCTCACGGCCGAGGCGGCGCCCGGCACCGAGATCTGCGGCGCCCTCGCCGAACTCCCCACGCACGCGGCCCTCGACGCCGCCAACACCTTCCGGTACACGACACGCGGCCACGACGACGTCTTCGAGACGGGCGATCCGGCCGGCGGACGGTACGCCCTGCTCACCGTGCGGGGCACCGGGAGCGTGCGGCTCGGGCCGGTCCAGGTGCGCGAGCGGCTGCGGCCCCGCCCGGAAGGACCGTACTTCGACTGCGACGACCCGGAGCTGAACGAGATCCACCGGGTGGGGCTGCGCACGGTCGACCTCACCGCACAGGACGCCTATCTCGACTGCCCCACCCGTGAACAGCGCGCCTGGACCGGCGACTCGGTCGTCCACCAGTCGGTCGACCTGGTCACCAACCCGGACTGGAGCCTGGCCCGCTGGCATCCCCAGTTGGCCGCGCAGCCCCGGCCGGACGGCATGCTGCGGATGGTGGCCGCCGGCGACTTCGCCCGCGATCCGATCCCCACGATTCCCGACTGGGCGCTGCACTGGGTGCGGTCCGTGCACCAGCTGTACCGCTGCACCGGTGACCGCGAGCTGGTGGCCGGGCTGATGTCGGCCGCGGAGCCGGTGCTGCGCTGGTTCCTGCCGTTCTGGCGCCCGGACGGTCTGCTGCACGAGGTGCCCGGCTGGGTGCTGATCGACTGGTCGCCCGTACAGGTGACGGGCGCCTGCGCGGCGCTGAACGCGCTGTGGGCGCGGGCGCTCCTCGATTTCGCGGAGATGGCCGAGTGGCTCGGGGACCTGGGCCGGGCGCGCTGGGCACGCGCGCTGCACCAGGGGGTGGCGGCCGGCTTCGAGGTGTTCTGGGACGAGGCGCGGGGCGCCTACCGCGACCATCTGCACGACGGGCGCCTCGGTACGTCGGTCAGCGAGCACACCCACGCGGCGGCCGTCTGCGCGGATCTGGTGCCGCCCGGACGGAGGTCCGTCGTACGGGAGCTGCTGCTGGACCGGGCGTCGATGTTCACCCGGTCGCCGATGGGCCACCGGGGCAGCGACACCGGTGGCCCCACCGCCTCGGCGCCCGTGACGGACCGGGACGGGCCCGACTGGGACACCGAGCGGCTCGTCGTGGGGGCGCAGCCGTTCTTCCGCTACGTCGTGCACGACGCGCTGGCCCTGCTGGGCGCCGCCGACCGGATCGAGGGGCTGTGCCGCGACTGGACGGCGCTGCTGAGGACCGGCGGTTCCGCGTTCCGTGAGTGCTGGGAGGGCGGTTCGTACTGCCACGGATGGTCGGCCACGCCCAGCCGTGATCTGCTGGTGTACACGCTCGGCGTGACCCCGGCCGAGCCCGGCTACACCCGGGTGCGTGTCGCCCCGCGGCTCGGCACGCTGTCCGGTGCGCGGGGCGCGGTGCCGACTCCACAGGGTCTCGTCCGGGTCGACGCGACCGGGCAACGGGTACATATCGAGTCACCGGTGCCGGTGGAGGTGCTGCACCCGGACGGCTCGCTCACCCGCCATCCGTCCGGCTCGTCCACCGTCGCACTCGCCACGACCGCACCGTCAGCACCGCCAGCACCGTCAGCACGAGCACCACAGAAGGGCTGAAGCCACCTCATGACTGCCGCACCCACTCCCATATCCGAAACATCACCGCAGGTCAGCACAGTCCACGGGGTGGTGCGTGGCACGCTGGAACAGGGCGTCGCCGTCTTCCGCGGCATCCCGTACGCGGCCGCACCGGTCGGCGAGCACCGTTTCCGCGCCCCTCAGCCGCCCGAGTCCTGGGAGGGGGTGCGGGACGCGGTGTCGTTCGGGCCGACCGCGCCCAAGCGGCCGTACTCCCCGCCGCTGGACCGGCTGCTGCCCGATCCCGACGTGCCGGGCGACGACTGCCTCAACCTCAATGTGTGGACACCGTTCCCGGCCCGTACCGGGCTGCCCGTCCTCGTCTGGATCCACGGCGGTTCGCTGCTGCACGGCTCGTCGGCGGTGCCGCTGTACGACGGGGCGGCGTTCGCCCGTGACGGTGTGGTCCTCGTGTCGGTCAACTACCGGCTGGGCATCGAGGGGTTCGGGGTGTTCCCGGACGCGCCCGCCAACCGCGGGCTGCTCGACCAGCTCGCGGCGCTGGCCTGGGTGCGGGACAACATCGCGGCGTTCGGCGGCGATCCGGACCGGGTCACGCTGTGCGGCGAGTCGGCGGGTGCCATCAGCATCGGCGCCCTGCTGACCGCCCCGCGCGCCAAGGGCCTGTTCCGGCGCGCGGTGCTGCAGAGCGGCGCGCCGACCGCGCTGCCGCTGGACGCCGCCGCCCGCCGTACGACGGAGCTGGTCGCCAAGCGGCTGGGGGTCGCCGCGACGGCCGGGGCGCTGGCCGGGGTGGACCCGGAACGGCTCCTGACGGCGCAGACCGAGGTGACGTCCGGCGGCTCACCGCTGACCGGCGGGAACTCGTTCCAGATCGTGGTGGACGGCGACCTGGTGCCCCGCGATCCGCTCGAAGCGCTGCTGGACGGCGCCGCGGACGACGTCGATCTGCTGATGGGCGCGAACAGTGAGGAGTACCGGCTCTGGTTCGTGCCGAGCGGTCTGACGGAGGGGCTGTCCGCGACGAAACTGCGGCTGGCGCTGCTGAAGTTCAGGGTGCCCGGCGCCACCGCGCGCACCTATCGCGCGAACCGGCCCGGTGCCACACCGGGTGAGCTGCTCGGCGCGCTGGCCACCGATCTGCTGCTGCGCGTCCCGTTGAACCGGATGGCCGACGCCCGGTCCGGCGCCCCGGGAAGCACCCACCTCTACGAGTTCGGCTGGCCGTCGCCCGTGCTGAGGCTGGGCGCCTGTCACGCGCTGGAGATCGGCTTCGTCTTCGACACGCTGGACCGGCCCGACGCGGTGGCACTGGCAGGCGAGGACGCCCCGCAGGAGCTGGCCGACGCGATGCACACGGCGTGGGTACGGTTCGCCGCCTCCGGCGATCCCGGCTGGCCCGCCTGGGACACGACCCGCCCGGTGATGGGTTTCGGCCCCGGAGCGCCCGCCGTGGTGCGCGCCCCGCGTGACGAGGAGCTGCGCGGCTGGGCGCCGTACCGGAGGAAGTGACGGGGGCCCTGACTGCGGCGCGGCTTTCGGCCCCCGACCCGCAGGCCGAGGGCCGGGGATCCAGGAGCCGGGGCCGGGGATCCCAGAGGCCGGGGGCCGGGGGGTCTCCCGGCCGTCAGCCCTTGTTCTGCGCCGCCCAGAACTCCTCGAACGTGAGGAGCCCGTCGCCGTTGGCGTCGTGCGCGTTGATGACGGCCTGGGCCACCGGCTCGGTGACGTAGGGGTCACCGAGCTGAGCCATCACGCTCTTGTACTCGACGGCCGATATCAGCCCGTCGCCGTTCAGATCGAACCGCTTGAATGCCGTGCGCGCCGACTCGATGTCCGCCATGGTTCCGCCCCTTCGTCATGCCTGACCAGTACCTGACCAGTGCCTGACCCGTGTTCGATTGACGGGGGTCAGATTAACGGGCGCGGCGGATGGCGGTCCCGGCGGCCGGTGGTCCGTCCACGGACGGCTGTCTGCCGCCCGGGATCGCGCCTCCTGCTCCGGTCCGTGTCCGGCGACGGGCCGTCAGCGGAAGACGCCGGTGTGCCCCAGCGAGTAGCGGCCCGGCTGCGGGTAGACCGCGAGTCCGTGCGGGCCGCTGCCCACCGGGATCCGGGCGAGCTGTCTGCCGTCGGCCGTGTCGATCGCGTACACCTCGGAGTCGTAACGACCGCTCAGCCAGAGGGTCCTGCCGTCCGCCGAGACGCCGCCCATGTCGGGGCTGCCGCCGCCGGGCAGACGCCACTTCTTCACCGGCTTGCGCTGTGCGAAGTCGAAGACGGAGATGGTGCCCTCACCCCGGTTGGAGATGTACATCTCCTTGGAGTCGCGGCTGACGTAGAGGCCGTGGGCGCCCTTGCCGGTGGGCATCAGCTTCGGAGTGGTGAACTTCTTCCCGTCCAGCACCCACACCCCGTTCGCGACCATGTCCGCGATGTAGAACGTGGAGCCGTCGGGTGACAGTTTCACGTCCTGCGGCATCGCGCCCTTGAACGGGAGCTTCTGCCGGCCGACGACCTTCATCCGCGCCGTGTCGACCTTGAGGAGTTCGCCGGAGAACTCGCAGGAGACGATGAAGTACCGGCCGTCCGTGGTGAAGTCGGCGTGGTTGACGCCCGAGCAGTCGACCGGGACGGTCTTGGCCGTCTTCATGGTGTGGGCGTCGCGGAAGACCAGTTCGCGGTCCATCGAGGCCATGACCACGGCGTACTTGCCGTCGGGAGTGAAGTAGAGGTTGTACGGGTCGGAGACGGGCACGGCGCGGCCCACCCGGCCGGTGGCGGGGTCGATGGGCGTGAGGCTGTCACCGAGGTCGTTGTTGACCCAGAGGGTCTTCAGGTCCCAGGACGGGACGACGTGCTGCGGCTGGCGCCCGACCTTGATGGTCTTGATGACCTTGTACGTCGCGGGGTCGATCACCGACACCGTGTCGGAGTTGGTGTTGGGGACGTAGATCCGGGACGGGAAGTCCTTGACGACCGGGGAGAGCTTTCCGGGCCGGTCGGCCGCGTACACGTCCTTGGCGTCGAGCACCGGCGGCATGCCGGGCAGCCCCGGCGGAGCGGGAGGTGTGGGCCGGCTCGCCCGGGCGAGCGGCGCGGCGGCCTCACTGCCGACGGGTTCGGCGCTTCCCTTCCCGGTGGGGGCGGTGCAGCCGGTGAGCACGGCCAGGAGGATGCCCCCGAGCAGGGCCGCGGTGTGTTCGGTGGAGGGACGCATCAGCTCAGCAGCTCCGTGGTCGTCACCGCGCGCAGTCGGCGGCGGTCGATTTCGGTGAGGAGGACGGGCAGGGCGGCGACCGTGTCGGCGTAGCCGAAGTGCAGGCTCACCACCGATCCGTCGCGGATCTCCCCGGCCACCTTGCGGGTCACGGCCGCGGCTCCGGGCGAGGTGAAGTCGAGGGAGTCCACGTCGTAGGAGAGGACGTGCGGATAGCCCGCCCGGGCGGCGAGCCGCTGGACGAGCGGGGTGGCGTACCGGGTGCGCGAGGGGCGGAACCAGGTGCCGATGGAGCCGGTGAGCCGGCGCAGCCGCTGGGCGCAGCCGGTGATCTCCGCGTACGCCGCGGCCTCGTCCATCGAGGAGATGTCGGCGTGGCGCTGGGTGTGGTTGCCGAGGTCGTGACCCCCGTCGAGGATGCGGCGGGCCATCTCCGGGTGTTCGTCGAGCCAGCTGCCGACGGCGAGGACGGTGATCCGGGCGTGGGCCCGTTCGGCCTCGGCGAGCACGGTCCGGGCGATGGCGGGGTCGCCCTGGCCGTGGAAGGTGAGGGCGACGCGGGCCCGGTCGCGGGGGCCGTGCTCGATCTGGACCGGCTGCCCGGGGAATCGGCGCGGGGCCGGTGCGGGGTGTGGTGCGGCGGTCCGGGTGGTCCCGGAAACGGGGTTCTTCGGACTCCCCGCGGTCGGGGCGGTCCTGGCCGCGCCACCGGGGGCGGCGCCGCGATCCGTGCATCCGGCGGTGAGTGCGCCGGTGAAAGCCGCCCCCGCTCCCGCGCGCAAGGCGCTGCGGCGGCGCACCGGTGGGTCGGAAGCGTTCATGTGCAGAGACAGTACGGGCGGAATGCGTAAAAAATACTTACGCGGGACGCCTGTGCCGTGGATGAATCATTCAGCGATTCCCATAAATATTCATGGTTTTCCAGGCAAGTGACTCATAACACCTGTGATTCACAAGCGATACATCACAATTTGACGCCAAATGCCCTTTTTGCACCTTTGGCGACGACGTCGCCCGTCTGCCATAGTCGGTGTCACGACCTCACCGACCCGAGCGAGGTCGTCACAAGCGGCCGTGAACACACCCCCACTTCACGGCCCCCACACAGCAGCCCCCGAAGCACCCCACCAGGGCAGACCGGGGGCTTCTGTGTGTACGAACCCGAGCCCGGGCCCGGACCCGCCGGGGGCCCTCATGCGTACGGACCCGGACCCGCCGGAGGTCAGCGGTCGGAGATCCGCATCTCGAACCAGGTGGTCTTGCCGCGGGGCAGCAGATCCACCCCCCAGCGGTCGGAGAGCTTGTCGACGAGGAAGAGCCCGCGCCCGCTGATGTCCATCTCCTGGACCGGCATCAGGCACGGCAGTCCGCGCGAGGGGTCGCGCACCTCGATCCTGATCCAGCCGCGACGGCGCAGCATCCGTAACCCGAAGACTCGTGCGCCGGTGTGCCGCACCGCGTTGCCGACGAGTTCCGAGACGAGCAGCACGGCGTACTCGGCGGTCTGCGGGGAGAGCGCCCAATGACGCAGCACCACGCACGAGGTGAGCCTCCGGGCGGTGCCGGCGGACTCCGGACGGGACGGCAGCCGGACTTCACCCTCCGCCGGGTTTCCGAACAACTCCAGCGCTTTGAACGCCTGTTCGTCCTCGACGGCCGGAACCCAGCGCGCCGCCGTCGCACCGCTGTGCGGTCGCGGCTGTTCCACACCTTCCATGCCCGCCATGCACACCATCATGGCCGCCCGGCAGGCCCTCCGGGACCGTTCCGACGGAATACACACACCGGAATGGCTCATTCCGCAGAGGTCGGTAGGCATATGCCAGTGGCAGAATGCCCTTCGCCCTACCCCATCTGACCTGCACAGATAGCGCGCTCAAGTGGGATTGAGGCCCTCATCGGGCCGCTGGACCTTAAGGTTCTCTTAAGGTCCAGCTAATCCGCCCGCACGGATGAACACGCGTCAGCCTGTGCCCAACTGGCTTTCGGTCAGAGGAATTTGGCCTTGCCCGGCCCCTCCTCCACGAAGCTGCGCATTCCGCGCTCCCGGTCCTCCGTGGCGAACAGACCCGCGAACCAGTTCCGCTCGATCGTGAGCCCGGTGTCGATGTCCGTCTCCAGACCGGCGTCGATGGATTCCTTGGCGGCGCGCAGCGCGAGAGCGGGCCCCTCCGCCAGCTGGGCGGCCCAGGCGTGCGCCTGCTCGTACACCTCGGCGGCGGGCACCACGCGGTCCACCAGACCGAGCGCCAGCGCTTCCTCCGCCTTCACATGACGGCCCGTGAAGATCAGGTCCTTGGCGCGGGAGGGGCCGATCAGCCGGGCGAGGCGCTGGGTGCCGCCCGCTCCGGGGATCACTCCCAGCAGGATCTCGGGCTGGCCCAGCCTGGCGTTGTCGGCGGCGATCCGGAAGTCGGCGCAGAGCGCCAGCTCGCAGCCGCCGCCCAGCGCGTAGCCGGTGACCGCGGCGACGACGGGCTTGGGGATCCGCGCCACCGCGGTGAAGGATTGCTGGAGCGCCGTGGACCGTACGACCATCGCCGCGTGATCCATCGCCCGCATCTCCTTGATGTCCGCGCCCGCCGCGAACACCTTCTCGCCGCCGTAGAGGACCACGGCACGCACGTCGTCGCGCCGGGCGGCCTCCTCGGCGAGTTCGCGCAGCCGGTCCTGGGTGCCGGCGTCCAGGGCGTTCATGGGCGGACGGTCCAGTCGGATCGTGCCGACACCGTCACTTGCTTCGAGGGTTACGGTCATGGGAGGCAGGTTAACCGGCGCTAACGACGGCGGACCCGGTGCCGTTGGTCACAGCACCGGGCCCGCCCGTTCTCCGCAGTCGTACGCCAGGAGCTACGCGATCCACTCCGACCAGGACATGTTCCAGCCGTTGAGGCCGTTGTCCGGCTGGATCGTCTTGTCCTTGGAGTTCTGCACGACCACGACGTCGCCGATGAGCGAGTTGTCGAAGAGCCAGGCCGCCTGGGTCTCCTTGCTCCAGGCACCGCGCACGTCCTGGAGACCGACGCAGCCGTGGCTGGTGTTGGTCGTGCCGAAGATGCTGGAGGCACCCCAGTAGTTGCCGTGGATGAAGGTGCCCGAGGTGGACAGACGCATCGCGTGCGGCACGTCCTTGATGTCGTACTCGCCACCGAAACCGACGGTGTCACCGTTCATCCGGGTCACCTTGAGCTTCTCGCTGATGACCATCTGACCGTTGTACGTGGTGGTCGCCGGGGCGCCCGCCGAGATCGGGATGTCCCTGATCTGCCGGCCGTCGCGGACGACCTTCATCCGGTGCGTACTCGCGTCGACGGTGCTGACCTGCCTGCGGCCGATCGTGAAGGAGATCGTCTTGGCCTGCTTGCCGTAGACGCCGGGACGGCCCTCGACGCCGTCGAGGTTGAGCTTCACGGTCACCTTGGTACCGGCGGCCCAGTACTCCTCGGGCCGGAAGTCGAGGCGGTCGTTGCCGAACCAGTGCCCCTCGATCGGTACGGACGGTTCGGCCGTCACCTTGATGGCGTTCTCGACCGCCGCCGGGTCGGTGATGCCCCGGGTGAAGTGGATCGAGACGGGCATGCCGACGCCGACCGTGGAGCCGTCCTCCGGGGTGTACTGCCCGATGAAGGTGTTCTGCGGAACCAGCGTCGTGAAGCTGGTGTCCTTCGCCGACTCACGGCCCTTCGTGTCCTCGGCGATCGCGTGGACCCGGTACTTGGTCGCCGCGGCCAGGTGGTGGTCCGGCGCCCAGCTCGCACCGTCCGCCGCGATCTTCCCCTCGACCTCGGCGCCCTTGGGGTCCGAGACCTTCACCGTGGTCAGCTTCCCCTGCTCCGCGGAGATCTTCAGCGCACCACTGGTCGCGACGGAGTCCGCCCCGTCCTTCGGCGCGACGGTCACCACGGCCTGCGAGGCGCTGGTGTCGTCGACCTTCGCGCCCCCCTTGCCCGCGCTGCCGGCGTCGTCTCCCCCACCGCACGCCGTCACCAGCAGCAGCGCGCCCAGCACCAGGGCCGGCAGTCCGGCGGCCCTCCGTCCGCGTCGCCCACTGCTCGCCCCGGCCGATCTCCCCGGTATCGGCTGCCCGTTCAATGTCTTCGTCTCCCCTCACACGGCCCGGCCCCGCCAAGGCCCTGGGAACCCGCAGGTCCCTCCCCCACGCGCGGCATATGCGCGCTCATCGAAAGATAATCACACCGACCGTGAGGCAATGACCTCACGGATGTCACCGTTCCGTCCCAAGTTCCTCCGGTACTCACCCGGCTGACGCGGCACCAGCGTGAGGCCGCCGACGGCCGGTCGGGCGAAACGTGAGCGCGAGCCCGCGCGTGGGCAGAACAAAGGGGGAGAACCAGGGAGAGCCACACTCGGGGAGCGGCGGCCGGGACGCCGCGCGCTCCCCTTCGGTGCCGGTCCCCACGAGCCGCGGGAGGCGAGCAGGTGTCGAGCGCAGCCGAGCAGGCAGCAGTGGCGGAGACGGACACGCCGGTCGCGCCCCGGACCGTGCCGACGCGGCCGCCCGGCGTGTGGCCCGGTGCCCCGATGCCGCTCGGGGCCCGCTTCCGGGTGGGCCCGGACGGGGTCGCGGGCACCAATTTCGCGCTCTGGGCGGGCGGCGCGGAAGCCGTCGAGCTCTGTCTCTTCGACGAGGACGGCAGCGAGACGCGCCTCGCGCTGACCGAGCTGACCCATGAGATCTGGCACGGCTTCGTACCGGGCGTACGGCCGGGCCGACGGTACGGCTACCGGGTGCACGGCCGCTGGGATCCCTGGACCGGTGCCCGCTGGAACGCGGCGAAGCTGCTCCTCGATCCGTACGCGCGGGCCGTGGACGGCTCGTTCACCCTCCCGGCCGAGGTGTACGGGCATGTGAGGGACTGGCCGCACCAACAGGTCGCCGACACCGTGCGCGACGAACGGGACTCCGCACCGTACGTGCCCAAGGGGGTCGTGGTCCACGACGACGACACCTGGGCGGAGGACCGCCGGCCCAAGACTCCGTGGGCGGACTCCGTCATCTACGAACTGCATGTGCGCGGCTTCACCGCACTGCACCCCGGCATCCCCGAGAAGCTGCGGGGCACGTACGCCGGTCTCGCCCATCCGGCGGCCATCGGGCACCTGCTGCGGCTCGGCGTCACCGCGGTGGAACTGCTGCCGGTGCATCAGTTCGCCCATGAGGACCATCTGCTCCGGCGCGGCCTGCACAACTACTGGGGGTACAACTCCATCGGCTACTTCGCCCCGCACGCCGGCTACTCGGCGAGCGGGACCGCGGGCGGGCAGGTCGGCGAGTTCAAGCGGATGGTGCGGGCCCTGCACGACGCCGGCATCGAGGTGATCCTCGACGTGGTCTACAACCACACGGCGGAGGCGGGCGAACGGGGCCCGATGCTGTCGCTGCGCGGCATCGACAACCGCGGCTACTACCGCCTCCAGGCGGACGCCCGCAGGTACGCGGACTACACCGGCTGCGGCAACACCCTGCACGTCGTCCAGCCGCACGTCCTGAGGCTGATCACGGACTCGCTGCGCTACTGGGTCACGGAGATGGGTGTGGACGGCTTCCGCTTCGACCTGGCAGCCGCCCTGGCCCGCTCGATGCACGACGTCGACATGCTCTCCCCGTTCCTCGCCGTGATCGCCCAGGACCCGGTGCTGCGCCGGGTGAAGCTGATCGCGGAACCGTGGGACGTCGGCAACGGCGGCTACCAGGTGGGCGCCTTCCCGCCGCTGTGGACCGAGTGGAACGACCGCTACCGGGACGCCGTCCGGGACTTCTGGCGCGGTGCCCTCCCCGACGTACGGGATCTCGGCTACCGGCTGACCGGGTCGAGCGACCTGTACGCATGGGGCGGCCGGCGCCCGTACGCCTCGGTCAACTTCGTCACCGCGCACGACGGCTTCACCCTGCGGGACCTGGTCAGCTACGAGCAGAAGCACAACGAGGCCAACGGCGAGGGCAACCAGGACGGCACATCGGACAACCGGGCCTGGAACTGCGGCGCGGAGGGTGAGAGCGACGACCCCGGCGTCAACGCGCTGCGCCGCCGTCAGCTGCGCAACCTGCTCACCACACTGCTGCTGTCGACAGGTGTGCCGATGCTGGTCGCCGGGGACGAGATGGGCCGTACGCAGGGCGGCAACAACAACGCGTACTGCCAGGACAACGAGGTCAGCTGGCTGGACTGGTCCCTGCTCGACCGGCCCGAGTGGCAGGCGCTGACCGCGTTGACCTCCCGTGTGCTCACCCTGCGCCACACCCACCCGGTGCTGCGCCGCCGAGCCTTCTTCTCCGGTCGGGCGCAGGCGGCGGACGGGCTGCGGGATCTGGCGTGGTTCACCCGGCACGGCGCGGAGATGACGGAGGAGGACTGGTACGCACCCGCGGCGACGGTCGCGCTCTATCTCTCCGGGCGCGACATCCCCGGCCGGGACGCGCGCGGCGAGCAGGTCACGGACGACAGCTTTCTGGCGATCCTCCACGCGGACCACCGGGCCTGCGACTTCCGGCTCCCCGGGCCGCCGTGGGCGCGGAGTTACGAACTGGTCCTGGACACCTCGCGGGAGGACCAGGCCGCGGCACCCGGCGATGTCCACCGGGGCGGCGGGATGCTGACCGTGCCGGCCAGATCGGTGCTGCTGCTCCGGGTCGGGGAGTGAGACCCGGCCGGTGCGCGCCGACGCGTCCGCGCCGGGGTCCGCGCGTCAGCCGAGGATGCCGCGGTCGTAGCCGATCGCGACGGCGGCGGCACGGTCCTTGGCGCCCAGTTTCGCGAAGACATGCGTGAGGTGGGTCTTCACCGTGGCCTCGCTGATGAACAGCTCGGCGGCTATCGCCCGGTTCGACGTGCCCTTCGCGACGCGTTCGAGCACCTCGCGCTCCCGGGCCGACAGCGCGTCGTTGCCCGGGGCCGCCGGGGTGCGCACCCGTGAGACGAGGCGGGAGGCGACGGCGGGCGAGAGCACGGTGCGGCCGTCGGCGGCGGCGCGGACCGCGGTGAAGAGTTCGTCGCGCGGCGCGTCCTTGAGCAGATAGCCGGTCGCGCCGGCCTCGATCGCGGGAAGGGTGTCGGAGTCGGTGTCGTACGTGGTCAGGACGAGCACCTTGGACCGGGCGCCCCGGCCGGTCAGTTCGGCGATGGCGGCGACGCCTCCGCCGCCCGGCATCCGCAGGTCCATCAGGACGACGTCGGGGTCGAGCCGGGTCACGAGGTCGACGCCCTCCACCCCGTTCGACGCCTCGCCGAGGACCCGGAAGCCGGGGGACGAATCGAACATGCCGCGCAGACCGTCCCGTACGACGGGGTGGTCGTCGACGACGACGAGTGTGATGACGCGTGCGGAGTCCTCAGCCATGGCAGGACAACCGTACTGGTGATCAGCCGTGCGGGACCAGGGGTACCCGTGCGGGACCAGGGGTACCCGTGCGCCCGCACGGGTCATCAGCCGTGCGGGACCAGGGGTACCCGTGCGCTGACGGCCGTTCCGCGCCCCGGCTCCGTCTCCACCTCGACGGTGCCCGCGACGCGTTCGGCGCGGGCCCGCATGCCGCCGAGCCCGAAACCGCCCCGGCCGTCGTACGGCGGCAGGGCGGCCGGGTCGAAGCCGCAGCCGTCGTCCCGTACGTCCAGGACGAGTTCGTCGCCCATGAAGGACAGGGTGACCCCGGCCCGCGAGGCCCCGGCGTGGCGGCCGGCGTTGGCGAGGGCCTCCTCGGCGATACGGAGCAGGGTGGCGGCGATCTCGTCGTGCACCGGCTCGGTCGTACCGGTGACGGTGAACTCGGCCCGGACGCCGTGGCGTTCCGCCCAACCGCCGACCGTCTTCTTCAGCGCGCCCGTCAGGTCGTCGTGCTCCAGTGCGGCGGGGACCAGGTCGTGCACCGAGCGGCGCGCCTCCCCCAGGCTGTGCCGGGCGAGCGCGGCGGCGCGGTCGAGGTGTTGCCGGGCCAGCTCCGGATCGGACTCCGCGACCGAGGTCACCACCTGGAGCTGGGCGATGATGCCGGCCAGGCCCTGCGCGAGCGTGTCGTGGATCTCGGCGGCGAGCCGGCGCCGCTCGTCCGCGACGCCCGCCTCCCGTGCCTGGACGAGGAGTTGGGCGTGCAGCCCGGCGTTCTCCGCCAGTGCCTGTTCGAGGCGGGCGTTGGCGGACTCCAGTGCGGTGATGGTGTCGACCTGGGTGCGTGCGTGTTCGGCCTCGCGGTCGCCGATCTGGGCGAAGACCATGGTGAGCGCCGCGTGCACGGCGAACAGGATGGCGAAGGCGACCCAGTTCAGGAGGGTGACCGGCGGAAGTCCGCTGCCGGACTGCGATGCGGCCATGATGACGGCGACGGTCAGCAGCCCGGCGCGCACCGCCCGTGGCGGAAGCAGCCGGGCGGCGTCGAAGTAGCCGAGCACCGCGAACATGGAGAAGAACGGGTTGCACCAGGTCAGCCCGAAGGCGAGTGACGTGCGGGCGACGAAGTAGAACCGTGCCACCCGCGACCGCGGGGCAACCCTCCGTTCGGTCCGCCCCCACCAGACCTGGAGGACCAGCGCCACCACGACCAGCACCGCGGCGACGTGGACGTCCCGGCGGGACATGATGAGACCGGCGCTCACCGCCGAGGCAGCGGTACCGAGGCCGAGCAGGCCGTACGGCCCGTAACGGAAGAACCGTTTCCACCACTGCGCGATCGTCGTCTCGGCGCTCGCACCCGCCTCCGCCATGTCCCCCGCCCTCCTGGATCGCGTATCGCCCGGAACCGGTCACTCCCACCGGAACAGGCGCGTCGCGGCCACCGTCACCACGGCCGCCCACAGCGCTGTCACTCCCAACTCGACCCAGCCGGGCCAGCCGCCGGACGCCGCCCGGTCCAGGGCCTGGGAGGCCGCACCGAACGGGGTGCACCCGACGATGCTCCGGAGGGTGTCGGGCATGGTCTGCACCGGGATCCACACCCCGGCGGTGAACATCATCACAAGATAGACGACCGAGCCGATGGCGGCGGATGCCTTGGTGGTCCGGGAGAGCGCGCAGAGCAGCGCGCCGAGGGACAGCACACTCGCCGTCGCCAGCAGGAGTGCCAGGACGTAGCCGAAGGGCTGTCCCGGCAGCGCGACGCCGAACGCGATCCGGCCGACGGCGATCACCAGTGCGGCGGAGCCGAGGGCCGCGGCGCCGTGCAGCGCGATCTGCGAGGTGAGCAGGGCGGACGGCCGTACCGGGGTGGTCGACATGCGGCGCAGGATGCCGCGCTCGCGGTAGCCCGTGAGGACGGGCGGCATGGCCTGGAGACCGGACATGATCATGGCGAGCAGCACCGACACGGGTACGTACAGGTCGATCACGCGGCGGCCGTCGAGCGCGTCGTCCGGCTCGCGGAAGTGCGGGATCAGGCCGAGGACCGCCAGCAGCGCCGGGGGGAAGACGATGATCCAGAACAGGCTGCCGGGTTCGCGGAGGAAGAGCCGCGTCTCGGCCCTGAGCACCGCCGCCGGGGGGCGGGTCGCAGCCGGTGCCCCGACCGGGTTCGCCGTGGTCATCTCAGGCCGCCGTTTCTGTGAGGTCGAGGAAGGCGTCGTCCAGCGTCGCCTCGGTGATGCGGAGCTGGTGTGCGGTGATGCGCTGGCCGGCCAGCAGGGAGATGACCGCGTCGACGGTCTCGTCGGTGCCGTTGATGACGATCCGGTCGGCCTTCCGTTCGACGGAGGCCACGCCGGGCAGCACGCCCAGGTCGGTGTCGTCGAGCGGGCGGGACGGCGTGAAGGAGATGACCGTGGTACTGCCCGCCCTGCTGACCAGGCCGGACGGGGTGTCAAGGGCGACGACCCTGCCCTTGTCGATGACGGCGACGCGGTCGCAGAGCCGGTCGGCCTCTTCCATGAAGTGGGTGACCAGAAGGACCGTCACGCCGCTGTCGCGCACGTCCTCGATCAGCTGCCAGGTGTCCCGGCGGGCCCGCGGGTCCAGCCCCGTGGTCAGCTCGTCGAGGACCACGACCCTCGGGTTGCCGACCAGGGCGAGCGCGATGGACAGGCGCTGCTTCTGACCGCCGGACAGCCGGGCGAACCGGGTGCCGTACACGGTGTGCAGGCCGAGCCGTTCGGCCAGTGCGCGCCAGTCGGCGGGCTCCGGGTAGAAGGCGCTGTACAGCTCCAGGGCCTCGGCCACGGTGAGTTTGGGCTGGAGCTCGCTCGCCTGGAGCTGGGCACCGAGCAGCCGGGTCACCCGGTCGTGGTCGGCGACGGGGTCGAGGCCGGCGACGCGGACCGTACCGGCGTCGGGGATCCGGAGCCCCTCGACGCACTCGACGGTGGTGGTCTTGCCCGCCCCGTTGGGTCCGAGAATTCCGAAGATCTCCCCCTCGTCGACGGCGAAACTCACCCCGTCGACCACGGGGCGCCCGGCGTACGCCTTGCGGATCCCGTTCACTTCGATGATTGCCATGCCCACGAGCATCGTGTCGCGGGGGCCGTCGCACCATCGTCCATCGCGCTCGAAGCGGCATCAGCCGATCGGTTGATACGGGGTACGACCTCCGGTCGCCGCGGGGCCCGGTCCGGGCGGGGCTCCGCCGGACGGCCGGAAAACCACATGAGCGATGTCAGGGGTGAACCGTAGGCTCGCCTGTGATGCCCGAAGAACATGCAGAGCCCCGAGACCGGTCCGCCGTACGCTCCCTGCTGCGGTTGTGGCCCTATGTGAAGCCGGTGCGCGAGCGCCTGTTCGGCGCCGCTCTGGTCGCGATCGCCGCTTCCTGCATCGGCTTGGTGATCCCCCTCGTACTGAAGTGGATCGTCGACGGACCGGTCGCGGACCGCGATCCGGGCGGTGTCTGGCTCGGTGCGCTGTACCTGCTGTTGCTGGGCGTCGCCGAGGCCGTGCTCTTCGGGGTACGGCGGTGGCTGGTGGCCCGGCCGCTGGCGGGGGTCGAGGCGGCGATGCGGGCCGATCTGTACCGGCATCTGCAAAGGCTGCCGGTGGCGTTCCATGACCGCTGGCCCTCGGGGCAGTTGCTTTCGCGCGGTACGACGGACCTGATGCTGATCCGCATGTTCCTGGCGTTTCCGCTGACCTTCCTGCTGGTCAACGGCACGACGGTGCTGATCGGTTTCCTCATTCTGCTGACGCAGCAGTGGACGCTGGGGCTGGTGCTGCTCGTGCCGGTGGTGCCGCTGATGATCGTCTGCTCGGTCTTCGAGACGAAGTACTCGGTCGTGGCGCGCACGGCGCAGGACCAGGTCGGGGATCTGACGACGGTCGTCGAGGAGAGCGTGCTCGGCATCCGCATCATCAAGGGCTTCGGCCGGCACCGCAGCCAGGCCCTCGCGTTCCGTGGTCTCACGCAGCGGCTTCGTACGACGGAGCTGGGCAAGGCCCGGCTCCTCGGCAGCATCTGGGCCGTCATCACCACCATTCCCGAACTGGCCATCGGCGCGGCGCTGGTCCTCGGTGCGGTTCAGGTCGCCGACGGCGGGCTCTCGGCCGGCACCCTGGTCGCCTTCCTCTCCACGGCGCTCGCGCTGCGGTGGCCCGTCGAGTCGATCGGCTTCCTGCTGGCGATGAGCCAGGAGTCGGCGACGGCGACCGAGCGGTTCTTCGAAGTGATGGACGTAGCCGAGGAGGACGACGCGGCCGATGCCGAAGGTCCCGCGCCGAAGGAGACGTCGAGCCGCGGCGACATGGTCTTCGAGGGCGTGGAGTTCCGCTACCCCGACGCGGGGGCCGGTTCCGTGCCCGTGCTCTCCCGGATCGATCTGCACGTCCGCGCCGGTGAGACGCTTGCCCTGGTCGGGGCCACCGGTTGCGGGAAGACGACGCTCACCGCGCTCGTGCCGCGGCTGCACGAGGCCACCGCAGGGCGGATCCTGCTGGACGGCCGGGACATCGCCACCATGCCCCGGCAGGAGCTGCGCGAGCTGGTGTCCGTGGCCTTCGAGGAGCCGACGCTCTTCTCGGCGAGCGTCGGGGAGAACGTGCTGATGGGCGCCGAGGGCGCCGGGGAGGACGCGCTGCACAGGGCGCTCTCGGTCGCGCAGGCCGACTTCGTGTACGAGCTGCCCGACGGCGTCGACACCCAGGTCGGCGAGCAGGGGCTCAGTCTCTCCGGCGGCCAGCGGCAACGCCTCGCGCTGGCTCGCGCCGTGGTCGGCCGCCCCCGCTTCCTGGTGCTCGACGATCCGCTCTCCGCCCTGGATGTGCACACGGAGGCGTTGGTGGAGGCCGCCCTGCGGCGGGTGCTGGAGGAGACGACGGCGATCGTGGTCGCGCACCGCCCGTCCACCGTGATGCTCGCGGACCGGGTGGCGCTGCTCTCACAGGGCCGGATCACCGCTGTCGGCACCCATCAGGAACTGCTGCGCGGCAGCGCGGAGTACGCCTGGCTGATGTCGGGCGCCGGAAGCACGCCGGAGGGAGCCCTGGCCGAGGACGCCTTCCCCGACATGTCCGGCGAGGACCGCCCCGTGCCGGACGCCCCCGCCGAGAAGGGCCTCATCCGATGACCAGTCCGACGACGACCGGGCCCGCCCAGCGGGGCGAGGCGCACGGGAAGCCCGCGGAGGGTTCCCCCGCCGACCCTGCCGGGGACCGGTTCGACCGCGACGATCTGCCCACGCCCCGTGGTGCGACCCGCGCCCTGCTGGGGTCGCTGCTCCGCCCGCACCGGGGCCGGCTGGTGGTCGCCGCGCTGCTGCTGCTGATCCAGCAGGTGGCGGTGCAGGCGGGCCCGCTGCTCGTCGCGTACGCCATCGACAGCGGTGTGCCCGCCTTCCGGGACGAGGAGTACGGCCCGCTGATCGCGGTGGCTGTCGGGTACGCGCTGTGCTCGGCCACCGCGGGCGCCATGCAGTACGCGTTCATCCGGGCCTCCGCCCGGATCAACCAGGACGTGCTGCTCGATCTGCGCGGGCGGATCTTCCGGCACGCGCAGGCGTTGAGCGTGGACTTCCACGAGCGCTACACGTCGGGCCGGCTGATCTCCCGTTCCACCACGGACGTGGAGTCGCTGCGGGAGCTGCTCAGCGAGGGGCTCCAGGAGCTGATCGGCATCGTCCTGTCCTTCATCTCCATCTCGCTGGTGCTGCTCTGGCTGGACTTCGGTCTCGGCGCGGTGGCGGTGCTGTCCTTCGTACCGCTGTATCTGCTGGTACGGCTCTACCGGCGGCGGGCCGGCGCGCTCTACGCGGCGCGGTCGACGGCGATCGCGACGATCATCGTGAAGTTCGCCGAGTCGATGAACGGCATCCGTCCCGTCCAGGCCTTCCGCCGCGAGCGCATCAACGACGGGCACTTCGACGAGCTCAACAGGGCGCACCGGTGGGCGAACGGCGGCGCGTTGCTGGAGATGGCGCGGTATGTCGTCGGTTCCCGGCTGGTCGCGAACACGGCGGTCGCCGGGATCGTGCTGTGGGGTGCGTACCGGGTGGCGTCGGGCACGCTGGCGCTCGGGGTGCTGGCCGCGGCCGTGCTGTACCTGCGCCGGCTGTACGACCCGATCGACCGGCTCGGCATGTTCCTCAACTCCTACGAGTCGGCCGCGGCCTCACTGGAGAAGATCGCCGGTCTGCTCGCCCAGACCCCGTCCGTCCCCGAGACGTCCGATCCGCGCGCGCTTCCCGCTCTCACGGGCGAGCACCCGGGCCGTGAGGTCGTCTTCGACTCGGTGCGGTTCGCCTACCGGACGGGCGGCGAGGTGCTGCCCCGCTTCGATCTGACGGTCCCGGCCGGTCAGACCGTGGCCGTGGTCGGTTCGACGGGGGCGGGCAAGTCGACGCTCGCCAAGCTGCTGGCCCGTTTCTACGACCCGACCGAGGGCCGGGTGCTGCTGGACGGGACCGATCTGCGGGATCTGGCCCTGCCGGAGCTGCGCAAGGGTGTGGTGATGGTGACCCAGGAGGCGTTCCTGTTCTCCGGGACGGTCGCCGAGAACATCGCGATCGGCAGCCCGGACGCCACCCGCGAGGAGATCGAGGAGGCCGCCAAGGCCATCGGCGCACACGATTTCATCGCCGGGCTGCCCGAGGGATACGACACGGACGTGCGCAAGAGGGGCGGCCGGATCTCGGCCGGGCAGCGCCAGTTGGTCGCGTTCGCCCGCGCTCTGCTGGCGAATCCGGCGGTGCTGATCCTCGACGAGGCGACGAGTTCCCTGGACATCCCGGGCGAGCGGGCGGTGCAGCGCGCCATGGACACGGTGCTGCACGGCCGCACCGCGGTCGTGATCGCCCACCGCCTGTCGACGGTGGAGATCGCGGACCGGGTCCTGGTGATGGAGCACGGTCGCGTCGTGGAGGACGGCGCCCCGTCCGAACTCATCGACGGCGCGGGCCGCTTCGCCGGGCTCCACCGGGCGTGGCGGGAGAGCCTGGCCTGACGGGGAGGGCACGGACACGGACCAGGGCGTCGAGTCGATGGCCGCGTCGGCCGCGCCCGCCCCTCGCCCGCGCCACTGGGCGCGCGTGATCGGGCCGGATCTGGTCTGCTGGTGCGGGGGGCCGTGCACCCGTATCCCGGAGAGATCCAGATGAGCCTCTTTCGCGCCGCGCAGGTCGCCACCGCCGGTGGTTCGTTCGAGATCGTCGAGCGCGACGTGCCGCAGCCCGGCCCCGGCCACGTACGGGTGGCGGTGGACGCCTGCGGGGTCTGTCACAGTGACGCCCTGTTCGTCGAGGGCGCGCTGCCGGGCGTTCGGTTCCCGGTGGTTCCCGGGCATGAGATCGCCGGGCGGATCGAGGTGCTCGGAGAGGGAACGGACAACGCCTGGCAGGTGGGCGACCGTGTGGCAGTGGGGTGGTTCGGCGGCAGTTGCGGCCACTGCACGCCCTGCCGGCAGGGCGACTTCGTGGTGTGCCCGAACCTGAAGGTCCCCGGATGGGCGTACGACGGAGGCTATGCCGAGACGGTGATCGCGCCGGTGGACGCCCTGGCCCGGATCCCCGATGCCCTGGCGGCGACCGATGCGGCGCCCATGGCCTGCGCGGGAGTGACCACGTTCAACGGGCTGCGGCGCAGCTCCGCCCGGCCGGGTGACCTGGTCGCCGTGCTCGGCATCGGCGGCCTCGGCCACCTGGGGGTGCAGTACGCGGCCGCGATGGGCTTCGAGACCGTGGCCATCGCGCGCGGAGCCGCCAAGGCCGAGTTCGCCGAGAAGCTCGGCGCCCACCACTACGTCGACAGCACGGCGGACACCTCCGTGGCGGACGCGTTGCAGTCCCTGGGCGGCGCCCGGGTCGTCCTGGCCACCGCCGCCAACGCCGCTGCGATCACGGCGACCGTGGAGGGGCTCGCTCCCCGGGGTGAGCTGGTGGTCATCGGCGCGACCGCCGAGCCTCTGGGGATCAGCCCGAACCAGCTGCTGATGAGCGGCAAGGTCGTCCGGGGCCACCCGTCGGGCACCGCCCAGGACGTGCAGGACACCCTGGCGTTCAGCGCCCTGCACGGGATCCGCCCGATGACCGAGACCGTGCCGCTGGACGAAGCCGACGCGGCGTACCGGAAGATGATGTCCGGTGCCGCCCGCTTCCGGATGGTGCTCACCACCCGCTGACGCGCCCGGCCTCGCACCTCACACCTCGCACGCCTCGTACGCCCTGCACACCTCGCACACCTCGCACACCTCGCATGCCCCGCACACCGCGCGCTCCGCGCACCCCGCCGTGGTGCACTTCCCGCCGTCCTCGTGCGGCCCTGCGCGGCAACGGAGTTGACGGGGTGTGCGCCCGTTTCGTGTGCACTGGTACGGTGCGTCGGCGCGGGCGGGACCGCCCTGTCCGGGAACCCGGACGGACCCCGTCGCCGGATCGTCTCCGGTGAACCCGCCCCCGCCGCGGACGCTGCCGCACGCCCCTCCCCCCTCCTCGCCCACGTCCAGGGACTGACCACGGCGAGCCGACGCGGCAGTACGGCGGCGAGCTGGCGCGGCCGTGCGGGCGCGACGGAACACGGGGCAGTCGGGCACGGAGTGCATGGGCGAGATTGAGCCACAGTTCAATGCCATCTCGGCCAGCGGTGACACCCCCTTCCCGCACCCGGTGTTCGAACACCGCGCGATCCAGTGCGGCCCGGACTCGCTTCCGAATTCGGGCCGTGCCGTACGCCGGACAACAGCGCGGCAATGATCGGCGAAACGTCCGCTTAACGAACATGACCTTTCCAGCAACGGACGAGTTCCGGCCAACTTGTTGACGCGGTCCTGACAGGAACCGCTCTCGGCTGCCAATCTTCACCCCGTTCTGCGCACTTCTCGTTCTCCCCCGGCGACTCCCTGCCGCCGGCACCCCCCTCGCAGAAGGAGTCCGCGTGAGATCCACGTCCCGTCGTCGTGCCACCGCGACCGGCGCCCTGATAGCCGCCGCAGCCCTCCTCGCCGTCGGAGTCCAGACCGGGACGGCCGCCGCCGCTCCCGACAGCGCCACCGCGGCGGCCACGGGTGCCCGCCAGGGCGCCCTGGCCAAGCAGCTCACCCCGTCCCAGCGCGCCGAGCTGATCCGCGAGGCCGACGCGACCACGGCGGCCACGGCCAAGGAGATCGGTCTCGGCTCGCAGGAGAAGCTCGTCGTCAAGGACGTCGTCCAGGACAACGACGGCACCACGCACACGCGTTACGAGCGCACCTTCGCCGGACTTCCGGTACTCGGTGGCGACCTGGTCGTCCAGGAGTCCAAGGCCGGCTCGACCGAGAGCGTCACCAAGGCGTCCCAGGTCAGCAGCAACCAGCTGAAGGCCGTGGCCACGAAGGCCGACGTCGCGCCGGCCGCCGCCGAGAAGCAGGCGCTCGGCCTCGCCAAGGCCGACGGCTCCAAGAGCACCGAGGCCGACCAGGCGCCGCGCAAGGTGGTCTGGATGGCGCAGGGCACGCCGCAGCTCGCGTACGAGACCGTCGTCGGCGGGCTCCAGGAGGACGGCACCCCGAACGAGCTGCACGTCATCACCGACGCCTCGACCGGTGCGAAGCTGTACGAGTGGCAGGGCATCGAGAACGGCACCGGGAACACCGAGTACAGCGGCCAGGTCACCCTCGGCACCTCGGGGTCGTACACGCTGACCGACGCGGGTCGCGGCGGCCACAAGACCTACAACCTGAACCACGGCACGTCCGGCACCGGGACGCTGTTCACCAACACCACCGACGTCTGGGGCAACGGCAGCCCGTCGAACGCCGAGACCGCCGCCGCGGACGCCCACTACGGTGCGGCCGAGACGTGGGACTACTACAAGAACGTGCACGGCCGCACCGGCATCAAGGGCGACGGCGTCGGCGCGTACTCCCGTGTCCACTACGGCAACAACTACGTCAACGCGTTCTGGAGCGACAGCTGCTTCTGCATGACGTACGGCGACGGCAGCGGGAACGCCAGCCCGCTGACCGCCCTCGACGTGGCCGCGCACGAGATGACGCACGGCGTCACCTCGAACACCGCCGGCCTGATCTACAGCGGTGAGTCCGGTGGCCTCAACGAGGCGACCAGCGACATCTTCGCCACCGCGGTCGAGTTCTACGCCAACAACGCCACCGACAAGGGCGACTACCTCATCGGTGAGAAGATCGACATCAACGGCGACGGCACCCCGCTGCGCTACCAGGACAAGCCGAGCAAGGACGGCGCGTCCAAGGACGCGTGGTACTCGGGCATCGGCAACGTCGACGTCCACTACTCCTCGGGCCCGGCGAACCACTTCTTCTACCTGCTCGCCGAGGGCAGCGGCGCGAAGACCATCAACGGCGTCAACTACGACTCGCCGACCTCCGACGGTCTGCCGGTGACCGGCATCGGCATCGACAAGGCCGCCCAGATCTGGTTCAAGGCGCTCACCACCAAGTTCACCTCCACCACGAACTACGCGTCGGCCCGTACCGGCACCCTCGCCGTGGCCGGTGAGCTGTACGGCACCAGCAGCGCCGAGTACAAGTCCGTCGCGGACGCCTGGGCCGGCATCAACGTCGGCACGCGCCCCGGTGGCGGCACCGACCCCGAGCCGGGCGACGGCACGGTCTTCGAGAACAGCACCGCGGCCGCCATCCCGGACGCCGGTTCGGCCATCACCAGCTCGGTCAGCGTCACCGGCATCACGGGCAACGCGCCCAGCGCCCTCAAGGTCGGTGTGGACATCACCCACACCTGGCGCGGTGACCTGGTCATCGACCTCGTCGCCCCGGACGGCACGTCCTACCGGCTGAAGAGCTCCTCGATCTCCGACTCGGCGGACAACGTCCAGGAGACCTACACGGTCAACGCCTCGTCCGAGGTGGCCAACGGCACCTGGAAGCTGAAGGTCCAGGACGTCTACTCGGGTGACACCGGCACCCTCAACAGCTTCAAGCTGACCTTCTGAACCCTCTGAACCACGGTTCGGACCCGGTCGCACAGAGCCGCCCGGGAGGAGCACCCGCTCCTCCCGGGCGGTTTTCCGTCCGCTCCGGGCGCCCGTCAGTTGGGGTTGTTCGCGTGGGTCAGGGTCTCCCAGGCGACGAACAGGTTGTTGGACCCGGCGGGCCGCTGCTGCTCGGTGAGGGCCTGGGTGTTGGTCATGGCGATGCCCATACGGTTGTGCAGCGCGTTGAATCCGACCTCGGTGACCGGGCCGAGGCTGTCCTTCAGACTTCCGCCGCACAGCGACGCCGGGACGGCGGCGCCGAGCTGGTACGTGGCGTGCAGCCCCAGTGCGTGACGCAGGCGCTCGGCGATCTCGGGGTAGAGGTCCTGGCCCTGGATCCGGCCGGTCTCGGCGATGTGGGAGATGGCGGAGAGCCCGTATCCGGTGTGGGTGAGGTCGCGGCAGGTCTCCTGGGAGAGACCGTCCATGAAGGTCGACTGCCCCTGCCAGTACGTGATGATCTTGTCGCGGGTGTCGAGTCCGCTGCCCGGCGCGGTCTTCGGCAGCGCTCCGTCGGAGGTCAGGTAGATGTACGCGGGAACACGGCCCCGGAACGTGGCGACGGCCTTGTCGTAGGAGGTGCGGTCCTCCAGGAAGACCGCGATGCCGATCGCGGCCTCGGTCATGCTCAGCTCCCAGTTCCCGTTGCTGTGGGAGCCGTTGATGACCTTCGGAAGGTAGACGTCGCGCAGCATGGTCGCGAAGCGGCCGGAGTTCGGCCAACTGCCGTACGTGTACTTCATGATCTCGGCGGCGCGCGGCCAGGAGGAACCGGCCCAGCCGGTCTGCAGCGGGGCGTTGCTGTTGGTGTGGTCCTGGATCACGGCCGACCAGGCGTCCATGATCTCGATGGCCTTGGTGGCGTAGCGGCTGTCCTGGCTGATGTACCAGGCCAGTGAGAGCGTGTACGCGGCGATCGCGTCCTCGCGTTCGTCGGTGCAACCGTAGTTGGGGTTGGAGTACGAGCCGCACTCGACGACGGCGCGCGGCTTGGCGGTGCGGGTGAGCGACGCGTACCTGCTGGCCAGCATCTGGTCGTACGCGCTCTTCCAGGGCTGCGCGCCGGCCTGCACCTTGGCTCGCACGAAGTCGAGTTGGGGGCGGCTGACGAGGACACCGGGGTGGGTGAAGGCCGCGGGGGCGGCGGCCACGGCGGGCTTCGTCGCCGGGCGGTCATCGGTGGGGGCGGCCGAGACCGGGGCCGTCAGGAGCACGGTGATCAGTGAGGCGAGGACGGTGACGAGACCGATGCCCCGCCCTGTGGTTCCGGTGCGCATGTGGGGTGCCTTCCGGTACAGGGGTGGTCCAGCAACTCGCCCGACTGTCACGGTAGTTCATGGGTGTGAACATCGAATCGAGTCGTGAACGCTGCAATGAGTGAGGAACCTAAAGGCATCCCATGGGCGCGTCAAGGCGCCGGGTTCGGATGACGAAGGAGCCCGGCACCGCACAGGTGCCGGGCTCCGCGGGACGACGGGTCAGCGCATCAGCGGGCCCGCGCCGTCTCCCACCGACACCGCGGGCAGGGACACCAGGCCGAGTTCCGCGCCGGTCGCCAGCAGCGGATGGGCGGGAAGCACCCGCACCGTGTAGCCGTACGGACCGGTGCGGTCCAGGGTGAGCGGTCCCTCGTAGAGCCAGCGGCCCTCCAGGTCCTGCCCCCCGGCGGGCTTCAGCGGGAAGACCTGGGCGTCCGAGATCCCGTCGGCCGCGTCCACCCGGCCGGCCACCGCCTGCACCTCCACGTCCTCCGGCTCCAGCACCCCGAGGGCGATCCTGACCCGCAGGAGCAGCGTCGACCCCAGCTCCGCCGGGCCGCCCGCCGAACCGGTCGCCACGGCCTCCACATGGTCGACGGCCACGCGCGGCCAGCCCGCCCGGACCCTGGCCTTCCAGTCGGCGAGCCGCCGGGCCGCGCCGGGGTCCATCGCGCGCTGGGCGAGCGCGGCGGGCGCGTAGAGCCGCTCCACGTACTCGGACACCATCCGTCCCGCCAGAACCTTGGGTCCGAGGGTGCTCAGTGTGCGGCGGACCATCTCGATCCAGCGTTCCGGAAGCCCTTCGTCGCCCCGGTCGTAGAAGCGCGGCGCGATCCTGTCCTCGATCAGTTCGTAGAGGGCGCCCGCCTCCAGGTCGTCGCGGCGGTCCTCGTCCACGGCCAGTCCGTCGGCTGTCGGGATCGCCCATCCGAAGTCCGGCTCGAACCACTCGTCCCACCAGCCGTCCAGGACCGAGAGGTTGAGGCAGCCGTTGAGCGCGGCCTTCATGCCGCTCGTACCACAGGCCTCCAGGGGACGCAGCGGGTTGTTGAGCCAGACGTCGCAGCCCGGGTAGAGCTTCTGCGCCATGGCCATGCCGTAGTCCGGCAGGAAGACGATGCGGTGGCGCACCCGGGGGTCGTCGGAGAACCGCACCAGCTCCCGCACCAGCCGCTTTCCGCTGTCGTCGGCAGGGTGGGCCTTGCCGGCGACGACGATCTGGATCGGGCGGGTCGGGTGGAGCAGCAGTTCCCTCAGCCGGTCGCGGTCGCGCAGCATCAGCGTCAGCCGCTTGTACGAGGGCACCCGCCGGGCGAAGCCGATCGTCAGCACGTCCGGGTCCAGCACGCCGTCGATCCAGCCGAGTTCGGCCGCTTCCGCGCCGCGGGTGCGCCAGGAGGCGTGGAGCCGCTCGCGCACCTCGGTGACGAGTTGTCCGCGCAGGGCCCGCCGCAGGTCCCAGAGTTCCCGGTCCGGGACGTCGACGGCGGAGTCCCAGCGTCCGGGGGCGGCGCCGTACCGGTTGCGCAGCCGGAGGATCTCGGGCGCGACCCAGGTGGGTGCGTGAACCCCGTTGGTCACCGAGGTGATCGGCACCTCCGCGGCGTCGAAGCCCGGCCACAGCCCGGCGAACATCTCACGGCTGACCGCCCCGTGGAGGGTGGAGACGCCGTTGGCCCGCTGGGCGAGGCGCAGCCCCATCACCGCCATGTTGAAGACCTCGGGCTCGCCACCGGGGTAGGTCTCCATGCCCAGTTGCAGAACGCGTTCGACGCCCACACCCGGGAGTTCTCCGTCGTCCCCGAAGTGCCGGGCGACGAGTTCGCGGTCGAACCGGTCGATCCCGGCGGGCACCGGTGTGTGGGTGGTGAAGACCGTGCCCGCCCGTACGGACTCCACGGCCGAGTCGAAGTCGAGCCCGGCGCCAGATAGTTCACGGATACGTTCGAGTCCGAGGAAGCCGGCGTGCCCCTCGTTGGTGTGGAAGACCTCCGGTTCCGGATGGCCGGTGAGGCGGCAGTACGTCCGTACGGCCCGTACGCCGCCGATACCGAGAAGCATCTCCTGGAGCAGCCGGTGCTCACTGCCGCCGCCGTACAGCCGGTCGGTCACCTCGCGTTCGCCCGGCGCGTTCTCCTCCACGTCGGAGTCGAGCATCAGCAGCGGGACGCGTCCCACCTGGGCCTGCCAGATGTGGGCGTGCAGGGAGCGCCCGCCGGGCAGGGCGAGCACCACCCGGCTCGGGGTGCCGTCGGGCTCGCGGACCAGGGTGAGCGGCAGCTCGTTCGGATCGAGCACGGGGTAGTGCTCCTGCTGCCAGCCGTCGCGGGACAGGCTCTGGCGGAAGTAGCCGTGCCGGTAGAGCAGGCCCACCGCGACGAGAGGGACGCCCAGATCGCTCGCCGCCTTGAGATGGTCGCCGGCGAGGATGCCGAGCCCGCCGGAGTACTGGGGCAGGGCGGCCGTCACCCCGAACTCGGGCGAGAAGTAGGCGATGGCGGCCGGCAGCTCCGCTCCCTGGGCCGGCCGCTCCTGGTACCACCTGGGGCCGTGCAGGTACGCGCGGAGGTCTGCGGACACCTCGGCCAGCCGGTGCAGGAACTGCTCGTCCCGCGCCAGCTCGGCGAGTCGCCCGGCGGATACGGCACCGAGCAGCCGCACGGGGTCGCCCTCCGCCTCCGGCCGGACCTCCGGGTCGACGGACCGGAAGAGCTCACGGGTCTCGGCATGCCAGGACCAGCGCAGGTTGCGGGCGAGGTCGCTGAGCGGTTGAAGGGGATCGGGGAGAACGGGACGCACGGTGAACCGACGAATGGCCTTCACGTGTTCCACCTTTACAGGGGGCGCGCCGATCCGAGGGGACGCACCACGGGTGCGCGCCGCTCCGTCACCCTCGGCGTCGGGGCGAGCCGTACGGCCGCGGGCACGACGTGCGGACGGCCGGCGCCCGCCGGCCCGCCGCCGTCTCCGGACGGCTGACACCGCCGGCCCGCCGCCGTCTCCGGACGGCTGACACCGCCGGCCCACCGCCGTCTCCGGACGGCTGACACCGCCGGCCCACCGCTGTCTCACCCGTGTCCGGGGCCCCGGAAAGGTTGTCCAGGCACTCGTGCCCCATGGGTAATGACCGATTCCCTTCCCTCGTTCGGCCTTGTGGCACTTCACCTCAGGGGGAAAGCTGCCCAGTGGCGTCCGGAGGGCTCCGGCGGGCCCCGTGAAGGCGGGGTGGTGCTCGGCGCATTCAGGCCGTCACACATACGCCCGAGTAGTTAACACACCACCGGATTGGCCCCCCGAGAAACATGGGAAGGCTTCTCCGGTACCCATCCCGAGCGCCTTCCGGGATCACACTGAGGCCGCCCGAATGCAGCACGCATGCGAGGCGCCTGCGGACCGGTGTTCAGCCGGTTTACCTCCGCGCAACACATCCGCGCCCCGGCAATTCGAGTGCCATTCGAGTGAATGCGGACAGGAGCGGCCATGCCCACACCCCATCAGCCGTCAACGAAGCAGTTAGAAAGGACGGACCCCATCGGTCGCGGTGCGCGTATTTCGCCCTCCGTCACCGAAGCGCGCCCCGTTCAGCCCGAGCTCCCGTCCCCAGGTGATTCCATGATCGGTCGCATTCCCGTCCTCGACGTCCGTCCCCTCGTCGACTGCGGCAGAAGGCCCGCCAAAGCCGTTGCCGGAGAGACCTTCCAGGTCACCGCGACCGTGTTCCGGGAGGGCCACGACGCCGTGGCCGCCAATGTGGTCCTGCTGGATCCGAGCGGGCGCGTCGGCCCCTGGACGCCGATGCGCGAGCTCGCGCCCGGCACCGACCGCTGGGGCGCCGACGTCACCCCGGTCTCCGAGGGCCGCTGGACGTATACGGTCGAGGCCTGGAGCGATCCGGTCACCACCTGGCGGCAGCACGCCCGGATCAAGATCCCGGCGGGGATCGACACCGCGCTCGTCCTGGCGGAGGGCGCCGAGCTGTACGAGCGGGCCGCCGCGGGCGTGCCCAAGCGGGACGGGCGCGAGGCGGTGCTGGACGCGGCCGACGCCCTGCGCGACGCCTCCCGCCCGGCCGCCGCCCGGCTCGCCGGGGCCCTCACCCCCGAGGCACACGACGCGCTCACCCGTCATCCGCTGCGTGAACTCGTCACCGCGTCCCGCCCGCTGCCCCTGGTGGTCGAGCGCCGACGGGCCCTGTTCGGCTCCTGGTACGAGCTGTTCCCCCGCTCGGAGGGCGCCAGGACCGAACCGGCCCGGGCGAGGAGGAAGGGCGGGGCGGGCACAGCGGCGCAGCGGCCGGCGAGGATCGTCAGCGGCACCTTCCGTACGGCGGCGGAGCGGCTTCCCGCGGTCGCCGCCATGGGGTTCGACGTCGTCTACCTCCCGCCCGTCCACCCCATCGGAACCACTCACCGCAAGGGCCCCGACAACGCGCTGTCCGCCTCTCCCCACGACGTGGGCGTGCCCTGGGCGATCGGCTCGCCGGAGGGCGGCCACGACGCCGTCCATCCGGATCTGGGCACCCTGGACGACTTCGACCACTTCGTCAGGACGGCCCGCACCCTGCGCATGGAGATCGCGCTGGATTTCGCGCTCCAGTGTTCTCCCGACCATCCCTGGGTCGAGAAGCACCCCGAGTGGTTCCACCATCGCGCCGACGGCACCATCGCCTATGCGGAGAATCCGCCGAAGAAATACCAGGACATCTATCCGATCGCCTTCGACAAGGATCTGCGTGGCCTGGTCGCGGAGACGTTGCGCATTCTGCGTTTCTGGATGGATCACGGGGTCCGGATCTTCCGTGTCGACAATCCGCACACCAAGCCGGTGATCTTCTGGGAGAAGGTGATCGCGGAAATCAACCGGACCGATCCGGATGTGATCTTCCTGGCGGAAGCATTCACCCGGCCCGCGATGATGAAGACGCTGGCCGCCATCGGATTCCAGCAGTCGTACACGTATTTCACGTGGCGCAACACCCGTCAGGAAATCACCGAGTACGTCACGGAGTTGTCGGGGGAAACCGCCTCCTACATGCGGCCCAACTTCTTCGTGAACACCCCGGACATCCTGCCGGGCCATCTCCAGGACGGGGGACGGCCGGCCTTCGAGGCGCGGGCCGTTCTGGCCGCGACGCTCTCCCCGTCCTGGGGCGTCTACGCGGGCTACGAGCTGTGCGAGAACACCCCGCTCCGGCCCGGCAGCGAGGAATACCTCAGCTCGGAGAAGTACCAGATCCGGCTCAGGGACTGGGAATCGGCGGAGCGCGAGGGCCGTTCGCTGGCTCCGCTCATCACCTCGCTCAACCGCGTCAGGCGCCGCAACGCGGCGTTGCAGCAGTTGCGTGATGTGCACTTCCACTCCGCCGACAACGACGCGTTGATCGCGTACAGCAAGCGTTCAGGTTCGAACATCGTTCTGGTGGTCGTCAACCTGGACCCGCACCACACCCAGGAGGCAACGGTCTCGTTGGACATGCCGCGACTCGGCCTCGACTGGCACGAGAGCGCGCCGGTGCGCGACGAGCTCACCGGCGACACCTATCACTGGGGCAGGACCTTCTATGTGCGCCTAGAGCCGGGCGTCACGCCCGCGCACATCGTGGTCCTGCGACCGTCCCCGCCGACCGGAGGGTCACCCACACCATGATCGTCAATGAGCCTGTCCACGACACGTTCGAGGACACCCCGGCCAAGGACCGCGATCCCGACTGGTTCAAGCGTGCTGTCTTCTACGAGGTCCTCGTCCGGTCCTTCCAGGACTCCAACGGCGACGGCATCGGCGACCTCAAGGGCATCACCGCCAAGCTGGACTATCTGCAGTGGCTGGGCGTCGACTGCCTCTGGCTGCCGCCGTTCTTCAAGTCGCCGCTGCGCGACGGCGGCTACGACGTCTCCGACTACACGGCCGTGCTGCCGGAGTTCGGTGATCTGGCCGACTTCGTGGAGTTCGTCGACGCCGCGCACCAGCGCGGGATGCGCGTGATCATCGACTTCGTCATGAACCACACGAGCGATCAGCACGACTGGTTCCAGCAGTCCCGCACCGACCCGGAAGGGCCGTACGGCGACTACTACGTATGGGCCGACGACGACAAGCAGTTCCCGGACGCCCGGATCATCTTCGTCGACACGGAGACGTCCAACTGGACCTTCGACCCGGTGCGCAAGCAGTACTACTGGCACCGGTTCTTCTCCCACCAGCCCGATCTCAACTACGAGAACCCGGCGGTGCAGGAGGAGATCATCTCCGCGCTGCGCTTCTGGCTGGACCTCGGGATCGACGGATTCCGTGTGGACGCCGTGCCGTATCTCTACCAGCGGGAGGGCACCAACTGCGAAAACCTCCCGGAGACGCACGACTTCCTCAAGCGTGTCCGCAAGGAGATCGACGCGCACTACCCGGACACCGTGCTGCTCGCCGAGGCCAACCAGTGGCCGGAGGACGTCGTCGACTACTTCGGCGAGTTCCAGGCCGGCGGCGACGAGTGCCACATGGCGTTCCACTTCCCCGTCATGCCGCGGATCTTCATGGCCGTGCGGCGCGAGAGCCGCTACCCGGTCTCCGAGGTCCTGGCGAAGACGCCGGCGATCCCGAAGAACTGCCAGTGGGGCATCTTCCTGCGCAACCACGACGAGCTCACCCTCGAAATGGTCACGGACGAAGAGCGCGACTACATGTACGCGGAGTACGCCAAGGATCCGCGGATGCGGGCCAACATCGGTATCCGTCGGCGTCTGGCCCCGCTGCTGGACAACGACCGCAACCAGATCGAGCTGTTCACGGCGCTGCTGCTGTCGCTGCCCGGCTCCCCGATCCTCTACTACGGGGACGAGATCGGGATGGGCGACAACATCTGGCTGGGCGACCGGGACGCCGTACGCACCCCGATGCAGTGGACGCCCGACCGCAACGCCGGTTTCTCCTCCAGCGATCCCGGGCGGCTCTACCTCCCCACGATCATGGATCCGGTCTACGGCTACCAAGTCACCAATGTCGAGGCGTCGATGGCGTCTCCGTCGTCACTGCTGCACTGGACGCGGCGGATGATCGAGATCCGTAAGCAGAATCCCGCCTTCGGTCTCGGCTCGTTCAACGAACTGCCGTCGTCCAACCCCGCCGTGCTCGCCTTCACCCGGGAGCACGGCGACGATCTCGTGCTGTGCGTGCACAACTTCTCGCGGTTCGCACAGCCGACGGAGCTGGATCTGCAGTCGTTCAACGGGCGTCATCCGGTGGAGCTGATCGGTGGGGTGCGCTTCCCCGCCATCGGTCAGTGGCCCTATCTGCTGACGCTCGCGGGACACGGGTTCTACTGGTTCCGGCTGCGGAAGGACCTTCCACCGAGCTGACCCGGCGTCACTTCGCACCATCCCACCGCGGGGCGGTATCCGCCGCCCCGCACGGGGCACGCCACCCCGCGTCGAGCGTTTCCGGGACCTTCCGGTCCCCTCCGGTGTTCGATCCCTTCGAGTCGAGTCCGTACGGACCATCCTGACCCGACACGTCCCGCACAGCCGGACAGCAATTGCCGCAATCCGGGACACTCTTCGCATCCTGTGGTGTGCCCGGGGAAAGGACGCGATGCCATGTCGGAGGCTGCATCCACTCGGGTCGCCCTGGCTGACAGCACAGCCCTGCTCCCGTCTCTCGCCCCCCTGCTGCACGAATGGCTGCCCCGGCAGCGGTGGTTCGCCGGCAAGGGGCGGCCGATCACCGCGTTCTCGCTGGTGTCGGCGACCGAGATACTGCCGGTGGACACCGATTCCGTCGGGGCCCGGACCGGGATCGGACTGCTCCATCTGCTCGTCCGGGTCCACCAGCCCTCCATGCCCGCGCAGTCGCCGGACGACTGCTACCAACTGCTGCTCGGCGTGCGGTCCGCGCTGCCGCCACGGCTCGCGTCCGCGCTCATCGGCCGTGTGTCCAGAGGTCCGCTCACCGGCCGCACCGTCTACGAGGGGCTGCACGACCCGCGCCTGGCCGAGATCCTGCTGGAGAGGTTCCGCACCCCGGGCACCCTCGGTGCCCTGCGCTTCGACCGGGGCGGTGCCCCCATCGCCGCGGGGCCGGCCCCGCGCGTGCTCGACACCGAGCAGTCCAACACCTCACTCGTCTACGGCGACGCCTACATCCTCAAGATCTTCCGCCGGATCTTCCCGGGCACCAACCCCGATCTGGAACTGCCGCTCGCCCTCGCGCGCGAGGGGTGCGGACGGGTACCCGCCCCCGTCGCCTGGTTCGAGGCCACCACCCCGCAGCCGCTCACCCTCGGCGTCCTCCAGCCGTTCCTGCGGGACGCGGAGGACGGCTGGCAGCTCGCCCTGCGCGCCCTCGCCACCGGCCGCGACTTCACCGTCGAGGCCCACGCGCTCGGCAGCGCCACCGCCGAGGTCCACACCGCCCTCGCCACCGCGCTGCCGACACCCGCCCTGCGCGGCCCCCAGACCGAACACCTCGCCGCCGGGATGGTGCGGCGACTGGAAGCCGCCGCACAGGCGGTCCCGGCGCTCGTGCCGTACGTCCCCGGGCTGCGCACCGCGTTCGACGCGGTGGCCGCCCTGGGGCACCGGGGCCGCGACTGGGCGGCCCAGCGGATCCACGGCGACCTCCATCTCGGCCAGACGCTGCGCGCCGCCGACGGCTTCTGGTCGCTGATCGACTTCGAGGGAGAACCGGCCAGACCCCTGCCCGAGCGCCGCCGGCCCCAGCCACCGGTGCGCGACATCGCCGCCATGCTCCGCTCCTTCGACTACGCGGCCCGCACCCACCGGCCGTGGAACGCCGAGTGGGCGTCGCACTGCCGGGCCGCCTACTGCGAGGGATACGCCAGGGCCTCGGGGGTCGACCCGCGCAGCGAACCGGAGCTGCTGCGCGCCCACGAGACCGACAAAGCGGTGTACGAGGTGCTGTACGAGGCACAGCACCGGCCCGACTGGCTTCCGGTCCCGATGGCGGCCATCCACCGCCTGGCCGCCGCCGACGACTGACGGCCGCGCACCCGCACCGGCGCACCCGCACCGCCGCCCTTTCCCGTCCGGCCCGGTCCCGCTCCTCTTCGCAGCTCAGCCCCGCCCGCCCCTGTTCCGCACCGCCGACCCCCTCCGAGGAGGCTGTCCCCGTGACCGCCCGCAAGCCGTCCCGCACCAAGCCCGCCGCCACCGAGATCCCCCACGTCCCGCTGCTGACAGCCGACGGGACTCCGTCCCCCGCGACCCCGGCCGGCGCGTCCGCCCCGGCGGGGGCGACCGCCGCTCCCGCCCCGGAACCGGCCGCCCCCGCAGCACCGGCCCGCCCGGCGGAAGCGACCGCCCCGCCCACGGCGGAACCGGCCGGCCCGGCGGGGCGCAGGAAGCCCGCGGACACGCGGGCCGCGCCGCCGCGCCCTCGGGGGGACTCCGGCGGCCAGGGGGTACAGCCGGCGCGTCGGCTCGACGACGGCGACCGGGCCCGGCTGCTCCACGGCGAGCACCACGCCCCGCACGACCTGCTCGGTGCCCATCTCGACCGCGGCGGGGTGACCTTCCGCGTGCTGCGCCCGTACGCGCGGTCCGTGACCGTGCTCGCCAAGGGGCTGCGGGTGCGGCTGCACGACGACGGCGACGGCCTCTTCTCCGCACGGCTGCCGATGCCCTCCATTCCCGAGTACCACCTCCTGGTCGCCTACGCGGACGACGAGATCGAGGTGCACGATCCGTACCGCTTCCTCCCGGCGCTCGGCGAACTCGATCTGCATCTGATCGGCGAGGGCCGCCACGAGGAACTGTGGACCGCCCTCGGCGCGCACCCCATGGAGCACCAGGGCGTCGCGGGCACCCGGTTCACCGTCTGGGCTCCCGACGCCCGGGGGGTGCGGGTCACCGGGGACTTCAACTACTGGGACGGCAGCGGATTCCCGATGCGTTCGCTCGGCTCCAGTGGGGTGTGGGAGCTGTTCGTGCCCGCGATCGGGGAAGGCACGCTCTACAAATTCGACATCTGCCGCCCGGACGGTTCGCACACCACGCGCGCCGACCCGATGGCCCGCCGCACCGAGGTCCCGCCCGCCACGGCCTCGATCGTGACGGCCCCGCACCACGAGTGGCGGGACCAGGAGTGGATGGCGCACCGCGGGGACGTGCCGGTGCACCAGGCGCCGTTCTCCGTGTACGAGGTGCATCTTCCGTCCTGGCGGCCAGGTCTGACGTATCGTCAGCTAGCTGCGCAACTTCCCGCGTACGTGAAGGACCTGGGGTTCACGCACGTGGAGATGATGCCCGTCTCCGAGCATCCCTTCGGCGGCTCGTGGGGCTACCAGGTCACCGGCTTCTACGCCCCGACGTCCCGTCTGGGCACGCCGGACGACTTCCGTTTCCTCGTCGACGCGCTGCACCGGGCCGGTATCGGCGTCCTCGTCGACTGGGTGCCCGCGCACTTCCCGCGCGACGACTGGGCACTCGCGGAGTTCGACGGCCGCCCGCTGTACGAACACGCGGACCCGTCACGGGCGGCGCACCCGGACTGGGGCACGCTGGAATTCGACTACGGGCGCAAGGAAGTGCGCAACTTCCTTGTCGCCAACGCCACTTACTGGTGCGAGGAGTTCCACGTCGACGGACTGCGGGTCGACGCCGTCGCCTCGATGCTCTACCTCGACTACTCGCGCGAGGACGGTCAGTGGTCGCCGAACGAGCGCGGCGGCCGGGAGAACCTGGACGCGGTCTCCTTCCTCCAGGAGATGAACGCCACCGTCTACCGGCGCAATCCGGGCGTCGTCACCATCGCCGAGGAGTCCACCGCCTGGAACGGCGTCACCCGTGCCACCGACCAGGTCGGCCCCGACGGTTTCGGCGGGCTCGGCTTCGGCCTGAAGTGGAACATGGGCTGGATGCACGACTCCCTCCAGTACATGGCGAAGGAGCCGGTGCACCGCAAGTACCACCACAACGAGATGACCTTCTCGATGGTGTACGCGTACAGCGAGAACTACGTCCTGCCGATCTCGCACGACGAGGTGGTGCACGGGAAGCAGGCACTGGTCAGCAAGATGCCCGGCGACTGGTGGCAGCGGCGCGCGAACCACCGGGCGTACCTCGGCTTCATGTGGGCCCACCCGGGCAAGCAACTCCTCTTCATGGGTCAGGAGTTCGCCCAGGGAGCGGAGTGGTCGGAGGGCCACGGACCCGACTGGTGGCTGCTCGACCCCTCGTACGAGGCGGAGAGCGACCACCGGGGCGTACGCACCCTGGTCGGCGACCTGAACGCGGTGTACGCCGCCACGCCCGCGCTCTGGCAGCGCGACACCGACCCGGCGGGCTTCGACTGGGTGGACGGCGGAGCCGCCGAGGACAACACCTTCGCCTTCCTGCGCTACGACGCGCACGGCTCGCCGCTGCTCGCCGTCAGCAACTTCTCGCCGGTGGTGCGGCACGGCTACCGGATCGGCGTCCCGGACGTCCTCGGCGACCAGGTCGCGTGGGCGGAGGTCCTCAACACGGACGCCGCGCGGTACGGCGGCAGCGACGTGCGCCACCCCGGGCCGCTGAAGCCCGAGCCGACGCCCGCGCACGGCCGGCCCGGCAGCATCCTGCTGACGCTGCCGCCGCTGGCGACGGTCTGGCTGAAGCCGGTGTGAGCCCCGGCACGGGGCGCACGGCGCGAAGCGCCCGCGCGCCCCGTGCCGGGTCGTCATGGCTCACGTCCACGGACACCGAGCGATCTTCACCCGTGTACCGCATCGCCTTACGGCGTCACCAGCTCGCTCTCCAGCTCCTGGAGCAGCCGGCGCTTCGGGCGGGCGCCCACCATCGACCTGACCGGTTCGCCGGAGCGGAACACCATCAGGGTCGGCGTCGCCAGCACCGCGTACCGGCTCGTGATCTCCGGGTTGGTGTCGACGTCGAGCTGCACGATCTTGATGCGCCCGGCCTCCTCGGCCGCGATCGCGCTCAGTACCGGGGCGAGCTGGCGGCACGGGCCGCACCAGTCGGCGGTGAATTGGACCAGCACGGGGAGACCGGCCGCCAGCACCTCCTTGTCGAAGGTGGCGTCGGTGACCTCGGCCACGCCTTCTGCCGTAGGGATCATCTGTCATCCTCCCAGTTCACAACGTGGTTCCGGACCGCCGGGAAGCTCTGCCCCGGCCTCCAGCTCGGCCCTGGCGAGCTGCGCGCCCACCTGGGCCCGGACCGCCTGGAGCTGCTCGACGAGCGCGTCCAGTTCGCCGAGCTTGCGGCGGTAGACGGCGAGCGATGCGGGGCAGCTGTCACCGGCCGGGTGGCCGGCGCGCAGGCACTCGACGAACGGCCGGGTCTCCTCCAGCTCGAAACCGAAGTCCTGAAGGGTCCGGATCTGCTGGACGAGAAGCAGATCGCCCTCGTCGTACGCGCGGTACCCGTTGCCGTTCCGCCGGGCGGCCAGCAGTCCGCGTGACTCGTAGTAGCGCAGAGTCCGTGTGGTCGTCCCGGCCCGTTCGGCCAGCTCCCCGATTCGCATGTCCTCGACGGTAGACCTTCACGCGGACGTCAAGGCAAGCACGAAGGGCTGTCGGGGAACTCCCGACAGCCCTTCCGTTGCGCTGGGCGCTGGGTGAAGGACTATGCCTTCGTCACGGCGGGTTCCTGGTCGCCGTCGCGCGGCGTGGGCACGTCCGTGCCGTCGCCGTGCCCGGCGTCCTGGTTGAGCATCTTCTCGTTCCACGGGAGCGCGCCGGAAAGGACCTGGTCCACCCGCTCCTTGTCGATCTCCTTCGTCCAGGTGCCGACCAGGACCGTGGCCACCGCGTTGCCGGCGAAGTTCGTCAGGGCGCGGGCCTCGCTCATGAAGCGGTCGATGCCGACGATCAGTCCGACGCCGTCGACGAGTCCGGGGCGGTGCGACTGGAGGCCGCCCGCGAGGGTGGCGAGACCCGCGCCGGTGACCCCGGCCGCGCCCTTCGAGGCCACGATCATGAAGAGCAGCAGCGAGATCTGCTCACCCGCGCTCAGCGGGTCGCCCATCGCGTTGGCGATGAACAGCGAGGACATCGTGAGGTAGATCGCGGTGCCGTCGAGGTTGAAGGAGTAGCCGGTCGGCACGGTGATGCCGACGACGGGCCGGCTGACCCCGAGGTGCTCCATCTTGGCGATGAGCCGCGGCAGCGCGGACTCCGACGACGAGGTGGAGAGGATCAGCAGGAATTCGCGGCCCAGGTACTTCAGCAGAGCCAGCAGATTGACCCCGGCGACCAGCCGCAGAATGGTGCCGAGCACCACGAACACGAAGATCGCGCAGGTGAGGTAGAAGCCGACCATGATGATCGCGAGGGACTTCAGGGCGTCGACGCCGGTCTCCCCGACCACCGCGGCCATCGCGCCGAACGCGCCGACCGGCGCCGCCCACATGATCATGGCGAGGATGCGGAAGACGAGGCGCTGGATGTGGCCGATACCGCGCAGCACCGGTTCGCCCGCCGTGCCCATGGCCTGGAGCGCGAAGCCCGCGAGCAGGGCGATGAGCAGGGTCTGCAGCACCTCCCCCTCGGTGAAGGCGGAGACGATCGTCGTCGGGATGATGCCGAGCAGGAAGTCCGCGGTGGACTCGCTGGCACCCGCCGCCTGCTTCTCACCCGCCGCGCGCACCGCTTCGGTGAGGTGGAGGCCCTGGCCCGGCTCCAGGATGTTGCCGACGAGCAGTCCGATGGCGAGCGCGACGGTCGACATCACCAGGAAGTAGCCGAGGGCGAGGCCGCCGACCGCCCCGACCTTGGCGGCCTTGCGCACCGATCCGACGCCCAGCACGATCGTGCAGAAGATGATGGGCGAGATCATCATCTTGATGAGGTTCACGAAGCCGGTGCCGATCGGCTTGAGCTCGACGGCGAAGTCCGGGGCCGCGAAGCCCACGGCGATGCCGAGGCCCACGGCCGCGATCACGGCCAGATACAGATAGTGCGTACGGTCCCGCTTGGCGGCTGCCACTCCCACGGGGTTCTCCTCGGCTCGTCCGGGTCGCTCCCCCGTCCCAGGGGGGCATGGACCTGTCCGGTGGATCAGGGCCCTGGCGAATATCCCGCTCCCTGTGACGGCGGTCACGGTTACGTGCATTTCGTTCATACGTTTTCGGCCAGGCAGACTGGTGCCATGCGTCTCCCCCGCCCCCGCAGCCTGGCCGGCCAGCTCTTCGCCATGCAGGTGGTCCTGGTGGCGGCCGTGGTGGCGGGGTGCGCGTTCTTCGCCTACGTCTCGGGCAGCGGCCAGGCGAGGAGGACAGCGGCCCGGCAGGTCACCGCGGCGGCGCTGGCGATCGCCGACTCGCCGTCCGTGCGGGAGGCGATCCGTACTCCGGACCCGTCCGCCGGGTTGCAGCCGTACGCGGAGAAGGTCCGCAAGGACACCGGGATCGCGTTCGTCACGATCATGTCCCCGGACGGGATCCGCTGGACACACCCGCACACCGACCGGATCGGCGAGACGTTCCTCGGGCACACCGAGCGGGCGCTGCGCGGTGAGACGTTCACGGAGACGTACACCGGCACGCTCGGCCCCTCGATCCGGGTCGTCACCCCCGTCCGGGACGGCGGCAAAATCACCGGGCTGGTCAGCGCCGGCATCACGGTCGAACTGGTCTCCTCGCAGGTGCGGGCGCAACTCGGGGCGCTGGGGCTGGCGGCGGGCGGGGCGCTGGCACTCGGCGGCATCGGCACGTATGTGATCAACGCACGGCTCCGGCGGCACACCCACGGCATGAACGCCGCCGAGCTGAGCCGGATGCACGACTACCACCAGGCCACGCTGCACGCGGTGCGCGAGGGGCTGCTGATGCTCGACGGGCGGCGCAGGATCGCGCTGATCAACGACGCGGGCCGGGAGTTGCTCGGCCTCGGACCGGACGCGGTCGGGCGCCAGGTCGCCGAGCTCGATCTGCCCGCGCCGCTGACCGGCGCGCTGCTCGCCTCCGAGGAGCGGGTCGACGAACTGCATCTGACGCCGGACCGGGTGATCGTGGTCAACACCCGTCCGGTGGTGGGCGGGGAGCGGCACGGTACGGTCGTGACCCTGCGCGACCACACCGAACTCCAGGCGCTTTCCGGCGAGTTGGACTCCGAGCGGGGGTTCACCCAGGCGTTGCGCTCGCAGGCGCACGAGGCGGCGAACCGGCTGCACACGGTCGTCTCGCTGATCGAACTGGGCCGGGCCGACGAGGCGGTGGGTTTCGCCACCGCCGAACTGGAGCTGGCCCAGGCCCTCACCGACCGGGTGGTGGGCGCCGTCGCCGAACCCGTGCTGGCGGCGCTGCTGCTCGGCAAGGCGGCGCAGGCCAACGAACGGGGGGTGGAGCTGGTGCTCGCCGACGACAGCCTGATCGACGACGGCGCGCTGCCCGCGACGCTGCCGTCACGGGACCTGGTCACGATCCTCGGCAATCTGATCGACAACGCGGTGGACGCGGCGTCGGAGGCGGCGACGGGTATGCCCGGCGCCCCTGCCGTGCCCGCCCAGCGCGGCGCGGCGCCCGGCCAGGGCGTCCGCGCCAGGGTCACCGTCACCGCGCTCGCCGGGGAGGGCGAACTGCTGCTGCGGATCGCCGACACCGGCGCCGGGATCGCCCCGGACGACGCCGCCGAGGTGTTCGACCGCGGCTGGACGACGCACGGCGCGGGCCGGGGTATCGGGCTGGCCCTCGTGCGGCAGGCGGTGCGCCGCAACGGCGGGACGGTGGCACTGGACCGCGGCGCGGACGGCGGTGCCGAGTTCACGGTGCGGCTGCCGCTGGCCCCCGGCGACCGCGCGGCGCACACCACGAAGGAGGTCACCGCGTGATCCAGGTGCTGGTCGTCGAGGACGATCCCGTCGCCGCGGACGCCCATCGGCTGTACGTGAGCCGCGTGCCCGGATTCACGGTGGCCGCGGTCGCGCACTCGCGCGCGGAGGCGGTGCGGGCGCTGGACCGCATGCCGGTCGATCTGCTGCTCCTGGATCTCTATCTGCCCGACGGACACGGCCTGCACCTGCTGCGCTCGCTGCGGGCGGCCGGGCACGCGGCGGATGTCATCGCGGTGACGTCGGCACGGGATCTCGCGGTGGTCCGGGAGGGGGTCTCGCTCGGTGTCGTCCAGTACGTACTGAAGCCGTTCACCTTCGCCACGCTGCGCGACCGGCTCGTCCGCTACGCCGAGTTCCGCGCGGCCGCCGGTGAGGCGAGCGGTCAGGACGAGGTGGACCGGGCGCTCGGCGCCCTGCGCGCACCGCAGCCGACACGGCTGCCGAAAGGGCTGAGCGGCCCGACCCTGGAGGCCGTGACCCGGGTCCTGCGAGCAGCCCCGGACGGGGTGACCGCGGGCGCGGCAGGGGTGGAGCTGGGCATCTCGCGGATCACCGCGCGCCGTTATCTGGAACATCTGGTGACGGTGGGACGCGCGGCGCGAAGCCCGCTGTACGGTCAGGTCGGTCGCCCGGAGCTGCACTACCGTTGGGTGGCCCAGACGCACTGACCCGTACGGCGGGTCACGGCCGACCGGCAGCGGACCGTGTCGTCCGCCGTGTCGTCCGCCGTGTCCTCCGTCCTGTCCTCCTAGGACGTTCCTACGAGCCGTGATATCGGCGGAACACACCGTAGTCAGACCACGTCTTGACTTCTACGGTGGGGCCGTGGACCCCTCGCCGCCCTTCAACGCCCCCGCCGCGCGCCGGCTCCGCGAGGCCCTGGGAATGCTGCCGGGCCATGTCGCGTACGGCCTCGGGGCCCAGTACGGGCTCCGGGTCGGCACGGATACGGTGATCGCCTGGGAGCGCGGGCTCGCCGTGCCGGGCGAGTACGAACTCATCGCGCTGGCAGGGGTGTTGTGGTGCTCGCCGGGCGAGCTGCTCACCGCCGCGCGCTCCCTGCGGGAGCACCGGACGGCCCGGGAGCTGCCCGCCGAGGAGTTGGCGCGTCTGCTGGGGCTGACCGCCTCCGCGTACCGGCGGATGGAGGAGGCGGGGCGCTGGCGCGGCAACGAACGCCAGTCCGCGGTGCTCAGCGAGGTGCTGGGACTGACGGCCGCCGGGTTCGTGACGGTCTGCGGACGCGACGAGGAGCTGGCGGAGCTGTTGCGCGATGCGGTGACGACGCGCTGGCAGGCCCATGTCCGGTCGGTGGCGAAGCTGGTGCCGCTGGAGCGCGGATTCCTCCAGGACGTGATGGAACAGTTGCACGCCGACTACCGGACGCTGACGGTGTCGACGCCGAGCCGGAGCGGTACGGGCCAGGAGCGGGGCGGCACGGCGGGCGATCCGGAGCGGGAGTTCCTGGCGGAGATCCTGCCGCGGTTCTGGCGGACGGCGGGGGTGGAGGGGACGAGCACCTGAGCCGTGCTGCACCACCTCGGTGCCGCGCTTGTCGCTGCCCGCCTCGGCGCCCACGCACAGGTGGGTGTGGGCGGGGCGGATCCGGTAGCCCTCGACGGGGTTGCCCCGGGGCTCGATCCAGCACGCCTCCGCGGGCCCGCGGCTGCCGCACTCCTGATCGCGAGTTCCTTGCGTACGCCGAGCCAGTCGTCGACCTCCGTGGGCCCACAGCCGCAGGCCCGCAGGAAGGCGGCGAGGAGTTCTTCGCGCGGGACCGTCGCACGCCCCAGCAGGTTGGCGATCGTGGACCTCGGCAGGACGTCCCCGACGGCGTCCGCCCGCTGACTCAGTTCGCGAAACGTCAGACCGGACGCCTCCTTGAGCACTCTCAGCAGGGCCACGAACTCGGCCGGGCCGTGTGCCTCACGAGGATCCGGAGCCCCGTCCTCGACCACCATGTGCTGTGTCCCTCCCCCGGGATCCGCGCCCGGAGAGGGTTGGGACATGTCCGGGACAGGCGTAAGCCTTGTTGATCCGGGCCGCCGGCTCAAGAGTGGATTCCGGCACCGCGGCACGTCCGGTCCTGACCTCCCGGGACGGCCCTGACGCCCGGGGGAACGGCGAACGGCCCTGACCGTCCACGGGGGGGGACAGTCAGGGCCGTCTGCTGCTGGGTGCGGCGCTGCCTGGCGCGTCCGGGGTCAGAAGACCGACTCGGCCTCGTCCATCCGGTCCGCCGGAACCGTCTTGAGCCGGGTGATGGCGTCGGCGAGCGGAACCATCTGGATGGCGTTGCCGCGCAAGGCCGTCATCTGGCCGAAGTCGCCCCGGTGCGCCGCCTCCACCGCGTGCCAGCCGAAGCGGGTGGCGAGCACCCGGTCGTACGCGGTCGGCGTGCCGCCGCGCTGCACATGGCCGAGAATGACCGGCCGGGCCTCCTTGCCGAGCCGGGCCTCCAGCTCGATGGCCAGCCGGTTGCCGATGCCCTGGAAGCGCTCGTGGCCGTACTGGTCGATCTCGCCCTTGGCGTACGGCATGGAGCCCTCGGCCGGATGCGCGCCCTCGGCGACGCAGATGACCGCGAACTTCTTGCCGCGTGCGAAGCGCTCCTCGACCATCTTGACCAGGTCCTCGACGCGGAAGCGGCGCTCGGGAAGGCAGATGCCGTGCGCGCCGCCCGCCATTCCGGACTCCAGCGCGATCCAGCCGGCGTGGCGGCCCATCACCTCGACGACCATGACCCTCTGGTGTGATTCGGCCGTGGTCTTGAGACGGTCTATGGCGTCGGTGGCGACGCCCACGGCGGTGTCGAAGCCGAAGGTGCGGTCGGTGGCGGAGATGTCGTTGTCGATGGTCTTGGGGACACCGACGACGGGCATTCCGGCGTCCGACAGCATGCGCGCGGCCGTGAGGGTGCCTTCGCCGCCGATGGGGATGAGTGCGTCCATCCCGTAACGACGGCTCAGCTCGGCGCAGTTCTCGGCGGCCTCGCGCAGCCGGTCGCGCTCCAGGCGGGCCGAGCCGAGGATGGTGCCGCCGTGGGCCAGGATGCCGCTGACCGCGTTGAGATCGAGGGGGCGGAAGTGACCGTCGAGGAGCCCCTTGAACCCGTCCTCGAAGCCGATGACCTCATCGCCGTGACCCACGACGGCACGGTGCACGACCGACCGGATCACTGCGTTCAGCCCTGGGCAGTCGCCGCCTGCGGTGAGAACTCCGATGCGCATCGTGCTGGTCTCCTGCTCGCTAGTGCCGTGCGTTTCGGGGGCGACTACAGAATCTCCCCGTAATCTCCCCGTACCGTGAGCCAACACGATTGTCCCACGTCGGGTCCAAGCCTTGCGCTCCCGGCCGCTCCCGGCCGCTCCCCGGGGGTGCCCGCACGGGTGCCCCGGCCGGGCGCGGCCGTGGTTCCGGCGGTGCTCCGGCCGGACGGAGGAGGCTCCTGGGAACGTCCTGAAGGGTCCTTCGCCCGGCGGGCGGCGTCTCGGCCCCCGCAGGTATCGTCAACTTGGCATTACGTCCCAAACCGCAAATATGGACGGGAGAGCACGCGTGACGCGCAGCGTGTACGTGACCGGGGTCGACCGGGGAGACGGCCGCCAGGTCGTCGACCTGGGAGTCATGGAGCTTCTGACGCGTCAGGTGGACAGGGTCGGCGTGTTCCGGCCGCTCGTCCACGACGGACCCGACCGGCTGTTCGAGCTGCTGCGGGCCCGCTACCGGCTCCCCCAGGACCCCGAGTCGGCCTACGGCCTCGACTACCACGAGGCGTCCGCCCTCCAGGCGGAGCGGGGTACGGACGAGCTGGTCTCGCTGCTCGTCGAACGCTTCCACCAGGTCACCCAGAAGTACGAGGTGGTGCTGGTGCTCGGCACCGACTTCGCCGCCACCCAGCTGCCGGACGAGCTGGCGCTCAACGCGCGTCTCGCCAACGAGTTCGGCGCCTCGGTCATCGCGGTGGTCGGCGGCAAGGGCCAGCCCGCGGAGTCCGTGCGGTCCGAGACCCACAACGCCTACCGGGCGTACTCGGGCCTGGGCTGCGACGTCGTCGCGATGATCGTGAACCGGGTGGCGGCCGAGGACCGGGATGTCCTCGCGGAGCGGCTGGCGGCGAGGCTGCCCGTCCCCTGTTCCGTCCTGCCGGACGACGCGGCGCTCTCCGCTCCGACCATCGCCCAGATCACCGCGGCGCTCGGCGGCACGGTACTGCTCGGCGACGACTCCGGTCTGGCCAGGGACGCGCTGGACTTCGTCTTCGGCGGTGCGACGCTGCCGAACATGCTGAAGGCGCTGACGCCGGGCTGCCTGGTGGTGACCCCCGGGGACCGGGCGGATCTGGTGGTCGGCTCGCTGGCCGCGCACAGCGCGGGAACCCCGCCCATCGCGGGAGTGCTGCTGACCCTGGACGAACGCCCCGGCGAGGAGATACTCAGGCTGGCCGCGCGGCTGGCACCCGGCACCCCGGTCGTCTCCGTGGCCGGCGGCTCCTTCCCCACCGCGGGGGAACTCTTCGCGCTGGAGGGCAAGTTGAACGCGGCGACGCCGCGCAAGGCGGAGACCGCCCTGGGCCTCTTCGAGCGCCACGTGGACACCGGCGCCCTGCTGGAGAGGATCTCGGTGGCCCGCAGCGGCCGCGTCACCCCGATGATGTTCGAGCACGAGCTGCTGGAGCAGGCCCGCGCCGACCGGCGCCGGGTCGTCCTGCCGGAGGGCACCGAGGAACGCGTGCTGCGCGCCGCCGATGTGCTGATGCGCCGCGACGTCTGCGACCTCACCCTCCTCGGCGACCCCGGCGTCATCCGCAAGAAGGCCGCGGACCTGGGCATCGACCTCGCCGATACGCAGCTGATCGAACCGCAGACCTCCGAGCTGCGCCAGGGTTTCGCCGAACGGTACGCCGAGCTGCGCGCGCACCGCGGGGTCACGGTGGAGCTGGCGTACGACGTCGTCGCGGACGTCAACTACTTCGGCACCCTGATGGTCCAGGAGGGGCTCGCGGACGGCATGGTCTCCGGGGCCGTGCACTCCACCGCGGCGACGATCCGCCCCGCGTTCGAGATCATCAAGACGAAGGGGTCCGCGCCGAGCGCGCCGGACGGGGCTGCGGGTGCCGGGGAGACGAAGCCGGACACCTCGATCGTCTCCTCCGTCTTCTTCATGTGCCTCGCCGACAAGGTCCTGGTGTACGGCGACTGCGCGGTCAACCCCGACCCGGACGCGGAACAGCTCGCGGACATCGCGGTGCAGTCGGCCGCCACCGCCGCCCGTTTCGGCGTGGAGCCGCGGATCGCGATGCTGTCGTACTCGACGGGGACCTCGGGATCGGGCGCCGATGTCGACAAGGTGCGCGAGGCGACGGCCCGGGTGCGCCGGAGCCGGCCCGATCTCCGGATCGAGGGTCCGATCCAGTACGACGCCGCGGTGGAACCGAGCGTCGCGGCGACGAAGCTGCCCGGCTCCGAGGTGGCGGGACAGGCGACGGTGCTGATCTTCCCGGACCTGAACACCGGCAACAACACCTACAAGGCCGTGCAGCGCTCGGCGGGCGCCGTGGCCGTCGGCCCGGTGCTCCAGGGACTGCGCAAGCCCGTCAACGATCTGTCCCGGGGCGCGCTCGTCCAGGACATCGTCAATACCGTGGCCATCACGGCGATCCAGGCCCAGGCCCAGGACGAGACCCAGGCCCAGGGCGAGACCCAGGCCCAGGAGCGAACCGTATGACCACTCCGACCGCGGAAGGCTCTTCCCCCATGGCCGCGCAGCGCGTCCTCGTGCTCAACTCCGGCTCCTCGTCGGTGAAGTACCAGCTCCTGGACATGAGCGACCACTCCCGGCTCGCGGCCGGGCTGGTCGAGCGGATCGGCGAGGAGACCTCCCGGCTGGTGCACACCCCGCTGGTCGGCGGTGGCGCCGAGCCGCGTGAGCGCATCGGCCCGATCGCCGACCACCGGGCCGCGCTGAAGGCGGCGGCGGCGGAACTGGCGGCCGACGGTCTCGGCCTGGACTCCCCCGCGCTGGCGGCGATCGGCCACCGGGTGGTGCACGGCGGGCTGCGGTTCACCGAGCCCGTGGTGATCGACGACGAGGTGCTGGAGGAGATCGAGCGCCTGGTCCCGGTGGCCCCGCTGCACAATCCGGCGAACATCACCGGCATCCGTACCGCGCAGGCCCTGCGTCCCGACCTTCCGCAGGTGGCGGTCTTCGACACGGCGTTCCACGCGACGATGCCGGAGTACGCGGCGCGGTACGCGATCGACACGGAGATCGCCGACGCGCACCGCATCCGGCGCTACGGCTTCCACGGCACCTCGCACGCGTACGTCTCCCGCAAGGCCGCCGCGCTGCTCGGCCGTACCCCCGCGGAGGTCAATGTCATCGTGCTGCACCTGGGCAACGGCGCCTCGGCGTCGGCGGTGGCGGGCGGCCGGTGCGTGGAGACCTCGATGGGGCTGACCCCGCTGGAGGGGCTGGTGATGGGCACGCGTTCGGGCGACATCGATCCGGCCGTGACCTTCCACCTCAAGCGGGTCGCGGGGATGTCGGCGGAAGAGATCGACACACTCCTGAACAAGAGGAGCGGTCTGGTCGGGCTCTGCGGCGACAACGACATGCGGGAGATCCGGCGCCGGATCGACGAGGGCGACGAGCGTGCGGCGCTGGCGTTCGACATCTACGTGCACCGGCTGAAGAAGTACATCGGCGCCTATTCGGCGGTCCTCGGGCGAGTGGATGCCGTGGTGTTCACGGCGGGGGTCGGGGAGAACTCCGCGCCCGTACGGGAGGCTGCGATCGCCGGGCTGGAGGAGATGGGCCTCGTGGTGGACGCGGATCTGAACGCCGCGCGGTCGAGCGCGCCGCGGCTGATCTCGCCGGACTACGCACGGGTCGCGGTCGCCGTGGTGCCGACGGACGAGGAGCTGGAGATCGCCGTCCAGACCTTCGCGCTCGTCGGAGAGGCCCACAACTGAGCACCCCCGCGCCCCTTTGTACTTTCCACCAGCCGGAATATTCCGCAGCGAAACAAACCGATAGGATCCGCCTCATGCGCCGTTCCAAAATCGTCTGCACACTCGGTCCCGCCGTCGACTCCCATGAGCAGCTCGTCGCTCTGATCGAGGCCGGCATGAGCGTGGCCCGCTTCAACTTCAGTCACGGCAGCCACGAGGAGCACCAGGGTCGTTACGACCGGGTCCGCAAGGCCGCCGCCGAGACCGGTCGAGCGGTCGGTGTGCTCGCCGACCTCCAGGGCCCGAAGATCCGCCTGGCGAAGTTCGCCGAGGGCCCCGTCGAGCTGGTCCGCGGGGACGAGTTCACCATCACCGCGGAGGACGTCCCCGGCGACAAGTCGATCTGCGGCACGACCTACAAGGGCCTGCCCGGCGACGTCACCAAGGGCGACCCGATCCTGATCAACGACGGCAACGTCGAGCTGAAGGTCGTCGCGGTCGAGGGCCCCCGGGTGAAGACGATCGTCATCGAGGGCGGTGTCATCTCCGACCACAAGGGCATCAACCTGCCCGGTGCGGCGGTCAACGTCCCGGCACTGTCCGAGAAGGACGTCGAGGACCTGCGGTTCGCCCTGCGGATGGGCTGCGACCTGGTGGCGCTCTCCTTCGTACGGGACGCCGACGACGTCAAGGACGTCCACAAGGTGATGGACGAGGAGGGCCGCCGGGTTCCCGTCATCGCCAAGGTCGAGAAGCCGCAGGCCGTCGAGCACATGGAGGGCGTCGTCATGGCGTTCGACGGTGTGATGGTGGCCCGTGGCGACCTGGCCGTCGAGTACCCCCTGGAGAAGGTCCCGATGGTGCAGAAGCGCCTCGTGGAGCTCTGCCGGCGGAACGCCAAGCCGGTGATCGTGGCGACCCAGATGATGGAGTCGATGATCACCAACTCGCGGCCGACCCGCGCCGAGGCGTCCGACGTCGCCAACGCGATCCTGGACGGCGCGGACGCGGTCATGCTGTCGGCCGAGTCCAGCGTGGGCGCGTATCCGATCGAGACGGTCAAGACGATGTCGAAGATCGTCGTCGCGGCCGAGCAGGAGCTGCTGTCCAAGGGCCTCCAGCCGCTGGTGCCGGGCAAGAAGCCCCGCACCCAGGGTGGTTCGGTGGCCCGTGCCGCCTGCGAGATCGCGGACTTCCTGAACGGCAAGGCACTGGTCGCCTTCACCAAGTCCGGTGACACCGCCCGACGCCTCTCCCGCTACCGGGCCGCGCAGCCCATCCTGGCGTTCACGACGGACGAGTCCACCCGCAACCAGCTCGCCCTGAGCTGGGGCGTCGAGGCCCACGTCGTGCCGCACGTGGACAACACGGACGCGATGGTCGATCTGGTCGACGGGGAGCTGACGAAGCTGGACCGCTACAACGAGGGCGACACGATGGTCATCACGGCCGGCTCGCCCCCCGGCATCCCGGGCACGACGAACATGGTGCGGGTGCACCACGTCGGCGGCGGGGCGCGCGACTGACACGGGCGCTCTGCGCGACAGCACCATGGGCCGCACTCCTTGACGGAGTGCGGCCCATGGTCTGTGCGGCTCCCGAACGGGTCCAGTGCTGCGGCGGCGAAGGTTCACCGGCTCGCGGTGTCCGGCACGGCGCCGGTGCCGCCTGTTGCGGCGCCGGCTGTTGCCGCGGGTGAAGCAGGCGCTAGCTGTTACCGCCGGTGAAGTAGTTGTGCAGCCCCGGCACCTTGAGCGAGCCGCCGAACTGCCCTGCCTGGGTCACCTTGACCTTGGTGAAGAAGGCGAAGGGGACGTTCAGCGGCGGCGGCGTCTCGGGGCTGAACGTGACCGGGATGAGGCCGAAGAGGTTCCCCTTCAGCTCCTGGGTGTACATCGTCACCGTGCCGTTGCGGATGGTGGACGTGGAGCCCTCGCGCGCCTGGACATGGCCGGTGGTGCCGTTCGGGCCCACCGTCAACTGGTGGAGGTCCTTGATGTCGATGGAGTCCGCGGTGAACTTCAGCACCTTCTTGACGGTGCCGTCCTGCGTCTTCACCTCGACGATGCCCTTGTAGTCCAGCCCGTTGAGGGTGAGCAGGGAGCTGTCCAGGATCCACGGGTCGGTCGGAAGCAGCGGGACGCCCGTCTCCAGGTCGGCCGCGGCCAGTGCCTCGGGGTCGGCGGTCGGACACGGGAAGCGCTCCTTGGCGCCGTCCGGGATGTCCTCGTCCTTCTTGGCGTCGAGCCCCTTGACGCTGTCGTCGAGCTCCTTGACCGTCGTGCCCGCCTTGTCCGCGGCGTCGCGGATGGCGGCGGCCGTCGTGTCGGCCGTCTCCTTCACGGCGTCCGTGGCCCCGGGCTTGCTCGTGGCGTCGGACGTGGGCTCCGGGGACGCGGTGCTCTCGCTCGGGGACGGGCTCGCCGTCTCCTTGTCCGGTCCGCCGAAGAGGTCCTTGAGCGCGTCGCCGATGCCCAGCGGGTCGAGCGGGTTCGTCGACTTCGTGGGGGTGGGCGAGGCGCTCGGCGAGGCGGCGGGTGCGACCGCGGACTTCTCCTCCGGCTTCGCCGCGTCACTCACCGACGGGGTCGCCGAGGGCTTCGGGACCGACGCGTCGCCGTTGTCACCGGAACCGGTGGCGGACGGGGACGGGGACGGGGAGGGCGACGTGGACTGCGAGGCGGACGGGGAGGGCGACTCGCTCGGCTCGTCGGAACGCGTCACGCAGGGGCCGGGGGCGAAGGGAATGTCCGTGGTGTCGTCGGCGAGCGCGAGCTTGGGGGTGAGCCCCATGCCCACGAGGACGGCCGTCGGCATCGCGGCCAGCGCGAACGCCTTGCCCGCGGGTATGTGCAGCTTCGTCAGCAACGATTTCCTGGGGGCCGCGTGGCGCGGTCCGCTTCTCGCCCGGAGGTTCTCCCCGGTCGAGTCCAGCTGCGACTCGTCACCCCGCACGATGCCTCCCGCCGTCGACCTCAACTGTCGTGTCGTACTGCTCCGGCTGCTGATGGGGCACCGCCGCCGTGCTGTGGAACTCGGGTTCGGGCTCCCGCGTCCCGGGGCCGTCGTCCACGGACGTCCGGCCTTCCGCGCCGGCGTCCACCTCGTCGGGCAACGGCTCGCCCGGGGCCCAGGAGACGGAGAGCGCTCCACCGAGCATCGAGAGCAGGAAGCCGATCAGGAACCCGCCGATGTTGGCGACCGGTATGGAGATCAGCGCCAGCAGGATCGCGGCGACGCCGGCGAACACTCTGACGATGTGGTGGAACCACATGGTGAGGCCCAGCGTGACCAGCAGGACCCCGATGATCAGCGACCCCGCACCGGCGGTCGTGGACATCGCCAGCGTGACGTTGCCGAGATGCATGTTGGCGTACGGGAAGTACGAGATGGGTAGACCACCCACCATGGTGAACAGGCCCGCCCAGAACGGCCGGTTACCCCGCCAGGTGCGGAATCCCCGCCGGAAGGCGCGGAGGTAGTGCTCGTTCTGCCCTGTGGACTCGGGGCTCATGGAAAACAGCTCCCTGGAACCGGTACTGCTGTGAGAGAAGAAAAGGTGGGCGGCCGGAGACCCGCGGGGCGCTCCGGCCACCCGGGCGGGTGCTAGTAGCACTCCTTGACACCGCTGTGCAGCCGCAGGCTCAGGTTGCTGAGCCGGAAGGTGCCCGCGGTGGTCGCCCACGCCTCCTGCTTCACGTTGGTCAGCGTGGCCTTCTTGGAGCGCTGCGCGAAGCCGTTCGGGTTGACGGCCTTCTCGGTGCCGGACTGGATGCCGGGGTCACCGACGGAGCCGGCCGCCACACCGATGTCGATGTTCTCGAAGTACGCGTCGGCGTCGAGCTCGGCGATGTCCAGGTACAGATTGGTCGCCTTGACCGGCTTCTTCGGGTCCGTACCCGCCTTCAGCTGAAGGGTGACGTTGCCGAGGCCGAACGGAAGGTTCGGAGTGACCACCGACTGGCACATGTTGGTGATCTTGGCGTCACTGAAGCCGGAGACGGCCACGGCGTGCGCCGCGTCCTCACCCTTCAGGTCCTTGCCGGTCGCAACGCTGCCGTACTGGACGAAGTTGTGACCGACGAGCTTGTCCGCGCGCACCTTGAAGCTCTGGCCGGACACGCTGAAGGACGCCGCGAGGGCACCCTGCGCGAGACCGACACCCACCGCGGCGGTCGCCACGACGCTCGGCACCATCACCAGAGCGAAACGCTTCCATCTGGTGCCGCCACGAACCTGGGAACTCATATTTTTCCTCCTTCTCGGACGTACATCTCCGGTCCGGGCAGGGCCCGTCCTGGGATGGGAGAAGTGCTACGTCCTCGGAAAGGAGAGCGCCCGCGTACGGAGGCAGGAACCGCGTCCGAATCACCGGCGATCACCCCCGAGCGACAACCACTGGCCACGCACACGCGCAACCTGTTCGGACAGGCCCTGCCGGACGGCAGGAACCCCCCTGTCCGGAGTCGGCGCCACTGCCGCCGGCCCACTCGGTGGGGACCCAACAGGGCCGCCGCACCGACTGGCGGCCGGGCTGGCGTTATTGGACCGAGCCCGGCCGATCGTGGTGCATTCCCGGCCGCCGCACAAGGGGGTTCGTTACTCGCTAGTAACGGCCCGATAACCGATGAGCGACCGGGCGGCATCACCCGGCCACACAGGGTGGCGCCGAACGGAAGGACGAAAGGGGGGATCGATTCCCTTATACGGACAGATCCCCAGGGGTGATTTACTGCGAGTAACAGACCGTGCCTTTATCAAGATTTGGTAAAGCAGAGCCGTCCCTTAGCGCCCGCACGCGAAAACGGCCGTGGCATCCAGGGGATGCCACGGCCGCGTTGTCACATCAGAACAAGACCCGCGCCAGCGCCGCGCGCGCGGCGGCGACCCGCGGATCGTCCGGGCCGATCACCTCGAACAGTTCCAGCAGGCGCACGCGCGCCGCTTCCCGTTCGCCTCCGGCCGTGCGGCGCACCGTCTCGACGAGCCGCCCGAACGCGTCCTCGACATGACCACCGACCAGATCCAGATCGGCCGCCGCCACCTGCGCCGCGGCGTCCGCCGGACGCTCCGCGGCGTCCTTGCGGACCTGTTGCGGATCCATGTCCGTGACCCGGGCGAGCAGTTCGGCCTGGGCGAGACCGAGCTTGGCCTCCGTGTTGGCGGGATCCTCGGACAGGACGGTGCTGTACGCCCGGACGGCACCGGCGAAGTCATTGGCGTCCAGCGCCTGTACGGCCGCTTCGAGCAGGGCGTCGTACGGTCCGGCGGGCGCCTCGACAGGCGCCTCGGGGGCGGCCGCGTCCTGGTCGACCGCGATTCCGGTGAGCCCGAACCGCTCCTCGCCCACCTGGATCAACTGGTCCAGCGTCTGCCGGATCTGGGCCTCGGGGGCCGCGCCCTGGAAGAGCGGAAGGGCCTGCCCGGCCACGACGGCGAAGACCGCCGGGATGCCCTGGATACCGAACTGCTGCATCAGCATCTGGTTGGCGTCGACATCGACCTTGGCGAGCACGAAGCGGCCGTTGTACTCATGGGCCAGGCGCTCCAGGAGCGGACCCAGTTGCTTGCACGGTTCGCACCACTCGGCCCAGAAGTCGATGACGACGGGGACTTCGGCGGAGCGTTGCAGGACATCGCTCTCGAAGCCCGCCTCATCGACATCGATCACCAGGACGGACGGCGGCACGGCGCCACCACCCCCCTGCCGGGCGGCCTCGGCGCGGGCCTGCTCCGCCTTCGCTCTGGCCTCGCCGGCCGCCTTCACCGCGGCGAGGTCGACGACGCCGCTCATGGACATGTTCCTAGGCTGCATGCGTACATCCTCCCCCCTTGGCGAGCCGATACGGAAAGCGATCCGGGAACCGCACCCGTCCGCGGTCCCCGCCGGCGTGCGGGAATACGGACGGACGCGGCCCGAGGGCCCCTGAAAGACCCGTTTCGGCACCGGATCCCCACCCGGTGCCTGTGGCTGTCGTTCGCTCGTGGCGTCACGACGGAGTGACCGCCGTCTTTACGCTACGACCCGTAGCGTAACTTCCCCGCACCCCCCGCGCACCGGCGCGTTCGGTGATCTGTCTCACGGCCGCAGGGACCGGTCGGTTCACCCTACTGGCCGGTATGGTCACGGCATGCTGAGCCACAGCCACCCCAAACCCCCGCGAACGGGGCGCCCTCGCAGCGTCGCGGCCGACGAAGCGATTCTGGAGGCGACCCGGGCCTCCCTGGTCGACCTCGGCTGGTCGAAGCTCACGATGGGTGATGTGGCGACGCGGGCCGGGGTCGCCAAGACGACCCTGTACCGGCGGTGGGCGGGCAAGAACGAGCTGGTCGTGGACGCCGTCGCGGTCCTCTTCGACGAGCTGGAACTGCCGGACCTGGGCAGCCTGTCGGCCGATGTGCAGGCGGTGGTCCTGCAGTTCGCGGCGCTGCTGGAGCGGCCGGAGACCCGGACGGCGCTGATGGCCGTGGTCGCGGAGTCGACCCGCGACGAGGCGCTGCGGGCCCGGATCCGCGACTCGATCGTCGACCGGCAGAAGCGGTTGGTGCTCCAGGGCCGTCGACGGGCCCAGGAACGTGGGGAGTTGCCCGTCGAGCAGGACGAGGCCGCGGCGGGGACGACCGCCGATCTGATCTTCGATGTGATCGCCGGCGCCGTGGTGCACCGGGCCCTGGTGAGCGCCGAGCCCGTCGACGAGGACTGGGCCAGGCGCTTCACCGAGCTGCTGCTCGCGGGGCTGGGAGCGGCGGCCTCCCCCTGAGAGCCTGTCGGGTGGCCTCCGGTCGAAGGTCACCCGGCAGGCTCTGAGGGCGGTCAGAAGCCGGGCGGTTCCGTGTACGTGCCCCACTCGTCGCGCAGGACGCCGCAGATCTCGCCGAGCGTGGCCTCGGCCCGGACCGCGTCGAGCATCGGCGCGATCATGTTGGAGCCGTCGCGGGCGGCGGCCAGCATCGCGTCCAGCGCCGACGTGACCCGGGCGTCGTCGCGGGCGTCCTTGCGGCTGCCGAGCACGCGGACCTGCTCACGCTCGACCTCGTGGCTGACCCGCAGGATCTCCAGGTCTCCGGTGACCGAGCCGTGGTGGACGTTGACACCGACGACGCGCTTGTCGCCCTTCTCCAGCGACTGCTGGTACTGGAAGGCGGACTCGGCGATCTCGCCGGTGAACCAGCCGTCCTCGATGCCGCGCAGGATGCCGGACGTGATGGGCCCGATGGGGTGCTGCCCGTCCGGGTGGGCGCGGATGCCGCGCTCCTTGATCCGGTCGAAGATCTTCTCCGCGTCGGCCTCGATCCGGTCGGTGAGCTGCTCGACGTACCAGGAGCCGCCCAGCGGGTCGGCCACATTGGCGACGCCGGTCTCCTCCATCAGCACCTGCTGGGTGCGCAGTGCGATCTCGGCGGCCTGTTCGGAGGGGAGCGCCAGGGTCTCGTCGAGGGCGTTGGTGTGCAGCGAGTTGGTACCGCCGAGGACCGCGGAAAGTGCCTCGACCGCGGTCCGTACGACGTTGTTGTACGGCTGCTGGGCGGTCAGCGAGACACCGGCCGTCTGGGTGTGGAAGCGGAGCCACTGCGCCTTGTCGGTCCTGGCGCCGTACGTCTCCTTCATCCAGCGGGCCCAGATCCTGCGGGCGGCGCGGAACTTGGCGATCTCCTCGAAGAAGTCGAGGTGCGCGTCGAAGAAGAAGGAGAGACCGGGCGCGAAGGTGTCGACGTCCAGCCCGCGGGAGAGGCCGAGCTCCACGTAACCGAAGCCGTCGGCGAGGGTGTACGCGAGCTCCTGCGCGGCCGTCGCCCCGGCCTCGCGGATGTGGTAGCCGGAGACGGAGAGCGGCTTGTAGGCGGGGATGTCGCGGGCGCAGTGCTCCATCAGGTCGCCGATGAGGCGCAGATGCGGCTCGGGCTGGAAGAGCCACTCCTTCTGCGCGATGTACTCCTTGAAGATGTCGGTCTGGAGCGTGCCGTTGAGCACGCCCGGGTCGATGCCCTGGCGCTCGGCGGCGACCAGGTACATGCAGAAGACGGGGACGGCGGGTCCGCTGATTGTCATGGACGTCGTGACGTCGCCGAGCGGGATGTCCTGGAAGAGGACCTCCATGTCGGCGGCCGAGTCGATGGCCACGCCGCAGTGTCCGACCTCGCCGAGCGAGCGGGGGTCGTCGGAGTCGCGGCCCATCAGCGTCGGCATGTCGAAGGCGACGCTGAGCCCGCCGCCGCCGGCGGCGAGGATCATCTTGTAGCGCTCGTTGGTCTGCTCGGCGTTGCCGAAGCCCGCGAACTGGCGGATGGTCCAGGTCCGGCCGCGGTAGCCGGTCGGGTGGAGCCCTCGCGTGAAGGGGTACTCACCGGGCCAGCCGATCCGCTCGAATCCCTCGTACGTGTCCCCGGGACGGGGGCCGTAGACGGGGTCCACCGGGTCTCCGGAGAGGGTGGTGAAGTCCGCGTCACGCTTGCGGGCCTTGTCGTAGCGGGCCTGCCAGCGGCGGCGGCCTTCTTCGATCGCGTCAGCGTCCATATCTTCGAATTTACTAGGACGTCCTAGTAAATGTCGATGGCAAACCGCCCGGTGCTTCGCACGGGGCGGTTCGGAGCGTGCGCCGCGCGGCGGGCTCGGCCCGCCCGGCTCAGGCCTGGACGGTGACGGGCGAACCGCCCGCGACCAGCGGCTCGACCTCGCGGACGACCTTGCGCTCGACGAAGAACGCGGCCGTCGGGATGGTGCCGGAGATCAGCACCCACAGCAGCTTGCCCACCGGCCACTTCGCCTTGGAGCCGAGGTCGAAGGCGAAGACGAGGTAGATGATGTAGAGCACACCGTGGATCTGGGAGACGACGAGCGTCAGCCCCTCACCGGTGTCGAAGCCGTACTTGAAGATCATGCACACGCACAGGATCAACAACATGACGGCGGTGACATAGGCCATCACCCGGTAGCGGGTCAGCACGCTTCGTTTCATGGGGACGAGCGTAACCGCCCGAAAAATCCCCGCATGCACGGGGAGCGGGTCACACCTCCGGCGCCGCGTGCCCGAAGGGCCGGGCCGTCCCCGCGCGCACACGGTCCCGTGCGCCGGTCAGGCGTCGGGCCGGGCCCCGCCTCAGCCCGCGTCCTCGAAATCCCCCGCCGCCACCCGCAGGGGCCTGAGCATGGCGAAGATCTCAGCGCACTCCTCGGCGTCGTACACCCCGAGACCGAATTCCATGCCGACCAGGTCCCTGGTCGCCGCCTCGACGACCTCGCGGCCCTTCTCCGTGATGGAAGCGAGGGTTCCGCGGCCGTCGTTCGGGTTGGGGCGCTTGGCGACCAGACCGGAGCGCACCAGCCGGTCCACGGTGTTCGTGACGGAGGTGGGGTGGACCATGAGCCGCTCGCCGATCTTGGACATCGGCAGCTCACCGGCCTTGGAGAAGGTGAGCAGCACCAGCGCCTCGTAGCGCGCGAAGGTCAGCCCGTACGGTTTGACGACCGCGTCGACCTCGGCCAGCAGGATCTGCTGCGCACGCATGATCGAGGTGATCGCCCCCATCGAGGGCACCGGTCCCCAGCGCTGCTGCCAGAGTTCGTCGGCGCGGGCGATGGGGTCGAAGGGGAGACTGAGCGGCTTGGACACGCCGTCGACCTTACCCACTGGTCATATGCCGGTCAGCCCCGTCTCGAACTTCGGTCCGGATGCGCTCGGCGGCTGCGGTTCTCCTGACTTCCAGGACGAGCAGCAGCACGCAGAGGGTGCCGACCGCGCCCGCTGCGGCGATCACCTGATGTACGGGGAGGAATTCGGCGGCGAGACCGGCAAGCGCCATGCCGACGCCCTGGAGCGTCATCAGGCCGGCCGTGAGCAGGGTCATCGCCCGGCCGCGCAGGGCCTCGGGTACGGCGGCGACGAGCCACTGGTCGAGGCCGATGACGTAGGCCGAGCCGGCGCCGGCCAGCGCCAGCGCCGCCACGGTCACGGCCATGCCGGGGCGGAACCCGTACACCACCAGCGGGAGCAGCCCCACGGCGGCGGCCGGCAGCACGATCAGGGCGCGCAGCCGGGCGGTCAGCGCGGTGCCCACGTACAGCTCGGCGGCGATCTGTCCGACCGGCATCGCGCACATCAGCAGTCCCAGCGCGACCGGTCCCACACCGATCTCGTCCGCGTACGGCGCGGCCAGCGCCTCCGGCGCGACGACGAACATCGGCGGGAGCCAGAACAGCAGCATCAGTCCGCGGATCCTGCGGTCGGCGAGGACGGTACGGGCTCCGGAGAGCGACTCCCTGAGCAGGGTGCCTCCGCCACCCCCGCCGGACCTGGCCGGCCGGTCGCGGGTGCCGAAGCGGAGCAGGGCCGCCGAGCAGAGGAAGGTCACCGCGGTGACGGTGATCGCCCCGCGCGGGGACAGCGCGGCGAGCAGCACTCCGCCCACGCCGAAACCGGCGAGCAGCGCGCTCTGCGAGACGATCCGGAGCAGCGAGCGGCCGAGTACGAAGAGATCGCCCTCGCCCAGGATGTCGGTGAGCGCGGCCATCCTGGTCCCGGTGAAGACGGGTGACACGGCGGCGATCACGCAGCGCAGCGCGAGCAGTCCGCCGACCGGGGTGCCCGGCAGCACCATCACGATGACGCACCCCGCGCAGATCAGATCGCAGGTGACCAGGACGCGGCGGGCGGGATAGCGGTCGGCGACCCCGGCGAAGAGGGTGCCTCCGACGAGGTACGGGAGGAGGCCGAGCGCGAAGGTGAGGGCGCTGAGCAGGGGCGAGCCGGTGAGGCCGTAGACGAGGACGGTGAGGGCGAGTTCGCTGACGACGACGCCGAGCAGGGAGAGCAGATGGGCGAGGAAGACCGCCCGGAACTCCCGTACGGCGAAGACGGGACCGTAGCCGCGGGGGGTGGGCGGGGCCGACGCCTCCGTCGCGTCGCGAGGGAGGTCGGAGGGGTGTTCGGTGTCGGTCGGCATGAACGCAGCCTGCGGGGCCGCGGCGGTTCTCCGTAGACTTTCGGCTCACGCCGAAACTTCAGGAGCGGGGACCGCGCATGCCGTTCCATCTGCATCTCGACGAGGGCGACCTGCTGCGCTGCCGGTTCGCGCTGTCACCGCTCGGGGAGACCCAGTCGGCCGTGCGCGTGCTGGCCGAGCCCGAACGGCACGGCTATCACCTGCCGTGGCTCCGTCTGATCCGGGACGCGGCCGCCGGGCTCGACCTGCGGCCGCTGTGGCTGCTCATGGCGCGGCACGGCCACAGCCCGGACTTCATCAGCCCCCCGCCACCCGGTCCGGTCACCACGTTCGAGGAGGAGATCGCGCGGGTGCGGTCCGTCGATCCCGCACTCGCCCGCCAGGACCTCACGCTGTCACTCGCGGGCCGGCCGGAGGTGCTGCACTCCCCCGCCGGGCAGGCGATGCTGGCCGATCCCGCCCGTACCGTGCAGGAGCTGGCCGATCTGCTGGAGCAGACCTGGCGGGTGCTGATGGAGCCGCACTGGCCACGGCTGCGCGCCCTGCTGGAGGCGGACATCGCGTACCACTCGCGGCGGCTCGCCGCGGTCGGCTTCGAGCGGCTGCTGGGGGAACTGAGTCCGCAGCTGACCTGGTCGGGGTCGACGGTCTCCATCGTCGGGATGCGCGGCCGGCACACCCGGGTGCTCGGCGGTCAGGGGCTCGTCCTGATCCCCAGTGTCTTCTGCTGGCCGGACGCGGTCAGCGGCTTCGAACCGCCGTGGCAGCCGGCCATCGTCTATCCGGCGCGCGGGATCGGCGGGCTGTGGACGGAGCCCGCCGACCGCACCCCGCAGGTGCTCGCGCGGCTGCTCGGCCGGGGGCGGGCCGACGTCCTGTGCGCGCTCGACGAACCGGCCGGTCCGAGCGCGCTGGCGCACCGGCTGGGCCTCGCGGTCTCGTCGGTGTCGGAGCACCTGTCGGTGCTGCGCGCGGCGGGTCTGCTCACCTCGCGCCGGTACGGGCACCAGATGCTGTACGAGCGGACGCCGCTCGGGATCGCCCTGGCCGTACCGGAGCGTGGGCCGCAGAGGTGACGGAAGCGGCACGAGCCCCCGGCCGGTGCGGCCGGGGGCTCGTTGCCATGGAGGGACGGGGCGTCAGTCCTTCTCGGCGAGATACCGCTCGACCGTCTCGACCTTGGAGGTCAGGCCGTCGGTGACACCGGGCCGGATGTCGGCCTTCAGCACGAGGGAGACGCGTCCGGCGCGGGCCTCGACGGCGGCGACGGCCCGCTTGACGACGTCCATGACCTCGTCCCACTCACCCTCGACGGAGGTGAACATGGCGTCCGTACGGTTGGGCAGGCCGGACTCGCGGACGACCCGGACGGCGTCGGCGACGTACTCGCCGACGTCCTCACCGACGCCCAGCGGACTGACCGAGAACGCGACGATCATGCGCTGACCACGCCTTCGCGGCGGGCGCGGGCGGCGATGACGCCGTCGGCCTCGTAGCGCTTGAGCACCTTGTCGCCGTAGAGCCCGCCGAACGGCAGCACCGAGAGCAGGAAGAAGAACGCGATGCGCTTGAGCGGCCACTTGGTCTTGGCCCAGACGTCGAGCAGCAGGACGGCGTAGATCACGAAGAGCACGCCGTGGAGGATGCCGAGCGGCATCATCAGGAAGTCGATGTCGGAGACCCGGCTGAGGACCGAGCCGAAGATGATCAGCGCCGGGAAGGAGAGCGCCTCGGGAATCGAGATGAGGCGCAGCCGGTGCAGGGCGGTGGCGGTCTTGATGTCCACGGGGGCACCTTCGCTGGGAGGAACGTGACGGCTTGTGAATACGGGCACAAGCGGACCCATTGTGGCATCGGCGCGGGCGGCGCCCGGTGCCGGGGCCGTATGTGTCCGGTCACACGCCGGCTCCCCGACCCGCCGGGGTACGGCCGCCGGCTCCGTCGGACTCCGCCGTCGCCGTGCGCCGTCGCCGTGCGCCTTCGCAGTCGCCGCCGTGCGAGATATGTCCCGATCCCGTCCGGGTCGTGTACCGGACGCGTATCAGGGCCGGTTCGGGGTGCCGGTTCCTCCCGGGGGCCCTGTCCCGGGGAGGAACCGGCCGCTACCGTCACTCCGTGGCAATGTTCCGACTCCAAGGCAGCCGAACGCTCGCCGTCGATCTGGCCGGTGACGCCGTCAAGGCGAAGAACGGCTCGATGGTCGCGTACGACGGCCGGATGACCTTCAAGAAGCTGACCGGCGGCGGCGACGGCCTGCGCGGCATGGTGACCCGCCGGCTGACCGGCGAGCAGATGACCGTGATGGAGGTGACCGGGCAGGGCACCTGCTACTTCGCCGACCGCGCGAGCGAGATCAGTCTCGTCTCGCTGCACGGCGACAAGCTCTACGTGGAGGCGAGCAATCTGCTCTGCACCGACGCGGCGCTGCGCACCGGCACCACCTTCACGGGTCTGCGCGGCGGGGCGTCGGGCAACGGCCTGTTCACCACCACCGTCGAGGGCACGGGCCAGGTGGCGATCATGTCGGACGGTTCGGCCGTGGCGCTGCGGGTCTCGGCCTCGTACCCGCTGTTCGTCGATCCCGGTGCCTACATCGCGCATCAGGGCAGCCTGCGGCAGCATCTCCAGTCCGGGGTGAACTTCCGGACGCTGATGGGTGAGGGCTCCGGCGAGTCCTTCCAGATCCGGTTCGAGGGCGAAGGCGTCGTCTACGTCCAGCCGAGCGAGCGGAACACCATCGGGGGCGATGTCTGATGCCGTTCCGCGAGATCAACTCGAAGATGGTCGAGGCGACGGTGGTACCCGGCCAGAAGATGTACAGCCAGCGCGGCGCGATGCTCGCCTACCGCGGCGAGGTGTCGTTCACGCCGAACATCCAGGGCGGCCAGGGCGGCATGATGTCGATGATCGGCCGCCGGATGGCGGGCGAGGCGACCCCGCTGATGACGGTGGAGGGCAGCGGCACGGTGATGTTCGGGCACGGCGGCCACCACATCCAGGTGATCGAACTGTCCGGCGACACCCTGTACGTGGAGGCCGACCGGCTGCTGGCCTTCGACGGGGCGCTGACCCAGGGCACGATGTTCATGGGGTCGCAGGGCGGGGTCATGGGCATGGTCCGCGGCCAGGTGACCGGGCAGGGGCTCTTCACCACCACCCTCAAGGGTCATGGCTCGGTCGCGGTGATGGCACACGGAGGGGTGATCGAGCTGCCGATCGCCCCGGGCCGCGCGGTGCACGTGGACCCACAGGCGTACGTCGCGCACCACGGCGACGTACGCAACAAGCTCTCCACCGCGCTCGGCTGGCGGGACATGGTGGGGCGCGGCTCCGGCGAGGCGTTCCAGCTGGAGCTGAGCGGCAGCGGCGCGGTGTACGTCCAGGCGTCGGAGGAGAAGCTGTGAGCACACCCGTGGTCTTCGACCCGATGACGCTGCCGTCGGACGACAACGTCAACGCGTACACCTTCTGCGTGGAGCTCAAGGGGAGCCAGTGGTTCCTGCAGAAGGGCAAGATGATCGCCTACTACGGGCGGATCGAGTTCGACGGCATCGGCCACGGCCGCTTCGAGCGGTTGATGCGTACGAGCTTCCACTCGCCGCTGCACGCGAGCGACTGGGTGGTGGCCGAGGGCAGCGGCAAGATGCTCCTCGCCGACCGGGCCTTCGACGTCAACTCGTACGACCTGGACGACGGGAATCTGACGATCCGGTCCGGCAATCTCCTCGCCTACCAGCCGACCCTCGCGCTCAAGCAGTCGATCGTGCCGGGCTTTCTGACCCTGATCGGTACGGGGAAGTTCGTGGCCGCGTCCAACGGCCCGGTGGTCTTCATGGAGCCGCCGCTGCGGGTCGATCCGCAGGCCCTGGTGGGCTGGGCGGACTGCCCCTCGCCGTGCCACCACTACGACCACGGGTACATGACGGGCGTGCTGGGCGGCCTCAGATCGCTGACCGGGATCGGCGGGACATCGGGTGAGGAGCACCAGTTCGAGTTCGTCGGGGCGGGCACGGTGCTGCTCCAGTCGACCGAGGCCCTGATGCCCGAGCAGCCGACGGGGGCGACGCCGGCGCAGGCCGGGGTGCCGGGCGGCGGTGCGGGTCAACCCGGATCCTCGCCCCGTCTGCCCGGTCAGCTCGGCGGCCTCCAGCGCCGCTTCGGTTGGTGAACGGTAGTCTGCGGAGTGTGACGTCACACACGTCCGCACCCCGCGCCCGGACCCGCCTCCGAGCGGGTGCCGGGCGTCACATCCTCATTTCGTCCGTCTTTCAACTTCTTAGGTAGAATCCATACATGGAGACCGAGACGGCCACTCGCTGGCTGAATGACGCGGAGCAGTGCGCCTGGCGCACCCACCTGGACGTCAACAAGCTGCTGATGCACCAGTTGGAGAAGGACCTCCAGCCGTTCGGCCTGACCAACAACGACTACGAGATCCTGGTCAATCTCTCGGAGTCGGACGACCAGCGCATGCGGATGAGCGATCTCGCCGCCGCCACGCTCCAGTCCAAGAGCAGGCTCTCGCACCAGATCACCCGCATGGAGAGCGCGGGCCTGGTCCGCCGGGAGCACTGCGAGTCCGACCGGCGCGGACTGTTCGCGGTCCTCACCGAGGACGGCGCGGAGATGATGCGGAAGGTGGCCCCGCACCACGTGGCGTCGGTACGCAAACACTTCATGGACCTGTTGACGCCGGAGGCACTGGCGAACCTGGACGCGGCGCTGGCGCCGATCGCGGATCATCTGCGGGGGCGCCGCGGCAAGGTGTGACCTGCGGGACGTCGCGGCGCCGGGGACGACCACGACGACGGTTGAGGGGCCGGTCCTCCGTCAGGGCGCGAAGCCGGACAGGACCGTCCCGTCCGGGAAGCCCAGAAACAGGACGTCACCCTGCGCGACGAGCGAGACATCCGCCGGATCGAACGGATGGTCCCGGGCCTCGGGCCATCCGGTCATCGGATCGCCTGCCGCGTCCGCCTCGCCGACGGCGGCCAGGTCGAGGACGTCCACTCCCGCCTCGCCCACCACGAAGACCTTGTCACCGACCACCGCCGTGCCGCCCATGGTCTGCATGTCCTCGCCGCCGTCGTACGACGCCCAGTACTGCCGCCCGTCGGCCAGTGCGAACGCGTACGTCTGCGTCCGGCTGCTCACCACCACCTTGCCGTCCCGGGAGAACGACGGCCGGTAGGCGATGTCCACGCCGGCGGCGATGGTCCGGCGGTTCTGCGGGGCCGTCACCTCGACGACGGTCAGACCGTCCGAGCCCGGGCAGAGGAGCAGCTTCCCCGTCAGCACCGGTGTGCGGCAGGCGATGTCACGGGCACCGATGCTTCCCAGCCGGGCGCCGTCCGCGCCCTTGAGGACGGTGATGCCGTCGCCGACCGCGACGAGCCGGCCGTCGGCGAAGGCCAGTTCGGCGTCGGCGGCCGGATCGCTCCACGGTTCATCCCACTTGAGGGCGTGCCCGCCGGTGAGTTCACGGGCGAGGACCCGGGCGGCCCCCGTGCCGGTGTTCTTCGTGGCGTAGTGGAGGACCCCGCCGGACTCGACGGAGTCGGCCACCCGGACGCCGTCGGGCAGCGGCTCCCGCCACTGCTCCGCCCCGTCCGCCAGGCCGAGGGCCACCAGGAAGCCGTCCTGGAACGCGCAGACGGTGGTGCCGATGACGGCGGCCACCGAGGCCGGGCCGGAGGCCGCCTCTCCCGGAGGGGTCTGCCAGCGCTGTTTGCCGTTCGCCGCGTCCAGCACGGTGATGCGTCGCGGGCCACCGCAGACCAGGGACGCGTCCGCGAGCACGCAGTCCACCGGGCCGTCCGCGATCGTGGTCCGCCAGGCGTTCCAGCCGTCGGGTCTGGTGGAGAGGTCCGCCGCGACGGCCCCGAAGTCGCCGGTGTGGCCGCTGTCAGCGCCGGGAATGACGACGGCCCCGGCCGCGTTCCGGGCAGCGGCCGAGGCGGAAGCGCTCGGTTGCGCCGTGCCGCCGCCCTTTCCTCCGGCGTCGCCGTCGGCCGTGCCGTTCCCCTTGAGGAGCCCCGGCAGCAGCACCGCCGGCACCACGCCGACCACGGCAGCCGCCGCCAAGCCGATCCACAGTCGCCTGCGACGCCGCCCGCGCCGAGCCTGGCCCGTATCCCGTACGGGCCGATCCGACGGGGCGAGTTCTCCCGCAGCGGACCCAGCATGCGCCACTCCCCCCGTCGGTACGCACGAGACGCCGGACCCCCGATGTGCGCATCCGGCCGCAATCCGGCCACGGACACGCCGTCGATCGCAGTGCCCATCAGCACCGCGGCCGACCGGAACAGCGCGCCCACGGGGGCGAACTGACGCCTCATCAGCAATCAGGGACGGGGCGCGGGGCCCGGCGGTTCCGCACGGCCCCGGAAGCATCGGTGCGCACGGACCTCCGGGACGGGTCCGGGAGCGGCGGGTGCGCCGACGCGCCCGGTCGGGTCCGGGAGCGGCCCGCACGCCGTTCCCTGACCCGTCCGGTCGCGCCGGGTTCAGGCCCCGGTGAGTCCTGCCACGAGCTCGTCCGCCGCCGCGTACGGGTCGAGGCTCCCCGCCACGATGCGTTCGGCGAGCGCGCCGATGTGACGGTCGCCGTGCAGATCGCCGATGCGCTCACGCAGCCGTGTGACGGCGATCGTCTCCACCTCGTGGGCCGCGCGGGCCGTACGCCGCTCGGCGAGCACGCCGTGCTCCTCCATCCAGGCCCGGTGCTTCTCCAGCGCCTCGACGACCTCGTCGATGCCCTCGCCCCGGGCGGCGACCGTCTTCACGATCGGTGGCCGCCAGTCGCCGGGACCGCGGGACTCGCCGAGGCCGAGCATGTGGTTGAGCTCGCGCGCGGTGGCGTCCGCGCCGTCCCGGTCGGCCTTGTTGACGACGTACACGTCGCCGATCTCCAGGATTCCGGCCTTCGCCGCCTGGATGCCGTCGCCCATGCCGGGCGCCAGCAGGACGACGGAGGTGTCGGCCTGCGAGGCGATCTCCACCTCGGACTGGCCGACGCCGACCGTCTCCACCAGGATCACGTCGCAGCCCGCCGCGTCCAGCACCCGGATCGCCTGCGGTGCCGACCAGGCGAGGCCGCCCAGGTGCCCGCGCGTGGCCATGGAGCGGATGTAGACGCCCGGGTCGGAGGCGTGCTCCGACATCCGGACCCGGTCGCCGAGGAGCGCGCCGCCGGAGAACGGCGAGGACGGGTCGACGGCCAGGACGCCGACCCGCTTGCCCGCCCGCCGGTACGCCGAGACCAGGGCCGATGTGGAGGTCGACTTGCCGACACCGGGCGAACCGGTCAGGCCGACGACGTACGCCGTCCCCGTGAGCGGCGCCAGGGCCGCCATCACCTCGCGCAGTTGCGGCGACGCCCCCTCCACCAGGGAGATGAGCCGGGCCACGGCCCGCGGCCGGCCCGCACGGGCCTGCTCGACCAGGGTGGGGACATCCACCATCACCGCTCCGTTCACTCGCTGCGTGCTCTGCGTGTATGACGTACCGCCCGGCCGGGCCGTTCCTACGCGGGAACGCGGATGATCAGCGCGTCGCCCTGACCGCCGCCGCCGCACAGCGCCGCCGCGCCGGTGCCGCCGCCGCGCCGCTTGAGCTCCAGGGCCAGATGCAGCACCACACGGGCGCCGGACATGCCGATCGGGTGACCCAGCGCGATGGCGCCGCCGTTGACGTTCACCTTGTCCGAGGTGACGCCGAGGTCCTTCATCGACTGGACGGCGACCGCCGCGAACGCCTCGTTGATCTCGATGAGGTCGAGGTCCGCGACCTCCAGGCCGGCCTTCTTCAGGGCGTGCCTGATGGCGTTGGACGGCTGCGACTGGAGCGAGTTGTCCGGGCCCGCCACATTCCCGTGGGCGCCGATCTCGGCGATCCACTCAAGGCCCAGCTCCTCGGCCTTGGCCCTGCTCATGACCACGACCGCGGCGGCGCCGTCGGAGATCTGCGAGGAGGTGCCCGCGGTGATCGTGCCGTCCTTGGTGAAGGCCGGGCGCAGCCTGCCGAGGAGTTCCGCGGTCGTCTCCGGGCGGATGCCCTCGTCCTGGGAGAAGAGGACCGGGTCGCCCTTGCGCTGCGGGATCTCGACCGGGGTGATCTCCGCCTCGAAGACGCCGTTCTTCTGGGCCGCGGCGGCGCGCTGGTGGGAGAGGGCGCCGATCTCGTCCTGGTCGGCACGGCTCAGCCCGAGGCGGGTGTTGTGCTTCTCGGTGGACTCGCCCATCGGGATGTTCTCGTAGGCGTCGGTGAGACCGTCGTACGCCATCGAGTCGAGCATCTCGATCGCGCCGTACTTGTAGCCCTCGCGGGACTTCGGGAGCAGGTGCGGGGCGTTCGTCATGGACTCCTGGCCACCGGCGACGACGACATCGAACTCACCCGCGCGGATCAGCTGGTCGGCGAGCGCGATCGCGTCGAGACCGGACAGGCACACCTTGTTGACGGTCAGGGCGGGAACGTTCATCGGGATGCCCGCCTTGACCGCGGCCTGGCGGGCCGGGATCTGGCCCGCACCGGCCTGGAGCACCTGGCCCATGATCACGTACTCGACCTGGTCGCCGCCGATACCGGCCCGGTCGAGCGCGGCCTTGATGGCGATGCCGCCCAGGTCGGCCCCGGAGAAGCTCTTCAGCGAGCCGAGGAGGCGGCCCATGGGCGTCCGCGCGCCCGCGACGATCACTGAGGTGGTACCGGTCGTTCCTGACATGAGGCGCAGCCCCTTGGGAATAGGAGTGAACGAGGGTTTACCTGAATGTACTGAGCGGTACCACGCCCGTCATCCGGCAGCGAGTGTGATGGCGCGCACGTTGCGTAACCATCGGTGGAGCGCTGCACTGGTGTGCATGCTGACGAGAATCGACCACATCGGAATCGCCTGTTTCGATCTCGACGAGACCGTCGAGTTCTACCGCTCGACCTACGGGTTCGAGGTGTTCCACTCCGAGATCAACGAGGAGCAGGGCGTACGGGAGGCCATGCTCAAGATCAACGATACGTCCGACGGGGGTGCTTCGTACCTCCAGCTCCTGGAGCCGATCCGGGAGGACTCGGCCGTGGGCAAGTGGCTGGCGAAGAACGGCGAGGGTGTCCACCACATCGCGTTCGGCACCGCGGACGTCGACACCGACGCGGCGGACATCCGGGAGAAGGGGGTCAGGGTGCTGTACGACGAGCCCAGGACCGGGTCGATGGGGTCGCGGATCACCTTCCTGCACCCCAAGGACTGCCACGGCGTTCTCACCGAACTGGTCACGTCCGCAGCGGAGCACTGACCTCCGGATACCTGGCCCGGTAGAGTGGGCTGTTCCGGGCCGGGGCCGGGTCGGGGCCGCGCCGCGTCCCCAGCCGTTGATCTGTCACCATTCCCCGGGGGACCGTTCGCCGGCGAACGGTACTCGTTGGAGAGTTGCGACCAGGGGACGGATGGGACCGCGCAGTGCGGGGCTACGAACGCCAGGAGAGCCACCGAGCTGAAGACGACCATCTCTCGCGGTTCGAAGCCGAGATGGACCGGCTGAAGACCGACCGGGAGAAGGCCGTCCAGCACGCCGAGGACCTCGGCTACCAGGTCGAGGTCTTGCGCGCCAAGCTGCACGAGGCTCGGCGCAATCTCGCGAGCCGTCCGGCCTACGACAGCGCCGGCATCGGCTATCAGGCCGAGCAGCTGCTGCGTAACGCCCAGATCCAGGCCGAGCAGCTGCGGACCGACGCCGAGCGGGAGCTCCGTGACGCCCGTGCGCAGACGCAGCGGATCCTGCAGGAGCACGCCGAGCACCAGGCGCGCCTCCAGGCCGAGCTGCACAACGAGGCCGTGCAGCGGCGCCAGCAGCTCGACCAGGAGCTGGCCGAGCGCCGCCAGACCGTCGAGTCCCACGTCAACGAGAACGTCGCCTGGGCCGAGCAGCTCAGGGCCAGGACGGAATCCCAGGCCCGCCGGCTGATGGAGGAGTCCAGGGCCGAGGCCGAGCAGTCCCTGACGGCCGCGCGCACCGAGGCGGGCCGGCTCGCGGAGGAGACCCGGCAGCGGCTCGGCTCGGAGGCCGAGTCGGCACGCACCGAGGCCGAGGCGATCCTGCTGCGCGCCCGCAAGGACGCCGAGCGGCTGCTGACCGCCGCCTCCGCCCAGGCGCAGGAGGCCACCAGCCACGCCGAGCGGCTGCGTACGTCCACGACGGCCGAGACCGAGCAGACCCGGCACCAGACCGCCGAGCTGAACCGCACCGCCGAGCAGCGCATGCAGGAGGCCGAGACCCAGCTGCGCGAAGCCCGGCTGGCGGCCGAGAAGGTCACCGCCGAGGCGAAGGAAGCCGCCGTCAAGCGGCTGGCCGCGGCCGAGTCGCAGAACGAGCAGCGCACGCGCACGGCCAAGTCGGAGATCGCCCGGCTGGTCGGCGAGGCCACCAAGGACGCCGAGTCGCTCAAGGCCGACGCCGAGCAGGCGCTCGCCGATGCCCGCGCCGAGGCGGACCGGCTGAAGTCCGAGGCGGCCGAGAAGGCCCGCTCGGCAGCCGCCGAGGATGCCGCAGCGCAGCTCGCCAAGGCCGCCAGGGCCGCCGAGGAGGTGCTGACCAAGGCGTCCGAGGACGCGCAGTCCACCACCCGGGCGGCGGGCGAGGAGGCCGACCGGATCCGTCGGGAGGCGGAGTCCGAGGCGGACCGGCTGCGCGGCGAGGCCGCCGAGCAGGCCGATCAGCTCAAGGGCGCGGCCAAGGACGACACCAAGGAGTACCGGGCCAAGACGGTCGAGCTGCAGGAGGAGGCGCGCAGGCTGCGCGGCGAGGCCGAGCAGTTGCGCTCCGAGGCGGTCGCGGAGGGCGAGCGGATTCGCGGCGAGGCCCGCCGCGAGGCCGTCCAGCAGATCGAGGAGGGCGCGAAGACCGCCGAGGAGCTGCTGTCGAAGGCCACGGCGGACGCGGAGGAGCTGCGTGCCACCGCGGGCTCGGAGAGCGAGCGGGTCCGTTCGGAGGCTTCCGAGCGCGCCGGCGTGCTGCGCAAGCAGGCCGACGAGGCCCTGGAGCGTGCCCGGGCCGAGGCCGAGCAGCTGCGCACCGAGTCCGAGGAGCAGGCCCGGTCCACCACCACCGCGGCCGAACAGGCGGCGGCGGAGCTGCGCGAGGAGACCGAGCGCGCGGTCGCGGCCCGGAAGGCCGGCGCGGCCGACGAGCTGACCCGGCTGCACACCGAGGCCGAGACCAGGGTCACCACGGCCGAGCAGGAGCTCACGGACGCGCGCGCCGAGGCGGAGCGCATCCGGCGCGAGACGAACGAGGAGTCCGAGCGGCTGCGCGCGGAGGCCGCCGAGCGGCTGCGGTCGCTTCAGGCGCAGGCGGAGACCGAGGCGGAGCGGCTGCGTGACGAGGCCGCGGCGGATGCCGCGCAGTCGCGTGCGGAGGGCGAGTCCACCGCCGTACGGCTGCGCGGCGAGGCCGCCGCCGAGGCGGAGCGGCTGAAGTCCGAGGCGCAGGAGAGCGCCGACCGGGTGCGTGCCGAGGCCGGCGCCGCCGCCGAACGGGTGGGCGCGGAGGCCGCCGAGGCGCTGGCCGCCGCGCAGGAGGAGGCGAACCGGCGCCGCCGGGCGGCGGAGGAGACCCTCGACGCGGCGCGCACCGAGGCGAACCAGGAGCGTGAGCGGGCGCGCGAGCAGAGCGAGGAGCTTCTCGCCGCCGCCCGCAAGCGGGTCGAGGAGGCGCAGGCCGAGGCGCAGCGCCTGGCCGAGGAGGCGGACAGCCGGGCGACCGAGCTGGTGGCCGCGGCCGAGCAGACCGCCCAGCAGGTGCGGGATTCGGTCAGCGGGCTGCAGGAGCAGGCCGAGGCGGAGATCGCCGGGCTGCGTTCCACCGCCGAACACGCCGCGGAGCGGACGAAGTCCGAGGCGCAGGAGGAGGCGGACCGGGTCCGCGCCGACGCGTACGCGGAGCGGGAGCGGGCGAGCGAGGACGCGAGCCGGCTCCGCCGGGAGGCGCAGGAGGAGGCCGAGGCCGCGAAGGCGATGGCCGAACGGACCGTCTCCGACGCGATCACCGAGTCGGAGCGGCTGCACGCGGACGCCGCGGAGTACAGCCAGCGGATGCGTACGGAGGCCTCCGACACGCTGGCCTCGGCCGAGCAGGACGCGGCACGCAGCCGGGCCGAGGCCCGCGAGGACGCCAACCGGATGCGTTCCGACGCGGCGACCCAGGCCGACCGGCTGGTGGGCGAGGCGACGAGCGAGTCCGAGCGGATCCGTACGGAGTCGACGCAGCGGGCGACCGCGCTGGTCGACGAGGCGACGCAGCGGGCGGCCCGGGTCACCGGCGAGGCCGCGGACGAGGCGGAGCGGCTGCGCGCGGAGGCCGCCGCCACCGTCGGCTCGGCGCAGGAGCACGCGGTGCGCACCCACGAGGAGGCGGAGCGGGTGCGCGCCGAGGCGGAGGCGGCGTCCGAACAGATGCGCGCGGATGCGCGTCAGGAGGCGGACCGCCTGCTCGACGAGGCGCGGGAGGCAGCGGCGAAGCGCCGTGCCGACGCCGCCGAGCAGGCGGACCAACTCATCGGCAAGGCCCGGGAGGAGGCGCTGCGCGCCGCCACCGAGGCCGAGGAGCAGGCCGACACGATGGTGGGCGTGGCCCGCAAGGAGGCCGTACGAATCACCTCGGCGGCCACCGTCGAGGGCAACTCCCTGGTGGAGCGCGCCCGTACGGACGCGGACGAGCTGCTGGTCGGCGCGCGTCGGGACGCCACGGCCATCCGGGAGCGTGCCGAGGAGCTGAGGGCCCGGATCGAGAGCGAGATCGAGGAGCTGCACGACCGGGCCCGGCGGGAGACGTCCGAGCAGATGAAGACGGCGGGCGAGCGCGTCGACAACCTGATGAAGGCGGCGACCGAGCAGCGCGACGAGGCGGCGGCCAAGGCCAAGGAGCTGGTGGCCGAGGCCGATTCGGAGGCGAGCAAGGTCCGGATCGCGGCGGTGAAGCGGGCCGAGGCACTGCTGAAGGAGGCCGAGCAGAAGAAGGCCGCGCTGGTCCGCGAGGCCGAGAAGCTGCGGGCCGACGCCGAGGCCGAGGCGAAGCGTACGGTCGACGACGGCAAACGCGAACTCGATCTGCTGGTACGCCGGCGCGAGGACATCAACACCGAGATCTCCCGCGTGCAGGACGTACTGGAGGCACTGGAGTCATTCGAGACGCCGACGGGCGGCGGCAAGGGCGCGGGCGGCTCCACAGGGGGCGTCAAAGCCGCGGCCTCGGCCGGCACTCGATCGGGTGGCAAGTCGTCCGAGGGGTAGTCGCCCCGTCATCTCCGTGCTCCGTCAAGGACGTTCAACTCTCCGGGTGGCAAGGGTTACGGTGGGTCAGCCACTCAAAAGGGGTGTCATTCTCCAGATCAACACAGCATCCGCTCGATGACACGCCGCCCAGGCCCCTAGGATTCCCCCTAACACCTCACCGGTCTCATTCGACAGGAACCTCATGAGCGACCCTTCCTCCCCCTTCGGCTTCGAGCTCGTGCGACGTGGATACGACCGCGGTCAGGTGGATGACCGCATTACCAAGCTCGTCGCCGACCGTGATAGTGCTCTCACCCGCATCACGTCTCTGGAAAAGCGCATCGAGGAGCTGCACCTCGAAACGCAGAACGCCCAGGCGCAGGTGAACGACGCGGAGCCGTCGTACGCCGGTCTCGGCGCCCGTGTGGAGAAGATTCTCCGCCTCGCCGAGGAGGAGGCGAAGGACCTGCGCGAGGAGGCCCGTCGCGCCGCCGAGCAGCACCGCGAGCTCGCCGAGTCGGCCGCCCAGCAGGTGCGCAACGACGCCGAGTCATTCGCCGCCGAACGCAAGACGAAGGCCGAGGACGAGGGCGTTCGCATCGTCGAGAAGGCCAAGGGTGAGGCTTCCTCGCTCCGTGCGGATGCCCAGAAGGACGCCTCGCAGAAGCGCGAGGAGGCGGACGCCCTCTTCGAGGAGACCCGCGCCAAGGCCGCCCAGGCCGCCGCGGACTTCGAGACCAACCTGGCCAAGCGCCGCGACCAGTCGGAGCGTGACCTCGCGTCCCGTCAGGCCAAGGCGGAGAAGCGTCTCGCGGAGATCGAGCACCGCGCCGAGCAGCTGCGGCTGGAGGCCGAGAAGCTGCGTACCGACGCCGAGCGCCGGGCCCGCCAGACGGTGGAGACCGCGCAGCGCCAGTCCGAGGACATCGTGGCCGACGCGAACGCGAAGGCCGACCGGATCCGCAGCGAGTCGGAGCGCGAGCTGGCGGCGCTCACCAACCGCCGCGACTCGATCAACGCTCAGCTGACCAACGTCCGCGAGATGCTGGCGACGCTGACGGGTGCCGCCGTCGCCGCCGCCGGCTCCCCCGCCGACGACGAGCCGGTCACCCGCGGCGTTCCGGCTCAGCAGACCCGCTGACCCCGCAATACCGCAGTCGTACCTCTCACGCGCCCGGTTCCGCCTTTTGTGGTGGCGCCGGGCGCGTGGCCGTTCTAGCGTGAACGCATGATCGAGCTTGAGGGCCTCACCAAGCGCTTTGGCAACAAGGTTGCCGTCGACCGGCTTTCCTTCCGGGTCAGACCCGGAATGGTGACGGGCTTTCTGGGGCCCAACGGGGCAGGCAAGTCCACGACGATGCGGATGATGCTCGATCTCGACAACCCGACCGGCGGCTCGGTGCGCATCGACGGCAAGCACTACCGCGACCTGGAAGAACCCCTCAAGTACATCGGGGCGCTGCTGGACGCGAAGTCGATGCACGGCGGGCGCAGCGCGTACAACAATCTGCTCTGTCTCGCGCAGAGCAACCGCATCCCGGAGAGCCGGGTCGCGGAGGTGCTGGACACCGTCGGCCTGACTGCGGTGGCGAAGAAGAAGTCGAAGGGCTTCTCCCTGGGCATGGGGCAGCGGCTCGGCATCGCGGCGGCCCTGCTCGGCGACCCGCAGGTGCTGCTCTTCGACGAGCCGGTCAACGGCCTCGACCCCGAGGGCATCCACTGGATCCGCAATCTGATGAAGGCGCTCGCCGCGGAAGGCCGGACGATCTTCGTCTCCTCGCACCTGATGAGCGAGATGGCACTCACCGCGGACCATCTGATCGTGATCGGCCAGGGCCGCCTGCTCGCCGACACCTCGATGGCGGACTTCATCCACCAGAACTCCCGCAGTTACGTTCGGCTGCGCTCGCCGCAGCAGGAGCGACTGCGCGATGTGCTGCACGAGGAGGGCCTGATCGTGGTCGAGACCGGCGGCGGCACGCTGGAGATCGACGGTGCCACCACCGAGGCGCTGGGCGAGCTCGCCGCCCGGCATCAGATCGTGCTGCACGAGCTGAGTGCCCAGCGGGCCTCCCTGGAGGAAGCGTTCATGCAGATGACGGCGGACTCCGTGGAGTACCACGCGCACTCGGAACTCGGTGCGGCACCGACGCCGACAGGTCCGCAGTGGGGCGATCAGTGGGACCGGCGGACCGCCGCCGGCACGGCCGGGAACGGCACACAAGGCGTACCCGGAGCCGGGAACGGCACACAAGGCGTACCCGGGGCCGGGAGCAGTGCTCCTGAGGCACCCGGCACCTCCAGTACTTCCGGCACCGGCAAGGGGGCGTGACGACGATGGCATCGGTACCCGCGGTCCTGACCTCCGAGTGGACCAAGATCCGTACGGTCTCGTCGACCGTCTGGACCCTGATCTGCGCGTTCGCCGTCACCGTCGCGATGAGCGCGGCGCTCTGTGCCCTGATGAACGCCCAGTTCGACGACCTCCCCGCACCGGAGAGAGCCACCTTCGACCCGACTCTCATCAGCTTCTCCGGCATGGTCCTCGGCCAACTGGCCATGGTCGTCTTCGGTGTGCTGGTGGTCGGTACGGAATACAGCTCGGGCATGATCCGGACCTCGCTGGCGGCCGTGCCCCAACGCGGCTCGTTCCTGTTCAGCAAGATCGCGGTGGCGGGTCTGCTGGCCCTGCTGGTCGGCCTCACCACCAGCTTCGTCTCGTTCTTCCTCGGACAGTCCCTCCTCGGCGACCACCACACGGACATCGGCGCCGAGAATGTCCTGCGCGCGGTCGTGGGCGGCGGCATCTACATGGGCCTGATCGGGATCTTCTCCATGGGCGTGGCCACGATGCTGCGCAGTTCCATGCTGTCGCTCGGCATCCTGATGCCGTTCTTCTTCCTGGTCTCCCAGATCCTGTCGGCGGTCCCGGGCGCGAAGAAGGTCGCCCGCTACTTCCCCGACCAGGCCGGATCCAAGATCATGCAGGTGGTTCCCGACGCGTTGAACAGCAGCCCGGCTCCGTACGGGCCGTGGGGCGGGCTCGGCATCCTGGTCGCGTGGGTGGCGGCGGCACTCGTCGGCGGCTACCTCGTACTGAAGAAGCGGGACGCCTGACCGAACTGGGCACGGCGACCGAACAGGCTGCGCCGGACCGGCTGGGAACGCCTGACCGGATACAGGACACGCCTGACCGGATGCGGGACGTGTGGCCGGGGAGAGGCACGTGTGACGGGTGGGCGACACATCGCGCTCTCTCCCCCCGACCAGGCCGGAATCATCGCTTCCGCCCGCCCGGAAGGCGAGGCGCCGTCGTCACGACTTGGCTGGAACCGTCAAGCCCTGGATATCCTCCTAACTCTTACGGGGGCGTACGGCCGCACGGCCTGGGCCCCGACGACCGACGAAGTCGATGGGGCTGGAGCATGATCGAGGCAGTCGGCCTGACCAAGCGCTATGGCGCGAAGACGGCCGTGTACAACCTTTCCTTCCAGGTGCGGCCGGGGGCCGTCACCGGGTTCCTCGGTCCCAACGGGTCGGGCAAGTCCACCACCATGCGCATGATGCTGGGCCTGGACAGGCCGACCTCCGGCCATGTCACGATCGGTGGTCACCCCTACCGCAGCCTGCCGAACGCTCCGCGGCAGGTGGGCGCGTTGCTGGACGCGAAGGCGGTGCACGGCGGGCGCAGCGCACGCAACCACCTCCTCTCGCTCGCCCAGCTCGCCGGCATCCCGGCCGCCCGGGTCGATGAAGTGCTCGGTGTCGTCGGTCTCCACGAGGTCGCGCGCAAGCGGTCCAAGGGCTTCTCGCTCGGTATGGGCCAGCGGCTCGGCATCGCGGCGGCCCTGCTCGGCGACCCGCAGGTGCTGCTCTTCGACGAGCCGGTCAACGGCCTCGACCCCGAGGGCATCCTCTGGGTCCGCAATCTGATGAGGACGCTGGCGGCGGAGGGGCGTACGGTCTTCGTCTCCAGCCATCTGATGAGCGAGATGGCGCTCACCGCCGACCACCTGATCGTGATCGGCCGCGGGCAGTTGCTCGCCGACATGAGCGTCAAGAACTTCATTTCCGCCAACTCGGCCGACTTCGCGCGCGTGCGGGTCGCGGACGGTGCGCAGGAGCAGCGGGAGAAGCTGACCACCGCCCTCACCGAGGGGGGCGGCCAGGTCATGCCGGAGCAGGACGGAGCCCTGCGGGTCACCGGTCTGCAGCTGCCGAGGATCAGTGATCTGGCGTACGAGTCGGACATCCGGCTGTGGGAGCTCTCGCCGCACCAGGCATCGCTGGAGGAGGCGTACATGCGGATGACGCAGGGCGCCGTGGACTACCGCTCGACGGTGGACCAGAAGGCCGGACTCCAGCAGCCGGTGCCCGCTGGGTACGGACAGCAGCCCGGCTACGGGGCACACCAGCAGCCGGTCCCGGAGATGCCGCAGCAGAACTGGTACGCCCCGCCGCCGCCCGGACAGAACCCGTACGCGGCAGCCCCGGCGGCGCCCGCGGCCCCGGTTCCCGCCGTCCCGGCACCCCCCGCCGCCGCCCCCGCAGACCTGACCAAGCGCGAGACCAGCGAGGACGCCCGATGACCACACCGCCGCCCCCGCAGGCGCCGTACCAGCAGCAGGCCCCGGTTCCGCAGCAGAACTGGCAGGGCGCACCGACCGGGCCCTACACCTCACCGATCCCGCTGCGTCAGGCCACCCTCGGCGACGCGCTCGCCTCCGAATGGACCAAGATCCGTTCGGTGCGCTCCACGATGTGGACGCTCGGCGTCATGGTCGTGCTGCTCATCGGCCTCGGGCTGCTGGTGGCCACGCTCATCAACGTGGCCGACACCGACATCGGCACCGTCCCGGTGCTCAGTTTCGGCTTCTTCGGCGTGCTCCTCGGCTCGATCTGTGTGATCACGCTCGGCGTGATGACCATCGCTTCCGAGTACGGCACCGGAATGATCCGCACGACGCTGACGGCCTGCCCCAGCCGTGGGCGGGTACTGACCGCGAAGGCGGTCGTCTTCTTCCTGCTCACCTTCGTCATCACGACCGTGACGACCGCTGTGGTCGGCGCGTTGCAGACGGCCATCCTCGGCGGCGAGGCATCCACCGGCGGCGAGTGGCTGCGTGCCACGGTCGGTGTCGGCCTGTACGTCGCGACGCTGGGGCTGCTCTCGCTCGCGGTCGGTGCCCTCATCCGGCACTCCGCAGGTGCGATCACGATCATGATCGGTGTCGTGCTGCTGCCGCTCGTGCTGGCCATCTTCATGTTCTCGGAGACGCTCAGCGACCTGCGGGACGCGCTCTTCGAGTACTCGATCCCCAACCAGCTCAGCGTGCTCTACGACACCTCGACCGGCACGTCGGGACCGTCGGGCTGGGATCCGCTGTGGATCATGATCGGCGTCACGGCCGTGGCACTGATCGGCGCCTATGCGGCGCTGGAGAAGCGCGACGTCTGACGGGCCCGCGCCACCGGCGAGCCTGCGTCACCTGCCGCCCGTCGCCCGCCGCCCTCCGCAGCTCAGTGGCGAGGCGCGTTCCTGGACCGCTGCACCTCCGTGGTGCGGCGGTCCTTCGCGTTCCAGCAGGCCTTGTGCCAGTGCCTGCGGTCGTCGATCCCGCCGTACTCGGACCAGGCCACCAGATGCGGGACGCCGGACGGGATCTCCTGGTCGCAGCCGGGGCAGCGATACCGCTTGCCGGCCGCGCTCGCTCCGCTCACCGGGCGGACCGACCACTCCTCGCCCCGCCACTGCTCGGTGCGCCCGCCGCCGCCGAACCGGGCCCCCGGCTCCGCTGCGCTGTCGTGGGGACTCTCGCCGCCTCGGGGGCGGTTGCGGCGCGGGGACACGTGACACCTCACTGGGCAGGCCGGGCAGTTCCTGTCCAGCGTAGGGCCATGTGGCCCTACGCCGTGTCCCGCACCGCACGGGACAGCACCCCGGACCAGGTGAGTTACCGGAAAATCGCAACAACTTGCCGAGGGACCGTGCCTTTGGCACGTGTCAGACGTTGTTGCCAGTAGGGGAGAGCCGCGTCGGCCGCAAGGAGGCAATTGGCGATGCGTGTGGGAACGTTCGTACTGGCAGCCCAGTTCCCGGGGCAGGGGCCGGGAGAGGCGCTGCATCGCGCGATCCGGTCGACCGAGGTCGCGGAGGAATCCGGACTCGACGCGGTCTGGCTGGCAGAACATCACTTCGTGCCGTACGGGGTCTGCCCGTCCGCCGTCACCCTGGCCGCGCTGCTGCTCGGCCGCACCCGGAGCATCCGGGTGGGCACGGCGGTGAGCGTGCTGCCGACCCAGCATCCGGTCACACTCGGCGAACAGGCCGCGCTGCTCCATCTCACCAGCGGCGGCAGATTCACGCTCGGCGTCGGCCGGGGCGGCCCCTGGGTGGACCTGGAGGTGTTCGGAGGGGGCCTGGCGGCGTACGAGAAGGGCTTCCCCGAGTCGCTGGAGCTGCTGCTCGACTGGCTGGGCAAACCCCGGGTGGCGGGCAGCGGGGAGCGGTACGGCTTCCGCGAGGTGGCGGTGGTCCCCCGGGCCGACGAACTGCTCGGCGCGGACGGCGGCGAGAACCCCGGCGGTCCCGAGGTGGTCGTCGCGTGCACCTCGCCGAAGACGGTGAGGCTCGCCGCCGAGCACGGCCTGCCGATGCTGCTCGGCATGCACTGCGGGGACGAGGAGAAGGCCGAGATGGTCGCCCTGTGGCGCTCCACCGCTCTCGCCGCAGGCCGCTCGCCCGAGAGCGTCCGGGAGGCCGGGCACGTGTCCGCGGGCGTGGCGCAGATCGCCGACCGTGCCGAGGACGCCATGGAGACGCTCGTGAAGGCCATGCCCGGCTGGCTGCGCCAGGGCCTGGCCGCCCATGTGACCGTCGACGGCCGGCACCGCGTGATGCGCGACCCGGTCGCCTATACGGAACTGCTCTGCGGCCTTCATCCGGTGGGCCCGCCCGGGCTCGCGGCCGACCGGCTCGCGGCCACCGCCGAGCGCACAGGTATCACCCGATTCGCGCTCCTGGTGGAGGGTTCGGGAGATCTGACGGCCACGGAGGAGAACGTAGCGCGGCTGGGCACCGACGTCCTGCCGCTGCTCACATAGGCATGCTCAAGAGGTACGGGGGCTGCCGTCCCGGAGCCAGTCGCCTCCCGCGGCCCGGAACGGCAGCAGAAGCGTTTAGCAGTCCCGTAGTTCGGGCGACTGGTTGAGCAACTGGCCCCTCACCGAGGTGAAGCGGGCCAGGCGGTCGTCGACCGAGGCGTCCAGCGGGAACACCGCGACGCGGTGGCAGTTCTGGAATGCGAGACGCACCCCGAAGTGCCGCTGCAGAGCACCGCGTATGGCATCACTCGCGAGCGCGCGCAGCAGCTGACCACGTGCCTGCTCGTCCGGCGGCGGCGTCTGGTTGTCGGCGAACTCTCCGCCGTCCACCTTCAGCTGAGCCACCAGAGAGCTGATCATCTCCCATGCGTAGGGCAGGGAGGTCCGGACGCAGTCGACGAAGTCGGCTTCGTCGACCTCGCCTCGCTCGGCCTGTTCCAACAGCGCCGGTGAGACGTCGAGCGACATGGGTTCTCCTCTCGCGACCCCGACGCCGGGCCGGGGCCTTACGGACTGGGAAGGAGGACGGCGACGCAGCGTGCACGGACGGCGACCTCCTGCTTCCACGGTAAGGGTGCAGTCCTGGCCGCACCAGGAGATTGGGAACACAACCGGCCAATATCGAAGAGGCGCAAAGAGGGGCAAGCCTCTTGGGCACCGATCCGGGCCCGGAGGGCGGCAGAGGGTGAATCGCGTGGAGCACCTGTCGTCGAGTAGCGTTGCCGACCATGCGTCTCGTCATCGCCCGCTGCTCCGTGGACTACGCCGGCCGGCTCACGGCCCACCTGCCCTCCGCTCCCCGTCTGATCCTGGTGAAGGCGGACGGGAGCGTCTCGATCCACGCCGACGACAGGGCGTACAAACCTCTCAACTGGATGTCACCGCCCTGCACGCTCAAGGAGGGCTCCGACGACACCGCGGGTGTCTGGACCGTGGTCAACAAAGCGGGCGAGAAACTGATCATCACGATGGAGGAAATCCTCCATGACACGTCCCATGAGCTGGGCGTCGACCCGGGCCTCATCAAGGACGGTGTCGAAGCGCACCTCCAGGAACTCCTCGCCGACAGGATCGAGACACTCGGCGAGGGCTACACCCTGATCCGCCGTGAGTACTTCACAGCCATCGGCCCGGTCGACATCCTGTGCCGGGACGCCGACGGGCAGACCGTCGCGGTGGAGTTGAAGCGGCGCGGCGACATCGATGGTGTGGAGCAGCTGACCCGCTATCTGGAACTGCTCAACCGCGATCCCCACCTCGCCCCCGTGCGGGGCATCTTCGCCGCGCAGGAGATCAAGCCCCAGGCGCGGGTTCTGGCGACGGACCGCGGCATCGGCTGTGTGGTGCTCGACTACGACGCCCTGCGCGGCATCGAGGACGACAAGCTGCGACTGTTCTGACGCGGCCTCCGTCTTTCTGATACGGATGCCGTGGTTCTGACGCGGCCTCCGTGGTCCTGATACGGCCGCCGTGGTCCTGATACGGCCGCCGCTGTTGTGACGGCCGCCGCTCCGACGCGCCGCGCCTGTGCCGTTCCGTGGGCGTCCGAGGGATCCCGCTCCTCCGACGCCCACGGGGTTTCGCTCAGAGCCTGCCGGATGACCTCACGTCGGAAAGCGGACGTGACATGGGCCGTGCGGTTCCAGGGCGCCGGAAACATGCGTGCCCGGGCGTGACCGCCCGATCAGAGGTCATCCCGAGGTCATCCCACAAGCTCAGGCCGTGGTCGGTTCGCTGTCCGCTCCGGACGCGGAAGAGGAGGGGCCGCTCGCCGAGTCGGAGGTGTTCGGCGAGTCCGGCGGGGTCACCGTCTCCGAGTCCGTCGGGTCGGGAGAGGTCTCCGTCGGGGTCGGGCTCGGGCTGTTCGACTTGGTCGGCGTCGACGACTTCGTCGGGCTGGACGACTTGGTCGGTCTGCCCGACGACGGCTTGCCACTGGACGGTGTGTCCGAGGACGGGGTGCCGGCCGTCCCCGTGGAATCCGTGGACGGTGTGCCGCTCGTGCTCGGCGTGGCACGTCCGCCCGAGGGGCTCGGCGTCACGGTGCTGCTGCTGGACGCCGTGTCGCCGGGCGTCGCACGGTCCGCCGGTTCGTCGGCCGGGAGCTCGTCCCCGCTGTCGTCCTGGGCGGCCGGCTCCTCGCTCGTGACACCCGGATCCCCCTGGGCGTCGCCGTCGCCCGACGGCATCCCCAGGGCTACCACCGTGCCGATCACCCCGACCAGGAGGACGCCCACACCGGCCGCGACCAGATTGCGCCGACGGGCTCCCGTCTTCTTCCCGGGGCGTCCGCCCCGCGCGCCCGGGGAGGCGGCGGCGCCCTGCCGGGATATCACCGCGGTGGCGTCGCCGTACGGCTGTGACAGCGTCTGCGTCACCGCGGCCGTCGGACCGGCGGGCAACGGCGCCGTCTCCTCGTAGCGCGGCTCCGACGCCTCGTCGCCCCCCGGGAAGGGCACGCCGGCCAAAGGGCCACCGGCGCTGTCCACGACCAGCGCGAGCGCGCGCCGCCCGGCCACCGCGCCCGACTTGTCGGCGAGCGCCCCGCGCATGCCTATCGAGGTCTCCAGCTCCGCCCTGGCCCGGTCCGGATTGCCGGTGCAGAGCGCGAGGACGCCCAACTCATGGTGGAAGTAAGCCTCTTCGGCGACCTCTCCGGCGATCCTGGCCGCCTCCTGGCCGATCCGCAGAGCCTTCTCCCAGGCGCCCCAGTGCAGCCCCGCCGCGAAGGCCGGGGCGGCGCTGTGGGCCAGCAGCACGGCGGCGCTCGTCTGCCCCGCCCCGTCGCCGGGGACGAGCTGCGCCATCGCCGCGATGACGGCGTCGGCCTCGGTCGACGCCCGTGCGGGAGTGACGGAGGGGTGCCCGGACCACCAGGCGTAGTGCTGGGCCGCCGTCCGGGCGCGGTCGCTGCTGTCCTGGCCGTACCCGGCGGCCTCCAGCTGGGTGAGGACCCCGGCGGCCAGCCGGTAGCGGGAACCGGCCGGGGAGAGGAGCCCGCAGCCCGCCAGTTCGCCGAGCGCGGCGTCGGCGTGGGTGTCCCCCACCAGCGCCGGCAGATGCGCCTGGTGGGGCACCTCGCCGCCGAGCGCGACCGCGAAGCGCAGGGTGTCGCGGGCGGCCGCGCTGAGCCGTGAGGCGAGCAGCGCGGCAGGCGCGGCGCCCTCACCGAGGCTCGGCAGCGGCACATGGACGCCGTCGATGTCCTCGTCGTGCCCGAAGGGTGCGGCGACGGACCGGGCGTCGGGAAGGCCGCCGTACGCCTCGGGATCGGTGCGCAGCATGTCGCGCTGGAGCAGCAGGGCGCCCGCCTGGACGAAGCGCAGCGGCAGCCCCTCCGACTCGAACCAGAGGTCTCCCGCCCAGTTCGCCTCCTCGTCGGTGAGCGGGCGCTCGACGACCCGCTCCAGCAGTTCGGCCGAGGAGCCGCGGCCGAGGCCCGCGAGGAAGACCTCTTCGAGGTACGCGTCCGGGCTGGGAGCGGCGACATCGGGAGTGGTCGCGAACAGGAAGGCGCACTCCGGGGTGGCGTCGAGCAGCTCGTCCAGGGCGGCTCCGCCGAACTCCAGGTCGTCGAGTACGACGACGGCGCCGATGCTCCGGACCCTTTCGAGGAGACCGGCGCGGTCGGGCCGGTACAGCCGTGGGTCGTGTACGGCCTCGAAGAGCCCGTACAGCAGGTCAGTAGCGGTTCTCTTGTGGCCGCTGAGCCGGACGACTCCGTCCGGGGCGAGGTCCGCGCAGTCGGCGGCGACGGCGTTCAGCAGGGTCGTACGGCCGGAACCGGCCGGTCCGGTGAGCCGCACCGAGCGGCCGCGGGCCAGCAGGCGGGCCAGCCGCTCGCGCTCTTCCGCACGCTCCAGGAGGGGCAGCTGAGGGGCCGGCGGGCCGGGCGGCACGGGCGGCGCGGTGGCACGTTCACGATCGGCGCGCTCGGCCGCGGTGCGCCTGACCGGCGGGTCGGGGTGCTCCCCCGGCGGGCGCAGTTCGACCTCACTGCCGTCGACCGGATTGACGGTGAGGAGGTAGTCGCCCGATATGAGCCGCACGACGCGCGCCTGTTGCGGCATGAGCGGACCGAAGTCCGGAGCGATGAGGCCCCCCCTGCCCGCACGGGGCTGATCGCTCGGGGACGGATCGCGGGGCGACCGCCGTCGGTCGCTTCCCGCGCCGAAGCCGTCGTTGTCCAGGCCGTACTCTTCCGGCTCTGTCGGGTCCATCGCCCATGCCCCCAGACGCGTCGCGCACGATTGCTTTGCCCCTCCCGGCCTCGCACGCCCCGCTGTCGCTCCCGGTCCGGTGCCCGCCTGGTGGGTTCGTCAATCGGCGGACGGCCCGAACCCTAGACCGTCGCACAGTGTGCGCGCACAGTCGGGGGGCCGAGTCGTCCGAAGCGCGCGTTCTCATCCGGATTGTGCACCTTCGGCCGGTCGCACGGCCGGGCTGTCCGCCCGGGCCGGTGAGGATCTATACGCGGGGCAGGGAGTCCGCTGCGATTCCGCCCTCAATGGCCAGGATGCGGTGCAGCCTCGTCGCCACGAGCAGGCGCTGCATCTGCGGCGGCACGCCGCGGAGCACCAGCCGCCGTCCGGCCCGGCCGGCCCGGCGGTGCGCGCCCATGATGACGCCGAGCCCGGTGGCGTCCCAGGAGTCCAGCTCGGTCAGATCGAGCACCAGGTCACCGGCCCCGTCGTCGAGGGCCGAGTGCAGGGCCGTTCGGGCGTCCGCCGCGCTTCGGACGTCGAGGCGGCCCCCGACGACCAGTTCGGCGTGGTCGCCCCTGATGTGCATATGCGCTCCCCGGAATCGCTCCGTAGCAAGGTTCGTCTGTCTGTTCTGTCTCTGCCACAACTGACTGCGGCAGAGACAGGGAGGTTGCCGTCTGTAAGCGAACCGATACCGAATTCACTCCCCGGAGTGACTCAGACCCGGCGAGAACCCCCCTGTGGATCCACCGATTCCAAAGACTCCCCCCGGACCACCGGGCCCGACCGACGGCAGTCCAGGCAACCGGAAGACCGAAAACGATCAGTACGTGTAGAAGCCCTGCCCGCTCTTGCGTCCGATGTCACCTGCATCCACCATCCGGCGCATCAGCTCCGGCGCGGCGAACTTCTCGTCCTGGGACTCGGTGTAGATGTTGCTCGTGGCGTGCAGCAGGATGTCGACGCCGGTCAGGTCCGCCGTGGCCAGGGGCCCCATGGCGTGGCCGAATCCCAGCTTGCAGGCGATGTCGATGTCCTCGGCCGAGGCGACGCCCGACTCGTACAGCTTGGCGGCCTCGACGACGAGCGCCGAGATCAGCCGGGTGGTGACGAAGCCGGCCACGTCACGGTTGACGACGATGCAGGTCTTGCCGACGGACTCGGCGAACTCCCGTGCGGTGGCGAGGGTTTCGTCGCTGGTCTTGTAGCCGCGTACGAGTTCGCAGAGCTGCATCATCGGGACCGGCGAGAAGAAGTGGACACCCACGACGCGCTCGGGGCGCTCCGTCACGGCCGCGATCTTCGTGATCGGGATCGCGGAGGTGTTGGAGGCGAGAACGGCGTCGTCCCGGACGATCTTGTCGAGGGCCCGGAAGATCTCGTGCTTGACCTCAAGCTTCTCGAAGACGGCCTCGACGACGACATCCGCGTCGCCGACCGCGTCGAGGTCGGTGGTGGTGGTGATGCGTCCGAGCGCGGCTTCGGCGTCGGCCGCCGCCAGCTTCCCCTTGGAGACGAACTTGTCGTAGGAGGCCCTGATGCCGTCACGACCACGGGCCAGGGCCTCGTCGGTGACATCACGCAGCACGACGTCCCAGCCCGCCTGGGCGGACACCTGCGCGATACCGGATCCCATGAGTCCGGCCCCGATGACGGCGAGCTTCCTGGCCACGTCTGCACCCCTTGGTCTGAGTCCGCCCCTGCAGCTGGTCCCTGCACGGCCTAACGGTTGTTCACATACTCTCCGGCGGACATTAGTACCCGTGAGGGACTCTGGGGCCGTGAAGAGATGCGCGTCACGTCTCACATGACGGACATCACACCGGGGTGCGTCATCGGGCGGCGCGCCGGGCGCAGTTGAGGCCCCTCCCGCGCCGAGGAGGCCCCGTCACGCCGAGCCACCGGTCACATCGGGGCTCCCGCCGCGGAGATCCCCGGTCGCGTCGAGCTCGCCCGCCGAGAAGGCCCCCGGTCACGTCGAGCTCTCCCGCCGAGAAGGCCCCCGGTCACGTCGGACGGGACCGCCTAGGCTGGTCCCATGGTCAATCTGACACGTATCTACACCCGCACCGGTGATCAGGGCACCACCGCCCTCGGCGACATGAGCCGGACCGCCAAGACCGATCTGCGGATCGCCGCGTACGCCGACACCAATGAGGCCAACGCCGTCATCGGTACGGCGATCGCGCTCGGGCAGCTCTCCGAGGACGTCGTCAAGGTCCTCGTCCGCGTGCAGAACGACCTGTTCGACGTGGGCGCGGACCTGTCGACCCCCGTCGTCGAGAGCCCGAAGTACCCGCCGCTGCGGGTCGAGCAGAGTTACGTCGACAAGCTGGAGGCGGACTGCGACCGCTTCCTGGAGCCGTTGGAGAAGCTGCGCAGCTTCATCCTCCCGGGCGGTACGCCGGGGGCGACGCTGCTGCACCAGGCGTGCACGGTGGTCCGACGTGCGGAGCGGTCCACGTGGGCGGCGCTGGAGGTGCACGGCGAGGTGATGAACGCGCTGACGGCGACGTACCTCAATCGCCTCTCCGACCTGCTGTTCATCCTCGCGCGGACGGCGAACAAGGAGGTCGGCGACGTGCTGTGGGTGCCCGGCGGCGAGCGGTAGCCGTACCGCCCTTCCCCGGCCGCCGGACGTTCCCCGTCGTCGGGCGGGCCCGGCCGCCGGAGCGCCCGGGGGCTCGGCCGGAGCGTCCGGGAGCTCAGCCGGAGCCGTCCGGGGGCTCAGCGCGCCGCGCGCTCCTTCTTCGGGAACAGCGTGTAGCTCCCGGCGATGACCACGTTGATCCCGATCACCAGCAGCATCCTCGCCTGCCACGCCTGCAACGAGGTCACCTCGCCGTCCCCGCCCACGTACCAGACGGCTGCCTGCAGCAGCACCAGCGCCGTCGCGGCCGCGACCGTCCACCGCGCGGCGACCCGCCACTCGTGCGCCGCGCGCGCCCTGCCGTACTTCGGCGGCTTCACCGGCGGCGGGCCGCCGGCGTAGCGGTGGGCGAACCGGGCGTCGACCCAGCGGATCGTGGAGGGGCCGAGCCCCACCGTGAAGCCGATGTAGACCGCGGCGAGGCCGTGCTTCCAGTCCGGCTCGGCCCCGTTCTTCAGGTCGACGGCCGTCACCACCAGCAGGACGGCCTCCAGCAGCGGCTCGCACAGCAGCACCGCCGCACCCAGCCGCGGCTTCCCCGCCGGATACCGCAGGACGAGCCCCGCCGCCAGCAGCAGCCAGAAGCCGACTTCGCAGAGCACGATCAGCGTGACGATCACCGCTCTTCTCCTTCCGCTCCCCTCCAGTCTTCCGGCCGCGGCGACCGGGGGCGTCGTCGGCGGTGACGAACTGCGGCTGCATCCTTCGATGTACTCCCGCATCACCGACGACGCGGAGGTCCGGAGGGCTGTCGTTGTGTTGGATGGGAGGGTGCTTCCCCGCCCCCACCGCCACGACATCCTCATCGCCGCCCTCGGCCTCCTCGGCGGCGCGCTCCTGTGGGTGTTCGGGCTGCATGCGCAGGCCGACCGGGTCCTCGTGGCCCCATGGGTCTGCCTGCTGCCGCTCGCCGTCGTCTCCGCACTCGAACTGTTCCGCAGGACCGCCCCGCAGACGGCGCTGGTCGTCGGCACGCTCGCCCTGGTCGCCGACCAGTTCACGGTCGGGAACCTCGGGACCGTCCTCATGTTCACCGACCTCATGTACGCGGCCGTGCTGTACGGGACACCGGCCGCCGCCCGCCGCATCCCGGTGACCACCTTCCTGATCACCGTCGCGGTCACGCTCGGGTTCCTGGCGTGGTTCCGCAATCCCCAGGCGCTCCTCATCGGCGTCATCACCGGGGTGGTCTCGTTCCTGCCCGCCATCACCGGGGTCAGCGTCCGCAACCACCGCGACGCCGCGGAGACCGCCCGGCTGCGGGCCGATCAGACCGCGCTGCTGGCCGAGATGGACCGCGTCCAGGCGGTGACCGCCGAGCGCACCCGGATGGCCCGCGAACTGCACGACATGGTGGCGAACCATCTCTCGGCGATCGCCATCCACTCCACGGCCGCCCTCTCCATCGACGACCCGGCCACCTCGCGCGACGCGCTCGGCGTGATCCGGGAGAACAGCGTCGACGGACTCGCCGAGATGCGGCGGCTGATCGGTCTGTTGCGCACCGGGGACACGGAGGGGGGACCGAGCGCCGCGCCGACGCTCGCCTCGCTGGACGCACTGGTCGAGCAGACCCGCACGAGCGCCGCGTCCAGCGGGCTGAGCTGCGTCTTCGAGGACGGCCGGGACGAGCAGGATCCTCTGCCGGCACCGGTCGAACTGGCCGCCTACCGGATCGTCCAGGAGTCCCTGACGAACGCGCTCAAGCATGCGGCGCCCGGCCCGGTCGTGGTGCGGCTCGGGCGCGTGGGGCAGGCGCTCACGGTGGAGGTCAGCAGCGTGTTCGGAGAGCGCCCCGGGCCGCGCGCACCCGGGGCGGGGGCCGGCCTCGCCGGTATGCGGGAGCGGGTGGCCCTGTTGGGAGGGGCGATCGAGGCGGGGCCGGTGAGCCCCGGAAGTGCGCCGCCGGTCTGGCGCGTACGGGCCGAACTGCCCGTTGACGAAAGGGGCTTGAGGACATGACGATCCGAGTCGTGGTCGCCGAGGACCAGTCGGCCGTGCGTGCGGGGCTGGTGCTCATTCTGCGCAGCGCGCCGGACATCGAGGTCGTCGGCGAGGCCGGGGACGGCGAGGAGGCGGTGCGCCTGGCCCGTGAACTGCGGCCGGATCTGGTGCTGATGGACGTGTCGATGCCCCGGCTCGACGGGGTGTCGGCGACCCGGCAGGTGGTGGCCGAGCGCCTCGCGGACGTACTGGTGCTGACGACGTTCGATCTGGACGAGTACGTCTTCGGGGCGCTGCGGGCGGGGGCCGCGGGCTTCCTGCTGAAGAACACGGAGGCGCGCGATCTGCTCGAAGCGGTGCGCACCGTGGCGCGCGGCGAGGGGCTGATCGCCCCCGCCGTGACACGCCGTCTGATCGCGGAGTTCGCCGGGGCCGCCCCCGTACGGCAGGGAACCGCACCCGACCCGGTGGTGCTCGACGCGCTCACCCGGCGGGAGCGGGAGGTGCTGGGCTGTCTCGGTGCCGGGCTGTCGAACGCCGAGATAGCGGCACGCCTCTCGATGGCCGAGGGGACGGTGAAGACGCACGTCAGCAGGTTGCTGGGCAAGCTGGAACTGCGCAGCCGGGCCCAGGCAGCGGTGCTGGCACGGGAGTTGGGCGTCTGAGGTTTAACACCGCTCTTTGGTCTGGACCTCTTGACGATTGGTCCAGACCTTCCTAATCTCACCGAGCACACTGCGGTGAGCACGCCATGACAAGGCGCGCTCAGGGCGGCGCAGGGTTTGCAGTCCACGGACCACCCCCGTTTGTCCGGACCTCACCCGAGGAGCACCGTTGAGCACTGAAACCCCCCTACGCCGGACCCGATTCAGACTCGGGGCCGGCAGAGCCACCAGATCCCGAGCGGTCGCGGGCCTCACCGCGCTGCTCCTTCCGCTCGCCGCGATGGTCGGCCTGGCCTCCCCCGCCGAGGCGGCCACCTCGGCCACCGCCACGTACGTCAAGAAGTCCGACTGGGGCACCGGCTTCGAGGGCCAGTGGACGGTGAAGAACACCGGCACCACCGCCCTCTCCTCCTGGACCATCGAGTGGGACTTCCCCTCGGGCACCGCGGTCACCTCCGCCTGGGACGCCACCGTCACCAGCTCCGGCACCCACTGGACCGCGAAGAACGTCGGCTGGAACGGTGCGGTCGCACCGGGCGCCAGCGTCTCCTTCGGCTTCAACGGCAGCGGCGCCGGCGCCCCCACCGGCTGCAAGCTGAACGGCGCCTCGTGCGACGGCGGCAGCGTCCCCGGCGACAACGCCCCCTCGGCGCCCGGCACCCCGACCGCGAGCGCCGTCACCGACACCTCGGCCAAGCTGAGCTGGACCGCGGCGACCGACGACAACGGCATCAAGAACTACGACGTCCTGCGCGACGGCGCCGTCGTCTCCACGGTCACCGGTACGACGTACACCGACACCGGCCTCACCGCGGGCACCGACTACTCGTACACCGTGCAGGCCCGTGACACCGCCGACCAGACCGGTCCGGTCAGCGGCGCGGTCAAGGTCCACACCACCGGTGGTGGCGGCGGCAACCCCGACCCCGGCACCGGCGGCAAGGTCAACCTCGGTTACTTCACCGACTGGGGCGTCTACGGCCGGAACTACCACGTCAAGAACCTGGACACCTCGGGTTCGGCCGCGAAGATCACGCACATCAACTACGCCTTCGGCAACGTGACCGGCGGCAAGTGCGCGATCGGTGACGCCTACGCCGACTACGACATGGCATACACCGCCGACAAGTCCGTCGACGGCGTCGCCGACACCTGGGACCAGCCGCTGCGCGGCAGCTTCAACCAGCTGCGCAAGCTCAAGGCCAAGTACCCGAACATCAAGGTCCTGTGGTCCTTCGGCGGCTGGACCTGGTCCGGCGGCTTCGGCGAGGCCGCGAAGAACCCGGCCGCGTTCGCCCAGTCCTGCTACGACCTGGTCGAGGACCCCCGCTGGGCCGATGTCTTCGACGGCATCGACATCGACTGGGAGTACCCCAACGCCTGCGGTCTGACCTGCGACACCAGCGGCCCGGCCGCGCTGAAGGGCATCACCTCCGCGCTGCGCACGAAGTTCGGCAGCAACAACCTGGTGACGGCCGCCATCACCGCCGACGCCTCCACCGGTGGCAAGATCGACGCCACGGACTACGCGGGCGCCGCCCAGTCCCTGGACTGGTACAACGTGATGACGTACGACTTCTTCGGCGCCTGGGACGCGAAGGGCCCGACCGCCCCGCACTCCCCCCTCACCTCCTACAGCGGCATCCCGCAGGCCGGCTTCAACTCCGCCGACGCCATCGCCAAGCTCAAGGCCCAGGGCGTCCCCGCCTCGAAGCTGCTGCTCGGCATCGGCTTCTACGGCCGCGGCTGGACCGGTGTCACCCAGGACGCACCCGGCGGCACCGCCACCGGCGCGGCCCCCGGCACCTACGAGGCCGGCATCGAGGACTACAAGGTCCTCAAGACGAGCTGCCCGGCCACCGGCACGATCGCCGGTACGGCCTACGCGCACTGCGGCACCAACTGGTGGAGCTACGACACCCCGGCCACCATCGCGTCCAAGATGACCTGGGCGAAGGGTCAGGGCCTGGGAGGCGCGTTCTTCTGGGAGTTCAGCGGCGACACGACCAACGGTGAACTCGTCAGCGCGATCAACAGCGGTCTGAAGTAGCACTCACCGCTCACCGCACCACCCCGGAAAGCCACCGGGGAGACAGGTCCGCCCCCTGTCTCCCCGGTTTTTCGTCGTTCCCACGCGGACACTCGGATCCATGGTGTTCCGCGCGGACGCTCGGCCCGTGGTCGTTCCCACGCGGACGCTCGGTCTCACGTCGTTCCCACGCGGACGCCCAGTCCCACGTCGTTCCCACGCGGACGCCCAGTCCCACGTCGTTCCCACGCGGACGCTCGGTCCACGTCCTACGGTCCGGTCACCCGGCACCCGTCACGCCACGTTGACCCGCTGGCCGGGCGGAGCCGCCTCCAGCCAGGCGAGGAACCCGGTCAGCGCGTCCTCGCTCATGGCCAGCTCCAGGCGGACCCCACGATGAAGACAACCGAGCACCACGGCGTCGGACAGGAGCGCCAGCTCCTCCTCGCCCTCGGGCAGCCGACGGGCGACGACCTCGATCGCGGAACGCTCCAGGAGCCGACGCGGCCGAAGAGAGTACGAGAAGACCCGGAACCAGTCGATCTGGTCGCCGCTGTACCGCGCGACCCCGTACACCCAGCCCTTGCCCGAGAGATCGGGCTCCTCCGGCACATCCCAGCGCAGACTGCAGTCAAAGGTCCCACCGGAGCGCTGGATCAGCCGCCGGCGCAGACCGAAGACGAAGAGACCAATCGCGACCAGTGCGACGACCAGCCCGCCCACCCACAGCGCGAGGAACATCTCCACCGACCTCCTCGCGTCGTCGAGTAACGGATACCGCCATCACTACACCTGCACCTGCACCTGCATCGCCGCAGCCGCGACACGGTCTGGAGAGGTCTCCAGCTCGGGCCGCGGCTGAGGGTAAAGCTACGTTGTCGCGGAGCGCTAGCGCACCGCCACCGCGCGCAGTCGCACTTCGGCGCGCCGCTCGGAAGCGGCGTCCGTGTCCGACTTCGCACGCTCCAGCGCACGCTCGGCGCGCTGGACATCGATCTCGTCCGCCAGCTCCGCGATCTCCGCGAGCAGCGAGAGCTTGTCGTCAGCGAACGAGATGAAACCGCCGTGCACAGCGGCGATCACGGTCGCGCCGTCGCTCGTACGGATCGTCACCGGGCCCGATTCCAGCACACCCAGAAGCGGCTGGTGACCGGGCATGACGCCGATGTCGCCGGACGTGGTGCGCGCGACGACCAGGGTGGCCTCGCCGGACCAGACACTGCGGTCCGCGGCGACCAGCTCGACGTGCAGCTCAGCAGCCAAGGGTGGCTCCTCGGGTCACCACCCGGCCGTTCAAGCCGGGTGTTGGGTCAATTCTAAGGGGCGTGGTGAGGGGGGCGGGACGCACCCACCCCCCTCGGTGAGCCATGGGCTCAGGAGACGCCGAGCTCCTTGGCGTTGGCCTTGAGGTCCTCGATGCCACCGCACATGAAGAACGCCTGCTCGGGGAAGTGGTCGTACTCCCCGTCACAGATCGAGTTGAACGCGGCGATCGACTCGTCGAGCGGAACGTCCGAACCGTCCACGCCGGTGAACTGCTTGGCGACGTGGGTGTTCTGCGACAGGAAGCGCTCGACACGACGGGCACGGTGGACAACGAGCTTGTCCTCCTCGCCCAGCTCGTCGATACCGAGGATCGCGATGATGTCCTGGAGGTCCTTGTACTTCTGGAGGATCCCCTTGACACGCATGGCCGCCGCGTAGTGGTCCGCCGCGATGTAGCGCGGGTCCAGGATCCGGGACGTGGAGTCGAGCGGGTCCACGGCCGGGTAGATGCCCTTCTCGGAGATCGGACGGGAGAGAACCGTCGTCGCGTCGAGGTGGGCGAAGGTGGTGGCCGGGGCCGGGTCGGTCAGGTCGTCCGCGGGGACGTAGATCGCCTGCATCGAGGTGATCGAGTGTCCACGGGTCGAGGTGATGCGCTCCTGCAGCAGACCCATCTCGTCGGCCAGGTTCGGCTGGTAACCCACTGCGGACGGCATGCGGCCGAGCAGCGTGGAGACCTCGGAGCCGGCCTGGGTGTACCGGAAGATGTTGTCGATGAAGAAGAGCACGTCCTGCTTCTGCACATCGCGGAAGTACTCCGCCATGGTCAGACCGGCCAGCGCGACGCGAAGACGCGTGCCCGGCGGCTCGTCCATCTGACCGAAGACAAGGGCGGTCTTGTCGATGACGCCCGACTCGGCCATTTCCTCGATGAGGTCGTTGCCCTCACGGGTACGCTCACCGACGCCCGCGAACACCGACACACCGTCGTGGTTGTTGGCGACGCGGTAGATCATTTCCTGGATCAGAACGGTCTTGCCGACACCGGCACCACCGAACAGACCGATCTTTCCACCCTTGACGTACGGGGTGAGAAGGTCGATGACCTTGACGCCGGTCTCGAACATCTCGGTCTTGGACTCGAGCTGGTCGAAGCTGGGCGCCTTGCGGTGGATCGGCCAGCGCTCGGTGACCTCGGCCTCGGCCTCGGGCTTGTTCAGGATCTCACCGAGGGTGTTGAACACCTTGCCCTTGGTGATCTCGCCGACCGGCACCGTGATGCCGGCGCCCGTGTCGGTCACCGGGGCCTGGCGGACCAGACCGTCGGTGGGCTGCATCGAGATCGCACGGACCACACCGTCGCCGAGGTGCTGGGCGACCTCAAGGGTCAGCGTCTTGAGCTTGCCCTCCTCGGCCGGGTCGGCGACCTCGACGGTCAGGGCGTTGTAGATGTCCGGCATCGCGTCGACGGGGAACTCCACGTCGACGACCGGGCCGATGACCCGGGCGACGCGGCCCGTGGCAACGGCCGTCTCAACTGTGGTCGTCATTACTTGTCACTCCCCGCGGTCGCGTCGGCCAGCGCACTGGCACCACCGACGATCTCGCTGATTTCCTGGGTGATTTCGGCCTGGCGGGCCGCGTTGGCAAGCCGGGAGAGGCTCTTGATGAGCTCACCGGCGTTGTCGGTGGCCGACTTCATCGCGCGGCGGCGGGCAGCGTGCTCGGAAGCAGCCGACTGCAGCAGCGCGTTGTAGATCCGGCTTTCGACGTACCGCGGAAGCAGGGCGTCGAGGACGTCCTCCGCCGACGGCTCGAAGTCGAACAACGGCAGGATCTCGCCCTTGCCGTCCTCGTCCTTCGCAGCGCCGAGGCTGAGCGGCAGCATCCGGCCGTCCACCGGGTTCTGCGTCATCATCGACACGAACTCCGTGAAGACGATGTGGAGCTCGTCCACGCCGCCCTCGGCGGTGTCCTTGGTGACCGCTTCGATCAGCGGGGCCGCGGCCCGCTTCGCATCCGCGTACGTGGGGCTGTCGGTGAAGCCCGTCCACGAATCCTCGATCTTGCGCTCGCGGAATCCGTAGTAGGCGACGCCCTTGCGGCCGATCACATACGTGTCGACCTCCTTGCCCTCACCGCGCAGCCGCTCGGTCAGTCGCTCCGCGGCCTTGATGGCGTTGGAGGAGTAACCGCCGGCCAGGCCGCGGTCGCTCGTGATGAGCAGGATCGCGGCCCGTGCCGGAACGTCGGCCTCGGTGGTCAGCGGGTGCTTGGTGGTGGAGCCGGTCGCCACCGCGGTCACCGCGCGGGTGAGCTCGGTCGCGTACGGCGTCGACGCCGCCACCTGGCGCTGCGCCTTGACGATGCGCGAAGCGGCGATCATCTCCATCGCCTTGGTGATCTTCTTGGTGGCGGTGACGGAGCGGATGCGGCGCTTGTAAACGCGAAGCTGAGCGCCCATCGATCAGCCCTCGCCCAGGAGCTTGCCGTCCGAGGTCTCGAACTGCTGCTTGAAGGCGGCGATCGCGTCGGCGATCGACTGCAGCGTGTCGTCGGACATCTTGCCGCCCTCGGCGATGCTGGTCAGGAGGTCCTTGCGCTCGCGGCGCAGGTACTCCAGCAGCTCGCTCTCGAAGCGGCGGATGTCCTCGACCGGGACGTCGTCCATCTTGCCGGTGGTACCGGCCCAGACGGAGATGACCTGCTCCTCGACGGGCATCGGCTGGTACTGGCCCTGCTTCAGCAGCTCGACCATGCGCTTACCGCGCTCCAGCGACGACTTCGAGGCCGCGTCCAGGTCGGAACCGAAGGCGGCGAACGCCTCCAGCTCGCGGTACTGGGCGAGGTCCACACGGAGACGGCCGGAGACCTGCTTCATGGCCTTGTGCTGGGCGGAGCCACCGACGCGGGAGACCGAGATACCGACGTTCAGGGCCGGACGCTGGCCGGCGTTGAACAGGTCGGACTCCAGGAAGCACTGGCCGTCGGTGATGGAGATGACGTTGGTCGGGATGAACGCCGACACGTCGTTCGCCTTGGTCTCGACGATCGGGAGGCCCGTCATCGAACCGGCACCCATCTCGTCGGAGAGCTTGGCGCAGCGCTCCAGCAGACGCGAGTGGAGGTAGAAGACGTCGCCCGGGTAGGCCTCGCGGCCCGGCGGACGGCGCAGCAGAAGCGACACGGCGCGGTAGGCGTCGGCCTGCTTCGAGAGGTCGTCGAAGATGATCAGGACGTGCTTGCCGGCGTACATCCAGTGCTGGCCGATGGCCGAACCGGTGTACGGCGCCAGGTACTTGAAGCCGGCCGGGTCGGACGCCGGGGCGGCGACGATGGTCGTGTACTCCAGCGCACCGGCCTCTTCGAGGGCACCGCGCACGGAGGCGATGGTGGAGCCCTTCTGACCGATGGCGACGTAGATGCAGCGCACCTGCTTGTTCACGTCGCCCGAGCGCCAGTTGTCGCGCTGGTTGATGATCGTGTCGACGGCCAGAGCGGTCTTGCCGGTCTGACGGTCACCAATGATCAGCTGACGCTGGCCGCGGCCGATCGGCACCATGGCGTCGACGGCCTTGTAGCCGGTCTGCATCGGCTCGTGCACCGACTTACGGACCATGACGCCAGGGGCCTGCAGCTCGAGGGCGCGGCGGCTTTCGGTCGCGATCTCGCCGAGACCGTCGATCGGGTTGCCGAGCGGGTCGACGACGCGGCCGAGGTAGCCCTCGCCGACGCCGACGGAGAGCACCTCACCGGTGCGCTGCACCGGCTGGCCCTCTTCGATGCCGCTGAACTCGCCGAGGACGATGGCACCGATCTCGCGCTCCTCAAGGTTGAGGGCGAGACCGAGGGTGCCGTCCTCGAACTTCAGCAGCTCGTTCGCCATGGCCGAGGGAAGACCCTCGACCTTCGCGATGCCGTCGCCGGCAACGCTGACCGTACCGACCTCCTCGCGCGAGGCCGCGTCCGGCTTGTACGACTGGACAAAGTTCTCCAGCGCATCCCGGATCTCCTCCGGCCGGATCGTGAGCTCCGCCATCTGGGTTCCCTGCTCTCCTTGTTGGGCCCGAAGTTTCTTAAGGGGGTCTGGGGGCCGACCCCCAGGAATCTTCTGCAATTTCTGCACGGCCCAACCGGGCCGCTGGTGTTGCTCTGTTCTGTTGCTGCGCTGCGCTCGTCAGCCGGCCATGCGGCGGCTCGCCTCGTCGAGGCGCTCCACGATGGTGCCGTTGATGACCTCGTCACCGACCCGCACCGCGATCCCGCCGAGGACCGTGGGGTCCACATCGAGATTCAGGTGCATCGGCCGACCGTAGATCTTCGCCAGTGCGGCACCGAGGCGCTGCTTCTGCCGATCGCTCAACGGCACTGCCGAGGTGACGACGGCGACCATGCGGTCCCGGCGCTCCGCGGCAAGCTTGGAGAGGGACTCCAGTCCCGCTTCCAGGCTACGTCCACGCGGCTGGGTGACAAGCCGCACGACGACGCGCTCGGTGGTCGGCCGCGCCTTGCCGCCGAGCAGGCTGCGCAGCAGCTGGCTCTTGGCGGCGGTCGACGCGGACCGGCTGGTGAGCGCGGAGCGCAGCTCCTTGTCGGAGGCGACGATCCGGCCGAACCGGAACAGCTCGTCCTCGACGTCGTCGAGGTCTCCGCCGCGCTGGGCGGCGGTGAGGTCGGCGATGTTCGCCAGTTCCTCGACCGAGTCGACCAGGTCGCGCGACTGCGACCAGCGGGAGCGGACCATGCCGGAGATCAGGTCGACGGTCTCGCCGCCCACCTGACCGCGCAGCAGCCGTCCGGCCAGCTCGGCCTTGGCCTCGCCGGCCTGCGACGGGTCGGTCAGGACCCGCCGCAGCGATACCTCGCGCTGGAGCAGCGCCGTGACGGCGGCCAGCTCCTCGGCGAGCTTCGCCGCGTCGACCGACGTGCTGTCGGTCAGCGCGTCGAGACGCTCACGTGCGGCAGCCAGTGCCTCGCGGCTCGCGCCGTTCATCGGACGGCCTCGGCCTTCGCCTCAAGCTCGTCGAGGAAGCGGTCGACGGTGCCGCTCTGCCGGGCGTGGTCCTCAAGGGACTCGCCGACGAGCTTGCCGGCCAGGTCGGTGGCGAGCTTGCCCACGTCCTGACGCAGCGCGGCGGCCGCGGCCTTGCGGTCGGCCTCGATCTGGGCGTGGCCGGCAGCGATGATCTCCTCGCGCTGCCGCTGGCCTTCCGCCCGCATCTCCTGCAGGATCACGGCGCCCTGCTCCTGCGCCTCCTGGCGCAGGCGCGCGGCCTCGTGACGGGCCTCGGCGAGCTGAGCCTTGTACTGCTCAAGAACGCTCTGGGCCTCGGTCTGGGCCGCATCGGCCTTTTCGATACCGCCTTCGATGGCCTCGCGGCGCTCTTCCAGAACCTTGTTGATGTTCGGGAGGAGCTTCTTGGCGAGGAAGCCGAAGACGATGAGGAAGGCGATGAGGCCGATGACGAGCTCGGGGATCGGCGGGATGAGCGGGTTTTCCGTCTCAGCCGCGATCGTAAGCATCTGGCTCACGTCATTGCCTTTCGTCTAGTGGGCTGGTCTGTGATCCGTGGATCAGGTGCCGTAGACGAACGGCATGACCAGACCGATCAGGGCGAGCGCCTCACAGAAGGCGAAGCCGAGGATCTGGTTGGCGCGGATGAGACCGGCAGCCTCGGGCTGACGGGCGAGAGCCTGGGTGCCGTTACCGAAGATGATGCCGACGCCGACGCCGGGGCCGATGGCGGCGAGGCCGTAACCGACGGAGCCGAGGGAGCCGCTGACGGCAGCAAGGGTCTGGGACATGCCAGTTCTTCCTTCTCTTTCACGGACCGGTGGGGGTTGGCCACCGGACGAATAAGGGTCGGGTGCGGGATGCTCAGTGGTGCTCGGCGAGCGCGCCCTGGATGAAGGTGCAGGTCAGGAGCACGAAGACGTACGCCTGCAGCGCCTGGATGAAGAGCTCGAAGGCGGTCATCACGATGACCATCACGAAGGAGACGCCCGCGTAGGCGATCCCGATGCCGTTGAGCAGGTACCAGCTGGCGATCGTGAACAGCAGCAGCAGGGTGTGGCCTGCGAACATGTTCGCGAAGAGTCGCACGGCGTGGGTGAAGGGCCGGACCAGCAGGTTCGAGAAGAACTCGATGAACATGGCCAGCGGCAGCACCGGGCCGAGCGACTTGTCGTACCCGGTGAAGTTCTTGAAGGCGCCGACGAAACCGTGGCGCTTGAAGGTCAGGCTGACCCACAGGACGTAGACGATCGCCGCCAGCACGATGGGGTAGGCGATGATCGACGTCACCGGGAACTGCGCCACCGGGATGATCGACCAGAGGTTCATCATCCAGACGAAGAAGAACAGCGAGACGATGAGCGGGACGTACTTCTCACCCTCGCGCTTGCCCAGCGTCTCGTAGACGATGCCACGACGGATGAAGTCGTAGCCCGTCTCGGCGACCATCTGCAGCTTGCCCGGGACGACCTTCGGCTTGCGGAAGGCGGCCCAGAAGAAACCGACGACGATGATCGAGCCGAGCAGGGCCAGCAGCATCGGCTTGTTGAAGTACACGTTGCTGTCCGCATCGCCCCAGAGGGGCTCGAACAGGAACGAGTGCAGGCCGGGTGCCGGGAAACCACAACCGTCGAAGATGTGGCAATCGGTCTCGAAGGCGAGCACCTGTGTCGGGTCAGCACTCACCGCGGGCTCCTTCAGCGTGGCGCATAGGTACGGCAACCTCGTTGTGTCGGCGCGGCGCGCAGCCGCGGTTCGGCACTGGACTGGTGTTACGGATGTGTGAGCGGCAGTCAGGCATTGAGCCTCGCGATCGAGCAGGCGTCAGCTCACATGCCCGCGCCCGCAATGCCGCAGTTGGAACCGGACGATAGCAGGGTCTTGGACCCGCGCTTATTCCGCCCCTACCCTTCACGATTTCGCCCCGGCGTTCTTGGGCTTTTCGTCCTTTTCGGACTCGGGCTCGACGTAAAGGATCTTGGCCTTCATGTGCGCACGCGCCTGTGCACCGATCCACACGAGGGTCGTCGCGACCAGAGCGATCGCGAAGGCCTTCGGGTTGAACATCGTGGTGTTCTTGAATGCGGCGACGAAAATGAACAGCAGGAGAAGCTGGGCTGTATACAGCATCAGCCCCATCGCCTGGAAGAGATGCGGCAGGGACCGCGCGGTCCGTTGCAGGACCACGAGTCCGATCCCCATGAAGAGGATCACCACGAGCGTCGCAACGGCCGCACCCAGGGCTCCCTTGCCGCCGGCCACACCAGCACTGACGGCGGCGGCAACAGCGCCGGCGACAGCGGTGGGTACGGCGGTGTGGAGGAGACTCCGGGCGTCGTTGGACGGCATGGCGGCAGCTCCGCTTGCAGGGGGTGGGCAGTGTGTCGTCGTGGACGAGCGTAGGCCCGGTCCGAGTCGATGCCTCGGGCCAATGAACCGTGCTACTCAAGTTCTTCGGCTTCGTCACCGGGCTTCGTGAACGGTATCACAAACTATTTGATGAGGTCTTTACCTAGAAAGTGTGCTTGCTGTCACACGCAAGGGTGAACATGCGCATGTGAGCAAGACAACGCTCGCATTGTCTGGTATTGCCCCGTGGTGACCGAATCGTCAACGCGCGGAATCGGCCTTGTCTCTGTCCGAAAGGCGCGAACGGGGGCCAATCGCAGTCGCCCCGTTGACGCCGGCGACTCCCACGACGACCGGGGCGCGCTCCTGAAGCTCGTGCCCCTCCCGCCCCATCTGCGCTTCCAGCGGCCCCTGTTGCCCTTCGGACAGCCGGCCTTCGGAGTCGGACGAGGACTCCGCCCGAAGCGCCGCCGAGGGTTCCTCCTCCGGAACCTCGCCCTTGCTGCGGCGACGGCGGTAGCGGGGCGGCACGAAGCGTTCCGCCCAGTGCGGCGCCCGCGGGGTGAAGCGCGGCATCAGCAGCAGGACGAGGCCCAGTGTGCTCAGCCCCACGATCACCAGCACGATCCACAGGGACGCCGAGTGCACGGAATAGCCGACCGCGCCGAAGGCGATCAGGGCCGACCAGAAGTACATGATCAGCACGGACCTGCTGTGCGAATGACCGATCTCCAGCAGCCGGTGGTGCAGATGGCCCCGGTCCGCCGCGAACGGCGACTGACCGTTCCAGGTACGCCGCACGATCGCCAGCACCAGGTCGGCGGCCGGGATCGCGATGATGCTCAACGGCAGCAGCAGCGGGATGAAGACCGGCAGCATCGCGTGAGTGGCCTCGCGCTCACTGCCCGCGAAGAGCTTCATCGTGTCCGGGTCGACCTGGCCCGTGACGGAGATCGCGCCGGCCGCCAGCACCAGGCCGATCAGCATGGAACCCGAGTCGCCCATGAAGATCCGGGCCGGATGCATGTTGTGCGGCAGGAAGCCGAGGCACATACCCATCAGGATCGCCGTGAAGAGCGTCGCGGGGGCCGCCGCCTCGATCATGTGCCCGTACCAGAGCCGGTACGTGTACAGGAAGAACGCGGCGGACGCGATGCACACCATGCCCGCCGCGAGACCGTCCAGGCCGTCGACGAAGTTGACCGCGTTGATGGTGATGACGACCAGGGCGACCGTGAGCAGCGTGCCCTGCCACTGGGTCAGCGCGACGGTACCCACGCCGGGGATCGGCAGCCACAGGATCGTCAGACCCTGGATCACCATGACCGCGGCGGCGATCATCTGACCGCCGAGCTTGATCAGCGCGTCGATCTCGAACTTGTCGTCCAGGACACCGATCAGCCAGATCAGCGCGGCCCCGGAGAGCAGCGCCCGCGGCTCGTTGGAGAGCTGGAAGACGCCGTCGAGGTTGTACAGGTGGGCCGCGACGATCAGTCCGGCGCACAGTCCGCCGAACATGGCGATGCCACCGAGCCTCGGTGTCGGTTCTCGGTGGACGTCACGCGCACGGATCGCGGGCATCGCCCCGACCGCGATGGCGAACTTGCGCACCGGGCCGGTCAGCAGATAGGTAACCGCGGCCGTGACACAGAGCGTCAGCAGGTAATCACGCACGGGCTGCCCCACAGATATCGCCGGCCATCTCAGCCCACACCTTAACTACGTCGGGCACATGATTGAGGACAAGGTGACGGGACAGATGGTTGCACTGGGCACGTCTACCCCGGATAGGGCGGATATTTCCTGGCCAGTTCCTCGACCTCCGCACGGATGTCGGCCTCCTCACGCACCGCTGCCCCGAAGAGCACGGCCAGCCGTGCCATGTCGGCGTCGTCCATGCCCTGGGTGGTGACGGCCGCGGTCCCGAGCCGGACGCCCCGCGCGTCCCCGTACGGAAGCGCGCAGGTGTCCAGCACCACGCCGGCCGCCGCCAGCCGGGCGCGGGCCGTGGGTCCGTCGACGCCCAGCGGGGCCGGGTCCGCGACGATCAGATGGGTGTCCGTGCCACCCGTGGTGATCTCGAATCCCTCGCCCTCCAGACCTGCGGCCAGCACCCGGGCATGGGCCACCACCCGGTGGGCGTACTCCGTGAACGCCGGAGTGGCCGCCTCACCGAACGCGACGGCCTTCGCGGCGACCGTGTGCATCTGGGCGCCGCCCTGGGTGAACGGGAAGACCGCCCGGTCGATGCGCTCGGCCAGTTCCGTGCCGCACAGGATCATCCCGCCGCGCGGACCGCGCAGCACCTTGTGCGTCGTCGCGCAGACCACGTCGGCGTACGGGACGGGGCTCGGCGCCGCTCCCCCGGCGATCAGCCCCATGGGATGCGCGGCGTCGGCGATGAGGTACGCGCCCACCTCGTCGGCGATCTCCCGGAACAGTTCGTAGTCGGGGTGGCGGGGATACGAGATCGAGCCGCTGACGATCGCCTTGGGACGGTGCGCACGGGCCAGGGCGCGCACCTGCTCGTAGTCGATCAGCCCGCTCTCGGAGTCCACCCCGTAACCGACGAACTCGAACCAGCGGCCGGAGAAGTTGGCGGGCGAGCCGTGCGTGAGATGTCCGCCGTACGGAAGTCCCATGGCGAGCACCGTGTCGCCGGGGCGCAGCAGTGCCGCGTATGCGGCGAGGACGGCGGAGGAACCGGAGTGCGCCTGGACGTTGGCGTGTTCGGCGCCGAAGAGGGCGGTGGCCCGGCGGCAGGCGATGCGCTCGGCGGCGTCGGCCTGCTCACAGCCCCCGTGGTACCGGGCATCGGGATAGCCCTCGGCGTACTTGTTCGCGAGCGGTGAGCCGAGGGCGGCGAGGACGGCGGGCGAGGTGAAGTTCTCGGCCGCGATCAGCTGGAGGGTGGTCGACTGCCGGCTCAGCTCCCCCAGCAGCACCGCGGCGATCTCCGGATCCTCCCGCCGCAGGGCGTCGAAGTCCTGCGGCAGGGCCGCGTCGGCGGAGGAGGGTGCGGCGGCAGGAGTGGTGACCGGCATCTGACGGCTCCGGGCCTGGGGAGGGTGCGCTGGCGTCAGCTCCAATGTAGGCCCGTGAAGGGCCCCCTGCGCGCTGTGCGGCGACGCCGTACACCCGCCCGGCCCTCAGGGTGCCGGGTGGTGCGCACGGCCGTCAGAGTGGCGTCGGAGGGCGCGTCAGTGCGGGGCGGGCACGCCGGTCAGCGCCGTGACCACCGGATCGAGTGCCTGGTTGATCTCGTCGCCGATGGACCGGAAGAACGTGATCGGCGCGCCGTACGGGTCGTGCACCTCGTCGGCCTCGGCGGTGGGGGCCAGCAGCCAGCCGCGAAGCGCGGCCGCGGCGCGCACCAGCGCCCGCGCACGCTCGACCACGCCCTCGTCGCGCGGATCGGGCAGCGTGGCGGGGTCTATGGCCCGGACCAGCCGGGTGAACTCCTTGAGCGTGAAGGTCCGCAGACCGGCCGAGTGACCCATCGAGATCACCTGCGCCCGGTGGTCGCGGGTGGCGGTGAGCACCAGGTCGGCACGGATCACGTGCTCGTCGAGCAGTTCCCGGCCGACGAAGCCGGTGGTGTCGGCGCCGAAGTCGGCCAGCACGATCTCGGCGTTGGCCTCCATGGGCGCGCCCTCATGGCCCCAGGTGCCCGCGCTCTCCACGATCAGTCCGCCCTGAAGCGGATCGCCGAGGCGGTCCACCAGGGCGTGGCGGGTCAGCCGCTCGGTGATCGGCGAGCGGCAGACGTTGCCGGTGCTGACGTGGAGGATGCGGAAAGTGTCGGCCTGCCCCGCTATGCCACGCCCCTCAGGGGCGGTCAATTGGCCACCTCAAGGTCGGGTACCACCTTGCGGAGTTCCTCGACGGTGAGCGCGCCGGCGCGCAGCAGCAGGGGGACCTTGCCGGTCACGTCGACGATGGACGACGGCACGTTGCCGGGGGTCGGGCCGCCGTCGAGGTAGACGGAGACGGAGTCGCCGAGCATCTCCTGGGCGGCGTCGCAGTCCTCGGGGGACGGGTGTCCGGTGAGGTTGGCGCTGGAGACGGCCATCGGCCCGACTTCGGTGAGCAGTTCGATGGCCACCGGGTGCAGCGGCATCCGCACGGCGACGGTGCCGCGGGTGTCGCCGAGGTCCCACTGCAACGACGGCTGGTGCTTGGCGACGAGCGTGAGGGCGCCGGGCCAGAAGGCGTCGACGAGCTCCCAGGCCTGCTCGGAGAAGTCGGTGACCAGTCCGTGCAGGGTGTTCGGGGAGCCGATCAGGACGGGTGTGGGCATGTTGCGGCCACGTCCCTTGGCGGCGAGCAGGTCGGCGACGCCCTCGGCGGAGAACGCGTCCGCGCCGATCCCGTACACGGTGTCGGTGGGCAGCACGACCAGTTCGCCGCGGCGGACGGCCGACGCGGCCTCACGCAGACCCGTCGTACGGTCGGTCGCGTCGTTGCAGTCGTATCGCCGTGCCATCAGCCGGCCTCCTCAAGCATGTACGGGTATGGCGGGTACGGGTCGTGCGGGTGGTGGCCGCCGGTCACGGCGTGGCCTTGCGGGCCGTGGCGAACCGCGGCCGGTTGTTCAGGTCGGGGTGGTCGGCCGCGTCGGCCCAGCCGCGTTCCTCGGTGAAGATCCACGGCACCTGGCCGCCCTGGGTGTCGGCGTGCTCGATGACGACGAGGCCGCCGGGGCGCAGCAGGCGGTGCGCGGTGCGTTCGATGCCGCGGATGGTGTCGAGGCCGTCCTCCCCGGAGAAGAGGGCCATCTCCGGGTCGTGGTCGCGGGCCTCGGGTGCCACGTACTCCCACTCGGTGAGCGGGATGTACGGCGGGTTGGAGATGACCAGGTCGACCTGGCCGTCCAGCTCGGGCAGGGCCGTGAGGGCGTCTCCCTGGTGGACGGTGACCCGGGATCCGTCGGCGTTCTTCCTGGTCCACTTCAGGGCGTCGTCGGAGAGTTCGACGGCGTGCACGCGTGAGCGCGGCACCTCCTGCGCCATGGCCAGGGCGATGGCGCCCGATCCGCTGCACAGGTCGACGACGGTCGGCTCGACGACGTCCATCGCGCGCACGGCCTCTATCGCCCAGCCGACGACCGATTCGGTCTCCGGGCGGGGGACGAAGACCCCGGGGCCGACCTGGAGCTCCAGATAGCGGAAGAAGGCGCGTCCGGTGATGTGCTGGAGCGGTTCGCGGGCCTCGCGTCGGGCGATCGCCTCCCAGTACCGGGCGTCGAAGTCCGCGTCCGGCACACGGTGCAGTTCGCCGCGCTTGACACCGTGCACGAACGCGGCGAGTTCCTCCGCGTCGAATCGCGGTGAGGGCACACCGGCGTCGGCCAGCCGCTGAGTGGCCTGGGCCACCTCGGCGAGCAGCAGGTTCATCGCGGTTCTCCGTACGGGGTTACGGGCGGGGCGGGTTCGGGCTCACGCGGCGGCGAGCTTGGCTGCGGAGTCGGCGTCGACACAGGCCTGGATCACGGTATCCAGGTCGCCGTCGAGCACCTGGTCCAAGTTGTACGCCTTGAAGCCGACGCGGTGGTCCGAGATGCGGTTTTCCGGGAAGTTGTACGTACGGATCTTCTCGGAACGGTCGACTGTGCGCACCTGGCTGCGCCGTACGTCCGAAGCCTCCTGCTCGGCGGCCTCCTGGGCGGCCGCGAGCAGTCGCGAACGCAGGATACGCATGGCCTGCTCCTTGTTCTGGAGCTGGCTCTTCTCGTTCTGGCAGGAGGCGACGACGCCGGTCGGCAGGTGGGTGATGCGGACGGCGGAGTCCGTCGTGTTGACGGACTGGCCACCGGGGCCCGAGGAGCGGTAGACGTCGATACGGAGATCGTTGGCGTGGATCTCGACGTCGACCTCCTCGGCCTCGGGCGTGACGAGCACACCGGCGGCGGAGGTGTGGATGCGGCCCTGGGACTCGGTGGACGGCACCCGCTGCACGCGGTGCACCCCGCCCTCGTACTTCAGCCGGGCCCACACGCCCTGTCCGGGCTCGATGGCGCCGTTGCCGCCCTTGGTCTTCACGGCGACCTGGACGTCCTTGTATCCGCCGAGTTCGGACTCGGTGGAGTCGATGATCTCGGTCTTCCAGCCGACGCGTTCGGCGTAGCGCAGGTACATGCGCAGCAGATCGCCGGCGAACAGTGCGGACTCGTCGCCGCCCGCGCCCGCCTTGATCTCCAGGAGCACGTCCTTGTCGTCGCTGGGGTCGCGCGGGACCAGGAGGAGGCGGAGCTTCTCGGTGAGCTCTTCGCGCTGCTTCTCCAGGTCCTTGACCTCCGCGGCGAAGTCGGGGTCGTCGGCGGCGAGCTCCCGTGCCGTCTCGATGTCGTCCCCCGTCTGCTTCCAGGAGCGGTACGTGGTGACGATCGGGGTCAGCTCGGCGTAGCGCTTGTTGAGCCTGCGCGCGTTGGCCTGGTCGGCGTGGACCGCGGGGTCCGCGAGCTTCTTCTCAAGATCGGCCTGTTCGCCGATCAGTTCCTCGACCGCCTCGAACATCTTCGTGCTCCTGGTTCCTTCATTCAAACGTGCCTGCGGGACGGCGTGATGCTGTCCGGACGGGGGCACGGAGGACGGCCCGTGACCCCGGGCCGGAAAAAACGCCGGTCTCGGCGCCCCCGGGAAGAGGGCGCCGAGAACCGGCGCAGTGGCTCGCTACTTGCTGGCGGAGCCGGCAGCCTTGCCGAAGCGGGCCTCGAAGCGGGCCACGCGGCCACCGGTGTCGAGGATCTTCTGCTTGCCCGTGTAGAACGGGTGGCACTCGGAGCAGACGTCGGCGCGGATGCTGCCGCCGTCGATGGTGCTCCGGGTCGTGAACGAGGCGCCACAGGTGCAGCTGACCTGCGTCTCGACGTACTCGGGGTGGATGTCGCGCTTCAAGGGTTTCTCCTAGGTTCGGGAGGGCGCCGGGTCGTACGCGCGGATTGCGCGTCCGTGAACCGGGGCCGACGTACCAGTCTGCCAGGACCGGCCGTATCTCCCAAAACCGGGGGCGGGCCGCACCTATTCCCGCCCCCGGCCGGTCACCTCACGACGCTGCCCGCGACGCCCTTGTCACCCGCCGAGTTCTCGGTGGCCGACGCGGGGATGGCCTTGTCCTGCTTGAGCGCCGTCCACACCTGCTGGGCGGACTCCTCCAGCGGTACGACGCGGTTCGGGTCGGCCGGGTCGTAGCGCACGGGCAGGGTGATCATGTGGACGTTCTGCGCCCGGAGCCCCTTGAGGCCGTTCGCGAAGCCGGTGAGCTGCTTGACCGAACCCAGGTCGGAGTCGGTGGTGACGGCCTTCGTCGCCGTGTCCGCGAGGTCGAAGAGGGTCTTCGGGTTCGAGAACACCCCGACGCTCCTGACCTGTTCCATCAGTGCCTTGATGAACGCCTGCTGGAGCTGGATGCGGCCGAGGTCGCTGCCGTCGCCGACGCTCTTGCGGGTGCGCACGAGGCCCAGCGCCTGCTCGCCGTCGAGGGTGTGGGTGCCGGGTTCGAGGTTCAGATGGCTCGCGGAGTCGTGGATCGCCTTGGTGGTGGTGATCCGCACGCCGCCCAGTTCGTCGATGACCTTCTTGAAGCCGGTGAAGTCGACTTCGAGGTAGTGGTCCATGCGGATGCCCGACATGGCCTCGACGGTCTTGACCGCGCAGGCGGGTCCGCCGACCTCGTACGCCGTGTTGAACATCGCGCGCTGCTGACCCGCGACGGTCCGCCCCGTGGTGTCGCTGGTGCAGTCGGGGCGGGTGACGAGGGTGTCGCGGGGGATGGAGACGACCGAGGCCGACCTGTGGCCCTTGTCGATGTGCACGACCATCGCGGTGTCGGACCGGGCCGTGCCCTCGTCGGCGCCGTACGCGGAGTTCGCGCCGGAGCGGGAGTCCGAACCGAGCACGAGGATGTCCTCGGCGCCGTTGTCCGCGCTGTCGGGGCGGTTCTTGCCGAGCGCCGCGTTGATGTCGACGGACTTCAGATTGCCGTCGATCCTGAAGTAGGCGTATCCGAGCCCGCCGCCGGCGACGATCACGGCGCCGGCCAGGGTCCAGGCCGCGATCACCGTCGCCCTGCGGCGCCGGGACGGCTTCTTCCGGCGACTGCCGGTGGGGCGTATTCGGCCGCCGCTCCCGCTCTGCTCGGTCATCGTTGCTCCTCCGGTCGTCGGCGTCTCCCGGCTACCCCCTGTAGCGGTGTTCGGGCACTGATCGTGTCGCTTCGGCGACATGCCGCCACTGCCTACGACGTGGAGACATGCACAAAGGGTTGCACAACGACCCGTCACATCCGTGTGAGGACAAAACGGATGCACCGCATCGACGAACAGTCGGTGATCCCGCGCTCACCTGCGGTTTCTTGCCCCATACAGGTAGAGCGACCGGCTCCGCCGGAGAGGCCGCCGTGTGGCGAAGGTCTCGCATCGTCCCAAAGGCTCGAATCGTCCGCTTCACACGCGCGACCGCCCCACGGCACAGGGCCGCCCCCGTCACCTCGGTGACGGGGGCGGCCCTGTGATCCGGCCGGTGCGGGTACGGCGTCAGTCGTTGCCGTTGCCCGGAGCGGGCGTCGTCTTCTGGATCTGGAGCAGGAACTCCGCGTTGGACTGGGTCTTCTTCATCCGGTCCAGGAGGAGCTCGATCGCCTGCTGCTGGTCGAGTGCGTGCAGCACCCGGCGCAGCTTCCAGACGATGGCCAACTCGTCGCTGCCGAGCAGGATTTCTTCCTTGCGGGTGCTGGACGCGTCGACGTCCACCGCCGGGAAGATGCGCTTGTCCGAGAGCTTCCGGTCGAGCTTGAGCTCCATGTTGCCGGTGCCCTTGAACTCCTCGAAGATCACCTCGTCCATGCGCGAGCCGGTCTCGACGAGCGCGGTGGCCAGGATGGTCAGCGAACCGCCGTCCTCGATGTTGCGCGCGGCACCGAAGAAGCGCTTCGGCGGGTACAGCGCGGTCGAGTCGACACCACCGGACAGGATGCGGCCGGAGGCGGGGGCCGCGAGGTTGTACGCACGGCCGAGGCGGGTGATGGAGTCCAGCAGGACGACCACGTCGTGACCCAGCTCCACGAGACGCTTGGCGCGCTCGATGGCCAGCTCGGCGACGGTGGTGTGGTCCTCGGCGGGACGGTCGAAGGTCGAGGAGATGACCTCGCCCTTCACCGACCGCTGCATGTCGGTGACCTCTTCCGGACGCTCGTCGACCAGGACGACCATCAGGTGGCACTCGGGGCTGTTGACCGTGATCGCGTTGGCGATCGCCTGCAGGATCATGGTCTTGCCGGTCTTCGGCGGGGCCACGATCAGCCCTCGCTGGCCCTTGCCGATCGGCGCGACCAGGTCGATGATCCGCGTCGTCAGGACGTTGGAGTCGGTCTCCAGGCGGAGCCGGTCCTGCGGGTAGAGCGGGGTCAGCTTCTGGAACTCCGGGCGGCCGCGGCCGGTTTCGGGCGCCATGCCGTTGACCGAGTCGAGGCGGACCAGCGCGTTGAACTTCTCGCGGCGCTCGCCGTCCTTGGGCTGACGCACCGCACCGGTGACGTGGTCACCCTTGCGCAGGCCGTTCTTGCGGACCTGCGCGAGCGACACGTACACGTCGTTCGGGCCCGGCAGGTAGCCGGAGGTCCGGATGAACGCGTAGTTGTCGAGGATGTCCAGGATGCCCGCGACAGGGATCAGGACGTCGTCGTCGGAGACCGGAACCTCGCTGGCGAACTCCTCGCGGCCACGGCGGCCACGGCGGTCGCGGTAGCGGCCGCGGCGACCGCGGCGGCCACCCGCCTCGTCGTCGTAGTCGTCCTGCGGGCCGCTGCTCTGGCGCTGCTGGCGCTGGCCGCCCTGCTGGCCCTGGCTGCCCTGGCCGGCCTGCTCGTCACCCTTGCCGCGGCGGTCGCGCTGGCGGTCGCGACGGTCCCCGCGCTCGCCGCGCTCCTGCCGGTCGCCGCGCTGACCGCGGTCCTGGCGGTCGCCTCGGCGGCCCTCGGCCGTGTCGGCGGCGGCTTCGGCCTTGGTGTCGGCGCGGTCGTCGCCCTTCGGCTCGGACTGCGGCTCCACCTTGGCCTCGGCGGCCGACTTGCTCTCCGCCTTGCCCTCCGGGCTGCCCGCCTGAGCGGTCGCACGGCGCCGACGGCGCTCGCCCGTGGGCTGGTCGTCGCTGGCCGGCTGGCCGGGGATGTCGATCTGCTGCTGCGCGACGGCCTTCTCGGCAGGCGCGGCGGCTGCGGACTCCTCCCCGGTGCGCGCCTTGGAGGTGGCACGGCGCTTCGGCTTGGTCTCGGCATCCGCGGCGGGCGCGGCGGCCTTGGGCGCGGCGGAGCTTCCGGCCTGCGCCTCCTTGATGACCTCGATCAGCTGGCCCTTGCGCATCCGCGCAGTGCCCTTGATGCCGAGGCCGGACGCGACCTGCTGCAGCTCGGCCAGGACCATGCCGTCAAGGCCGGTGCCGGAGCGGCGGCGCCGTGCGGTGGTGCCAGTGGCAGCACCTTCGGCGGGCGCAGCGCTGCCGACAGTCTTGTCGGCAGTCACGCCCATCAGATCGGTGGTGTCGCTCACGAAGGGTCCTTCCCTGGAGCGGACGTCGGCCTTCTGGCTCGGCGACCGGTTGTGCTGTCCGACTGCGGTCTTCTTGTTGCGGACCGTGCCGGGGCGGTGGTCCGCCGGGTACGGCGGAGAGATGAAGGTGTGCATGGGTCCGGCGCGAGCATCCCCCTGCTCGGCCCACTCCTGAACAAGCGAGGGGTGTCGTGCCGGTTCCGGAGCGTGCACGAAACTGCTCAGGCAGGCTGCTCAGGCAGTTGAGAGGAGGCTCCCGGAAGAAATGGTGGTCCCGGAAAGGGACACGAAGCAACGCGCCACATAGACGTCGGTTGCAGACTTGAGGTTAACACTACCGGCTCCAACAAACATTCCCCCTCTCACTCACCGGCAATCACTTCTCGGCTATGGGGCCAGCGGCAGCACACTCGCACCCGGGGCGTCGAGAGTGAGCCGATTGGCCGCCCATCCCCCGCCCGCCAGCTGTGCGACCTTGTCGGCCGCACCGTCCTCGGTCAGTGCGAGCACGGTCGGCCCGGCACCGGAGATGACTGCGGGGACGCCATCGGCGCGCAGTCGGTTCACGAGTTCCACGCTCTGCGGCATCGCGGGGGCGCGGTATTCCTGGTGCAGCCGGTCCTCGGTGGCGGTGAGCAGCAGCTCGGGGCGCCTGGTCAGGGCCTCGACGAGGAGCGCGGCGCGCCCCGCGTTGAAGGCCGCGTCGACGTGCGGGACCGTCCGCGGCAGCAGGCCGCGGGCGGTCTCGGTCAGGACCGGCTTGCTGGGGACGAAAACCACCGGAACGATGGAATCTGCGGGATCCATCCTGATCGCGCGAGCCGATCCGCCGTCCATCCAGGCAAGGGTGAATCCGCCGAGCAGACAGGCCGCGACATTGTCGGGGTGCCCCTCGATCTCGGTGGCGAGTTCCAGCAGTGCGGCGTCGTCGAGACGCGCGTCACCGCCGGTCGTGACGGCACGGGCGGCGACGATGCCGGCGCAGATGGCGGCGGAGGAGGAACCGAGTCCGCGTCCGTGCGGAATCCGGTTGGCGCAGACGATCTCCAGGCCGCGCGGCTGTCCGCCGAGCACGTCGAAGGCCGTGCGCAGGGAGCGCACGAGGAGGTGGTTCTCGTCGCGGGGCAGCGTGTCCGCACCCTCACCCGCGATGTCGATGTGCAGTCCGGAGTCGGCCACGCGGACGACGACGTCGTCGTACAGCCCCAGCGACAGGCCGAGGGCATCGAAACCCGGGCCCAGGTTGGCGCTGGTCGCGGGGACGCGCACCCGGACGGCGGCGGCTCGGAAGGCGGGACCAGCCATCGGTCGGACGACTCTCCTTGTGAGACAGCGGGGGTGGTGAAGCGGTTTCTCCACGGCGGCGGGAGGTCGTGGCGGCGGGGAGTGGGATTCCGGGGATACCGACGGCCACAACGGCCCTTGCACTGCGGCAGATGCGGCGGCGCGGGTTGAGTACAGCTTATCGAAGGAAGGTTCTGTAGCGACATAGGGCGCACAGGAGGCGCACGATGCGTGTCGCCCGCCTCCTATGCGCTCTCCGCCCCGAAAAGGGGTGGTTGAGCTGGATTCCTACCGACTACCGGACGAGATTCCTGCCGGACATGCGCCGAGCCGCCCCCGTCCGGCGGATCCCGCTCCCGCCGGACCGGGGCAGGAGCGGCGCCGGCCGGTACGAGGGCTCAGGCGAGGCCGAGCTTCTCGGCGGCGGTGGCCGCGTCGACCGGGACCGTGACCGGCTGCGGGGCGCCCGCGACGGCCCAGTCGGGGTCCTTGAGGCCGTTGCCGGTGACCGTGCAGACGATCTTCTGGCCCGGGTCGACCTTTCCCTCCTCGGCGGCCTTCAGCAGACCGGCGACGGACGCGGCCGACGCGGGCTCGACGAAGACACCCTCCTGAGAGGCCAACAGGCGGTAGGCGGCCAGAATCTGACGATCGGTCACCTCATCGATGAAACCGCCCGATTCGTCCCTGGCGTTCAGGGCGTACTGCCAGGAGGCCGGGTTGCCGATCCGGATCGCGGTGGCGATGGTGGCCGGGTCCTTGACGATCTCACCGCGGACGATCGGCGCGGAACCGGAGGCCTGGAAGCCCCACATGCGCGGGGTGTGCGCGGCCATGCCGTCGCCCGCGTACTCGGTGTAGCCCTTCCAGTACGCGGTGATGTTGCCCGCGTTGCCGACCGGGAGGACATGGATGTCCGGGGCGTCACCGAGCGCGTCGACGATCTCGAACGCGGCGGTCTTCTGGCCCTCGATCCGGACCGGGTTGACCGAATTGACCAGAGCCACCGGGTAGTTGTCCGACAGCGAGCGGGCCAGCGTCAGGCAGTCGTCGAAGTTTCCGTCGACCTGGAGGATCTTGGCGCCGTGCACGAGCGCCTGCCCCATCTTGCCGAGCGCGATCTTGCCCTGCGGAACGAGGACGGCGCACACCATGCCGGCCCGGACCGCGTACGCGGCGGCGGAGGCCGAGGTGTTGCCGGTGGAGGCACAGATGACGGCCTGTGCGCCCTCCTCCTTGGCCCGGCTGATGGCCATCGTCATACCGCGGTCCTTGAAGGACCCGGTGGGGTTGGCGCCCTCGACCTTGAGGTGCACCTCGCAGCCCGTGCGCTCGGAGAGGACCTGAGCGGGGACGAGCGGCGTACCGCCCTCACGAAGCGTGACGACCGGCGTCGCGCTCGTGACCGGAAGGCGGTCCCGGTACTCCTCGATGATGCCGCGCCACTGGTGGGTGCCCTTGGTGGTCATGGGTCCTTACTCCCCTTCAACACGCATGATGCTGGCGACACCGCGCACGGTGTCGAGCTTGCGCAGCGCTTCGACGGTCGCCGAGAGGGCGGCGTCGAGCGCGCGGTGGGTGACGACGACGAGGGAGGCCTCGCCGCCCTCCCGGCGCCCGCCGCCGCCCTGCTCGATGGCGACCTCGTCGCCGCCGCTCGGATTCCTGCCCTGCTGGCGGACGGTGTCGATGGACACGCCCTGTTCGGCGAAGACCGTCGCGACCTGGGCGAGTACGCCCGGCTTGTCGGCCACGTCGAGACTGATGTGGTACCGCGTGACGACGTCGCCCATGGGGCTGACCGGCAGACGCGTGTACGCGGACTCCCCGGGGCCGGTGGCCTCGTTGAGTTTGTTGCGGCAGACCGCGACCAGGTCACCGAGGACCGCGGAGGCGGTCGGCGAGCCACCGGCGCCGGGGCCGTAGAACATGAGCTGCCCGGCGGCCTCGGCCTCGACGAACACCGCGTTGTACGCCTCGCGGACGGAGGCCAGCGGGTGGCTCAGCGGGATCATCGCGGGATGCACGCGCGCGGTGACGGACTGCCCGTCGGCGGCGCGCTCGCAGATCGCGAGGAGCTTGACGGTGCAGCCCATGCGGCGCGCCGAGGCGATGTCGGCGGCGGTGACCTCGGTGATTCCCTCACGGTGCACATCACCGATCCTGACCCGGGTGTGGAAGGCGATGCCGGCGAGGATCGCGGCCTTGGCGGCGGCGTCGAACCCTTCCACGTCCGCGGTCGGGTCGGCCTCGGCGTATCCGAGCGCGGTGGCCTCGTCGAGCGCCTCGGAGTACCCGGCTCCGCTCGTGTCCATCCGGTCGAGGATGAAGTTGGTGGTGCCGTTCACGATGCCGAGGACCCGGTTGACCTTGTCACCGGCGAGGGATTCGCGCAGCGGGCGTACGAGGGGGATGGCGCCGGCGACGGCGGCCTCGTAGTAGAGGTCCCGGCCGTGCTGCTCGGCGGCGCCGTGCAGAGCGGCGCCGTCCTCGGCGAGCAGCGCCTTGTTGGCGGAGACGACGCTCGCGCCGTGCTCGAAGGCGGTGGTGATGAGCGTCCGGGCGGGCTCGATGCCTCCGATGACCTCGATGACGACGTCGATGTCGCCCCGTTTGACCAGGGCTGTCGCATCGGTGGTGATCAGGGCGGGGTCGATGCCCTCCCGTACCTTGGAGGGCCGGCGCACGGCGACACCGGCGAGCTCGACCGGCGCGCCGATGCGCGCGGCGAGGTCGTCGGCGTGCGTCGTCATGATGCGCGCCACCTCTGAGCCGACCACTCCACAGCCCAGCAGCGCCACCTTCAGCGGACGCGTACGCATCATCCGACCTCGTTTCCTCTACACCTGGTGTGTGGACCAGTCTCACTCACCGGACGGGAGTTTCTGCCCGTCGTCCGGATCCTGAGACATCTATTTCATCAGCCGACATCGAGACGCAGGAGATCTTCCTCCGTCTCCCGCCTGATGATCACTCGCGCCTGACCGTCACGCACGGCGACGACGGGCGGACGCAGGGCATGGTTGTAGTTGCTCGCCATGGAGCGGCAGTACGCGCCGGTGGCGGGCACGGCGATCAGGTCGCCGGGCGCCAGGTCGGACGGCAGGAACGCGTCCTTGACCACGATGTCGCCGCTCTCGCAGTGCTTGCCGACGACACGGACGAGCATCGGTTCGGCCTCGGAGGTGCGCGAGGCGAGCGCGACGCTGTACTCGGCGTCGTACAGCGCCGTGCGGATGTTGTCCGACATGCCGCCGTCGACGCTGACGTACGTACGCAGCCCCTCCAGGGGCTTGATGGTGCCGACCTCGTACAGCGTGAACGCGGTGGGGCCGACGATGGCGCGCCCCGGCTCGACGGAGATCCGCGGGGTGGCGAGCCCGGCCGCCTCGCACTCGCGGGTGACGATGTCGCCGAGCGCCTTGGCGATCTCGTGCGGTTCGCGCGGGTCGTCCTCGGAGGTGTAGGCGATGCCCAGCCCGCCGCCCAGGTCGATCTCGGGCAGTTCGACGCCGTGCTCGTCGCGCACGTCGGCGAGCAGCCCGACCACGCGCCGGGCGGAGACCTCGAAGCCGGCCATGTCGAAGATCTGCGAGCCGATGTGCGAGTGGATGCCGATGAGTTCGAGCCCGTCGAGGGTGAGCGCCCGGCGCACCGCCTCGGCGGCCTGTCCGTCGGCCAGCGCGATCCCGAACTTCTGGTCCTCGTGCGCGGTGGCGATGAACTCGTGGGTGTGGGCCTCGACGCCGACCGTCACCCTGATCTGCACGGGCTGGCGCTTGCCGAGCCGCTGCGCGACGTGCGCGACCCGGGCGATCTCCTGGAAGGAGTCGAGCACGATCCGGCCGACGCCCGCGGTGACCGCCCGCTCGATCTCCGCGACGGTCTTGTTGTTGCCGTGGAAGGCGATGCGCTCGGCGGGCATCCCGGCGTCCAGGGCGGTGGTCAGCTCTCCGCCGGAGCAGACGTCGAGGTTGAGCCCTTCCTCCTTGAGCCAGCGCACGACGGCGCGCGACAGGAACGCCTTGCCGGCGTAGAACACGTCGGCGTCCCGCCCGAAGGCATCGGCCCAGGCCCGGCAACGGGCCCGGAAGTCGCTCTCGTCGAGGATGTAGGCGGGGGTGCCGAACTCCTCGGCCAGCCGCGTCACTTCGATCCCGCCGACGGTGAGCGCGCCGTCGTCGTCGCGGCCGACGGTGCGGGCCCAGACCTTCTCGTCCAGGGCATTCAGATCGGCGGGCGGGGCCGTGTAGTGCCCGTCCGTCACGACATCGGCGTGACGGGGCCCGGCGGGGTGTGCGGATCGGCTCATCGTGTTGCTCTGTTCTCTCGGATCTCTCAGAGGACTTCGGGTGCGCTGATGCCGAGCAGGGACAGGCCACCGGCCAGCACCGTCCCGGCGGCTTCGGCAAGGGCGAGCCGGGAACGGTGGGCGGCCGAGGGTTTCTCGTCACCGGCGGGGAGCGGCCGGGCACCGTCGTGGAAGTCGAAGAAGGACTGCGCGAGCGCTTCCAGCTGCCGGGCGAGCCGGTCGGGCTCCCGGTGGCGTGCGGCGGCGGCGAGCACACCGGGATGATCGGCGAGGAGCGCGCCGAGCACCGGCGCGTCCACGCTCTGCTCGTACCTGCCGCAGAACCCGAGCCGCTCGGCGTTCCGGCTCAGGGCGCGGGTCCTGGCGTACGCGTACCGCACCTGGAACAGCGGGTTGCTCTCCCGCTGCGCGAGGAGCGCGTCGTTCCCCGTGCACCGGGCCCGGTCGTGCGGGGCGGACCGCAGCAGTGCCCATCGGGCGGCGTCGCTTCCGAGCTGCGCGAAAAGGTCACGGTCCGAGGCGGGCAGGGGCATCACGTGCAGCGCTTCCGCGCCTGGCGTCCGCGCCCCGACGTGCGCCCCCTGGGCCCGGAGCAGTCGCTCGACGGTCTCGACGACGACGCGGGCGCGCGGTTCGTCGACCGGTGCGAAGGAGGCCGTGGTGCCGGCGAGGGTGTCCCCGTGCCCATACTCCGTGCCGCGTTCGCCGATGGCCCGGACGAGTGCTTCGACGGGGTCGGAACCGCTGAGGGTGAAGTTCAGGAACCCGGGCCCGGTGACCTCGACGCCACCGATTCCCGGCGTTTCCCGCATGCGCGCCCGGAGGATCTCGGCCACTTCCCTGGCCGGCAGCGCGGCGGGTCCGGCCAGCTGAAGAGCGACGGCACAGGCGTAGTCCCCGTGCCCCCCGGGCCGGGTCCGCTCCACCCGCACGCGCGCGGGCACAGGCGCACGCAAGACGTCCTCGTCGACCGCGCGGCGCACGGCGTGCAGCACGGTCCTGGAGAGATCGGCGGGGGTCACAGGACAAGCGTAGGGGAGGAAGGGGGCCACCCCGCGACCCGGTTTCGCCATGCGGTCACCCTGCGGCGCTCTCCGCCCTTCCCACACCGTGTCTGTCGTCGAGCGACGGTGGATCCTCCCGCACGGCCAACTGCCGTACGAGCCGCACCAGCTCGCTCGGCTCGAAGGGCTTCGCCAGGAACGCGTCGACCCCCGCGTCGATGCCGCTGTCCACCTCGTAGGGCGTGCAGGCGCTGATGATCGCCACGGGCAGATGTCTGGTGCGCGGATCGGAGCGCAGACGGGCGGCGGTCTGAAAACCGTCCATCCTGGGCATGACGACATCGAGCGTGATCACATCGGGACAGACCCGATGCACCAGGTCCAGGCACTCGACGCCATCGGCCGCGGTCACGACCTCGAAGCCCTCAAGCTCAAGGTTGACCCTGATCAAATGCCGGATGACCTTGTTGTCGTCGACAACAAGCACGCGGCCACACGCCCCTGACACACTCCGAGGGTAGGCGCGGCGTAGGGGCTGCGTCCGGGTTTTGCCCATTTCCCACCCCGGACGAGTGGCGCGGAGGTTGGCCGAATGCATCCGGAACACCCCCGCACACCCCCTCCTCAGAGCCGGGAAAGCCGCCTCCGGCAGCCGGAAATACCTGTTCACGGACACCCCGCGGAAGCTGGTAGTGTTTCCCCCGTCGCCGAGCAACACAGCGATACGCCCCCGTAGCTCAGGGGATAGAGCATCGGCCTCCGGAGCCGTGTGCGCAGGTTCGAATCCTGCCGGGGGCACCTTGCACAAGGTGCCGAATAGGCCCTCTGTACAGTGGAAACGCTGATCAGAGGGCCTTTTTCATGCCCGCTGAAGGCTGCGGGACGACGCCCCCGGTGCGACGGCCCGGCGGTACGACGGCCCGGCGGTACGACGGCCCGGCGGTACGACGGCCCGGCGGTACGACGGCCCGGCGGTACGACGGCCCGGCGGTACGACGGCCCGGCGTTCAGCCACGTCGAACGTGCGGAGAGACGCGGGTCGTAGGCCAGGGGACGTCCTCGGCCCCCTGATCCCCCTGTGGGACCGGTCCGACCGAACACGTCCCCACGGGGCGGACACATCACCGTCCACGGCCCCGACCGGTGCCTCATGCCTCACGTCCGATGTCGAAAGCCCCGGCACGTCACGTCGTCGTGAGCCGTCCGGTCCGCGGGACCACGACCGGCGAGGCGTCACCGGGCGCGCGGAGGATGTCGGCGTCCAGCCCGTAGAACTCCTTCACCAGGGCCTCGTCGACGGTCTCGGCGGGAGGTCCCTGGGCGATGACCCGTCCGTGTTTCAGGGCGACGAGCGTGTCGGCGTACCGTGCCGCTGCCGCGCGGCAGTCCCTGCTGGGGGTGGCGGCCGTAGCGTACGAGACCGGCGACCGAGACAGCCTCCGGTGCGCGCGGGGACTGCGGCAGCAGCGCGACGCGGTGGGCCGCGCGACGCGGTGGGCCGCGCGACGCCGGTTCAGCTCCCAGATGTCGTCCCCGCCGACCAGGACGGTGCCGGAGTCGGGCCGGTGCAGGCGCGCGACCGTGCGCAACAGGGTCGATTTCCGCAGCCGTTGGGACCGACGATCGCGACGACCTCACCGACGGGGACGGCGAGGTCGACGTTCTCGACGACGGGGCGACCCGGGTAGCCGGCGTGCAGGGAACGGACTTCGATGCCGGGCGGCGGCCTGTCGGCACCGGCGGCCGTGGGGGTGGTGCCGGTCACAACGGCTACCTGGGGCCGGCGGCAGCGATCGGCGTGCCGGGGCTGCTGGCGATCGTCGGCGGAATTCTGCTGGTGGTCCGGGCAGGCAGGGCCCGCCGGGCCGCGGCCGCCCCCGCGGTGCCGACGGCGTACTGACGGCCCGGGCCGGACGGCCCGTCCTCGTTGGGACGCTGTGGGCGAAGCGCGGGACTCGTGCGTGACCTCGGTTTCCCGGACCTGGTTGTGGTTCGGGAAACCGAGGTCGGTGTGTGGGGTGCGACAGGCTCGCCCTGCGCCCGGCCAGGCGGCGACTCCCCCGGCCCGGCCCAGCCCGGGGGAAGCGGCTCACTGCGTCGAGCCTGCCGCCGCGAGGGTGTCCCGGAGACGGCGAGCGGCCGGGAGGGCCACCCATTCCTGCTCGCCGAAGGAGAGCCGGAAGCGGACCGGGAGGCGCGGCCCCCGCGCGATCGGTCCGGTGAGCCACTCGGCCCCCGGGCCGTCGGGCCACCAGAAGGAACCCGACTGCGCGAGGACGTTGCCGAAGCGTCCGGGGGCGCAGAGGGCCGTATGGGCGGCGGACAGTCCGCCGAGACTCTGTCCCGCGACGACGGTGCGGGCGGGGTCGTCCGTGACCGGAATCCGGGCGGCCGTCCAGGGCAGCAGTTCGTCCGCGAGGAAGGCGGCGAACTCCGGGCGGCACGTCATCTCCGTCCACCGGGTGTCGGCGTCCACGGACTCCGGGAGCAGGGCGACGAGGGGCGGAATGCGCCCGTCCGCGATCAGGTTGTCCAGCAGGTGCGCCAGGCCCAGGTTCGGCTGCCAGTGCTCGCCGTCGAGGAGGACGAGTACCGGCGGCTCGGTGGAATGCCCTGCGGACAGGGGCGGTTCGTACAGCCGGACGCGACGGCCGCCGCCCAGATTCTCGGTGGGAACGTCGTGGACGGTGACCCGGCCGCGCGCCACATCCGACCTCGGCTGCCAGCCCTGGGCGCCGGGAGCGGCCGGGAGTTCGGCGCAGGAGACCGGATCCCCGCTCCAGCGGCGGGGCAGCGTACGCGGGTTGAGCGGGTCGGGGCGGCGTCGGGTGCGCAGCCACTGCCCGTACGCGGGGGTGCCGTGCTCGGGGCCGTCCCCCTCGTCGACGTAGAAGTCATAGGTGCCGCGCCAGTCGTGGCGCAGGCGCAGCGTCCAGTGCCAGACGTCCGTGCCGGGTACCCGCTCCATCAGGTTGCCCTCGGGGGTCCGGGGGTCACCCAGTTTGTTGGGGAAGACCTGGACCGCGCGGGTGGCGGGGGTGCCGCGCCACAGAAAGGTCACCGCCCGGTGCTCGGCGCTGCACCCGGGTCGGGCGAGACGACCGGGGTACCGCCGATACGCACGGTGTCCCAGAACTTCTCGGTCCCGTCGGGGCCGGGCAGTTGGCATCCGGGTTCGGCGAGCCTCGGCAGCCTGTCCGGGCGCGCCGTCCTCGGCGGTCGGCGCGGAGCGCCCTGAGGCGGCGTGGACGTGATCACGAGAGGGACTCCGACGGAACGGGACAGACAACTTAGGGTTACCTTGCCTCTCGCTCGATGCGCCACCGAGAGGGGCTTCCGGGAGGGAATCCCGAGAGGGAGGGCGCCCCGATTTTCCTTGCGAAGGCGCCCAGCCCTCCGGCCCGACCGTGAACGAGAAGACCGGCACCGCCTATGCCGCCGGCCTCAACAACAACCGGATCATCGAGGTGTCCACCCGCTCCGCGACGCCACGGCTCATCCCGGCCGGCGCCGGATGCCGACCGGACACCGGACGGCATCCGGCACGCCTCCCGGCGGGGCGGAACGGCGAACGCCCTGCCCCGCCGCACCTCCTGCTCGCCGGACGGCAGTTGACGTGACGTCTCGGCAGGATCGCCCGGCCCCTACGGATCGATCACGGCGGCGTCTCCCCCGTTGCGCAGCCGCCCATCCAGCGCGGGCCCTCTACGCCTCCGGGCCCTCCGCTCCGCCCGAGCCGATCTGTTCCGCCCGCAGCGCCAGGTCCTGGAGTACGTCGGCGGAGGTCACGTCCGTCTGCCCGGAGTCATGTACCTGCGCCAGCATCGCGAAGGCCAGGGTGAACGCGCCCACCAACTGCTCCACCGCGCCTCCGACCTCGCGGCCGACCAGTGTCGCGACCTCCTCGATCGAGGCGTCCTCGGGGATCGTGATCCGGGGCATCGTCTCGTTCAGGAGCGCGGTCACCACGCCCGGATCTGCCTGCACGTCGTCACGGTCGACGCTCTCTTCGAGGAGCCGGCGGATCTCGCCCGTCTCCGTGAGGATGCCCACGACCCGCTTCACCACTTCACTCTGCTCCATCCCGCGAGCATAGGCGCGGAGCCGTGCGGCCCGGGGCGGGTCGGGCGTTCGCGTGTACGCGCCTCCGGTGGCGATCGGGCGGGGGCGCCAGCGCCCCGCGAGGAGCGGACGGCCGTACTGCCCGTGCGGGGACAGCAGTTGCAGGGGGCGCGTCCGGGGGCCGGTCCCGACGGTCGCCCGCGTCGATCCCGGTGCGTCTCTCGCGAGGCGGGCCGGGCCGGCCGCTTCCCAGGATCCCGTACACCCACACGTGGCATATGCCTTCCGTATATGCCACACGCCGTGGATCCATTGGGCAGTATCAGGACATGGAACAGCGTGCGCAGGGCGTCGGACCGGGTATCGATCGCCTGTGCGGAAATGATGTCCTCCAGGACATCGGACATCGGCCGTTCGGAGGGGGACCGGTGCGGGGGAACGAACGCAGCGACAACGACGTGAGCGGTACGGTGCACGGCCCCGCGATTCAGTCGGGGACCGTGTACGGCGGCATTCACATCCGCACAGAGGCGCCGCCGGGGGGCGGTGGGCCGAAGCCGCCCTGGCAGCTTCCGCCCTCGACCCGGATCACCGACCGTACGGCCGAGGTGAATGCGCTGGAGGCGCACCGGGCACGGGCCACCAGGGAGGGACATCCCACGCTGGCGGCCGTGAGCGGGCTGGGCGGTGTCGGCAAGACCGCGGTCGCGGTCGCGTGGCTGCACACCCTTCGTCCGCATTTTCCCGACGGTCAGTTGTACGCGGATCTGGGAGCGCAGTCGCCGGGAGGACCGGTGGAACCGGGCGAGGTCGTCGGACGGTTCCTCCGGGCCCTGGGCGTGCCGACCGCGCAGGTGCCCCCGGTCCTCGCCGAACGGATCGCGCTCTACCGGTAGTTGACCGCGGACCGACGGCTCGTGGTCCTGCTGGACGACGCGGCCACCGCGGCGCAGGTCCGGCCGCTGCTGCCCGCGGGGCAGTGCGTGACCGCGGTGACGAGTCGACGGCGGTTGCCGGGCCTCAGCGTCGACGGGGGCATGTGATCCATCTGGAGCCCCTCACGCCGGAGGCGGCGGTGGAACTGCTGGAGTCGACCCTCGCCGACGGCCGGGTGGCCGCACAGCCCGAGGAAGCGCGCGCCCTGGTCGATCTGTGTGCGGGGCTTCCGCTCGCGGTGCGCATCGCCGGCGCCCGGCTGGCAGCACGCCCGCGGCACCACATCACCACCATGGTCCGGGCTCTGACCGAGGAACGCGACCGTCTGGAGGCACTGGCCATCGAAGGCGACCACGATGTGCGCGCCGCACTGGATCTCTCCTATCAGGGGCTTCCTCCAGAGGCGGCCCGTCTCTACCGGCTGCTGGGGCTGCATCCCGGGCGCGAGTTCGCCGGGCCGGTGGCCGAGGCGGTACTGGGCGAGGACCCCGCCGAGGCGCTCGATGTGCTGTACGACGCGAATCTGCTCATCGACGCCGGCCAGGCGGACGGAACCGAACGTTTCCGATTCCACGACCTCGTACGGCTGCACGCCGTCGAGCAGGTGAACCGGTTCGAGTCCGCCGAGGAGCGGGCCGCGGCAGTGCGCCGCGTCTGCTACCACTACCTGGCGAGTGCCGCCCGCGCGGAGGAGATCATCGACCCGCAGCACGCCACCATGGCCCGGGACCGCGGCCCCGGGCCGGTCGTCGTCGCGGACTTCGGTGACGGCACCGCGGGTGGCGACGCCGAAGCGGCGGAAGCCGCGTTGGACTGGCTCGAACACGAGTTACCCAATCTCATGGCAGCGCTCCGGCTCGCCCGTCCTGCGGGAATTCCGGCGCTCGGCTGGCAACTGGCCGATGCCATGTGGCCCCTGTTCCTGCGGCGCAAGTTCTACGCGGAGTGGCGCGAGGCTCATCGGGAAGGGCTGCTCGCGGCCGAGGAATCCGGCGACGAGCCGGCAGTGTGCCGGATGCTCACCTCCGGGGGCCTGGGCGAACTCGACATGGGCAGCCATGAAGAGGCACGGGAGATGTTCGAGCGGGCCGCCGATTCCTTCCTCCGCGCCGGAGACGCGCTGGGGCACGCCCGGACGCTCAACTACCGCGGTCTGGCCCACCAGCGACTCGGTGAGCCGGACCGTGCCGCAGGACTCTTCGGCCGTGCCGTCGTCGAACTCCTCGGCTGCGGTGACCACCGGGCCAGTGCGCTGGCCCGGTTCAATCTCGCGGACGTCGCGCTGTCGCGCGGACGGTACGAGGAGGCCGCCCGGGAGGCGGAGGCCGCCCGCAGCGTGTTGCGGGCGGCCGGCGACCCGTACAACGCCGCGCGTGCCGACGCGCTGACCGGGCGCGCGTACCTCGGGCTCGGACAGCTCGACCGGGCCGAGGCCGGTCTGCTGGCGGCGCTGGACACGCTGCGGCCCATGGCCGCCGACTACGAGACGGCCCGCGCGCTGGGAGGCCTGGCCCTGGTCTCCGAGCGGCGCGGGCAGCCGGAACTCGCCCGGGAGCGCTACCGGGAGGTGCTGCGCCTGTACGCCGCGGTCGGCCGCTCGGGCTCGGCCGAAGCGGAGGAGGCACGGGGCCGACTCGGCGAACCGGCGCCGGACAGCGATGAGAACGGCGCCGTGGGCGACAACGGTTCTGTGCGCGACCACGGTTTTGCCGGTGACAACGGTTCTGTGCGTGCCAGCGGCGCCGTGGGTGACAACGGTTCCGTGCGCGACAGCGTGCGGGGCAGCGACGCCGTCGCCGACACCGGGGGTGACAGCGGTTCCGTGGCCTGAGTACGGATGCTCCTGATGACCCGTACCGCTGTCGTGCCGAGCTCCGCCACGGGCAGCCCGGCCACCAGCCAGACGTGGGCGAGCGAGGCCCAGATCGGCCACGGCGGTCCCGGCCATCGTGCGTTCAGCGTCACCGAGTGGCCGTCACCGCCGAGCCGCAGCCAGCACCGCGGGCCGCGGTGCACGGCCACCACCAGGGCCCCCGGGTGGCTGACGGCCAGCGCCGTCGCGGACCGGGGCCCGTCGCCCGCGGCCACGAGAACGTCGGCGAGGGACGGCAACGGGGGCGGGGCGGGCAGCCGGACCCGTACGTGCTCGTCCGTGACCGGGACACCGATGTCCGGGTGGAGCAGCGTGGCCCGGGTGCGGCGGACCGGCCCCCGGGTCCGGGGGTCCTCGGACAGTACCCGTGGGTCCTCGGACAGTACGAGGACGGGCACCGTCATCGGACACCCCGGCGCGGCGCGTCGTCGCGCACGGTGAACGGCAGCGGTGCGTGCTCCGGGGCAAACCGCGCGGCGGGGGCGCGGAGTCGGAGCTTGCGGTAGATCAGCGCGCGCATCCTGGCGGCGAACCGGCCGGGCTCCGAGGTGATACGGCCCGCGATCTGCTCGTACCGCTGCCGCCGGTAGAGCGTGGCTGCACGGGCCAACTGGCGGACGAGCGGCCGGTCGGGGCGCAGTCGGGGAGCGAGCGAAGCCAGTTCGGCCACGGGCGAACCGGGGTCCACATCCGCCTCCGGCGCGCACCCCATCAGCACGGGCACTCCGGTCATCGATCCGTAGAGCGAGACGGATCCGTGGTCACCGACGATGAAGTCGGCGGCGACGAGGGCCCCGACCCAGTCCGCGTACTGGCTGATCACTGTGAGGCCCATCCTTCCCAGCGTCGCCAGCCAGCTGCGGATCTGCCATTCCCCGTGGGCGTTCCAGACGTTCGGGTGGAGCAGGAGGGCGACCCGGTATTCGTCCCGTGGGAGTTCGGCAACCAGTCGTTCCAGGAGTTCCTGCCCGTGTCCGAACAGGGAGCGCGGTCCCCAGGTGGAACAGACGAGCACCAGCCGCTGGCGGGCCCTGGTGTGCAGCGCCTCGCGATAGAGCGCTCGCGAGGACAGGCTCGCGGCGATGCGGTCGAAGCAGGGATCCCCGACCACCTCGGCCGCGGGCAGCGCCTCGGGGCACTCGCGGCCCAGGCGCGTCAGTTCCTCGTGGTGTGCCAGCACGATCGCCTCGGGCACCAGCCTGCCGTCCTGGACGAGCCACTGCCTGTTCAGTCCGTACACGCCGCGCTCCGCGACGAGACGCCCGCGCTGCCCGTCCGGGACCAGCTTGTTGTGGCCGGCTCCGTGCGGCAGCACGATCACCGGCGCGTGCAGGTCGCTCAGGCCTCCGTGCGCCGCGGCCAACGCCAGGTCGAAGGGCATCTGCACGGCCTGGTGCCACGGCAGGACCAGCCCGCTCAGCTCCTCCAGGAAGGTGTCCACCCCATTGCTGAACACATCGGGCGCCGGGGTGAAGAACGTCTGGATCCGGGCGTCCCCCTCCAGCAGCCGTACCGCGTCCAGCAGGCGCTGCCCGGCGGTCACCGTATGCACTACAGCCAGTACCCTCCGACGGATCTGCCGAGTGGCCCAGCGCTCGACATCGAGACGCATGGGCACATGCGGCCGTTGAGTTTCGGCCATTGTCAGACTCATGGATTCGCTCCCCCGATTCCTCTGCCCCGGACGGCACGTCCGACCGGGGCGGCCACGTCGTTTCGCGGCCCATGGCATTGATGTGCCCGGGGGGTTGGACGGATTGCTTGCAGGAATCCTGCACTCCGGCTGCGGGCGGTTCCAGGGCGGCGGGACGACGACCGGAGGGCACGCCCGGGACGCGCCCGGCGGCGGTCGGAAGGTGCGCCCAGGACGCGCCCGGCGGCGGTCGGAAGGTGCGCCCAGGACGCGCCCATGCGCCCCTGTTCGCTCCCCTGGGGCCGGGGGTATCAGTGGGAGGTCCCGTACGCACGTGCGGGCGCTGCCGTCGGCAGCAGGAAGTAGCGCACCCAGCGGGGGCGATGTGGAACTTCTTGCTCTGGGACCTCTTGAACTATGGCATCAAGAACAGCAATGCGCGCTCGGAGCGACAAAAACGCGCTGTGTGCTGGCCGTTCTCGTGCACGCCCTCGGCGAACCGGTCTCCATGGACGCGCTGATCGACCGGGTCTGGGGCGATGAGCAGCCCGAGACGCCCGTGGAATCCATGCAGAGTTACGTGTCACGGCTGCGCAGACGGCTGCGTGAAGGCGTCGGGGATCTCGTTCTGGTGGACCGCCCGTCGCGGCGCCAGTACCAGCTCCGGCTGGATCCGTCCGTCGAGGTCGATCTGTCGCATTTCCGGCGGCTGCGCGAGGAGGCCCGGGTAGCGGCCGAGCGGGGCAGGCGGGAGCTGGCCGTCGGCCTGTTGCGCGCGGCCGAGGACCGGTGGAGGGGTGAGCCGCTGCCCGAGTCCACGAGCGACTGGGCCGCCTCGGTCCGGGGCCGGTTGGCGGAGGACCACCGCCGGGTCCGGGAGGAACGCATCCGGCTGGAGATGGAGTTGGGGCGGCATGCCGATCTCGTCGGCGAGCTGCACGAGCTGGCGACGGAGAATCCTCTGGCCCAGCAGGTGATCGCCTCGTTGATGCTGGCGCTGTACCGGTCGGGGCGGCACGACGAGGCACTCTCCCTCTTCCGCAACACCCGGACGCGGCTGAGCGCGAGCCTCGGTATCGAGCCCGGCCCGGATCTCCAGCAATTGCACCGCCGCATCCTCGAACAGGACCGCACGCTCATGGAGACGGCGGAACGCGTCGACCGGCAGGAGGCCGTGGAGCCGCGCAGCAACCTCCCCCGCGACAGCGCGGACTTCACCGGCCGCGCCGAGGAACTGCGACTGCTGATGGGCGACTCGGTGCAGCCGGACGGTTCCGCGTCGTACGGACCGGGGACGGTCGACGACACGGAACCCGATGCCGGATCGGACGATTCCGGCGCGTACGCCATGCCTCTGACCGTTGTTCACGGAATGCCCGGCATCGGGAAGACCGCACTCGCCATCCATGCCGCCCACCGGCTGCGCACCTCCTATCCGGGAGGTCAGCTGTACGTCGATCTGCACGGGTTCAGCGGACGGCCGCCGTACGAACCCGTCGAGGCTCTGGGGGTTCTGCTGCACGCGGCCGGGGCGACCGGGGATCTGCCGGACTCCTTGGACGAGCGGGCGGCGCGGTGGCGCGAGTGGACCGCCCGCCACCGGGTGCTCGTGGTGCTCGACAACGCCCGCGACGCCGCCCAGGTACGCCCGTTGCTGCCCGGCGCCGCGACCTGCCGGGCCATGGTGACCAGCCGGAGCCGGCTCGCCGGGCTCGACGGCGCCTCCTCACTCCTGCTGGACGCGCTGACCGACACGGAGGCCGCCGCTCTCTTCACCCGGATCGCGGGCGCCGCGCGCGTGTCCGCCGACCCCGAGGCGCTCCGGCTGGTGACGGACGCCTGCAGCTGCCATCCGCTGCAGATCCAGCTGCTGGCGAGCCGTTTCCGGCATCGGAAGTCCTGGGACCTGCGCCACCTGCTCGACCGGCTGGCCCAGGCGGCCGGCCCGCTCGACGAGTTCGGCGAGGGGGAAATCGTCTCGGTGTTCCGGCTCTCCTACACCGAACTCGCCGCGCCGACCAGGAAACTGCTTCGCCATCTGGCCCTGCACCCCGGTCCGGACATCACGGTCGCGGCAGCCGCGGCCCTGGTCGGCGCACCGCCGGACGGCGCCCGGGTCCGCCGCAGCGTGGAAGAGCTCCAGGACTTCCACCTCCTGGAGGAGCCGTCCCCCGGTCGGTACCGGTTGCACGACCTGACCAGAGGCTTCGCGCTGAGCATGTTCACCCGGTCGGAACCCGAGGGAGCCCGGCCGAAGGCGACGAGCCGGCTGTTCGCCTACTACCTCACCGCGGCGGACCGTGCGGACCGGCACATCCGGCCGCGCCGCCGGAGACTGCCGCTGGGGCCGGAGCGCACCTCCGCATACGCCCCCGACTTCCACCACTCCGAAGACGCCTCGGCGTGGCTGGCCCAGGAGCGCGCCAACCTTCTCACCGTCGCCCGTGCGGCGGCCGAGGAGGCTCCCGCGTACGCGGCCCTCTTCCCGCACGTCCTCGCTCCGGCGCTGAAGAGCTGGGCCGCCTGGACCGTCACCAACGAGCTGTACGAAGCGGCCGTACGGGCCCTGCGCTCCCGCGGCGCCCCCCTCGACCTCGCCCAGAACCTGGTGGAGGCGGCCGAGATACTGGCCCAGACCAGCCCCAACGAGGCCCTGAGCTGCGCGAGCGAAGCCCACGAACTGTTCCGGCGACTCGACCATCCGGACGGCCGCGCGGACGCCCTTCTGCAGGCAGGACGGGCCCAGTTGGCGGCAGGGCGCGGAACGGCGAGTCTGCGCACCCTCGATCAGAGCCTGTCCGCCTACCGGCTGATCGGAAACCGCGAGGGCGAGGCGGACGCCCTGAACGTCCAGGGAGCGGCGTTCTTCCAGGAGGGACGGCACGCGGAGGCACTGGACCGGGCCCGGGTGATACTCGACATCTACCAGGAGACCGGGAATCACCTCGGCCAGATATACGCATTGAACAATTTGGGAGAGCTTCACACATCACAGGGGCGCCACAAAGAGGCACTTGCCCAGTACGAACGATCCCTGGAATTGACGCATCTGCATGGCGGCCGTCAGGAATTGGACATTCTGGATACCAATATGGGGGCCGTGTACCTGGCGACCGGCCGGACGGCGCGGGCCCTGGCCTGCTTCCAGCGCAGCTTGGAATCACACCGTTTGCACGGTGACGCCCTGGGCGAGGTGAACACCCTGATGGCGCTGGGGGCTCTGCACACGGAGACCGGGCATCACGAAGAGGCCCTGGCCCACTACCGGATGGCCGAGGAGGTGTCACGTCGCATCGAGAACGGGTTCGAGACCATGCGCGCACTGCTCGGTTCGGCCCATGTCCACCGGATTTCGAGGCACCCCGAGATCGCGTCGGACATGTACGAGCAGAGTCTCAAATCGGCGCACACGATCGGATCCCTGCTCGGCTCCGCACAGGCCCTCGCGGGACTGGCACGTACGGCGCTGGACACACAGCACTGGGCTTCCGCCCGGCGCTTCGGCACCCGGGCCGTGCGTCTCTACCGGCGTCTTGGAGCTCTGGAGGAGGCGGACAGCCTACGACTCCTGCTGGAACGACCTGAGGTCGCCGACTCCTGAGCGTCCGCACCCAGAAGCCGGCGCCTGTAGGGATGTACGGATGGGCTCAGACGGTGGCGAGGACGCTCTCGGTGTGCGTCGGCGACAGCCACATCCACTGATCGTTACCGGCACCTACTGGCATTGACCACATCCACTGGCCTGGGACAGCAATGGCGGGCGTTATCCACATCCGCTGGTCCGGACTGGTGCGGGCCGGCACGGCGAGGGCCACTCCCCCAGGGACTGCCCGTGGGGCAGCAAGACGCGCGGCCACCGACTGGACGGCGGCAGCCCTTGGGGCCGCTGCCGCTTCGTCTGGTGAGGCGTCGCTGTCAACAGCGGTCAGCACGCTTGCACCTGCAATGAGAGCCCCGATACTCCACACGCACACGCGCAGCATACTGTTCGCCGCAACCATACTGAAGAGAGACGTAGTTGATGTCTTACGACTAACTGTTGATGTCACGGCAAGATCATAGGTCACCGAAAAACTGGCGTTTACATAGGCACATCAGAGTGGTAGTGAGGAGCATCGACTCCACGCCGCGCCGCGCGACGGCACCTGACCGAACGGCCTCGTGCGGCGCATCCGCACCCCGTCGGCCCCTCGGCCGTCCGGTCGGCGTCGATGCCGCCGGCCGGACGGCCGAGGAGGGGCCGGGCGGGCATCGGTCACCCCACCGGCAGCCCCGGGGCCGGATACCCGTCCATCAGGTCCTTCACTTCCGCGCGCACCTTCGCGATCGCGGGCTCGTCCTCGGTGCGGGCCGCCTCGACCACGCGGGTGATCCACTCCGCGACGGTGGCCATCTCCGACGCCGGGACACCACGGGAGGTCAGGGCAGGGGTGCCGATGCGGATGCCGGAGGGGTCGAAGGGCTTGCGGGGGTCGTAGGGGACGGTGTTGTAGTTGACGACGATTCCGGCCCGGTCCAGGGCCTTGGCCGCGACCTTGCCCGGGACACCGCGGGAGGTCAGGTCGATCAGCAGGAGGTGGTTGTCCGTGCCGCCGGAGACCAGATCGAAGCCGCGGGACGCCAACTCCTCCCCCAGCGCACGGGCGTTGGCGACCACGTGGTGGGCGTAGGCACTGAAGTCGGGGTGGGCTGCTTCCTTCAGGGCGACCGCGATCGCCGCCGTCGTCTGATTGTGCGGGCCGCCCTGGAGACCGGGGAAGACGGCCCGGTCAATGGCACGCGCGTGCTCCGCCCGGCTCAGCAGCATCGCGCCGCGCGGGCCGCGCAGGGTCTTGTGGGTGGTGGTGGAGACCACGTCGGCGTACGGGGCGGGCGAGGGGTGTGCGCCGCCGACGATGAGGCCGGCGATGTGGGCGACATCGGCGACCAGGACCGCGCCGACCTCCCGGGCGATCTCGGCGAAGCCCGCGAAGTCGATCGTCCTCGGCACGGCCGTACCGCCGCAGAAGATCAGCTTGGGCCGCTCGGCGAGGGCCAGGTCGCGTACCTCGTCCAGGTCGATGCGGCCGGTGTCGCGGCGTACGCCGTACTGCACTCCGCGGAACCAGGTGCCGGTGGCGGAGACGCCCCAGCCGTGCGTGAGGTGACCGCCCATCGGCAGTGACATGCCGAGCACGGTGTCGCCGGGCTTCAGGAACGCCAGGTAGACGGCGAGGTTGGCGGGTGAGCCGGAGTACGGCTGCACGTTGGCGTGGTCCATCCGGAAGAGCGCCTCGGCCCGGGCGGCGGCGAGCGTCTCGACCTGGTCGATGTTCTGCTGGCCCTCGTAGTAACGCTTGCCGGGGTAGCCCTCGCTGTACTTGTTCTGGAGCACCGTGCCGGACGCTTCGAGCACGGCGGCGGAGACGTAGTTCTCACTGGGGATCAGGCGCAGGGTGTCGGCCTGGAGCTGCTCCTCGGACGCCACCAGTGCGGCGATCTCCGGGTCTGCGGCTGCCAGCGCGTCGTGGCGGGTGCGCTGCGGCACGGAGCGGGTGTGCGGCGGTACGGATGCGGTCACGGGGTCCTCCCGGGTCGGTCGCATGGCTGCGGTGGACCCGGATGCCCAGGCGGACGGCTCTCCGGCGTTGACCCCCCGGGCGGGCCCGGGGTGTGCCGCTCCCTCATGGTCGGTTCCACGGAGCACCCCTGCCGGGGTACGCGCCAGTCGCGGCACCGATGACTTTATCGGGTACGGGGTGACACCGCATCGGTACCGGTTCGGCGAGGCCCGCGTCGATTCGCGTTCGGCGGCGGACGGCGCCCGACAGCCTGAAGCGGCGGACAGCGCCCGGACAGCCTGAAACGTCGGACGACGCCCGGACAGCCTGAAGCGTCGGAAGGCACCGGGCATCGCGGCAGCCGAGAAGCATGCGCCAGGGCGCACCCGTCGGCGCCCGTCGGCACAATTCCGCCGAATACTCCTGAACTCCCCTGCCACCGGACTCACTTGGTTGATTCTTGGTGAATGCATGCCCCTTACATGAGGCGTTCCTCGCCAGAGTGGCGGATTACATGTGCACATCATTCGGCACGTGTTCCACACGCGTAGACCCACATCGCAGGGGGTTACATGAGAAGCAGCCGCGCGAGAAGTCGCGCCGCGCTGAGCATGGCAGCGACACTGCCGCTGCTTGCCGGTGCGCTCGCCCTCGGGATACCGGACGCCAGCGCGGACTCCGCGCCGAGCGGGCGGGACGCACTCCAGGGTTCCAAGCCCGCCTGGGCGACCGCCGCGGCCGACCAGGGGGCCACGTCCGACAGCGGCAAGGTCAGCGTCCGGGTCCATCTGGCCGGGCGTGACGCGAAGGGGCTGGCCGCCTACGCCGCCGCCGTGTCCGACCCGCAGTCCGCTTCGTACGGGAAGTACCTCAGCGCCGAGCAGGCGCAGGCCCGGTTCGGGGCCACCCAGCAGCAGATCGACGAGGTCAGCCAGTGGCTGACGTCGAACGGGCTGACCGTCACCGGTGCCAACGAGCACTACGTCTCGGCCACCGGTGAGGTCGCCGCCGCCGAGAAGACGTTCAGCACCCAGCTGCGCAACTACCGCAAGGCCGGCCACACCTACCGCGCCCCGGCCTCCAACGCCTCCGTGCCCGCCGGGCTGAGCGACGCCGTTCTCGCCGTCTCCGGCCTGGACAACGCGCCGCACAAGTCGAGCCACGACGAGACGCTGCCGCCGCCGGACGAGGTGTTCCGCAACTCCGGCCCCTTCTCCTCCTCCTACGGCTCGAAGACCGCGTCGACGCTGCCGAGCGCCTACGGGTCCAAGGTGCCGTATGCCGTGAAGGGCTACACCGGCAAGCAGTTGCGTGCCGCGTACGGGGCGGGCGACTGGACCGGCGCGGGCGTCACCGTCGCCATCACCGACGCGTACGCGTCGCCGACCATCGCGAAGGACGCCGCCGAGTACGCCAAGCGCAACGGCGACGCCGCGTACCGGCGCGGGCAGCTCACCCAGGTGCTGCCGGCCGACTACACGAAGACCGAGGAGTGCGGGGCCTCGGGCTGGTACGGCGAGGAGACCCTCGACGTCGAGGCCGTGCACGCGGTCGCGCCCGCCGCCGACATCGTGTACGTGGGAGGCGCCTCCTGCTACGACGCCGACCTGCTGGACGCGCTGAACAAGATCGTCGACCACCGGCTCGCGGACATCGTCTCCAACTCGTGGGGCGACATCGAGGCCAACGAGACCCCGGACGTCGCGGCCGCGTACGACCAGGTCTTCAAGATGGGCGCGATCGAGGGCATCGGCTTCTACTTCTCCTCCGGTGACTCCGGCGACAACGTCGCGTCCACCGGCACGAAGCAGGTCGACGTCCCGTCCAACTCCGCCTGGGTGACCTCGGTCGGCGGCACCTCGCTCGCCGTCGGCAAGAACGACGTGTACCAGTGGGAGACCGGCTGGGGCACGCTGAAGGCGAACCTCGCCGACGACGGCAGGAGCTGGACGGACTTCCCGGGCGGGTACACCTCCGGCGCGGGCGGCGGCACCAGCTCGACCGTGAAGCAGCCGTTCTACCAGCGCGGCGTCGTCCCGGACTCGCTCGCGCAGGCGAACGGGAAGCAGCGGATGCGCACGGCTCCGGACATCGCGGCCGTCGCCGACCCGAACACCGGGTTCCTGGTCGGCCAGACCCAGACGCTGCCCGACGGCTCGCTCGGCTACGACGAGTACCGCATCGGTGGCACGTCACTCGCCGCGCCGGTCATCGCCGGTGTCCAGGCGCTCGCGCAGCAGGCCCGGCACGGTCTGCCGATCGGCTTCGCCAACCCGGCGATCTACGACCGGTACGGATCGAAGGCGTACCACGACGTCACCGACCACCCGCTGGGCCTGAACCACGACCTCGCGGTGGCCCGGGTCGACTTCGCCAATGGCTTCGACGCGGCGGACGGTGTGCTGACGTCGGTGCGCAGCCTCGGCAAGGACTCCTCGCTCAAGGCGGTCAAGGGGTACGACGACGTGACGGGTGTCGGGACTCCGGCGGCCGGATACGTGAACTCGTACCGCCGGCACTGACACCGCGGTCGGCCCAGGCGGACCGCTGACGGCACGGGCCGACCCCCATCGCCTGCGTCGCCGCACGCCGACGGCCGTCCCGGGACTCTCTCCCAGGACGGCCGTCGGTCATGTGCGGGAACGGCCGTCGGTCCCGGCTCGTTCCGCCCGCAGCACCTGCGCCACCCGCCTTCAGGCCGGTCCTCAGGCCGGTCCTCAGGGCAGTCTTCAGGCCGGTCCTCAGGCCGGTCCTCAGGGCAGTCTTCAGGCCGGTCCTCAGGCCGGTCCTCAGGCCGGTCCTCAGGCCGAGGCGCGCTTGCGCGGGGTCGCCTTCTTCGCCGTCGCCTTCGTGTCCGACTTCGCGGTGGCCTTCTTCGCCGCCGACTTGGCCGTCGTCTTGGTGGACGACTTCGTCGTCGACCGTGCGGCGGTCTTCTTGGCGGGCGCCCTGCTCGGCGTCGACTTCTTCGCGGCCGTCTTCTCGGTGGACGCCGAGACCTTCTTCTTCGCCCCGGTTCCGCCCGACTTCTTACGGCCGGCGAGCGAGGTGACCCCGGCAACGGGCGCATTCTCCGATTCGTCGGCGGTCTCCGGTTCCTCGGCGGTCCCCGGTTCCTCGCCACGGGCCTCTTTCGCCGCCCGCACGCTGTTCTCCAGTGCCGCGATGAGGTCGATGACCTTGCCGCCGCCCGAGGCGCCCTCCTCCGCGGGCTCCAGGGCCCGGCCTTCCGCCTTCGCCGCGATGAGCTCCTCGACCGCTTCGCGGTAGTCGTCGTGGAGCGAGTCCATGTCGACCTCGCCGAGCGTGGCCATCAGCGCGTCGGCCAGGTCGAGTTCGGTGTCGCGGACCGTGACCTCCGCCTCCGGGGCGACCCCCTCGGGGCTGCGGATCTCGTCCGGCCAGAGCAGGCCGTGCATGGCGATCACGTCGTCGACCACCCTCAGCATGCCGAGCCGTTCACGGCCGCGCAGCGCGAACTTCGCCACGGCCACCTTCTGACTCCGCTTCAGCGCCTCACGCAGCAGGGTGTACGGCTTGGCCGCCGGAACCCCGTTGGCGGAGAGGTAGTACGCCGCGTCCATCTGGAGCGGGTCGATCGACGCGGCCGGCACGAAGGCGACGATCTCGATCGTCTTGGCCGTGGGGAGCGGGAGGGAGCTGAGATCCTCGTCGGTGATCGGGATCATCGAGCCGTCGGCGTCCTCGTACGCCTTGCCGATCTCGCCTGCGGCGACCTCCTCCTCGTCGAGTTCGCAGACCTTCCGGTAGCGGATCCGGCCGCCGTCGGCGAGGTGGATCTGACGGAAGGAGACCGAGTGACTCTCCGTGGCGTTGACCAGCTTGATCGGGATGCTGACCAGCCCGAAGGAGATGGCGCCGTTCCAGATGGACCGCACTGTTTCACTCCTCGTGTCCGAGTGTCCGCACAAATACCTAGAGATCGGTAAAAAACATGTGATTCTTATCGTATGACGCCGATCACCGAGGTGGAGGGGCGGCGACTGACGCTCAGCAATCTCGACAAGGTGCTGTATCCGGCCACCGGAACCACCAAGGGCGAGGTGCTCCACTACTACGCGGCCACCGCGGGCCAAGCCCTGCTGGCACATCTGCGCGACCGGCCCGTGTCCTTCCTGCGCTATCCGGACGGGCCGGACGGCCAGCTCTTCTTCACCAAGAACCCGCCGCCGGGAACGCCGTCCTGGGTGCGCACCGCCGCCGTGCCGCACCACGAGGACAAGCAGGCCAGGCAGGTGGTCGTGCAGGATCTGGCCTCGCTGATGTGGGCGGCCAACCTGGTGGTGGAGTTCCACACTCCGCAGTGGCGGGCCGAGGCGCCCGGGATCGCCGACCGGATGGTGTTCGACCTGGACCCCGGGGCGCCCGCGAGCGTGGTGGAGTGCTGCACGGTGGCGTTGTGGCTGCGCGAACGGCTGGCGGCGGACGGACTGCCCGCGTACGGGAAGACCTCCGGATCCAAGGGGCTGCATCTGCTCGTGCCGCTGGAGCCGACCCCCGCCGATCGGGTGTCGGCGTACGCGAAGGAGCTGGCCGTCGAGGCGCAGCGGGAGCTTCCGGACCTGGTCGTGCACCGGATGACGCGGGCGTTGCGGCCAGGGAGGGTGTTCGTCGATTTCAGCCAGAACGCGGCGGCGAAGACGACCGCCACGCCCTATACGTTGCGCGCCCGGCCCGAACCGGCCGTCTCGGCGCCCGTCACCTGGGCCGAGATCGAGGAGTGCCGGGCGCCGGGAGAGCTGGTCCTGCTGGCCGGCGACATGGGAGCACGGCTGGAGCGGCACGGGGATCTGCTGGCGCCGCTCCTCGACCCGGACCGGGCCCGGGGGCTACCGACCGCACGGTAGGCACGCCCGCCGGGCGGACGGACCGGTTCCGCCGGTTTCCGGATCGCTGCCATCGGTGCCCGTGGGACCACTGCCGTGGAGGGCGGACGGTCCGGTCCACCGATCGACGCGTCCGGATTTCGCCCCCCGAGCCCATAGCGCATGACGGACGATCTTGTCATGTTCGCCATGAAAAGACCGTATGTGGAGGGCGGACCGTCCGAGCGGTGGTGCACACTCCTCGCAGACACTGCTTCGTGGAGTCGTGTGGGGAGGCGATGGCGTGTTCGCGGGGATCGACGAGGTCGACTGGGCCTCGATGGAGCATGCCTACGGGCCTGCCGATGATGTGCCGACGATGCTGTGGGGTCTCGCGTCCGCCGATCCGGCCCAGCGCGAGGCGGCACTGGACGGCATGTACGGGGCCGTTCACCACCAGGGCGATGTGTACGCCTGCACGCTGGCCAGCATTCCGTTTCTCTTCGAACTGGTCGTGGATCCGGGGATTCAGGACCGGGGCAGCATCGTCGAGCTGCTCACCAGCATCGGCGGCATCGACCTGGACGGGGACGACGAGGACGAGATCGACGAGGAGGAGTTCGAGGGCGCGGCGAACTACGCGATGGCGGCGACCGCCGTCACCGCGGGCGCCGGGGTGTTCTGCGAGCTGATGGCCGACGAGGACCCGGGGGTACGCCTCTCCGCGCCCCTGGCGCTCGCCACGCTCCACGGCCACCCGGTGCGGGTTCTCGCGCTGCTGCGGGAGCGGTTGCCGGTGGAACCGTCCGAGGAGGTGCGGCTCGCCCTCGTCGAGGCCGCGGGACGGGTCGCGCTGCGGCATCGCGGGCTGGCCGGGCAGGTGGCCGGCTGGCTGAGCCGGCTGGCCGGTGAGGGGTTCCCGCCGGGGTTGCGGCTCGCCGCGCTGGCCCAGTTGGCGCGGTGCGCGCCGGACGCGCTGCCGGGCGATGTCGTCCGGGTGGTGACGGGGGTCCTGAGGCAGTTGCGCGCGGCGCCCGTGCGTCGGTCCGCGGCCCCCGCGACCGATGCGCAGGCAGAGGCGGTCGCGGCCGTCGACGCGCGCACCGAGGCGGCCGGGGCCGGGGATCCGCCCGTCGAGGAGCGGACCGGGCCCGTGACGCTGGTGGGGCAGATGCGGGCGTTGTCCGACGAGGAGACCTCGGGACGCACCGCACCCTGGACGGCGGGCCTGCTGCGGACGCTGCACATCGGGCTCGACGACCGGATCGCCGAGCGGACGGCCCTGCTGACCGATCAGCTGCGCAGCCCCGACCACCAGCAACGGGTCGACGCGCTCCGGATGAGCAGTGGACTGATCCGGGCCTGGCGCGGCTCGTACGAGGAGTTGGTCCGGCTGGTCGGCGAGCAGCTCGCCACTCCCGAGCCACGACTGGCCGAGACCGCCGCGCATGTGCTGGAGGAGCTCTTCGGGCTCGCCGCGCCCGCCGCCGACGCGCTGGCGGCGAGGGTGGCGGCGGACCCGGGCGCCTGGGTTCAGGACTGGCCGAGCGGGCCTCCGGGGCTCGGCAGCGCCGTGAAGGCACTGGCCCGGCTGGGCGATGCCCGTGCCGTGCCGGCTCTGGCCGCCGCACTGGAGCTGCCCGAGGTGCCGCACGATGTGGGGTTCGCCCTCGACCGCCTGGGGACGGCAGCCGCCCCGCTGGCCGCCGCCCTGCGCCGCAGGCTCGGCGAGGTCCGCCTCGACGAGGGTGCGTACGACCGGGCGAGCCCGCTGCTCAGGGGACTGGCCGCGCTCCGGGCGGACGAGGCGTTGCCGGAAGTGCTGCGCGTCCTGCGCGGGGCGCCGCAGTACCGGGGCGAGTGGCTGCGTACGGCGGCGCTGCGGGCACTCGGTTCGTTCGGGCCCTCGGCGCACAGCGCCGTACCGGAGCTGCGCGCGTTGCTGCGCCGTCCCGGCAGCACCTCGGCGACGGAGACCGCTCAGGCGCTGTGGGCGATCGACGGGGATGCCGACGCCGTGCTGCCGGTGCTGATCGAGGCCCTTCAGGCGGAACGCGTCCAGGAGCGGCGCTCGGCGGTGAACGCGCTCGGCAGGCTCGGGACGCGGGCGGCGGTGACCGCGCCCCGGCTGCGCGCGCTGCTCGGGCACGAGGAGCCGTGGCTGCGCGTGGACGCGGCGATCGCCCTGTGGGACGTGTCAGGACGGGCCGACCAGTCGCTGCCGGTCCTCCTTGCGGCCTGGGAGAAGAATCGTCCCGTCCGGGTCCGGGTGGCGGAATGTCTGGCGCGGACGGGTGTCGCTGGTGCAGGGTCGGACGCAGCACCTGTGCTGCGCGCCGAACTCGCCTCCGTCCGCCGTCACAACGCGATGGACGGTGGATACGGCAGCCACGACACATACGAGGACGAAAGACTGCTGGCGCTCTGCCGGCAGGCACTTCTGGGTAATACGGGGAAGGGGCCCACAACATGATCATTTTTGGTACGCGGGGTTATCTGTACCAGCTGGCCATCCTGACGGTCGTCTGCGGCTGGTGCGGCAATCCGGCCGCGCACACACTGCGCAAGCGGGTCACGAAGTTCACGCTGTTCTTCGTGCCGCTGTTCCCGTTCTCGACGAAGTACGCCACACAGTGCACGTTCTGCGGCGGGGAGCAGCAGATCCCGAAGGAGCAGGCCGAGCAGCTGCTGGCCCAGCAGGCCGCCTCGCAGGACGGCAATCCGTTCGGCCCGGCGCAGGGCCAGGGGCAGCCGGGATACGCGCCGGGCGGTCAGGGGCAGAACCCCTACCAGCACTGAGGCGGCCCACCAGGGACGGCGGGCGGCGGGCGGCGGACGGCAGGGCAGCGGGGCGGCGGACAGCCGGAGCGTTCCGGATTCGGGGCCGGGTCACCAGAAGTGACGGGGCGTCGGTGCCGCTGCCCCGCCGGCGACGGTCCGCGGCAGACCCGGATGAACCCGTCTGCGGACATACCCGCTATGACATAAGGGAAATAGCCACCACCTCTTGCTACGTTGCGTGGCATGACCGCAACGACGGCGGACGCACCGCCGCCCGATCCACGTCTGCCCAAGCGGCGCGGAGTCGAGCTGCTGCTCCTCGTCGGGGCCGTCCTCGTCTCCGTCTACGGCTACGCCGCCGTCGGCCTGGCCAGGAGCGGCGCGGTCCCACCGGATGTGGCCGGTTACGGCGGCGGGCTGGGACTGCTCGCTCTCCTCGCCCACCTCGCGGTCCGCTTCCGTGCCCCGTACGCGGATCCGCTCCTGCTGCCGATCGCCGTACTGCTCAACGGACTCGGCCTGGTACTGATCTACCGCCTCGATCTGGAGACCCCGAAGGACCAGGCGGCACCCACCCAGCTGATCTGGTCCACGCTCGGTGTGGCGTTCTTCATCGCGGTGGTCGTCTTCCTGCGCGACCACCGGGTGCTCCAGCGGTACGCCTACCTCTCGGTCGCCGCCGCTCTGGTCCTGATGATCGTGCCGATCTTCTTCCCTGCGGTGAACGGCGCCAAGATCTGGATCCGGATCGGCGGATTTTCCTTCCAGCCGGGCGAGTTCGCCAAGATCCTGCTCGCCGTCTTCTTCGCCGCGTACCTCGCCGCGAACCGCAACGCCCTCGCCTTCACCGGCCGAAAGATCTGGAAGCTCCAGTTCCCCACCGGCCGGGTGCTCGGCCCGATCGTGGCGATCTGGCTGCTCAGCGTCTGCGTGCTGGTCCTGGAGCGCGATCTGGGCACCTCGCTGCTCTTCTTCGGCCTCTTCGTGATCATGCTGTACGTGGCGACGGGCCGGACCGGCTGGATCGCGGTGGGCCTGCTCCTCGCCTCTGTCGGCGCGTTCGTCGTCGGATCACTCGAACCGCATGTACACAGCCGGGTCCAGGACTGGCTCGACCCGTTCGCCTCCATCGACGCCGGACTGGGCCCCGGCCAACTGGCCCAGTCGCTGTTCGCGTTCGCCGCGGGCGGGATGCTCGGCACCGGACTCGGGCTCGGCCACTCCATCCTCATCGGCTTCGCCGCCAAGTCCGACTTCATTCTGGCCACCGCGGGCGAGGAGCTCGGCCTCGCCGGGCTGACCGCGATCTTCCTGCTGTACACGCTGCTCGTCGCCCGCGGCTACCGGGCCGGACTCGCCCTGCGCGACACCTTCGGGCGGCTGCTGTCGATCGGTCTCTCCTCGATCCTGGCGCTCCAGGTGTTCGTGATCGCGGGCGGGGTGATGGGGCTGATCCCGCTGACCGGTATGGCGATGCCGTTCCTCGCCCAGGGCGGTTCGTCCGTCGTCACCAACTGGATCATCGTGGCGTTGCTGGTCCGGGTCAGCGACCAGGCCCGCCGACCGCACCCCGTCCCGGTGGAGACCGGGATCATCGCGCCGATGACGGAGGACGAGCTGTGATCCCTGACGCGTGGCCCGAGATCCCCCGCTCGTGGCGAGCCCCGGAGGTCGGGCCGTGATCCGCTACATCCGCCGGGCCGCCGCGCTCCTCCTGCTGCTGCTCGTGGCACTGCTGGTGAACGCCGCCCGCATCCAGGTCTTCGAAGCGGACAGCCTGGACGCCAACCCGGCCAACCGCCGTACCACCATCGGCCGTTACAGCCAGCCGCGCGGCAACATCCTGGTCGGCGGCGCCCCCGTCACCGGTTCCAGGGACACCGGCGAGCAGCTTGCCTACGAGCGCACGTACCGGAACGGCCCGCTGTACGCGCCGGTGACCGGTTACGCCTCGCAGACGTACGGCACGACCCTGATCGAGAACGCGGAGGACGGCATCCTCTCCGGCACGGACTCGATGCTCGCCGCGTTCCCGTTGTGGAACGAGATCACGCGCAGCCGGCAGCCCGGCGGCAACGTCGTCACGACGATCAAGGACTCGATGCAGCGCGCCGCCTACGACGGGCTGGGCGGGCGGCGGGGGGCGGTCGCCGCCGTCGAGCCGTCGACCGGAAGGATCCTGGCGCTGGTCTCGACCCCCTCGTACGATCCCGGACTGCTCTCCGGCACGGGCTCGTCCGTCACCGACACCTGGCGGCGGCTGAATGCGGACCGGAGCCAGCCGATGCTCAACCGGGCGATCCGGCAGACGTATCCGCCGGGCTCCACCTTCAAGATCGTGACAGCGGCGGCGGCGCTCGACACAGGAGTCGTCTCCGCTCCCGACGACGCGACCGACACCCCGTCCCCCTATGTCCTGCCGGGTACGACGACCACGCTGCCCAACGAGGCGGAGGGCTGCGAGAACGCCTCGCTCGCCGAGGCGATCCGGGTCTCCTGCAACACCGTGATGGCGGAGCTGGGGGTGCGGGTGGGGCTCAAGGGCATGGTGGACGCGGTACGGAAGTTCGGCTTCAACGACACCGGGCTGAAGATCCCGTCAGGGGTGGCGAAGAGCAACTTCGACACCGAGATGTCCGACGACCAGCTGGCGCTCTCGTCGATCGGCCAGTTCGACACGACGGCCACACCGCTCCAGATGGCGATGGTGGCCGCGGCCGTGGCGAACGGCGGCGACCTCAAGTACCCGTATCTGGTGGACCGTACGACCACGAAGAGCGGCTCGACCGTCCACCGGAGCGGGTCGCGCACCTACCACCGGGCGATGGATCCGCTGACGGCCATGCGGCTGCGGCGGATGATGGTCGATGTCGTGGAGGAGGGCACCGGGTCCAACGCCGCGATCGACGGAGTGAGGGTCGGCGGCAAGACCGGCACCGCCCAGCACGGCATCGACAACTCGGGCAGGCCGTACGCCTGGTTCATCTCCTGGGCGCAGGCGCCCGACGCGGCGCAGCCCTCCGTCGCGGTCGCCGTGGTCGTCGAGGACGCCGCCGCGAACCGGGCGGACATCAGCGGCGGCGGCAGCGCGGCCCCGATCGCCCGGGCCGTCATGGAGGCGGCCCTGAGAGGCTGACCCCATGGCGGACACGGACCGGGCTCGCGTCCGCCGGGGTGCCGACCCGCTCCGCGGCCCGTGCCCGGACCTACCTCCGCTGTCTTCAATCTCGGTGGGCATCCCGCCGCGAGTGTGCCCGCCGGGTTCACGGCGGACGGCTGCCCTGTCGGGCTGCAATGGGGCGCGGGGCGGACATCTCACTGCTCGGAACGGCCCGCGTGGTCGAAGACGTGCTGGCTACCGTGCGAGCATGACGCCACCGGACCCGCAGACCGGCCACGAGCTGGCCCAGGTGAACATATCCCGTCTCCGATTCCCCCTGGACTCCCCCGAGCTGAAGGATTTCGTCGACGCCCTCGATCCGGTGAACGCGGTCGCCGATCAGGCCGCGGGCTTCGTCTGGCGGCTGAAGAGCGAGAGCGGCAACGCCACTGACGTAGCGGTCTTCGACGACACCTGGCTGATCGTGAACATGTCGGTGTGGCGCGACAGTGACGCGCTGACGGCGTTCATGTACCAGGGTCGGCACCGCGAGCTGATGGCGCGGCGACGCGAGTGGTTCGCGCGGGTGGAGGAGGCGATGACGGCCCTGTGGTGGGTGGAGGCGGGTGTGCGCCCGACGGTGCGGGACGCCGAGGAGCGCCTGAGCCATCTGCGCGAACACGGCCCGACGGAGCGGGCGTTCACGCTGCGCAGGCCCTTCCCGGCACCGGGCGCGAGGGACTGACCGGCGGCCGGGGAACCACCGCGCCGAGCGCTGACCCGCGGCCGGGAAGCCGCCGTGCGAGGCCGACCCACGGCCGGGGAGCAACCACGCGGGGCCGACCCGCGGCCAGGTAGCAACCGCGCGCCCGACGGCCTCAGTTCAGCGGCTCCCTGCGTCGCAGCCACGGTGCGGGCACCCCGTCGACCCCGGTGGCCGCGGCGACGACGCCGCCGGTGATGGCGCAGGTCGTGTCGACGTCGCCGAAGCCCTCGGCCGTCGCCCAGAGCGCCGCTTCCAGGTCCGCCGGGTGCCGCGCCGCGGTCCACAGGGCGAACGGGACCGTGTCGTCGGCGCGGATGCGCTGTCCGTTGCCCAGCAGGTCGGCGGCCTTCCACGGTTCGGTGGCGAAGGGGACGTCCATGGCTCGGCGCAGGCCGTCGCGTACGAGCCCTTCGGGGGTGCGGTCGTGGACCGCGGCCAGGCTGAACTCGCCACGGACCGAAAGAGCCGCCGCGACCGCGACGGCCACCGCGCCCGCGATTCCCTCCGGGTGTGCGTGGGTGACGGCCGCCTGCAGTGACGCCTGCTCGACGGTGCGGTCGACATCCTCGTGGAAGTACGCGCCGAGCGGCGCCACTCTCATCGCCGCGCCGTTGCCGAGGCTGCCGCCCTCGAAGAGTCCGGGGGCCAGCGTGCGCCAGTCGGCCGGTGAGTCCAGCAGCGCGGGCAGCAGCATGTGCATGCCGTGGCCGTAGCCGCGAGCCGGGTCGGCGTCGAAGGTCAGGGCGAAACAGAGCGCGAGACGATCCTGTTCGACGCGGCCGTGCTCGTCGATGACGCGCATCAGGGCGCGGGCGAGTGCGGTGTCGTCGGTCCAGTGCCAGACCGGTTCCTCGGGAGTGCGGCGCGCCTTGATCTCGTTGAACGCCCGCCGGGGCTCCCGGAAGAGCGGGAACCACCGCTCGCCGAACGCGTCACCCAGGGCCAGTCCTTCGAGACTGCGGCGGGCGGCTTCGGAGCCCGCGGTGAGAGGCAGGGGCCGGGTCGTCATACGGAGCGTCCTTCCTGGGCGGCGAATGGCGTACGTCCATTGTCTCCCGCCTCGCGCGCCCCGCGCTGTGGCACTGCCGGAACATCCCGAACCGCCCCTCGGCCTTCCCGCCGTGGCCGCATGCCCTGCCCTCACCGGTGCGACCACGGCGGTCCGACGACGACGGCCGGCCCGCCCTTCCCTGCCCGCCGGGTGCCCGCGGTCCTCTCGGTTCAGTCCCCGGAGGAGCCGGTCCCGCCCTGGACGATCGCCTCTTCGACCTCCGCGACCCGGGCCTCCTCCTCGGCCGCGAACCGGTCTCGGTCCAGTTGCTCGGCCAGCTCCTCGTCCTGGGCCATCAGCAGGTCCAGGTTGGAGTCACCGAGCTCGAAGACACCCATGTCGACATAGGCCTTCTGGAGACGTTCGCCCCACAGGCCGATGTCCTTGACGCACGGCACTATCCGGCTGAACAGCAGCTTGCGGAAGAGCTGGAGGAACGGTGACTGCTCGGACAGTTCCTCGGCCTCCCGCTTGCCGATGCCGAAGTTCTCCAGCACCTCGACGCCCCGGAGCCGGTCGCGCATCAGATAGCAGCCCTCGATGACGAACTCCTCGCGCTCGCGCAGCTCGGCGTCGCTCAGCTGCTTGTAGTAGTCGCGCAGTGCCATCCGCCCGAAGGCGACGTGCCGGGCCTCGTCCTGCATGACGTAGGCGAGGATCTGATGGGGCAGCGGCTTGGTCGTCGTGTCGCGGATCATGCCGAAGGCGGCCAGGGCGAGGCCCTCGATGAGGACCTGCATGCCGAGGTAGGGCATGTCCCAGCGGGAGTCCCGCAGGGTGTCCCCGAGGAGCGCCTGGAGGTTGTCGTTGACCGGGTAGAGCATCCCGACCTTCTCGTGCAGGAACCGGCCGTATATCTCCGCGTGCCGGGCCTCGTCCATGGTCTGGGTCGCGGAGTAGAACTTCGCGTCCAGGTCGGGGACGGACTCCACGATCCTGGCGGCACAGACCATGGCACCCTGCTCGCCGTGGAGGAACTGGCTGAACTGCCAGGCGGTGTAGTGCCGGCGCAGCTCGCCGCGGTCCTTGTCGGTCATCTTCGCCCAGTGCGGGGTGCCGTACAGGGTGAGGGCGTCGTCCGGGGTGCCGAGCGGGTCCGCGGGGTCGACCTCCAGGGACCAGTCGATGCGCTTGTTGCCGTCCCACTGCTTGTCCTTGCCCTTCTGGTAGAGGGCGAGGAGGCGTTCGCGGCCGTCGTCGTACTCCCAGCTGAAGCGGGCGGCACCGGAGGCGGGCACCTGCCACAGCGGTGTGTCGGGGGCGGTGGTGTAGAGGTCGTGTGTCGACACGGACGGCTCCTTCTCGCCTCAGGCGCTTCGGTAAGTCCCGTGGAAGTTGCGTCAGTTGGCAGGTTCACACGTTGGTAGACGCAGGGTCAACAAGTCGCGCGCAAGGGATTGACTGCCTTGCTGACGAAGAGTCTCATAAGAGGTGACCGCCGGTAACCCATGTGCGAGGTGCCTCCAGCCATGACGACAGTGACCGAACGCGACGTGCAGTTGCTTCGCGACGCACTCGGCCCGCTCCGGGACCGCGAGCAGATCGCCGAGCGGCTGCTCGCTTCCTCGGCCAAGCACTCCTTCGACCCGGACAAGGAACTCGACTGGGACGCGCCGATCGAGGACGGCAAGTGGTTCTGGCCGCCCGAGCTCGTCTCGCTCTACGACACCCCGCTGTGGCGGAAGATGTCCGAGGAGCAGCGGCTGGACCTGTCCCGGCACGAGGCGGCCTCACTTGCCTCGCTGGGCATATGGTTCGAGATCATCCTGATGCAGTTGCTCGTCCGGCACATCTACGACCGGCCCGTGACCAGCAACCACGTCCGCTACGCGCTCACCGAGATCGCCGACGAGTGCCGCCACTCGATGATGTTCGGCCGCATGATCAAGTGGGGCGAGGCACCCGACTACCCCGTGCCGCGCGTCTACCACAACCTCGCGCGCGTCCTGAAGAGCGTGTCCACCACGCCCGGTTCGTTCGCCGCGACCCTGCTCGGCGAGGAGATCCTCGACTGGATGCAGCGGCTGACGTTCCCGGACGAGCGGGTGCAGACGCTGGTGCGCGGGGTGACCCGCATCCATGTCGTGGAAGAGGCGCGGCACGTCCGGTACGCCCGCGAGGAGTTGCGCCGCCAGATGGTGACCGCGCCGCGCTGGGAACGCGAGCTGACCCGGGTGAGCTCCGGCGAGGCGGCCCGCGTCTTCTCCGTCTGCTTCGTCAACCCGCAGGTGTACGAGAACGTCGGCCTGGACCGCCGTGAGGCCGTCGCGCAGGTGAAGGCGAGCGGTCACCGGGCGGAGGTCATGCAGAGCGGCGCGAAGCGGCTGACGGACTTCCTCGACGACATCGGGGTGCTGAACGGAGTGGGGCGCAGGCTGTGGAAGAGATCCGGTCTGCTCGCCTGAGCGCCTGCCGGGTGACCTCTGACCGGGCGGCCACACCCTGGCACGTACGCTCTCCGGTCGAAGGTCACCCGACAGGCGCTGGGCCGAGGCCCCGTTGCCCGTCCGGGCGGAGCGCTTAGGCTTCATGACATGACCAGTGCCGCGCCGACGACCCGAGCGTACCGACGACTCAGCGTCGAGGAGCGTCGCGCCCAGCTTCTCGGTGCGGCGCTCACCCTGTTCGCGCACCGGGCCCCCGACGAGGTCTCGCTCGACGAGGTGGCGACGGTCGCCGGGGTCTCCCGCCCACTCGTGTACCGCTACTTCCCGGGCGGGCGGCAGCAGTTGTACGAGGCGGCGCTGAGGTCGGCCGCCGAGGAACTGATCCTGTGCTTCAACGAGCCGCCCGTGGGGCCGCCCACCGAGCGGGTGCAGCGGGTGCTCGACCGCTATCTCGCCTTCGTGGACGAGCACGACGCCGGCTTCAGCGCGCTGCTGCGCGGCGGAAGCGTCGTCGAGACGTCGCGCACGACCGCGATCGTCGACGAGGTTCGGCGGGCGGCGGCCGAACAGATCCTGCTGCACCTGGGCCGGGGCGCCACCGCCGCGCGGGACGGGCGCGGGACACGGCTGGGGATGATGGTGCGCACCTGGATCGCGGCCGTCGAAGCGGCGTCCCTGATCTGGCTGGACGAGGGCAAGCAGCCCGCCGCTGAGGATCTGCGCGACTGGCTGGTCGACCAGCTGATCGGGCTGCTGGCCGCGACGGCGGCGACGGACCCGGAGACCGCGTCGGCGGTGGCGCAGCTGCTGCCGCAGGAGACCGCCGCGGGTCCGGCCGGGCGGCTGGCGCAGCGGCTGATCCCCGTGGTCGGCGCGGCGGCCCATCTGCTGCCCGGGGACTGATCGGTCAGACTGGGGCGGTGAGAAGCGAGAACACCCCCTTCGCCGGCGGCCCCCTGGACGGCCGGGTACTGCCCGTCCTCGTCGGTCCGACCGGTCATCCGCCCAAGTGGTACGAGGTCCCGGTACCGGCTGCCGACGGCGGGCCTGCCACCGTGTACGCGTACCGCCGGGTTCCGGCCGGTCACTCCAAACGGCTGGGGATTCCGCGCGGCTGGGTGTACGAGTACGCTCCCGAGGGCCGCGAGCGGCACAGCCCCAAGTGGCCCTGGTCGAAGCCGGGCTGACGGTGCGGGGCCCGGCGGCGCGAAGAGGCCGGTCTAAGATCGACGCTCTGGTGCCGGGCACGGTCAGCAAGGGGGTGCGCCATGGAGGCGCTGCGTCAGGACGATCCACGCCTCATCGGTCCGTACACGGTGCTGGCGCGGTTCCGCGAGACCGCGAGCGCCGTGCAGTACCTCGCGCACGACCCGGCCGCCGGCAGACCCGTGGTGGTCACCGCCGCCCGTCCCGAACTGGCCGCGCTGCCCGCGTTCCGGCGCCGCTTCCAGGCGGAGGCCCGCACCGCGGACCGGTTGACCGGCGGCTGGGTGCAGCCGCAGCTCGGCCTGCCGGACGGCGGCGCGGACGAGGACCTGTCGTGGACGGCCAGCCCCTACGTACCCGCGCTGACGCTCTCCGAGGCGATCGAGGTCGCGGGTCCGCTTCCCGAGCGTGCCGTGCGGATACTGGGCGCGGGCATCGCCGAGACGCTGTCGCGTGTGCACGCCACCGGAGCCGTGCTCCAGGGCCTGGCCCCCGGGACGGTCCTGCTGGCCGAGGACGGACCGCGGCTCACCGCGTTCGGCCCCCTGGGCGCGGCGGCCGCCGCCGAGGCACGGCCCGGCGGGCAGTTGTCCGTACGGCTCGGCTACCTCACCCCGGAACAGGTCGAGGGTGAGGAGCCGGGACCGGCATCCGATCTCTTCGTGCTGGGCCTGCTGCTGGCGTACGCGGCAACCGGCACGACCCCGCTCGCCGACGGACCGGCCGCCGAGGGCGCCGACCGGATCGCCCACACCGACCCCGAACTCGGCGCGGTGCCGGAGGAGTTGCGTGACCTGATCGCCCGCTGCCTGGCGAAGGACCCGGCCGGCCGGCCGAGTGCGGGGACAGTGGCAACGGAGCTGGCGCTCGAAGGGGCGGCGGGCCTGGCGAAGGGCGGCTGGCTGCCGGAGCGCCTGTCCGCGACGGTCGGGGAACAGGGTGTGAGGGCACGGGAGTTGGCCGAGGCGGGTCTCCCCGTGGAGACCCCGGCGAGCGAGTCGGCGGACGCCCCGGTCGGCAGGCCCGTGGACGGGGAGGCCGACGGACCGGTGGACGCCTGCGTGAAGGGGCGGGCCGACGGACCCGTCGACGCGCCGCCCGCCGCTGAGCCGGCCGACGCCGCCCCCCGTGAGCCTTCCGACGCCACCCCGTCGGAAGCACCGTCCGGCGCGCCTTCCGGCCAACTCGCTCTCTCCGGGGACACCAGCACCACGCAGCTCGGGGACATCGGGCGCCGCGTCCCGACGACCGACCGGCCCACGACCCAGCTGTCCGTCCCCCGCGAACTCACCGCGCCGGCCCCCGGATTTCCCGCCGCAGGCGCCACACCTGCCAGACCTGCCACACTCGCACCCGCCACACCCACGCCCGCCGCGCCCGCCACACCCGCCGCACCCGCCGCACCCGCCGCACCCGCCGCACCCGCCGCCAGGCTCCCCGCCGTGCTCCCGCCCTCCGTATCGGCGCCGTCCCGCCCGCTGCCGGTCCCGGTGACTCCCGCGCCCGCTGCCGTCCCCGCTGCCGCCCCGGCGCCCGCCGTCGGTCGGCGCAGCCTCATCATCGGGCTCGCCGCCGGGGCCGCCGGACTGGCCGTCGGCGCGGGCGGCGTTCTCGCGTTCGGGTCCGACGACGGAGGCACGACGGACGATCCCAAGCCCGCGCCGAGCCGCAGCGGCGCCGCCGTCGCGGGACTGCCCCCGCAGCCGCGTTGGGTGTACACGCACCCGGCAGCCGAACCTCAGCCGCTCACCGCCGCCCTGTGGAACGACCGGTGGCTGGTGCTGACCGGCGACAGCGGAGCGACCGGCATCGATCTGCGCACCGGGCGCCCCGCATGGAAGAGCGCGGACGCCGCCAAGGGACAGGCGGCGCTGCCGGCCGGGACGGATCTCTGCTTCGTCGCGGCTCCGTCCGCGTTCCTGTGGCTGTCGCCGACGGACGGCAAGGTCGTCCACCGGGCGGAATACGCGGACCACTTCGCCGGGGCACCCGGCCTCTCGGTTTCGGAGATCGTCGGCGCGTCCGGGCCGGCGATCTGGTTCACCGGCTCCCACAAGGTCACGGTCAAGGCCCCGCCTCCGAAGAAGGGAAAGAAGCGCGGCAAGGACACCCAGGTCGTCAGGTCGTACCTCTTCGCCTACGACATCGTGCAGCGCACGGAGCTGTGGCGCACGCCCGTGCCCACCGGGCGCGGACCGGCCGCGCCCGTGTACCGGCTGATCGCGACCGGGCAGGACGACGTGGTCGTCCGTCAGAGCCCGGCCACACTCACACCGGGCGACGTCAAGGCCGCCAAGGGCAAGGCCGTCTTCCGGAGCTTCGACCGGAAGACCGGCAAGCAGCTGTGGAGCAGGCCGATCGGCGCCGTCGCACCGGACGGGGCAGCCATGGGCGACGACCGGGGCCTGCTGTACGCGGCGGTGGGCGACAACCTCCAGGCATTCGAGCTCCCCGCGGGCAAGCCGAAGTGGACGCTGAACGGCGCCACCGGCACCGCGTACGGGACCTCCGTCGCCGCCGGATCGCTTCTGCACACCACCAACCGCAACCAGGAGGTGGGCGCGGTCGAGCGGGACACGGGGCGGCTGCGCTGGCGGCGCTCGACGGAGGCCCCGCCCGGCACCGCCGCCCCCGCGGTGACGCTCAGCTCGACCGGCTGGACCCTGCTGACCGCGGACGGGGTCCAGGTCACCGCGTTCGCGGCACAGGACGGGCGCAGGCTGTGGAAGTTCCAGGACATCGGCGCCCAGGATCCGGCGGGGGCCACGGTCACCGCTCCGTACCGGGTCCTCACGGCCGGAAAGATCGCTGTCGTCCAGCGCGGCAGGATCTTCTACGCCTTCCCGGTCGCCTGACGGCCGTCCGTCATCCCGTCCCATCCCATCCCGTCCCATCCCGTCCCGTCCCATCCCGCCCCATCCCGTCCCATCCCGTCCGGATCGGGCCGATCCGGGCCGGGCGGTCGACGGGCGGCCGGGCGGACGGGCGGTCGGGCGGTCGACGGGCGGACGATCCTGGCACAGCTCCCGGGATCCCGCACCCTCCGGCCGCCTTCCGGGCGAACCCCCTGTCGCCACACCTCCCGGTTCTTGCATCGCCTTCCACCGAATGACCGTATGGAGTCGTTGCGCTCACTCATGGGGCAGTCGCCCGATCGGCCCCGTCACCGGAGGTGATGACGTGTCAGGCGTACTCCTGCGTGCGGTCTGCGCCGCGACCCTGACGGCGCTCGCCGCGACCTCGCCGGCGGTTGCCGCACCCGTGGACCCGAGCCCCGCCGGAGGCCCGGCCGGGAAGCCCGCCGCCCCTTCCGTCACGGGCAGGAGCGTCGCCCAGTTGCTGACCGAGATGCAGAAGCTGTACCAGCAGGCCGAGGAGGCCACCGAGACGTACAACGGGACCGCGGCGGAGCTGAAGAAGTACGCGGCGCGCGCGAAGAAGCTCGACGCCTCCCGCGCCGCCGCCCGGACCGCGCTGGCCGACAGCCGCGACGAAGCGGGGCAACTGGCGCGTGAGCAGTACCAGGGGCAGTCCGAGATCGCCTCGTACATGCGGCTGCTGCTGGCCCGTGATCCCGAGCACTTCCTGGATCAGGAGCATGTGGTCCGGCGTGCGGCGGCCGGACGGGCCGCGACCGTGAAGCGGCTCAGCAGTGCCGAGAAACGAGCCGACGACCTGGCCGCCGCGTCACGCAAGGTGCTGGACCGGCAGCGGGAGCTGGCCGCCCGGCAGAGAACGCAGCGGGACGCGGTGCAGTCGCGTCTCAAGGCTGTCGAGGCGATGCTGGCCGAGCTCTCCGGCTCACAGCTCGCCGAGCTGTCCCGGCTGGAACAGCGGAACATGGCGAAGGCCCAGGACACGCTGACCGCCTCCGGGGCCCTGTCCGCGGCCGGGCCGCCGTCCCGGGCGGGCGGCGAGGCGGTGACGTACGCGATCGGGCAGGTCGGCAAGCCGTACGTGTGGGGCGCGGAGGGGCCCGACTCGTTCGACTGCTCGGGACTCACCTCGCAGGCGTGGGCCTCGGCGGGCCGCGTCATTCCGCGGACGTCGCAGGAGCAGTGGCGGCAGCTGCCGAAGGTGCCGCTGAACGCGCTGCGCCCGGGTGACCTGGTGGTCTACTTCCCGAAAGCCACTCATGTGGCGCTGTACATCGGCAACGGTCAGGTGGTGCAGGCGCCCCGGCCCGGCGCCCAGGTGAAGGTCTCCCCTGTGGCGTCGAATCCGCTGCTGGGTGCCGTGCGGCCCGATCCACGGGGCGCGGCGCTGTCGTCGTACGAGCTGCCGCAGCTCCCGCAGGGGTCGTCGACGGGATCGGACGCGGGCTACAGCTCTTCGTCGGCGCCCCAGCGGTAGGCGGGGCCGGCGTGACCGGAGACGGAGCACGACTGGCTGAGTGGTGGTCAGTGGCGGTCACGCCCTGGGCATGATGCCCAGCCCTTGTGCGAGCCCCTGGGCCGATGCCCCACGCTGCAGTGCCCCGCTTTCCCCCGAGCCGCCTCTGCGCCGCAGTACGACCAGGCACGCTCCGACCGCGGCCGCGAGCACAACCACCGTGGAAACAATGACGCTCATGGATCCCCCGTTTGTCCCGCCGAACCGCCCTGCGGCCCCTTGTCGATCCGTTACGACCACTATCGACGCGAGGGCGGAGTTTGTGAAGAGCGCGATCACCGCGTCTTGGCCCGGGCGCCCGCCGACGAGGGCGTCGGCGCAGGGACGGGCCCCGGGCATCGGGCGGTGTCACGGGGCGATGTCGGGCCCGCGTGACACCGCTCCTGCCCCAAGGGTCTGGGAGGTCACGAGCCCCTGACTGCCACGAGGGTGTCAGGGCCGCTCGTCACAGCGACGGCCGGGCCGTCCGTGGGCCGTCGGGGGCGGCCCACAGACGCCGACGTTCCCCCAGCAGGCCGGACGCCTACACAGCCGCAGAGACCTCGGCGAGGTACGCGTTCGTCCTCTCGGGGTCGAAGAAGAAGTTCTCGAAGTCCGCCGGGTCGTTGAAGCCGTTGGCGAAGCGGTCGGCGACCGGCTGGAGCTGGCCCGCGGCACCGATGAGGTTCAGCACGTGCTCCGGCGGTACGCCGAGCATCGCGTTGGTCCACTTCACGACGTGCTGTGCGGTGTCCCAGTAACGGTCGAACGTGGCCTGCATCCAGTCCGCGTCGAACTCGCGGTCGCCGTGTTCGAGGATCGACTCCAGGTAGGCGTTGGCGCACTTGGAGGCGGAGTTGGAGCCCTGGCCGGTGATCGGGTCGTTGGCGACGACGACATCGGCCACACCGAGCACCAGGCCACCACCGGGCAGCCGGCCAATCGGCTTGCGGACGGTCGGGGCGTAGCGTCCCGACAGGGTGCCGTTGGCGTCGGTCAGTTCGACCTTGGTGGCGCGGGCGTACTCCCACGGCGTGAACCGCTCCATGAGCTCCAGCGTCTTGGCGAGGTGCTCGGAGGGGTCCTTGATGCCCTGGAACACATCGAGCGGACCGCCCGGAATGCCCTCCCAGAACAGGATGTCGGCATGGCCGGATGTGGTCAGGGTCGGCATCACGAAGAGTTCACCGACGCCGGGGACCAGGTTGCAGCGGGCCGCATTGAACTCGGGGTGCTCGGGGCGCGGGCCCAATCCGTGGACGTACGCGACGGCCAGGGCGCGCTGCGGGGCGTCGAACGGCGAACGGGAGGCGTCCCGGCCGAACATGGAGACCAGCTCGCCCTTACCCGCGGAGACCATCACCAGGTCGTAGGTGCGGGAGAAGTAGTCCAGGTCGGAGACGGCGGCGCCGTGGATGACGAGCTGTCCGCCGCGCTGGGCGAACGTCTCCATCCAGCCGGCCATCTTCACGCGCTGGTCGACGGACTGGGCGAAGCCGTCCAGCTTCCCGACCCAGTCGACGGCGCGGGAGGAGTCAGGTGCGGCGACCGAGATGCCGAGGCCCTCGATGCGCGGGGCCTGGGACTCCCAGAAGTTGATCTGGTAGTCACGCTCGTACTGGAGCGCCGTGTCGAACATGCACTGCGTCGACATGACCCGGCCGGAGCGGATCTCGTCGGCGGTGCGGTTGGACATCAGCGTGACTTCGTACCCACGGGACTGAAGTCCGAGGGCGAGCTGGAGACCGGACTGACCGGCTCCGACTATGAGTATCTTCCGCATCGCGGTTCTCCGTTACGTGTTGCGAGCGAGCTATGCCGGGGTGGCGTCGAGGGCGTGGCCGACCAGGGCCAGCAGCGACTCGACGACGGTGATCCTGTTGCGCGCATCCATGATCACAACAGGCACGTGCGGCGGCACCGTCAGGGCCTCCCGGACATCCTCCGCCTCGTACGACGGCGTTCCCTCGAAGTGGTTGACGGCGACGATGTACGGCAGCCCGCAGCTCTCGAAGTAGTCGAGCGCGGGGAAGCAGTCGGTGAGCCGTCGGGTGTCGGCGAGCACGACCGCACCGATCGCGCCGCGTACCAGGTCGTCCCACATGAACCAGAAGCGCTGCTGGCCCGGTGTACCGAACACGTACAGCACGAGGTCGTCGTCGAGCGTGAGCCGGCCGAAGTCCATGGCGACGGTCGTGGTGACCTTGTCGGGGGTCGCGGAGAGATCGTCGGTCTCCTCGCTGGCCTGGGTCATCATCGCTTCGGTCTGCAACGGGGTGATCTCGGAGACGGATCCCACGAAGGTGGTCTTGCCCACGCCGAAGCCGCCCGCGACCACGATCTTCGTGGCGACGGGGGCCCTGGTGTGGTCCAACTGCCACGCCTGCAGGGACTCTTCGGCCTGGTCCTTGGCCCCCGGCTGACGCGGGGCGAACAGCGGCGACTCAGAGACGACGGAGTCCATTGAGCACCCTTTCGAGCAGTGCGCGGTCGGGCTGGCCGGTGCCGTGACCGGTCCCGTACACGCGGATCTTTCCCTGGTCGGCCAAGTCGCTGAGCAGTACCCGGACCACGCCGAGCGGCATCTTCAACAGGGCGGAGATCTCCGCGACCGTACGCATCCGGCGGCAGATTTCGACGATGGCCTGGAGCTCCGGCATGACGCGTGACGCCAGATTGCCGTTGGTCAGCTCGCGGCGCTCCTCGGGCGCTTCGAGCGCGGCCACGAACGTCTCGACGAGCAGGACGTGGCCGAAACGGGTACGGCCGCCGGTGAGCGAGTACGGGCGGACCCGTGCGGGCCTTCGGTCGGACCCGCGGACGGGAAGCCGGTGGGCGGGTTCAGCAGCGGGCGTCACTGGGTGCTCTCCATCGATTTGCGCAGTTCACTGCGGAGTTCGGGGGTGAGTACGTGTCCGGCTCGACCGACGAACAGCGCCATGTGATAGGCGATGACGCTCATGTCGCAGTCCGGGGTGGCGTGCACACCGAGCAGCGAGCCGTCGCTGATCGACATGACGAAGACGCTGCCCTCGTCCATGGCGACCATGGTCTGCTTGACTCCGCCGCCGTCCATCAGTTTTGCGGCGCCGGCGGTGAGGCTGCCAATGCCGGAAACGATGGTGGCGAGGTCGGCGCTGGAGCCCCTGGGACCGTCCTGCCGCCCGGTGGTGCTCCGCGTGGTCAGGTGGCCGGGGTCGGAGGAGAGCAGCATCAGTCCGTCGGACGAGACGACGGTCACCGAATGGACCCCTGGCACCTCCTCCACCAGATTGCTCAGCAACCAGTGAAGATTCCGGGCCTCGGTGCTCAGCCCGAATGTGCTGGGCGCAGTCAACTGCGTGCCTCCTCGACTGTGTCCCCCGTCTCATCGGTTCGGCCGTCGCTACGGTCGGCCGGGTCACTGCGGTCGGTACGTGCGGGGCTCGCGGCGGCCCCGGGGATCGTCCGGGTCGCCGTGAGGCCGGCGATCTCCGCCTCGACGTCCCGGCGGCCGTCCTTCGCGCCCTGGTGGAAGCCGCCAAGCCTACGGCGCAGCGCATCCTTGTCCAGGCTTCCCTTGCGCTCCGCATCGGGCGCCGTGCTGGGCTTGACGACCTTGGGGGTCCGCTTGGGCAGCCCCTTGTCCGTGATGCGCTCCTGCGGCTCCGGCTGCCGGGGGCCGGGCAGGGCGTCGACGGCGGACACGGGCATGGTGTCCGGCGCCGGTGCGGGAGCCGGTGCGGGCACGGCGTCCGGAGCCGGTGCGGTGCGGTGCTCCTGGAACTCGTCGGCGGCGCGCTCATGACGGTCGGGGCCGATGGCGTACGGGTCGGGCGCCGTGAACTCGGGACCGTCCGTGTACTCGGGGACGCCTGCGGGCTCGGGGACGTCCGCGACCTCGGGGACGTCCGCGGCCTCCGGGACCACCGGGAGCCGTACCTGCATCGTGGTCTCGGCCGCGGTCTCCACGGCTGCCGGGGCGGGTGCGGGGACAGGGTCCGCCTCGCGTCCGGGCGCCGCGGCGGCCTCGGACTCGCGGATCGTCTGCTCGGCCGCGGCGATCAGCGGATCCCCGGGCTGGGCGAGCGTACGGCCCGGCAGTGCGTTGGAGTTGGCCTCGGCGACCGACCCGGGCAGATTCAGCGCGGGCGCCTCCCCGGGGACCTTCACCGGCGGCGGTGTGGCGACCGGCGGCGCCTTCGGCAGCAGGGTCCGGGGCAGGACGACGACGGCTGTGACCCCGCTGCCCTTGTGGTCGCGCAGCTCCACCCGTACGCCGTGCCGCGCGGCCAGCAGGGAGGTGACCTGGAGGCCGAGGCCGGCCCCGTCCGCACTCTGTTCGCCGACCTCGAAGAGGGCGGGGTCGCCGAGCCGGGTGTTGAGTTCGCCCATCCGTACGGAGGACATCCCGATGCCCTCGTCCTGGACGGAGAGCATCACCTCACCGGTCTCCAGCAGCCAGCCGGACAACTGGACGTGGGAGTCCGGCGGCGAGAACGCGGTGGCGTTCTCCAGGAGTTCGGCGACGAGGTGACTGAGGTCGTCCGCGGCGAAACCGGCGATCTGCGCGTGCGGCGGCAGGGACTGGATGGTCACCCGCTCGTACCGTTCGATCTCCGAGACGGCCGCGCGCAACACGTCGACCAGCGGGATCGGTCCCGCGTGCCCGTGCCCGTGCTCGGCGCCCGCGAGGACCAGCAGGTTCTCGCTGTGGCGGCGCATGACCGTGGCCATGTGGTCGAGCTTGAAGAGAGTGGCCAGCCGATCCGGGTCGTGCTCCCGCTCCTCCAGGCCCTCGATGACACCGAGCTGCCGCTCGACGAGGCCGAGGTTGCGCAGCGAGAGGTTGACGAAGGTGTGGTGGACCGTGTTCTTCAGCCGCTCCAGCTGTGCGGTCAGGTCCGCTGCCACGACCTGGAGTTCCGCTCGCTGGACGGTGAGGGCCTCGCGTCCGGCGATCAGCTCGGCGCGCTCGGCCTGCACGCTGTCGAAGCGGCCGTTGAACTCGTGCAGCAGTCCGTGCAGTTTGCCGTGCAGGGTGTTGATGGACCGTACGACCTGGGCGAACTCGTCGTTGCGCCCGGTGTAGCGGACCGGTTCGGCCGTGTCGGGTTCCGCGGCGAGACGGCCGGCTCCGATCCGCAGGACGGCGAGCGGCTGGGTGAGGGTGCGGGCCACGGCCGTGGACACGCCGACGGCGATCAGCAGGCAGCCGCCGAGCAGCGCGATCCGCAGTTCGAGCGCGGTGACGTCGTCGTCGCGCAACTGCTCCAGGCGCTGGACCTGTGCGGTGCCGAGCGCGGCCTCGACGCCCCGCATGCGGTCGATCCGGGCGGAGAGCGCCGCGTCGACCTTCTTGCTGTCCGCCTTCTGGTCGGAGTCCGACAGCTCGGGACGGTCCGTGAGGGAGTTGAGGTACTTCTCCGCGCTGTTGACCTCGGGCCCGGTGACGGTGGACGAGAGTTTGTCGCGGGCGGTGGAGTCCGCGGCCTGGTCGAAGTCGGCGAGCGAGGAGAGTTCACCGACCCGGGCCTGCTGGGCGGCGGCGCTCAGTTCGTCACGGGTGCGTTCGTCCTTGCTGCTCGCCTGGTCCCCGGTCTGCACGGGCAGCCCGGTGATCGGGTCGAACTGCGGGACCGTGACCGTGCGGGGCACGGAGAGCGCGGCGATCAGCAGCCCGCGGGTGGCCGACGCCTGTTCGGTGGCGCGGCCGAGGGCGAGGGGGGCGCGGGTGGCCGCGGCGGCGCGCGGCGGGGTCTTCTCGGCGAGTTCCTCGGCGAGGTCGTGGAGCTTGGCGATGACCTCGGAGTACGCCTGATGGGCCGCCGACGCGCTGCCCTTGCCGCTGAGCGCGTCGCGGCGCAGGGAAGGAATGGTGGAGAGGTCACGGCGCAGTGCGGCGGGAGCCGCGTCCCTGATCTCGTCCACCTGCTGGTCGACGCGCGCGCTCCGGCTGCCGGGGTCGCCCTTGCCCTCCGCCGCGGGGGCGTCGTCCTCGTCACGGCCGGCCGCGATGTAGGCGGTGACTTCGTCGCGCTCGTCCGCGAGGGCGTGGGCGAGCGCGATGGCCTGCTGGTTCAGCTCGGCGAGGGTGACGAGCCGCTGCGACTCGTTGAGGTCGGAGGAAGCGCTGAGGGCCGCGGGCGCGCCCGCGGCGATGACCGTGACGCCGACGACCGCGACACCGGCGACCAGCCGGCTGCGTACGCGCACGGTGCGCCGGGGGCTCTCGCTCTCGGCGGGTGCCGGAGGCGTCACCCCGGAACCGCTGTGCTTGCTGCCCTTGCTCCGAGGCCGCTTCTTCTGCACCGGTGCTCGCATTCTTGACTCGTCCGCCCTTGAAGCAGAGGTGACGCACGGTCACATGTGAACGAGCGCCCCGTCGCCTGGTACGGCTTCTGACCATTCCAGCGCTTTTGAGAGGGGGGCGCACATCAACCACTCCGCCACCTGAACGAGTGAACATCACTCCTGAGTTGGCGAACAAGTCTCCCCACCGAGCTCATCTCGCACACCTGGGCCGTCGGCTGGAACTTCCGCCCGGGCTTTGGCAGGATGCCCGCCCGCACGCCGTACGGAGGCTTTCCTTCCGCTCCGGGCATCCCCCTGACCTGCTGGTACAGGCCAATTCGGGGCAGTGCAGGGCTCGTGAAGGCGTCGTGCAGACTGTCCGCATGCGCATGGAACTCGCCACCGCCGCCGGCAGCACCGACCGCCCGAACGAGGACTGGGCCGCCACCGCCCTGCCCGCTTCCGGCCAAGGTGGGGCGCTGGTCCTGCTCGACGGAGTGACCCCGCCGCGGGGTGACGACGGTTGTGCGCACTCTGTGCCCTGGTTCACCACACGACTGGGTGGCTCACTGGTCGAACTGTCCGGTTCACGGCTGGATCTGACCCTCCAGGAGATCCTGGCCGAGTCCATTCGGCGCACCGCCGACGCACACCGCTCCGGGTGTGACCTTTCTCACGTGAGAACACCGCAGGCGACAGTCGTCATGGCGCGCTGGGACGCATGCGAGATCGAGCACCTGGTGCTCTCCGACTCCGTACTGCTGTTCGAGAACTCCGAGGGGGTCGTGCGCCCCCTCCTCGACGACCGGCTGGACCGCCTGCCGCCGGGCTCACTGATCAGCGAGGCGGTCGCCGACGCGCAGGTGCGGAACAAGGAGGGCGGTTTCTTCACCGCCGCGGCCGATCCCTCGGTCGCGGCCCGCGCGGTCACCGGGCGCACCCCGCTCGACGAGGTGCGGGCGCTGGCCGCGATGACCGACGGGGCGGCCCGCTGGACCGAGATGTTCCACGAGGGCGACTGGGCGGACTGTCTCGGCGTACTCGCCAAGGAAGGCACACAGGGGCTCATCGACCGCGTCCGGGCCCTGGAGGACGCCGACACGGAGCGCAGGCATCTGCGTCGCAGCAAGACCCACGACGACGCGACGGCGCTCTACGCGGTGCTCTGACGCCGCACGGCGGACGCACGCGGCCCACGCGGTGCCGTAACGCCGCACGGCGGACATGCGCGGCCCACGCGGTGCCGTAACGCCGCACGGCGGACATGCGCGGCCCACGCGGTGCCGTAACGCCGCACGGCGGACATGGAGTCCGGGCCGAGCGCCCGAAGGGCCGGCACCCGCGCGCCGGGAGGGGCCGGCCCGCGACCGCACCCGAGAAGGCGGCGGGCACAGGGCCCGGCCGGGCCCGGCCGCCGCGCACGCCGGAGCGGGCCGCGTCAGTCCTCGGCGCGGGCGTTCAAGTGGTGCAGCAACCGGGCCAGTTCGGCCACCTCGACCCGGTCCCAGTCGGCGAGCTTGCGCGCGTAGCGGTCGCGGCGGGCGTCCCGGACGCTGCGGTAGCGGGCCAGGCCCTCGGCGGTCAGATGGACGAGGGAGGCCCTGCCGTCCGCCGGATCGGGCTCGCGCGCCACCAGTCCGAGCGCCTCCAGGGCGTGCAGTTGACGGCTCATGGTCGCCTTGCCCACCCCGAAGTAGGCGGCGAGGTCGGTGGCCCGCTGCCGCCCCACGGACTCCAGGCGTACGAGAAGTCCGTAGGCGGCGGCCTCCAGTTCGGGATGCACCTCACGCGCCATTTCGCCGGAATTGGCGCGCGCCCGACGCAGAAAGACGGCCAACTCCCGTTCCAGGGCGAGGAATGCGTGGTCCACACCACTTTCTCCGGTCGCGCCGGGTTCACTACCGCTTTCGCTCCCGTGCACGTCAACACCCCTCATGAGCTTTCCTGCCACTGAAAGTTTCTTTCGCCGCTGGTCATCGCCGCAGCTTGGCCAGTATTTCGCAGGCATAGACCAACGGCGGCACCCAGGCCCTCTTCCGCGCACCGGTCTACGTGCGTAGCGTCATGCATGGCATGTCCACACCATGACATGCGGCAGGGGTGCGCCCGACGCCCCCTGGGATCAGCACGTCCCCCCACCAAGGCCTCGGAGGCACTCACATGCCGGTGCTCAGATCCGGATCCGGAACGTCCCGCCGCTCGCGCTTCGCCGCGGCCGGAACCCTGCTCGCAGCCCTCTCCCTCCTCCTCACCCTGCCCGGCGCGGCGAGCGCCGCGGGCACCCATGACGCCGCCGCGGCGGCCGAGACGCCCGAACGCGGCACGGCCACAATGGGTATGGGCGTCGTGGACCACGACGGCCAGGGCGGACTGCCGCGCGACACCCGCGCGACCCAGACCGAAGGCGTGGACGTCGCCAGCTACCAGGGCAACGTCGACTGGGCGACGCTCTGGAACAGCGGCGTGAAGTGGGCCTACACCAAGGCCACCGAGGGCACGTACTACACGAACCCCTACTTCGCGCAGCAGTACAACGGTTCGTACAACGTCGGGATGATCCGGGGCTCGTACCACTTCGCCACGCCGGACACCACGAGCGGCGCCACCCAGGCCAACTACTTCGTGGACCACGGGGGCGGCTGGTCTAAGGACGGCAAGACCCTGCCCGGTGTGCTCGACATCGAGTGGAACCCGTACGGCGACCAGTGCTACGGCAAGACCCAGGCAGCCATGGTGTCCTGGATCCGTGACTTCGTGAACACCTACAAGGCACGCACCGGACGCGACGCGGTCATCTACACCGCGACCAGCTGGTGGACGACCTGCACCGGCAACAACTCCGGCTTCGGCACCACCAATCCTCTGTGGGTGGCCCGCTACAACACCACCGTCGGCACCCTCCCGGCCGGCTGGAGCTTCTACACCATCTGGCAGTACACCTCGTCCGGCCCCTACGTCGGCGACCACAACCACTTCAACGGCGCCCTCGACCGCGTGCAGGCCCTCGCCAACGGCTGAGCCGGCCCACCGCGTTCCCCCCGCCCGCCGCGCCCGACCGGCACGGCGCTCCACACAGCAGAGCCCCCGATGACGCACCCGGTCACTGGGGGCTCTGCCCTGTTCTCCCCGCCCGCCGTTCCCCGCCCACCATTCCTCGCCCACCAGGCATTTTCGTCCGAGCCGCTCACGGAGGGGCCACTATGCACCCCGCGTATAGGCGCTGTGTATAGTCCTGGCTCGCCGCACATCGTGCGCCCTGTTCAGCTACGGAGGAGTGACCCGCGTTGCCCATCAAGATGCAGTCGACCGGCGCGAAGTTGACCGCCGTCCTTGTGACGGCGCTCACTCTGACGCTGAGCGGGTGCTCCATGCAGACCACCGCTCCGGCTTCCGCCCGCGGTGACGCGGGCTCGGACTCCAAGGGCTCCTTCGGCCCGGTGGACTGCCGCAAGGCGAAGTGCATCGCGCTGACCTTCGATGCCGGACCGGGCGAGGACACCCCGCACCTGCTGGACATCCTCAAGGAGAAGAAGGTGCACGCGACCTTCTTCCTCCTGGGCAAGAACCACGTCAAGAAGCACCCCGAGACGGTGCGCAGGATCGCGGCCGAGGGGCACGAGGTGGCCAACCACACGTGGTCCCACGAGATCCTGACGGACAAGAAGCCGGACGAGATACGGGCCGAGCTGGAGAAGACGCAGGACGCGATAGAGGAGATCACCGGCAAGAAGCCGAGGCTGATGCGCCCGCCGCAGGGCCGCACCGACGACACCGTCTCGGACATCAGCAAGGACCTGGGGCTCTCCCAGATCCTGTGGAGCGCCACCGCCAAGGACTACTCCACGACCGACTCGGCACTGATCAAGAAGCGCATCCTGGACCAGGCGAGCAAGGACGGCGTGATCCTGCTGCACGACATCTACAAGGGCACGGTGCCCGCCGTGCCGGGCATCATCGACGCGCTGCAGAAGGAGGGCTACACCTTCGTCACCGTCCCGCAGATGATGGCGCCCGCCGAGCCCGTCCCGGGAACCATCTACCGCCCCTGAGCCGAGGGACGGCGGGTGCCATGCGCCGCCTGCTCCCGCCGTCCGCCTCCGTTCACCACCGCCGCACCCCGCACCCCGCACCCCGCACCCCGCACGCACCGAACGGCCCGCCGCCCGTTTCCGGGAAGGCGGACCGTCCGTACCGGTCGCACACGTGGTGCCGCGCCCGTCACTCCGTGGCACCTACGCCGCGGCCGGGATCCTCTCCTCGGGCCTGGCCGCGGAGGCCGGTGCGAGGGCGATCTCCAGCACCTGGCGGACGTCCGTCACCGGGTGGACCTCCAGGGTGTCCAGGACCTCGGCCGGGACGTCGTCCAGGTCGGCCTCGTTCCGCTTCGGGATCACCACCGTGGTGATCCCCGCCCGGTGGGCCGCCAGCAGCTTCTGCTTCAGGCCGCCGATCGGCAGCACCCGTCCGGTCAGCGAGACCTCACCGGTCATCGCCACGTCCGTACGGACCAGCCGTCCGGAGAGCAGCGAGGCCAGCGCCGTCGTCATCGTGATGCCGGCGCTCGGGCCGTCCTTCGGGACCGCGCCCGCCGGGAAGTGGATGTGCGCGCCGCGGTCCTTCAGATCCGCGACCGGCAGTTCCAGCTCCGCGCCGTGCGACCGCAGGAAGCTCAGCGCGATCTGCGCGGACTCCTTCATGACGTCGCCGAGCTGACCGGTGAGCGTCAGTCCGGACGCCCCGGTCTCCGGGTCGGCCAGGGACGCCTCCACGAACAGCACGTCACCACCGGCGCCGGTCACCGCGAGTCCGGTGGCCACGCCCGGCACCGCGGTGCGGCGCTCGGCCGGGTCCTGTGCGGACTCGGGGACGTGGTGCGGCCGTCCGATCAGACCGCGCAGATCCGCTTCGGTGACCGTGAACGGGAGCTCGCGGTCGCCCAGTTCGTGCTGGGCCGCGACCTTGCGGAGCAGTCGGGCGACGGCCCGCTCCAGGTTTCGTACCCCCGCTTCACGGGTGTACTCGCCGGCCAGCTTCCGCAGGGCGGACTCGTCGAGCGTCACCTCGTCCTTCTCCAGCCCGGCCCGCTCCAGTTGGCGCGGGAGCAGGTGGTCGCGGGCGATGACGACCTTCTCGTCCTCGGTGTAGCCGTCGAGCCTGACCAGCTCCATACGGTCGAGCAGGGCCTCCGGGATCGCTTCGAGCACATTGGCCGTCGCGAGGAAGACGACGTCGCTGAGGTCGAGTTCGACCTCCAGGTAGTGGTCGCGGAAGGTGTGGTTCTGCGCCGGGTCGAGGACTTCGAGGAGGGCGGCGGCAGGGTCGCCCCGGAAGTCGGAGCCGACCTTGTCGATCTCGTCGAGCAGGACGACCGGGTTCATCGAACCGGCCTCCTTGACGGCCCGGACGATACGTCCCGGAAGGGCTCCGACGTAGGTACGCCGGTGGCCGCGGATCTCCGCCTCGTCCCGTACACCGCCGAGCGCGACGCGGACGAACTTGCGCCCCATGGCGTGCGCGACGGACTCACCGAGCGAGGTCTTGCCCACGCCCGGAGGACCCACCAGCGCCAGCACGGCACCGCCGCGCCGTCCGCCGACGACGCCGAGACCGCGCTCGGAGCGCCGCTTGCGCACCGCCAGGTACTCGGTGATCCGTTCCTTCACGTCCTGCAGCCCGGCGTGCTCGGCGTCGAGGATCTCCTGGGCACCGCGGATGTCGTAGGCGTCCTCGGTCCGCTCGGTCCACGGCAGTTCGAGGACGGTGTCGAGCCAGGTCCTGATCCAGGAACCCTCGGGGCTCTGGTCGGAGGCCCGCTCCAGCTTGTCGACCTCCTTGAGCGCGGCCTCGCGGACATGCCCGGGAAGGTCGGCGGCCTCGACGCGCGCCCGGTAGTCGTCGGACTCGTCCGCGCCGGAACCGGGACCGCCGTTGAGTTCGGAGAGCTCCTTGCGCACGGCTTCGAGCTGGCGCCGCAGCAGGAACTCGCGCTGCTGCTTGTCGACGCCCTCCTGGACGTCCTTCGCGATGGACTCGGCGACGTCCTGCTCGGCGAGGTGCTCACCCAGCCACTGGATGGCGAGCTTCAGCCGGGCGACCGCGTCCACGGTCTCCAGGAGCTGCACCTTCTGGGCCGTGGTGAGGAAGGGGGAGTACCCGGAGTTGTCGGCGAGCGCGGAGATGTCCTCGATCTGCTGGACCCGGTCCACGACCTGCCAGGCACCGCGCTTCTTCAGCCAGCTGGTGGCGAGTGCCTTGTACTCCGTGACCAGCTCGGCGGCGGCTCCGGGGAGCGGATCGGGGACGACCGCGTCGACCCGTGTCCCTTCCACCCAGAGCGCGGCACCCGGTCCGCTGGTCCCGGCCCCGATCCGCACCCGGCCACGGCCGCGGATGAGCGCGCCGGGATCCCCGTCCGACAGCCGTCCGACCTGCTCGACGGTGCCGATGACACCGGTGCCGGTGTACGTCCCGTCGATCCGCGGCACAAGAAGCACCTCGGGCTTGCCGCCGTCGCGGGCTGCGGCCTGCGCGGCCTCCACGGCGGCGCGCACATCGGTGTCGGACAGGTCCAGAGGCACCACCATCCCGGGCAGCACCACCTCGTCGTCGAGCGGCAGCACGGGCAGGGCGAGCGGAGTGACCGCATGGGACTCGGTAGCCATGATCTCCCCTTCGGCAGTCAAGTTGAGTTATGCAGACTCAATGCTGCTGAGCCGTCCGTTGTTCCCCGCGGCCCGTTCGCTGTGAGCGATCAGCCGAACGCTGTCCTTTGACGTGGATCCCTTCGCTTTGCAGCTTCATGCTTCGTCTGGCCTTTCGTCTTGCAGGGAGACCTTTCGCCGAGGGCTCGGGTCAGTGAGTCGTGGCAGGTTCGTCAGGGGTGGTGCCGGGTGGTGTCTCTTGGGCGCCGTTGGCCGACGGCACCGAGGCCGAACAATCCCGCTTCTTCGCGGAGGTCAGCAGTCCTGTTACCCATCCCTACAGCCCGCCCGGTCGCAGCGGCGACGCCATCGCGCACTGGTCCCTCGCAGACTCCTGGCGCCCGCCCAGCCGGCCCTTGACGACCTACACGCCCGGCCGGATGCGCGGCACCCTTCCCGGCCTCGCAGCGAACCGCCTCGCTCGGCACGACAAGAGCGCGATGTGGTTCAGTCGCACCCGGCGGGAACAGGGCCGCCAACTCCTCTTCCACGGTCACCTCAAGCCGGTACTTCTACGTGACCCCGACCCCCAGTACGAGAAGTGGGAAGGAACCGTCTGGCACAGCACACGCACCGACGACCTCATGCGCAAAGAGGTCGCGGAAAAGCGCCGAGGTCTCGAAGCAAAGAACCCTGGCTGTGTGCGTGAGTAGTGACACCGCCTGTCGGTCGGCGACGACACCACCGGGTCTCATCGGGTAGCGGTATCGACTCCTTCCGCCTCGCCCAGACCCGAGCCCGCAATGAGCGGAGCGACACCGACTGACGACCCGTCTGCTGTGAGGATCACTGATCAGCAGGTCACGCTCCGATGAAGCTCACCGTTTCTGTCATGTCGGCCCGCCCGGTACGCAGCCGTGGCACGCCTTCTTCCTCGAATCCCACCGAGACACCGCAGAACAGCACGAGTTCGTCATCGGCTCCGACCGTCTGGCTGACGGTCTCGCGATACATCGTCCACATCACCTGCGGGCAGCTGTGCAACCCCTCCGCCCTCAGTAACAGCATGACCGTCTGCAAGTACATCCCCGCGTCCCCCCACTGCCCCGGCCCCATCGTCCGGTCGAGGTAGCAGAACAGCACGACCGGTGCCCCGAACGCCGCCGAGTTCAAGGCGGCGATCTTCACGGGCCGGGCGGGGTCGTCACGCTCGATTCCCAGCGCTTCGTATCGCTGGGCGGCTGCGGCGGAAAAACGGTCCAGATACGGCGAGGTCAGTTCGGCCGGGTACATCGGATACTCCCGCTCATCACCCAGGTCTCCCACCAGTGCCCTGGCCGTCGCACGCCTCTTCAGCTCGGCCAAAGGCTCGCCGGTCACGACATACACATGCCACGGCTGCAGGTTCCCACTCGACGGGGCCCGCGTCGCTGCCGCCAGCACACGTTCGAGGACATCTCTGGGCACCGGCTCATCGCTGAACGCTCGCACGGCCCTGCGACTGTCCACGGCTTCATACACATCCACGCCTTCTGGTCCTCTCACTCCATGGCGGGCAGCGAAGACACGAGGATGATCATCGCACCCGGCGAGCAGGCCGGGCGGAGCTTTGGCGCTGCCAAAACTGACCGACATGCCTCCGCCGACCGATCACGAAGTGCTGCCGAAACTCACCTGCGTGCGCTGTCGGTGGTTCTCAGCGACAAAGCCAGAACCCACCCCTGCCACATCAGCGGACGGAAAACGAAGAGTCACCCTGCACAAAACCTGATGGCACAGCGCAACCCATCTCTTCGCCCCGCAGCTAGGACATCGGAGCTGACGCAATGCGAAACGGCACCCGACAAACGCACCCCGCTCGACAGGGGCCGGCCCTGCCTCGGTACGTCCCGTCGCCCCTCCCCGCACGCTGCGCCCTTCGGCTCAGGCCGTCCTCGCGTTGCTCATGGCCGATCCGGCGCCCCGGCCGGCAGCCGAGTGCCTCGCGGCGCCCGGCGCGAAGGACCCGCGCCCCTGGCCGCCGCCCCGCCGGCCGCACCGACCCGGCGCAGCAGCGGCCAGCAGGCCACGCCCAGCAGCAGCGCCAGCGGATGGCCCCAGTTGGTGAGGGGGTCGCCGAGGTCGACAAGATCGCGGAGCAGCATCGCACCGACTCCACCGAGCACCAGCGTCCGCGTCCAGGGCGCGAGCAGCCCGGCGAGCGCGCCCACGCTCGCCATCAGCCCGAAGCTGATGCCGTAGTCGAGCCGGTGCAGCGAGGACTCCGGCAGATGACCGGCCACCACGGACAGCCCGACCGGGATCTCCGTGGCGAGCGTCGCCACGACATGGCCGAGCAGGAACACCCCGGCGGTGCGCCATCCCCCGATGCGGCGTTCCAGGGCGGTCAGCACGAGGGCGAAGCCGACGACGTACGGGGAGGAGAGCCCGCCGACGACCCAGACGGCGCTGGCGGCCAGGACGAGCAGCGGGGTCTCGCCGAGATGGGCGACATCCGTGCTCGATGCACGCAGCACGGCGGAGACGGTGTCCGGATCGGCGTACTCCATGAAGAAGGACGTGGCGACGAGGACCAGCAGGTACCCGAGCGTGAACGGCGTACCGCAGGGTGTCGGCAACAGCAGCAGCCATCTGCGGGCCCTCCCTTCCGACCCTTCCGGGGGAGCCGCGGACTCCTCCGTACGGCGCGGGCGGGGAAGGGCGTCGAGCAGCGGCGCCGCGAGCTCTTCGTCGCGAACCGCTCTGTCCGTACCCTGATCCACCGCGCGAGACCCTTTCCGCTTTCCGCACCGACCCCCGAAGCAGCGTTTCCCCTCCGCGATCATCTCCCGCGTCGTCCATGTCATGAGCCACATGAGCCCCTCAGGAGCCAACCGGTCAGATGTCCGAGGGAAAGGGTGCGCGAGGGAATGAGGGCGCGAGGCGGGTCGATGCGGTCGGGGGCGGCCCGTGCGGTGGGCGGCATCGCGGCCGTGGGCGGCATCGCGGCCGTGGGACCGCGACGATCCGGCAATCCGCTGGCACCGTCCCGGGCGAACGGTCAGGATGACGGGGATCCCGTCCGCCACCCACCGGAGATCCGCACCATGCCCGACAGCCACACCCACGGTCCCGACATCCTCGCCCCCGTCACGCTCGACCGCCGCGAGGGCCCGTACGGCGAGGTCGCGCTGCGGCAGCGGGGGGAAGACTTCGAGATCATCGCCAACGGGTGCTTCCTCATGGACACCTCCGACGGGCGTTCCGAGCGCCTCCTGATCGACGCGGCCCTGGCCGCGCTGCCCGCGGGCCGACCCGCTCCGGCGGTGCTCATCGGAGGTCTCGGGGTGGGGTTCTCGCTCGTCAGGGCCGCCGCCGAACCGCGATGGGGGCGGATCACGGTCGTCGAACGGGAGCAGGCGATCGTGGACTGGCACCTGGAGGGACCGCTGGCCGGGATCTCCGGGCCCGCGCTCACCGATCCGCGGACCGCCGTCCTGACGACGGACCTCGTGTCCTACCTGCACACGACCACGGATCGTTACGACGCCCTGTGCCTGGACATCGACAACGGACCGGACTGGACCGTCACCGAGGACAACACGAGCCTGTACTCCCCCTCGGGCCTGTCGGACTGCCGGGAACGGCTGACACCGGGCGGTGTTCTCGCGGTGTGGTCCGCGCAACCGTCCGCCGACTTCGAACAGGCCCTGCGGAATGCCGGATTCGACGGCATCAGGACGGAAGAGATCAGCGTGGCCCGAGGTGTGCCGGACGTGGTGCATCTCGCACTTCGGACCGACCGGTAGCCCCCACCGGGCATCCGCGGCCCCCGGACGGCCGGGGGCCAAGCGCCACAAGGCCGACACTCCGCCACCTCTTCGCATCCAAGCCGTTACACCCTGCGTAGCCGAGAGCAGTCCGCTGCCTTTACGCTGCTGACCGGTAACGGGGATCACCCACGAAAAAACGGGGATCACCCAAGAAATCCACGAGCGAAGACCGTGCGTCCGGGGGAATGGCCCTCGTGAGAACGGGCAGGGGCGGGGCGATGGAACAGACACACACCACCCACAACGGTGTCGCGGCCACGCCTGGCGCACAGCGCCGGGTGCTGGTGGTCGAGGACGACGCCACGATCGTCGATGCCATTTCCGCCCGGCTGCGGGCGGAGGGCTTTCTGGTGCAGACCGCGCTCGACGGGCCCGCGGCCGTGGACGCGGCCGAGGCGTGGCAGCCCGATCTGATGGTGCTCGACATCATGCTTCCGGGCTTCGACGGCCTGGAGGTCTGCCGGCGCGTACAGGCCCAGCGGCCGGTGCCGGTGCTGATGCTGACCGCCAGGGACGACGAGACCGACATGCTCGTCGGCCTCGGGGTCGGCGCCGACGACTACATGACCAAGCCGTTCTCGATGCGGGAGCTGGCGGCCCGGGTGCACGTCCTGCTGCGCCGGGTCGAGCGTGCGGCGCTGGCCGCGGTGACGCCGCGCAGCGGCATACTGCGCCTCGGCGAGCTGGAGATCGATCACGCGCAGCGCCGGGTCCGGGTGCGCGCCGATGACGTCCACCTCACGCCGACCGAGTTCGATCTGCTGGTCTGCCTGGCCAACACCCCGCGCGCGGTGCTCTCCCGGGAGCAGTTGCTGGCCGAGGTCTGGGACTGGGCGGACGCCTCCGGCACCCGTACGGTCGACAGCCACATCAAGGCGCTGCGCCGGAAGATCGGTGCCGAGCGGATCCGTACCGTGCACGGTGTCGGCTACGCGTTGGAGACCCCTGCGCCATGACCCGGCCCGGTTCCGGACTGCGCCCCTTCTCGGTCAAGGCGAAGCTGGGCACGCTCGTCGTGGTCTCGGTGTTCATCACCACCGGACTGCTGATGGTGGCCGTGCGCACCAGGACCGAGCTGCGTTTCATCACGGTGTTCTCGGTGATCGCGACGCTGCTGATCACCCAGTTCGTGGCGCACGGTCTGACCGCGCCGCTGGACGAGATGACGACCGTGGCCCGGTCGATATCCCACGGCGACTACACCAGACGGGTGCGCGGCGCCGGCCGGCGTGACGAGCTCGGCGATCTGGCGCAGACGATCAATCGCATGGCGGACGACCTGGAGGCCGTCGACCGTCATCGCAAGGAGCTGGTCGCCAACGTCTCGCACGAGCTACGGACGCCCATCGCGGCGCTGAGAGCCGTGCTGGAGAACGTCGTGGACGGGGTGTCCTCGGCCGATCCGGAGACGATGCGTACGGCGCTCAAGCAGACCGAGCGGCTCGGCAGACTGGTGGAGACGCTGCTGGACCTGTCCCGCCTGGACAACGGCGTGGTCACCCTGAGGGCCTCGCGTTTCGAGGTGTGGCCCTACCTGTCGGGTGTGCTGAAGGAGGCGAACCTCGCCGCCTCGCACCGCCGACTGCCCTCCGGGTCCGGGAACCACGCCCGCAAGGACGTACACCTGCATCTGGACGTGTCCCCGCCCGAGCTGACCGCGCACGCGGATGCGGAACGGCTGCATCAGGTGGTGGCAAATCTGGTCGACAACGCTGTCAAGCACAGCCCGCCGCATGGGCGGGTCACCGTGCTGGCCCGGCGCGGAGCCGGACCGGAATCCCTGGCCCTGGAGGTCCTGGACGAGGGTCCGGGCATTCCGGAGTCCGAGCGGCACCGGGTCTTCGAGCGCTTCAACCGCGGCGAGGTGCCGTCGCCGCACGGCCCGGGCAGTGACGGCGGTACGGGGCTGGGCCTGGCGATCGCCCGCTGGGCGGTGGATCTGCACGGCGGACGCATCGGCGTGGCCGAATCCGCTCGCGGCTGCCGCATCCAGGTCACTCTTCCGGGGATCCCGCAACCGCGAGGTTGACATAGAGTTCGAACCGGAAGGGCACGTTCTACGTGTTCTGTTGAACGGGTACGGTCCAGGGGGCCGTAGCCACGGTCCCGCGTACCCGACGCAAAGCGGAACCATGCTTGTTTCCCGCCATTTCTTGCGCCGAAACCCGCCTTCCGATGTGACTTGCACGACGAAGACCGGCCCGGCCTGCATGGAATGGTCAGGGGGGCGTAGCCTTGATTTCCGCTGTCCATCACCTTGTGAAGCGGAAGAGGGCGGTTGCCGCCGTGTCGTCTCAGTCCCCCAGTAACTCGAGCATCTCGACCGACCAAGCCAACCCGGGTTCGAACCCGGCTGCGGCGTTCGGCGCCAATGAGTGGCTCGTCGACGAGATCTACCAGCAGTACCTCCAGGATCCCAATTCGGTCGATCGCGCCTGGTGGGACTTCTTCGCCGACTACAAGCCGGGCACGTCCGGCACGGCGGACAAGCCCGTTCCCGGCGCCCCGGCCGCGGTGACCCCGGCCCCGGCCACCGCCGCACAGGCCCCGGCCCCGGCCGCGCAGGCCCCCGCGCCCGTGGCACCGGCACCCGCACAGGCCGCTCCCGCCGTCGCACCGGCGGCCCCGGCGAAGGCCGCGCCGGCCCCCGCCGCGAAGGCCCCCGCCCCGGCCCCGGCCAAGCCCGCCGCGGCACCGGCCACCGAGGCTCCGGCCGGCCCCGAGTACGTGACGCTGCGCGGCCCGTCGGCCGCCGTCGCGAAGAACATGAACGCCTCGCTGGAGCTGCCGACGGCCACGTCCGTGCGCGCCGTTCCGGTGAAGCTGCTCTTCGACAACCGCATCGTCATCAACAACCACCTCAAGCGGGCCCGGGGCGGGAAGATCTCCTTCACGCACCTCATCGGGTACGCGATGGTGCAGGCCCTCAAGGCCATGCCGGCGATGAACCACTCCTTCGCGGTGAAGGACGGCAAGCCGACCCTGGTCAAGCCGGACCACGTCAACCTCGGTCTGGCCATCGACCTGGTGAAGCCGAACGGCGACCGCCAGCTGGTCGTCGCGGCCATCAAGAAGGCCGAAACGCTCAACTTCTTCGAGTTCTGGCAGGCCTACGAGGACATCGTCCGCCGCGCCCGCAACGGCAAGCTCGGCATGGACGACTTCACCGGAGTCACCGCCTCGCTGACCAACCCCGGCGGCATCGGCACCGTGCACTCGGTGCCCCGCCTGATGCCCGGGCAGGGCCTCATCATGGGCGTCGGCGCGATGGACTACCCGGCCGAGTTCCAGGGCACCTCCCAGGACACCCTGAACAAGCTGGGCATCTCCAAGGTCATGACGCTGACCTCGACGTACGACCACCGGGTCATCCAGGGCGCCGCCTCCGGCGAGTTCCTGCGGATCGTCGCCCAGCTCCTGCTCGGCGAGAACGAGTTCTACGACGAGATCTTCAAGTCGCTGCGCATCCCGTACGAGCCGGTCCGCTGGCTCACGGACATCGACGCCTCGCACGACAACGACGTGACCAAGGCCGCACGGGTCTTCGAGCTGATCCACTCCTACCGGGTCCGCGGCCACGTCATGGCCGACACCGACCCGCTGGAGTACCGCCAGCGCAAGCACCCCGACCTGGACATCACCGAGCACGGCCTCACCCTGTGGGACCTGGAGCGGGACTTCGCGGTCGGCGGTTTCGCCGGCAAGTCGCTGATGAAGCTCCGCGACATCCTCGGTGTGCTGCGTGAGTCGTACTGCCGCACCACCGGCATCGAGTTCATGCACATCCAGGACCCGAAGCAGCGCAAGTGGCTCCAGGACCGGGTGGAGCGCACGCGCACCCAGCAGCCCGAGCGCGAGGAGCAGCTGCGCATCCTGCGCCGGCTGAACGCCGCCGAGGCGTTCGAGACGTTCCTGCAGACCAAGTACGTCGGCCAGAAGCGGTTCTCGCTAGAGGGCGGCGAGTCCGTCATCCCGCTGCTCGACGCGGTCATCGACTCCGCCGCCGAGGCCCGTCTCGACGAGGTCGTCATCGGCATGGCCCACCGCGGCCGGCTGAACGTGCTGGCGAACATCGTCGGCAAGTCGTACGCGCAGATCTTCCGCGAGTTCGAGGGCAACCTCGACCCCCGGTCGATGCACGGCTCCGGCGACGTGAAGTACCACCTGGGCGCCGAGGGCACCTTCACCGGGCTGGACGGCGAGCAGATCAAGGTCTCGCTGGCCGCCAACCCCTCGCACCTGGAGGCCGTCGACCCCGTCCTGGAAGGCATCGCCCGCGCCAAGCAGGACATCATCAACAAGGGCGGCACGGACTTCACCGTCCTGCCCGTCGCGCTCCACGGCGACGCGGCCTTCGCGGGCCAGGGCGTCGTCGCCGAGACGCTCAACATGTCGCAGCTGCGCGGCTACCGCACCGGCGGCACCGTGCACGTGGTGATCAACAACCAGGTCGGCTTCACCGCCGCCCCGGAGTCCTCACGCTCCTCGATGTACGCCACCGACGTGGCGCGCATGATCGAGGCGCCGATCATCCACGTCAACGGTGACGACCCCGAGGCCGTCGTCCGTGTCGCACGTCTGGCCTTCGAGTTCCGGCAGGCGTTCAACAAGGACGTCGTGATCGACCTCATCTGCTACCGCCGCCGCGGTCACAACGAGGGCGACAACCCGGAGTTCACCAACCCGCAGATGTACACCCTGATCGACAAGAAGCGCTCGGTGCGCAAGCTCTACACCGAGTCGCTCATCGGTCGCGGCGACATCACGCTGGAAGAGGCCGAGCAGGCGCTCCAGGACTTCCAGGGCCAGCTGGAGAAGGTCTTCGCGGAGGTCCGCGAGGCCACCTCGCTGCCGGCTCCGACGCACACCCCCGAGGTCCAGCCCGAGTTCCCGGTCGCCGTGAACACCGCGGTCTCCCAGGAGGTCGTGAAGGTCATCGCGGAGTCCCAGGTCAACATCCCCGAGCGGATCACCGTCCACCCCCGCCTGATGCCGCAGATGCAGCGCCGCGCGGCCTCGGTGGAGAACGGCACGATCGACTGGGGCATGGGCGAGACCCTGGCCATCGGTTCGCTGCTGATGGAGGGCACCCCGGTCCGGCTCGCCGGCCAGGACACCCGCCGCGGCACCTTCGGCCAGCGGCACGCGGTCCTCGTCGACCAGGTGACCGGCGAGGACTACACCCCGCTGCTCTACCTCGCCGACGACCAGGCCCGTTACAACGTCTACGACTCGCTCCTCAGCGAGTACGCGGCGATGGGCTTCGAGTACGGCTACTCGCTGGCCCGTCCGGAGTCGCTGGTCATCTGGGAGGCTCAGTTCGGTGACTTCGTCAACGGCGCGCAGACCGTCGTCGACGAGTTCATCTCCTCGGCCGAGCAGAAGTGGGGCCAGACCTCCGGCGTCACGCTGCTGCTGCCGCACGGCTACGAGGGCCAGGGCCCGGACCACTCGTCCGCCCGCCCGGAGCGCTTCCTCCAGCTGTGCGGGCAGAACAACATGACGGTCGCCATGCCGACCCTGCCGTCGAACTACTTCCACCTCCTGCGGTGGCAGGTGCACAACCCGCACCACAAGCCGCTGATCGTCTTCACCCCGAAGTCGATGCTCCGTCTCAAGGCGGCCGCGTCGAAGGCGGAGGAGTTCACCGTCGGCGGCTTCCGCCCGGTGATCGGTGACGACACGGTGCACGCGAACGACGTCCGCAAGGTCGTCTTCTGCGCCGGCAAGGTCTACTACGACCTGGAGGCGGAGCGCCAGAAGCGCGGCGTCACGGACACCGCGATCATCCGTCTGGAGCGCCTGTACCCGCTGCCGGGTGCCGAGCTGCAGGCCGAGATCGCCAAGTACCCGAACGCCGAGAAGTACCTCTGGACCCAGGAGGAGCCGGCCAACCAGGGTGCCTGGCCGTTCATCGCCCTGAACCTGATCGACCACCTGGACCTGGCCGTCGGCGCCGACGTCCCGCACGGTGAGCGCCTGCGCCGCATCTCGCGTCCGCACAGCTCGTCCCCGGCGGTCGGCTCGGCCAAGCGCCACCAGGCGGAGCAGGCACAGCTGCTCGCCGAGGTCTTCGAGGCCTGACCGGCAGCAGCGGCATTCCGAAGGGTCCGCTCCCGCGAGACGATCGCGGGGGCGGACCCTTCGGGGTTCCCGGGCTCGCGCCCCGGCCGCCGCTCCCCGGGGCGCCGCGCTCCCCCGCCGCTGCTTCCCGGGACCGCGCGCTCCCCGCCGCGGCACTTGTGGCCCGGCCCTCAGATGACGAGCGGTTCGAACGACTGGAACGGCGGCTCGCCGGTCGTCGGCGCCGTCGCGTAGGCCGCCCGGCAGGCGACGGCCAGCGGATGACCGGTCCCCAGCGCGGCGGCAGCCCTGGCCTCGCACGCGCGGCCCAGCTCCCGCGCGGCAGCCCGCTGCCCGGTCCGGATCCGTACGAGCGTCGTGTTCAGCCCCCAGCCGATCGCCCACGGGTGGTCCTCCCCCACCTCACGGGCCATCAGCGTGCGGGTCTCCTCGATCCCGCGGCACGCGAGGTCGTGATCCCCGAGCGTCCATCGCATCAAGGCCGTGTTGCCCCGCGTTCCGATGGTGTACGGGTGTTCCGGGCCCAGCATCCTCAGGTAGCCGGCCACCACCTGCTCATGGAGCGCCCACGCCCGCCCGGGATCGCCGGCCTCCCGCTCCACGCAGGCGTCGCTCGCCGTGATCTGCAGGGTGACCGGGTGATGTTCACCGAGCACGCGCAGGCAGCGCTCCCGTACATCGGTCAGGAGGGGCAGGGCCACGGCCGCTCCCGCTCCCGCGTACCGGCACAGGGCCAGACTGTGCTGAGCGCGCAGGGTCTGGGGATTTCCGGCCCCGAGCAGCCGCAGATGACTGCGGACCGTCCGGCTCAGCTCCTCCTCGGCCTCCTCGTGGTGCCCGAGAAGCCGCAGATCGATGGCACAGTTGATCTCCGAGTAGAGGGTCGCCGACGCACCCGTCCGCAGCACGGCCCGCCGCAGGGCGAGGGTGCGCCGGTCGAGTGCCAGGGCCTCCTCGTACCGGCCGAGCAGGCGCAACGACACGGCCAGGTTGTTGTCCGCGTTCAGCGTGCGGCCGTCCTCCTGCCCGAAGAGGGTCAGGCAGCGGTCTCTGATCGAGGCGGAGAGGTCCAGGGCTTCCCGGTAGCGCCCCTGCCCGCGCAGATCGGCCGCGAGCCCGCCGACCGCCCGCAGGTGCTCCGGGTCCGCTTCCCTGCCCTCGGCGCGCAGGGAGGCGATTGCGGTGCGCTCGACGCTCTCGCTCGTACGGTAGTCACCGAGCGCGCGCAGCAGATTGGCGTAGTGGTGGCTGAGGTCCCAGATCCTCGGGTGCGTCTCTCCGAGCAGGGACCGCCAGGAATCCATCGCCGGCTCGGCGAGCCGTATTCCGCTGCCGTACTCACCCGAAAGGTACATGTAACGCAGGCAGTTGAGGACGAGCAGCTGCACCGACGGCTCGGTGCTCTCCAGCACTTCCGCCCATTTGAGGTGCGGGGTGAGGGCGGCGTAGACGGGCCAGGCGCCGATGTCGGCGGGATCCCCGGGGTCGGACACGGCCAGGGCGTGCTGGGCGGCGTCGCGATAGCGGGCTCTGTGCTCGTCGGAGATCCGACCCCGCACGAGCTGGTGGAACAACCGGTGGAGCTGCAGCGCTGCACCGTCGCCGACCGGCCAGGCGCCGGTCTCCAGACGGACGGCCGAGTGACGCAGCAGTTGGCGCATGGCTCGGAGGCGGGCGGAGTCGTCATCGGGCGAGCCGAACTGCTGCGCGCGGTTCAGCAGGTACCCGGGGATGGAGCCGGGGGCGAAGAAGGCGCAGAGGCAAAGGAGTTCGAAGGCTTCCGGATCGCTGTCCTGCAACTGGTTCAGCTGGATCGCCCAGGCGGTCCGGAAGACGATCGGGAAGTCCACGGAGACCTTGACCACGTCCGCGTCGATGCCGTCTGCGAGAAGTTCGAGGTACGCGTCGACGGTCAGCCCGGATTCGTCGAGCCAGCCGGCCGTCTGGTCGAGCAGCAGCGGCAGGTCCTCCAGTGCTTCGGCGAGCCGGCCCGCCTCGGCCGGGGTGAGACGCGGGGCCCGGCGGCTGACGAAGTCGACCGACTCCTGGCGCCCGTAGACCGGGACCTCGACGAGAGTGGTGTCGTGCTCGCCCCAGCCCAGATGGCGTGAGGTGATCAGGACATGGCCCGTCCCGGCCGGCACCAGATCCCGAATCTGTTCGGGGTCGTCGGCGCCGTCGAGGACCAGGAGCCAGTGCGCGTACGGTTCGCCGCGGCGCAGGGCGTCGGCCACCGCGCGCAGCCGTTCGCCGTATTCGGCACCGGTGGACAGGCCCAGTTCGGGGGCGAGTTCGGAGAGCCGCCTGCGGCAGAGTGAGCGGCGTTCGGCGTCCACCCACCACACCACGTCGTACGCGGAGCCGAAGCGGTACACGTACTCGGCGGCCAGTTGGGTCTTGCCGACGCCGGACATCCCGTACAGGGCGACCGTGCCGTGTCCCTGCTCGGCGTCGGCGAACAGCTGATGCGTGCGGTTGAGGAGTTCGTCGCGTCCGGTGAACCGGGTGTTGCGACGTGGCACCCCGCCCCACACCTCGGGGACGTCGGCCGGATACCGGGGTCGCGCCCCGGCCGTGGCGAGTTCGGGCCGTGCGTCGACGGGCAGGTCCAGCCGGTGCAGCAGCCGCCGTTCGGCCTCCGCCTCGCTGATACCGACGAGGTCGACGGGATGCAGCACGGCGGTCGCCGCGGGCAGCGCCGAGGTGGTGAGGGAGACGGCCGCGAAACGGTCCGGCTCGGGTGCGACGACCTCGCGCAGGGCCCGGCTCCATTGCTCGTGGCTGTCCTGGCCGGGCTGGATGTACCCGTCGCTGAGCAGCAGCAGGATGCGGCCGGGCGACAGGAGCAGGTCCCTGAGGATCTCCCTCGGTGGCACGTCCGGCGGCAGGTCTTCTCCGGCGGGCTCCCGGCGTCGGAGCACCACCCATGCTCCGCGGCGCTCCAGAAGGTCCGCGATCCACACCGCCCAGGCCCGGTTGGAACCGACGAAGCTGATCGTGACCGCGCTGTCGGTGCCGGGTTGCGGATCGGGCAGCCTGTCGGGCGAGGTCCGGGGCCGGTCATCCGGTCGGTGCTCCGAGCGGTCCTCGGGCCGCTCCTCCGGCCGGTTCGAGGCGTCCGGTGGCCGCATCCGCTCGGGCTCCGGATCCGGCGACAGGGACGGCGGGGCGGCCGTGGCCCCGCTCGGCGGTGACGGCGCAGGACGGTGGGTGAGCCCCTCCAGGAAGGCACGCAGTTGCCCGGTCGGCCGCACGGCCCCGGCCTCCGCCGACCGGTCCACCTCCGTCTCCCCCGACCCGTCGGACGGCCCAGCGGTGTCCGGGCGTGGCCCGGGCGGCAACCCGGGCAGACGTCCGGCGACCGCTCGGGGCGTCTTCGGCTCCGAGGCCGCTTCCCTGATGCGGCAGGGCAGTTCGGCCTTGCGGACCGGCATGCCCCACTGGTTGGAGATGGTCAGCCGCAGCACGGCGGGACCGGCGACCTCGCCCGCCGTGACGACGAATCGCGCGGGGCCGTACGTACCTCCGAACCGGTGCAGTACGACGCCGGGGTCGTCGAGCACTTCACAGACGAAGTGCGGAGCACCGTCCAGCGAGACGCTGAAGGCCAACTCCTCCTCTTCGTAGGGCCATGCCTCGCCGTCGTACTCGCTGTCGGCGCCGAGGGGGCCGCGCAGGTCGACGCTGACGCAGTGGACAAGCCCCGGCTCCACCTCGCGCAGCCAGCCCACGACCGGTTCGATCAGCAGAGGTCGCTCGTCACCGCTCATGGTGAGGCCTCCTCCCGCACCCGCGCGCCGTGCTCGTGGGGGCCGGTGAGGTGCAGCGTGCTGAGGGGATGGCCGTAGTACTGGAACATCAGGCTGTAGAGCAGTCGCAGGACATGGCGCTGTCCTGGTGCGTCGAAGGTGCCGTCGTCCCTGATCCTGAGGGGGATGCCGCCCCCGGCCCGGAGCGGGGCCCCGCCCCTGGCCTCGAATTCGGCGAGCGCCCCGGCACGGAAGTGACGCAGCGCGCGGGCCACCGGGCGTGCGGGATCCGCGGTCACGGCCTCCACCAGGTGACGGATCAGCTCACCGGCCTCGGCCTCGCCGACCTTTCCGGCGGTGACGATGCAGCCGCCTGCCCCCTTGCCGAGGAAGATCTCGGTGAAGCCGCGCAGATACTGCCGGCCGTCACCGTCGTAGTCGAGCAGACCTCCGGAGTGGCAGGCGTTGAGACAGACCAGGGAACCGTCCCTGCGCAGCAGGGTCATCTCCTGGTCGCTGTACTCGGCCCAGGTGACGTCGGCCAGGGTGAGTGTGCTGAGCTGATCGGCGAAGGTGCCGTGGCAGCCCATGTAGACCAGTCCGGTCCGGTCGGCGTCGTGCGCGTCGAGACTGTTCAGGAAACTGACGATGCCGGTGTGCGGTCGGTGGTCATAGCCCTGGAAGACGGTCATGTCGGAGCGCATGTCGTGGTGGAAGTACCCGAGGACGCCACCGGCGGGAGCAGCCGCGTCGGCCGGGAAGTCGTCCCGCCCGTGCCGCACATCGAGCCAGCGGGCCATGTCGACGAGCGCCCCCAGCAGTCCGCCGGCGAGCCCGGCCTCCGGTACGGCGGGCAGGGTCAGTGCCTCCCAGGGCAGGTCGAAGCCCGTCTGGTCGAGGAACACGATCTGGAGGGCGTCACGGTGGGCGGCGCGGCAGCGGTTGATCCAGTCGGTCAGCGGACGCTGGTGTCCGGACCAGCGGCGGATGGACCGCAGGAGTTCGGACGGCGGCTCACCGCCCTGGCGGGCATGGCGGAGGCTGATGGCCTGCGGCCGTCGCTGGCCCTCGCCCGAGCGGTACTCCAGCGCGGGCACTTCGGGGCAGTACGCCTCGAAACCGAATGCCTCCGGCGCCCCGTGCGGTGTGTGGTGACGTTTCACCTTGACCCGCGCGTACGTCGTGGTGGGGGGCGCCTTCGCGTGCACGGGCTGCGCGCCGAGCCCCTGTGGTTGTCCGGTCGGGGCCCCTTCGGGGACGACGGCCCGTGGCGCGGGCAGCGCCTGCCCCGCCAGTCGGCCGAGACGCCGGATGGCCCGCAGCGGCTCCTCACGCACGGTTCACCGCCCCGTCGTCCGGCTGTCCGACGATCACGCTGCCGCGCAACGCGCGGGCGAGCTCGGCCGGCAGGGCGGTGTACGGACGGCGTCCCGGGTCGACGACCACGCTGTGCAACCGGGTCCGGCCCAGGGAGCCGATCCGTCCGGCCGCCGCCAGCGCGTCCTCGATCCCGGCCCGCCCCACGGGGCCGCCACCCGGGCGCCGGCCCCGGTGCGCCGCGGCGAGCGGCACGTTGCCGCGCCCGTCGGTGACGACCACCAGGAGTGCCTCGACGAGTCCGGCACGGTGGTGGTGAAAGGCGTGGCGCAGGGCGCGACCGGCCTGTTCGAGGCCGTGCGCGAGCGGGGTGGCCCGGCCGGGCGGCCGGGTGAGCGCGGCGACGATCCGGGGATCCCGGGTGGAGCGGGCCGCGAAGGACTCGGCCCGCAGCTCGTCGGCGGCGGTCGCGCTGCCGACCTCCACGACCTGGACGGAGGCCCGGGTGACGTAGGCCCACTGCAGGAACGGTTCGAGTGCCGGGTGCCAGTCCCATCCCGGGTGGCAGGTGTGGTCGAGTACGAGGGTGAGCAGGGTCACGGGTTCGGGCGCCCGGACGTAGCCGCGCAGGTCCTGCGGAGTGATGACCAGCCGGTCGCGGTCCTCGCGGACCGCACGGCTCTTGGCGGCCTCCATCGCCGTACGGACGGGGGCGAGGTCCCACAGGTCACGGGCGCGCCGCACACCGACGACGGGCCCCCGCCCGCTCCGCGACGCGCCGGCCGGGCGTGGGACGGGGTTGCGCAGCTCGCTGCCGTCCGCCCGAGGGCCTGCTCTGTCCTCCGGATACGGTGTCCGGTCCGGCACGCGGCCTTGCGACAGCGGTGCGGTGGCCGCTCCGATGGGCTCTTCGGCTCCTGGGGCGTGGACGGGGGTACCGAGGGCGCCGTGCCGGTCCTGGTCCGTGCCGGGCACGGGTTCGGTCTCCTCCCGGCGGGGCCCGGGCAGGTCCGGGCCGGTGGGGCCGGGGCCGGGCCCGGGAGGGTCGAAGGGCCGGTGCACGGTACGGAGCCGGATGAGCCGGGCAGCGCGGTCGACGTGACGGGCGGTGACGTGGTGCGGGCCGGGGTGCGGAACGAGACCCTGCGGGGCAGAGCCGTGACCGGCGGCTCCCTCGGGGTCTGCCTCGGCCGCCTCCAGCCGGGCGAGGGCGCGGGCGGTGCGGGCGAGGGCGAGTGTCCTGCGGTGCCCGGTGCCGTCGCGCGTGTCCAGCATCTCCAGTACGCGTGGGGGGACTTCGGTGTGGAGGGGCAGGGGCGGGCGGGGCGACCGGGGGTCCAGGGCCGCAGCCCAGGCGGTGGGGAGCGGTCCGAGGGGTTCGGGTTCCGGTGCGGTCCGCAGGCCGGGGACGGCGAGGCGGAGCGGGAAGCGGTCCAGGAGGTGCGGCGAGACCCGTTCGACGTCCTCGGTGCGGCAGACGGCGAGCCACCGCGTGCGGGGTTGCCAGCGGTGGCGGAATCCGGTGTGCTCGACGGTGGCGACATCGGCTCCGAGGAGTTGGACGGCGGCGCGCGTCCCGGGCACGCTCAGCCGGGCCAGATCGGGCACGACGACGAGCGAGGCGCCGGTGCCCGTCTCGGTCAACGGCCCGGGTTCGACGGTGAACTCGATGCCTTCGGGGCTGCGGCGGACACGGGGGCGCAGCCACAGGTCCTCGTCGATGGTGGCCGCGTTGAGCGTCGACCGCTGCACCGGGGTGCCCGGCGGATCCCCGGCGGCCATCCGGAGCAGTCCGGTGAACACGTCGGTGACGGCGGTGAGACGGTCCGGCGGCAGGTCGAAGAGCAGGACTCCGGGCAGCCCCGGTTCGAGGGCGGCGCAGACGAGCACGGTGAGCAGCCGGCGGGGCAGTTCGTCGGATTCCTGAGCGCGCACGGGCTGCGGCGGCCGGGCGGACATCGGCGGCTCAGCCGAACAGGTCGCTGACGGCGGCGTCCTCGTCCTGTCCCCAGCCGAACGCCGAACCGTGGGCGGACTCGGGCCGGCGATGGCGCAGGGCGAGCGGCAGCACACGGCGCACATGCGCGGGCTCCACCCGCCCGGCGTCGTCCTTGGCTGCCAGAGCGCGGGCGGCGCGGGCCACGAGCAGGTCACCGCGCTGTCCGACGGCACCCGTCCGCGCGGCGGCCTCCGCGCAGAGCCGGATCACCGTCCCGTCCAGCCGGACGCGGTGCAGCCGGTCGCGCGCGGCGAGCAGCCCGCCGCGCAACCGCTCGTTGTCCTGCTCCGCGGCACGGATCCAGGCGGAGTCCTCGATGCGGAGCTCCTCCTCGAAGGTGAGCACCGTGTCGATCATCCGGTGCCGGTCCTCGATGCCCAGCTCGGCCGTCGGCACCATCAGACCGAAGCGGTCCAGCAACTGGGCGCGCAGGCTGCCCTCTTCCGGGTTCATGGTGCCGACGAGTCCGAAGGAGACGTGCGCGGTGGTGTCCAGGCCCTCCCGCTGGACGGACAGGACTCCGGTGGAGACGACGTCCAGGATGATGTTCACGATGTGGTCGTCCAGGAGGTTGACCTCATCGACGTACAACAGGCCCTTCTCGTGGGCCTCTTCGAGCAGTCCGGGCTGCCTCTTCGGTTCCCCCTGCATCAGGGCGTCCAGCTCCCAGCCGCCGAGCACCCGGTCGTCCGTGGCGTTGATCGGCAGGGTGACGGGCAGTGCGCCCCCGGACATCAGCGCGAAGGCGCGGACGACGGTGGACTTGGCGGTGCCCCGTTGTCCGGAGACGAGGACGCCCCCGATGCCCGGGGCGATGAAGTTGAGCTCCAGCGCGAGTTTCAGTTCGTCCTGGCCGACGATCCGGCTGTACGGGAGGATGGGGATCGGTCGCGCCGGCCGGGGCGGGACGGCGGGCGAGGGGGCCCCGCTCATGAAGCGTTCACCACGGTGGCGTCCGCCCGCCCCTCCTGGCCGGGCTGCCAGCGGAAGGTGACCTGTATCTGGGCTTCCGCCCCGGCCTTCACCACCGCCGCCACGCCTGCCTCGAAGGTGATGCCGACCTGGAGCTCGACCTCGTCGGGCCGCAGTCCCTCCCCCAGATCACCGAACCGGCGCATGGCCTGGGACGCGCATCGGCGGGCCAGGTCGAGCCCTTCCCCGTACAGATCCCTGGCCGCGTCGAGAGCCCGCCGTCCGGCGCCGCCGTCCCGGGTCTCCTCCAGGTCGTACAGCGAGTCGGCGTCGGTGGGCGGCGTTTCGGCGCTCCTGTACGCCTCGGCGTCCACGACGACCGGGATCGGACCGTCCTCCCCCGGCACCACGGATCCCACGATGACCGCCATCCGCACCCCTTCCGCGCACCAACAGGCATGTTCCGCAAGGGTACTGACGCATCATCACTCACCACGGTGCTTTGCCCGATCCGCGTCAGACCATCTGTGGCTCGAAGTCCCAGTACGGACGGTTGCGGGAGCGCGCCGAGATCGTGTGGACGTGCTGGGCGCCCAGCGTGGCCACCAGATCGTCCAACGCCTCCGACTCGACCTTGTCCGCGCGCTGCAGGTCCCGGACACCGCGCAGGTCGGCGGCGTGTGCGATCCGGGCCGAGAGGGTCAGCGGGTGGGTCCGGCCGAGGACCTCGATCGCCCGGTTGATGACCGAGTCCGTCAGCGCGGCGGCGGACTCCGGGTCGCCCACCAGGTTGCGCAGCGCGGAGGCGTTGACGGCGCAGCCCAGTGTCCAGGGGTGGTTCTCCCCCACGGCGTGCGTCATATCGGCAAGCGCCTCCTCCAGGAGGCTGTGCGCGTGGTCCCGCTCCCCCACGTTGCGGAGGATCAGGGCGTGGTTGGCGCGGGTTCCCGCCACATAGGGGTGGCCCTCGCCGAGCATGTCCACATATCCGCCGACGACCCTTTCGCTTATGGCCCTGGCCTGGTCGATGTCGGCGTGCTCGCGGGCGAAGAAGCTCTGGCTGGCCGCGAACATCGTCGTCAGCGGATCGCTCTCGCCCAGCACGCGCTCGGACCGTTCGAGAACCCGGGTGAACAGAGTCGCGGCCTTCGCGCGCTCCCCCTCACGGTACTGGCAGAGCGCGAGGTTGTGCTCGGCGCGCAGGGTCTGCGGGTTGTCGGGCCCCATGACCAGCCGGTGGACCCGGACGCTCTGGTTCTGGAGCGACAGGGCGTCGCTGTACCGGCCGAGCAGGCGCAGGTCGGTGGCGTAGTTGATCTCGGAGTAGAGCGTCCAGCTGTGCCGTGGGCGCAGCAGTTGGCGCCGGGAGTCCAGGGTGCGCCGGTTGAGTTCGAGCGCCTGCTCGTACCGGCCGAGCAGCCGCAGCGAAGCGGCCAGGTTGTTCTGCGCGTTGAGGGTGCGCGCGTCCTGGTCGCCCAGCAGCTCGCGGTAGGCGCCGAGGATCCAGGTCGACATCTCCAGCGCCTCGTCATAGCGGCCGAGGCCGCGCAGGTCGGCGGCGAGGCCGCCGGCGGCGCGCAGGTGTTCCAGGTCCCGCGGACCGCGTTCGGTGCGCAGATGGTTGGTGGCGGCCCGTTCGATGGCTTCCGTACCGGCGTAGTCGCCGACGGCACGCAGCACGTTCGCGTAGTGGTAGCTGAGGTCCCAGACCCTGGGGTGGTCCTCGCCGAGGAGCTCCCGCCAGGCCTTCATGGCCCGTTCGCCGAGCTTGATGCCCGCCCGGTACTCCCCCGAGAGGTACATGTAGCGCAGACAGTTGAGCACCAGGGTCTGCACCGCCGGGTCGGTGCTCTTGAGCACGTCGGCCCACTTCAGGTGCGGGGTGATCTCGGCGTAGGCGGGCCACAGGCGGGTGTCGGTGGGCCGGCCGGGGTCCGCGGCCGCGAGGGCGCGGCGGACCACGTCGATGAACTCCTCGCGGTCGCGTTCCGGCATGTCCTTGCCGATGATCTGGTGGACCATGCGGTGCATGTAGAGCGATTCGCCGGACGACGCCTCTTCGCCACCCGATTCGTGGGACTCCAGCCGGACCACGGAGTACTGGCGGAGCTGGCCGATCGCCTTGTTCCACAGCAGCGGGTCGTTCATCAGGCCGGCCAGCTGTTCGGGCAGCTCGCCGGGCGGCATCTCCCTCAGCAGCCGGACGGGGATGGAGCCGGGTGCGAAGAAGCTGCACAGGCGCAGCAGGTCGACGGATTCGGGAACGGTGTCCTTGAGCTTGTTCAGCAGTATCGACCAGGCGGTCTGGAAGGCGAGCGGGAAGTCCGCGGAAACCTTGACGACGTCCTGGTCGATGCCGCCTTCGAGGAGTTCGATGTACTCCTCGACCGACATGTCGGAGTCGTTGAGCCAGCCGGCCGTCTGGTCGAGGAGCAGCGGGAGGTCTTCGAGCGCGTCGGCGAGTTGGTCGGCCTCGACCGGGGTCAGGCGCGGGGCCCGGCGGCGGATGAAGGCGACCGACTCCTCGCGGTCGTAGACGGGGACCTCGACGAGGTGACTGTTGTGCTCGCTCCATTCCGGGTTGCGGGAGGTGATCAGGACGTGGCCGGGGCCGGTCGGCACCAGGTCCCAGATGTGTTCGGGTTCGTCGGCGCCGTCGAGGACGAGGAGCCAGTGGGAGTGCGGTTCGCCGCGGCGCAGCGCGTCGCGTACCGCGCGCAGCCGTTCGCCGTACTCGGCTCCGGTGGACAGGCCCAGTTCGGGGGCGAGTTCGGCGAGCTTCTGGCGGTAGAGGGCGCGCCGGTCGGCGGGCACCCACCACACGACGTCGTACTCGGAGCCGAAGCGGTAGACGTACTCGGCGGCCAGTTGGGTCTTGCCGACACCGGACATGCCGTGCAGCGTCACGACGCCGGCGCCGGATTCGGCGTCCTGAAGGGACCGGTACGCCGTGGTGAGCAGTTCCTCGCGGCCCGTGAACCGGATGTTGCGGCGCGGTACCCCGCCCCACACCTCGGGGGTGTCGGCCGGGTACCGGGGGCCCTGCCGGGCGTCGACGGGCTCGGGCAGCGGATCGTCGGCCAGGCCCAGGCGTACGAGGATCCGCCGCTCGGCTTCGTCGGCGCCGACGTTGGTGAGGTCGGCGGCGCCGAGGACCGAGGTGGCTCCGGGCAGGGCGGAGGTGGTGACGCAGACGGCGGCGAAGCGGTCGGGGTCCGGGGCGACGACCTCGCGCAGGGCCCTGTTCCACTCGTCGTGGCTGCGGGGGCCGAGCTGGAAGTACCAGTCGCTGAGGACCACCAGCACCCGGCCGCGGGCCAGTGTCAGATCCCGCAGCGGCTCCTCCAGCGCGACCTCGACCGGCGGATCCCATCGCTGCAGGACGGCCGTCACTCCGCGGCGTTCCAGACGGTCCGCGATCCACGCCGCCCAGGCGCGGTTGAAGCCGGCGAAACTGATGGTGACGGGCTGCGTCCCGGTTGCTCCAACTTCCTTGTGCGTTCCGGGCATTCAACCGTCTCCCTGCCTCGATGCGAGCCTTGTCAACATACACCGGGGCGGGGTGCTCCGGCCGGTATCGCGAGGGCCGCTCACTGCCTTCGCGAACCGTTCCTCTGCTGCCATATCACCCTGGCGGTGGCCACGTACGCCTGTGCGCGCGCGAGATGACCCGTCGGGGGCGGACAATCGTCCAGACGGTGGTAGAGCGTGATCATCTCGTTGACCAGCACGCGTCCTTCACGGGTCAGCGCCGCCGATCCGGCCAGCACCGGGAGTACGGCGCCGACCTGTTCGCGGCAGCGGGCGTGTTCGGCCCAGGCCAGGTCGCGGTGGGTGACGCGCTGCGCGCCGAGGGCGAACCGCTGCCAGTAGTCGGCCAGCGCGATGTGCGAGTAGGCGCCCTGGAGGAGGCCGTCGAAGGGCCTGGGGTCGGAGCGCCAGGGGGCGAAGTGGCGTGGTGCGGCGTCCTCGTGGTGGAGCGGGACGAGCGCGCCGAGCGCGGCCAGTTTGGTGTGCTGGAGCTCGTGGACGAGGGTGGAGGCGAAGTAGGCGGGGGTGGCCGGCTTGCTGCTGAGGACGGCGCCGAACGCCTCCCGCCTGGTGCCGCTGCAGTGCGCCGCGCCCTCACCGCCCGGCCCGGAGCCGGGCGGCGGCCCGAGCGGCACCAGGCAGCGCAGCAGGACGGACGCCTCGGTGACCCGGTGCTCGCCGCCGATGCGGAGCAGGGGTTCCAGCCCGGACCAGGACTCGGTCCAGGCCTTGCGCTCCTGGTCGTCGATGTGGGTGGCGGCGCTCAGCCCGTGGTGGCGGGGTCCGCCGCCGTCGGTGCGGTACGGGTCGACGTCGTCCAGGGGGACGGGGCCGGTGCCGGGCAGTACGGCGGGCAGGGCGAGCACGGGCAGCCAGCGCGGGTCGGCCGAGCCGGTCGTGCCGTCCCGCTGGGCGTGCACGGCGAGCGGTGGCCGGCCGTCATGCGGACGTACCGTCAGTTCCCCCGCCGAGAAGGCGATGTCGACCGGGCCCGGGGCCGTGCGGACGGCTCCCAGGGTGGGCAGCGGGAGGAGTCCGTCGTGTGCGGTGAGACGGGTCGTGAACGGCGCTCCCGCCCGGATCGCGGCCGCGGCGGCCAGTGCGCTCAAGTGGTCGAGATCGGTGCGGAGTTCGGGGCCGGGCACCGGGCCGGTGAGGCCGCGCAGGCAGCGCTGCGCCCAGGGGCCCGTGAGGGGATGGAGCAGGACGGTGCGCACGGCGTTCCGGTCGGCGCGTTCGGCCGTTTCCAGCAGCGCCCAGTCCTGGCGGAGCCGGTCGAGCGCCCGGCGCGGACAGACGGTCGCGGGGGCGGCCTCGGCTGCGTCGAGCAGGGCCCGCAGGAGGAGGAGCCGACGGGTGTCCTGGCCACGTACGAGTACGTGGAGCGTGTCGGCGTCGCCTTCGGTGCGGCCGAGCCGGCGCAGCATGTGGTCCGGGAGTGGGGGGCTCATCGGTGTGCTCCTGCGGTCGCGTCGGACAGCCTGCGCGCGATGTGGCGCACGAGCCGTTCGAGATCGGCGCAGTAGACGGACGGGTTGGTGAATCCGTTGTCTGCGCGGTATCGGTGTGCGTAGTGGCCGCCGCCGCAGACGGCCAGCAGCGGACAGGCGCGGCAGGCTGCGGCCAGTGCGCCGGCGCCTGCCTGGCGGGCCGCGACGCCGGGGTGGCGCAACGCGTCGTCGAAGGTGTGGTGGAAGATGTCGAGCCCGGTGGCGGCTGCCGTGTCGTAGGCGGACTTGAGGGAGTCCACCTGCTCGATCGTCCCGTCGGTCTCGACCACGATCGCGTTGACGGGGTCGAGACCGAGGGATTCGGTGGCGGCGGGCAGGCCCAGCAGCAGGGCGATGCACTCCTCGAAGAGCCGCACCCGGGTCTCCCGCCGGCCGGCCGGCCACCAGCGGTCGAAGACGGCGGTGAGCCAGTCGCCGTACGGGGCGGGGCGGCCCGGTCCGGGCCCCGCGGCCGGCGCCTCGGGCAGGCCCGGCGGAGGTGTCGTCCAGTTGCCGTGCGGCAGCAGCAGGTCCAGGGCCGGGGGGTGCAGGGCGAGCAGCGATTCGTACATCTCGACCGGGTCGGTCCGCGGGTCGACGACGGTGAGGATGCCCGCGTACGCGTGGGGGTACCGGTCGGCGAGGAGCCGGGCGCCGCGCGAGGCGGCGGGCCAGGAGGGGCGTCCCGCGTGGTCGGTGCGCCGGGTGTTGTGGGCGGCCAGACCGCCGTCGAGGCTGATGCCGATGCGTATGCCGTGCCGCGCGAGGGTGGCGACGCGTGCTTCGGTGAGCAGCGTCGCGTTGGTCTGCACGGTGGTGTGGACGGTGCAGTCGGCGGGCGCCAGGTCGCGTACCCGGTCGGCGAGGGCGGCCAGCCGGTCGGCGCCCGCGAGGAGGGGTTCGCCGCCGTGCAGCACGAGGGCGACGTCGCGCAGTCCGTGGGCCGCGGCGTGTTCGGCGATCCGGTCCGCGGTGCGGGCGAGGACGGCGGGTGCGGCGGCGGCCGGGCGGTCGCGCCAGGTGTGGTCGGGGCCCTCGTAGAGGTAGCAGTAGCGGCAGGCCAGATTGCAGCGGCCGTGCACCTTGACGATGAACTGCCCGAAGGGGACCGGGAGCCGGCCGGCCGGCCCGGTCTTTGTGTGCGGGACCGTGTGCGGCGTCGGCGGTCGAGACATTCCGGCACCCCCGTGCTGCATGTCCATGGGGACGGTCCCCGTCGCCGGCCCGGGGCGAGTATCCCTGGTACGCCGCGCGGACAAACCCGTCCCGGGCCTCGATGTCCTGTTCAACCGGGCCCCGGACCGAAATCGTGCGGCTGCGGTGCAGCCCCGCGGGGCCCCGGGACGCGTTGCCTCAGAACGCGTTGGTGAATCCCCACAGCATCTCCCGCGGCTGCTCGGCCCGGCCCCGCAGATCCGCGACCACCTCGGCGAGCACCGGGTGGTCCAGTGTCCGCAGCGCCTCCAGGTCCAGCCCCAGGAGGTCCGGCAGCGCATCCGCCCCGCCGTCCGGCCCTCCGTTGTGCGTCGACTCGCTCATCACGCCTCCCCGTACCGCGTACTGCCGCGTCGGGCCCGGGGTGACGCGCTCGCCCTTGAGCGCGTCCCGTCGAGCCCATGTCCCTGACACACGTCCATCCGTTCGCCCCGGACGTCTACCCGCGTCACCCCGGCGCGCGTGCCGTCCGAGCGGCCCCGGTGCGGGGCTCGCCGGCACCGGTCGCCTCTGTACCGATGCCCCGCACGGTCCGGCCTACGCCTGTCCGGGCTCACCGGCGACCGGCGTCGGTCGTACGCGGCGCGCGTCGTCCGGGCCGCGTCACACCGGCGTCGGGCCGCCGGACGGATCGCCGCCCGGTCGTTCCCCTCCGGCACTCACCGCTCCAGCTCGGCCAGCCGCGCGGCGGTCGACTCGCCCGCCGCGCCCCCGCCGTCCGGCAGTTTGCGCCACTCCTCGCGGGCCGCCCGGTACGCCTCGCGTGCGGCCCGGGGGCGTCCCGCCCTCTCGTAGGTCATACCCCGCCAGTGGTTGGCTGTAGCACCCAACTCGACCGCTTCTCGGAGCTGTTGCGGATTGTCGAACTCCGCTTCGGCGGTGTTCGCCGCACCGGCCGCGTCCCGGAACGCCTCGGCCGCCTCGTCGAGCCGGGCCGGACGCTGCAGCACCCGGGAGGCATCGAGATGCGACCTGCCCAGTTCCAGCCAACAGTGCGCCTCGGTCAGCGGATCGGCCGCATCCTCGGCCGCGAGCCCGAAGAGATGCTCGGCCTCCCGCAGGTCGACCCGGTCCTCGGTGGCCCGGTGCCGCAGCATCAGCGCCCGCCCCAGCATCAGCAGCCGGTCGGCCTGACGCGTGTTCCCGGCCACCGTCTCCGTACGGCAGTCCCGCAGCACCCGCACCGCGGAGCCGATGTACGCGCGTCCGTCGGGGCGTCGGGCGCGACGCAGCAGGGTGCCGCCCCATTCGGCGAGCAGATCGGCGTGGGCCGGCGCGTCGCGCGGGATGCCCTGTGACGCGCGGGCGAACCAGTCGGCCGCCTTGACGAGTTCGCCCGGATCCCCGGTGTGCTCGTAGCGGGCGACCCGGACCCGGCCGGCGCGGGTCTGGAGCGAGGCGCGCAGTCGCTGTTCCCGTACGGTCGCCAGGGCCCGCTCGACCAGGGTCGCGGCCTCGTCCGGCTCCTCGCCGGCGGCGAGCAGGGCGTCCACCAGATCCAGCAGGACGCGCACCTCGGTGCCCGTGGTGTGGCGCCCCCCGCCCTGTTCGAACGCGGTGCGCAGGGAACGGACCGCCCGGCCCGCGTACACCCGCGACTGCTCGGTGTCGGCGGTGGCCCCGGCCAGTTTCAGCAGGGTCCGGCCGTGTGCCAGCGGCAGGGCGGCGGGCCGGTTCTCCTGGTCGGGCCAGACATCGGCGAACGCCTCCAGCATGCCGTACGCGGCCTGCAGCGGCGCGGTGTCGCCGTCGAGCCGCCACTGCGCCTCCAGGGCACGGACCCGCTCCAGCGTGAGGCGGAGGGCGTCGCCGGGTTCCAGGTCGGGGTCCGAGCAGGCGGTCGTGTACTCGCGATCGGCCCGGCGCAGCAGTTCCAGTGCACCACGCCGGTCGCCGCGCCGCCGCCGGTCGTCGGCAGCGGCGTGCAACACCTTGGCCAGGACGGCCCGTTCGCGGACCGCGCCGGGGTGGGCCACGGACCGCTCGGCGGCGTACTCCGCTTCGCGGAGCAGGTCGGCATCGCCCTGGACCTCCCACAGACGCAGCACGCAACGGGCGTACTCCGCCCACAGCCCGGGGTCGGTGCCCTGCCGGGCCTCGCGCTCGGCGGCGCCGCGCAGCAGTTGCACGGCGTCGATCAGGTACTGCACCATGCCGGCCGATTCGAAGTGCCGCATGAGGACGACGGCACTCTCCACCGCCGCGTTCGGAGTCAGTACGGAGCCGCCGCTGCCGTCACGGCCGGCCCGGATGACGAACTGTTCGGGCAGGGGCATGAATCGCTCCAGTACGCGGACCGCGACCTCGGCGAAGGGATGGGGGACGCGCGACCCGCCGCCTGCGCCGCTCTCCCCGTTCTCGTCACCCTCTTCGCCCTCTTCGCCCCCTGCGTCGGACGCGCCGCTCCCCATGGCGTCCGTCGTGCCGTCGGTCCGCACCGGCCCGTACCGGCCCTCGCCGAGCTGCGCGAAGGCGAGAGCGGGGAAGTTGGGCCCGCCCTTGCCGAACCGCTGCTCGATGTACTGCGAGCAGTGCTTGAGCACGAGCAGCGCCTCGTCCCGGCCCAGTGGCCCGAGCAGCGCCTCCCGGACCCCGGGGACGAAGGCGTACCACTGACCACCGTCCGCACCGCCGTCCTCGCCGCTGCCCCGTCTCAGCAGTCCGCTCAGCAGTACCTCGGCGAGTTCGGAGGGGCCCGAGTGGGGCAGCATCGTGCGCTGCACGAGCTGCATCACCGGCAGGTACAACGGGGCCGCCGCGAGATAGACGGCCAGCTGCCCGGCCCCCGGCGAGGCGGCGGCGCGGAAGCGGCTGACCAGTTGGAGTGAGGACAACCCGCCGCCCGGACGCTGGGCCGCCGCCGCGGGCTGATCGGCCCGTACCCAGCCGACCGCTCCGGAGATCTGTCCCGCGCCAGTACCGGACAGCAGCCTCGCCCAGGCCGCCAACGCGTTCGCCACCGGCGGGAGCACGGGAACAGCGAGGGCGCCCGGATGGACCGCGGGCCCCGTCCCCGGCTGTTCGGTGACCTTCAGCACGGCGGCTCCGCCCGGCCCGTCGCCGCGTGACAGAGAACCGTAGGTGACCGGCAGCCGGGTCCGGTTCCACATCCGCTGCGGGAGGGGCTGGAGCACGGCGGTCGGGGCCTGGCCGGCCAGCTGGTGCAGGAGCCGGTGGGCCCGGCCGCTGTGCCAGAGCGGCCCGGCGCAGTCGCTGACCAGGACGGTGACGCGGCGCCCGGTCGGATCGCTCAACCGGTCCGCGGAGTTCAGCGGCGCCGCGGCCGGGTCGCGGCTGCGGCTGACCGCGGCGGCGCCGTCCGGCCCCTGGTGCAGATAACGCACCTGGACATCGCGAAAGGCGCCCAACTGACCGAATATCTGCTGGAGTTCGCTGAACATCCGGTCCCACACCAGCATCGAGGACGAGGCGTCCATGACGCACTGGAGAACCGCCTCGCCCCGGGAGACGCCGCGGAACACCGGCATGATCAGCCCGCCGGCGCGGGCACTGCGTTCCGCGGTCGCCGTTTCGTCGAGGACGTGGCGCAGCGGCGGCGCGGCCGGACGGTAGCGCTGCAAGGGGCGCAGGGCCCGCTGGAGTTCGAGCGGCGCGGGCAGGGCGGGTGCGGCGGGCACGCCCAGTGTGAGCGCGCCTGCCCGGACGGAGGGTGCGGTGCCGGGCCGGGGCGCGGACCGGCCCGGGCCGCCGGTCCCCGAGGCGCGCGGTACGGGGTGCAGGGCGACGCGCCGGTCGCCTCCGCCGGCCTCCTGCCGCTGCTCGGGCAGCCCGTCGGCCGGTGCCGGATCCTGGTTCCCGTCGGGCCGGGCGGACGGCGCGGGGTCCGGGTCCGGCGGCCGGTACGCCTCCGGGTTCAGCGCCGGTACGGCCGCGCCGTCCTCTCCGTCCTCGTCGTCCGGAGCGTCGGGGTGGCGGGTCCAACGGGCCAGCCAGAGGGCGTCGCAGAGCTGTTCGGCGTCGGGGTCGAGTCCGGCCTCGCGCAACCGGGCGACGAACACGGGCAGCAGACCGCCGCCGCGCTCCCCCGCCCGCTCCGGGGCCTCCCCCGGACCGTCGCCATACGGCTGGGGCTCCTCCCGGGCCCTGCCCGGCGCTCCGGCCGGGGTGTCTTCCCCGTCCGGCCCGTGCCGTGGCACGCCACTGGCCATCAGCCCATCACCTCGGCCGGTCGAGACGCTGGATGAGCAGGTCGGCGAGGCGGTCGCGGCCGGCCGGGGCGGCGGCGTCGGTGAGATAGATCGCGTTCAACAGCTGGTCGGTGGCGAGGAGTTCGCTGCGGGACCGTTCCAGGAAGTGGGCGATGAGATCGTCCCCGGAGCGGGCCGCCTCGTCGCCGAGGTGGGCGCGTACGAAGGTGGCGAGCCGCTGGTGGTCGGGGCGTCCGAGCTCCAGGTGGATGCAGCGGCGCATCAACGGTGCCGGGAAGTCACGCTCGCCGTTGCTGGTGAGCACCACGAACGGGAAGGCCCGGCACTGCACCCGGCCGCCCCGCACCGTCACCTTGTTGCCGTCGTGGTCGAGGACCTCCGCTTCACCGCCGGGCAGCCGTTCGGCGATCCGCTCCAGCTCGGGGATGGCGAATTCGCCCTCCTCCAGCACATTGAGCAGGTCGTTCGGCAGATCGATGTCGCTCTTGTCGAGTTCGTCGATGAGCACGACGCGCGGCCGGTCCGAGGGCAGCAGCGCGGTGCCGAGCGGCCCGAGCCGGACGTAGCTGCCGACGTTCTCCGCCGATTCGGCACCGGACGCACCAGGCGCACCGGACGCCGCGCTGTGTGCGGCGATCTGCACGTCCTGGAGCCGGGCGATGGCGTCGTAGTGGTACAGGCCGTCCTGGAGGGTCGTACGGCTGACGACGGGCCAGCGCAGGACCCGGCCGAGGCCGAGTTCGTGGGCGACGGAGTGGGCCAGGGTGCTCTTCCCCGCGCCGGGACTTCCGGTGACCAGCAGCGGCCGGCGCAGATAGAGCGCGGCGTTGATCATTTCGAGCTCTTCGGCGCCGGGCCGGTGGAGTTCGGCGATGTGCCGGTACGCGCCGAGCCTACGGTCGGCCGATCCGTCCCCGTCCGACTCACCGGCCTCCGGGGCTCCGCGCCCCGCGAAGTCCCGCCAGGGCGGCGGAGGCGGCAACTGCTCGATGCCGCCGTGCGGTTCGCCGGCCCCTCGGTAGATGAGCCACTCGCTGGGTTCACTCATTGCGTGGTCCTCGTCGTCGTCCGCACAGGGGCAGCAGTCGAACGTGCATCACCGTAGCGATCCGGCCCGCCACCCGTAAGGGAGTTCACGGCGCCGGTAAGGGAGTTCACAGCGACCGTACGGGAGTTCACAGTGTCGGTACGGAAGTTCACGGCGCCCGTAGAGGAGTTGGCGCCGCCCGTACGGGAGTTCACCGCGCGGGTACGGGAGTTCGCCACGCCCGTACGGGAGTTCACGGTGCCCGCAGCTCGTCGTCGGAGCCGGGCAGCGGATGGGTCGGGTCGTCGAGGAGCAGGGCGACACCGTCCGACCAGAACGTCTCCGCACGGCCCGCGTGCACCCTCCTTCTCAGTTCATGGAGGGCGCGCGGCAGCCGATCCGCCGTACGGGCCCGGGTGACCGTCTCTCCGGCCCGGCGGTGGAACTCCGTACAGAACACGGCCGGTTCGCCTCTCGGCCGCCGCCACAGCACCACTCCGATGCCGCTGTCCAGCACCCTTCCGAACCCCGCGACGCTCCGGGCGTCCGTCCGGTCGCCGTGCCGGCAGAGCAAAGGGACGGTCTCGTACGCCGTTGCGCGCAGGTCCTCCACCACCGGTACGGGTACCCGCATTCCGTCCTCGCAGTCCAGGACGGCGGGGAGCATCGTGGTCGTCATGGTGCGGTGCCAGCGTGCCGCGCGTTCCCCGGCCTCGTCGTCGGACAGGGCGGGGCGGGCGTCCGAGCAGCGGATGACCACCGGCCGCTGGACGCCGAGAGGCCGCCCGTCCGGGGACAGCTGCCAGCGCTCCACCTCCAGCCCCAGCAACGACTGCGGGACCGAGACCTGGAGGACCGCGGGACTGTCGCGTTCGTCGCGCTGCCGGAACGCCTCCGCGAGAGGGGCGGCGAGCAGGGATTCGAGCGCGCGCACGGGTACGCGACGGCCGGCCCCGATGACGGGCTCGGCGTCGCCGGACGGGTGGGCCAGGATCCGCCAGTCGCAGAACTCCGGTTCCCAGCCGAGGTGTTCCAGCTCCAGCAGGACGGCCGGGGCACTCGGCGGCGGCCGGTCCGGATCGTCCGCCTGATCAGTGGTGTACGGGTGTTCGGGGTCGTGCCGGTCGTGGTGGCGGAGCCTGACCATCTCACGGCGGAACGGGCGCGAGAGCCGACCTTCCGCCGTCTGTCTCACCCAGTCCCACAGGGCGTCCTCCGCGACCTTCACGGACGGCGCCACGTGGGAGCGTTCGGCCGCGATGACGCTCATGCAGTAACGCAGGATCACCTCCAGCGCTTCGTCGCCCTCGCGCGCGTCGTAGAGGATGCCGAGCCCGTCGCGCCAGCCGCGCGGGGCCGGCGCACCCGAGACCCGGTACCCGTAGCCCAGGCCGCCGAGGACGCCGAGCAGGCTGTGCGTGCTGACCGGTGGCGGGAGCTCGGCGAGCCGGCCGAGCAGGTCGACGCGCTGCTGCGGGCTGAGCGCCGGGCCCGCACCGGCGCCCAGGTCGCGCTGGACGTCCGACCAGGTCTCCTCGTCGCCGACGGGGTTGTTGTGCCGGTCCGCGTGGTAACGGTCGTGTGCGTGGAAGACGGCCTGATACGGGTCGTCGGACTCGGGGTCCTCGAACGGGAACCCGGACTCGACGTCCGCAGGCGGAACGCCGGACCCGGTGTCCCGCGCCCGGACCCGCACGGGCAGCGTGCGCAGCCGCTCGACACCGATCGCCGTGCCGCCGCTCGCGTCGTTGGAGCGTGACTTGAGTACGCCGACGACCTCGCCCCGGGCCAGATCGACGACCGGGCCGCCGGACATGCCCGCGTACAGCTGGCTCGCCTCGATCAGCACCTGCTCGTCGCCGTCGGCCCAGTCGTCGACGGTGCCCACCACCCGGCACTCCCGGCCGAGCCGTCTGAGCGCTCCGGATCCGCCGTCCGCCCAGCCCGCGAAGTAGTACGCGCCGCGGTTCATCCCGGTGGAACGTTCGCTGAGGTACACGCAGGGGTGTTCCACGGGGCGCAGCAGCCGGATGAGCGCGAGGTCGGGGGCGGCCCAGCCGCCCGTGCGGGGCCGTTCCTCGGGCAGAGCGACGACGACCGCGCCCTCGACACTGACCGCGTCGCCGCCCCGGGCCGTCTTGTACACCACGTTCACCTGGCCTCCCCTCCCCTCCATGGCCACGTGCGCGCACGTGAGGACCCAGCTCGGGGCGATGAAGAATCCGCTCCCCAGGAAGTCGCCGTCGGATCCGTCAGGGACATACCCGGGCTCCGGACGATGGATGCGCACCGTCGCGTCCTTCACGAGGCTCATCAGTGCGGTCTCGGGATCCCGCCACGCGCCCCCGCCCAGCGGCTGCGTCACGGCCCGGTTCCGCCGTCCGGCTGCGTGCCGCCCCCATGCGCCGGTGCGCCGGTGGATGCCCCGGCGTCCGGATCGGCAGCCGGATCGACGGCGGTCGGATCGGCAGCTGCCGGATCGACGGCTGCCGGATCGACAGCAGGCGCCGTCGAGGGCCGGGCGGGTTGCGCGGCGGGAGGAGTCGGTACTGAAGGAGTCCCTGCGGGTGCCGTGAGCTGCGTCGGCAGGCCCGTCAGGGGTGGCATGAGGGGCACGGGCGGCGCCACCGGCGGCATGGCGGGGGGTGGCAGCGAGGGGGCGGCGGGCGGCCCCGGTACCTGCGCGGGCACCTGCGCGGCGGTGCCGGGACCGGCGGCCGTCCCGCCGCTCCACGTCAGGGTGACCTTGATGGACCCCTTGGCCTCGCCGTCCGCGAGAAGGCCCACGACCTTGCCCGCCTTCGCGGTGAGTTCGATGCCGAATTCGACGCTGACCTCGTCGGGCCGCACGGCGCGCAGCGGCTCGGCGAGCGACCGCGCCACGCTGGTCACGACGCCTGCCAGGCCCTCGACCCGGGCCTGCGCCCGCCGGCCCATGTTCCCGGCCCCGATGTCCGTGAACGACGGACCGTCCGCTGCCGGTTCCACCAGCTCCTCGGCGCCGGAGATCCGCGCCCAGACCTCCGTGCCGTCCGGCATCTCGATGCGCGTGACGGGCGCACGTTGCTCCCCCATGAACCCCCCGTTCCCCAACTACCCGCAGGCTAACGGCAGTACGCGGCCGGCGCGAGCGACATGGACCATGACGCCCGAACACGTCCGGCCGGTTCTCGGCGGGCTCGCGCGTCGACAGCGGAACGGTCCCGACCCCGCGCTCCCGACCTTCGCGGGGCTGTCACCAGGCATTAGGCTTGCCGCATGTACTTCACCGACCGCGGCATCGAGGAACTGGAGAAGCGGCGAGGCGAGGAAGAGGTCACTTTCGAGTGGCTCGCCGAGCAGCTGCGTACGTTCGTCGATCTCAATCCCGATTTCGAGGTGCCGGTCGAGCGCCTCGCCACCTGGCTGGCCCGCCTCGACGACGAGGACGACGACGAGGACGACGACGAGGACGCGTAGTCACTCCGCCGCGCCGCACCGGCTCCGAACCGTCCGTACGCGAAGACGATGACGTCGAGGACGACGACTATGACGCCGCGTAGTCACTCCGCCGCGGCGGCCCCGGCCCTGAACCGGTCGTACGCGAGGCCGAGCGATCCGTGTGCCGTCAGCAGCACCCCCGCGAAGGCCCAGCCGCCACTGCGGCGGCTCAGCCCCCAGAGGGCGAGCGGCAGTCCGGCCGCCACCTGCGCGCCACCCAGCACGCGGGCCCTGGGGCCGCGCATCCAGGGCCCGAGGCGGCTGCTCTCGACCGCGTCGAGCTCGACCTTCACCGCCTCGCGCCAGCCCGTCCAGGTGATCGGTTCCGCTTCGGGCCGGTCGCCGGCCGCCGCGTAGAGCCGGTCGCCCGGCGTGTCCGGGTCCAGGCCGGGCGGCAGCGCGAGTCCGGTGCGGGAGAGGACGGCGAGCAGTCCGCGCAGCCGGATGCGGGCATCGACGTCCGGATCCTGCCGGGTCAGCTCTTCGAGCGCCTGGACGTCCAGCACGGGATCGAGGCCCAGCCGTCCGGCGAAGGTGTGCATGGCCTCGTCCTCACCGGCCGGTGTGCCGTCCGCGAGCCAGATGTAGCCGACGGGGCGGCGGAATCCGTACGCGAGCGTGGTGCCGGCCCGGTCGCCGTCCCACCACAGGGCGAGGACGGGCCAGGACGAGCCGACCGCGAGCGCGGTGGCCCAGCCCGTCACGACCTGGTCGACCGACTCCGTGTCCGCGCCCCCGGCACCGCCGTCCCGCCAGGGCCTTCCCTCGGGTACGAGGACGGACCACCCGTCTCCGGCGGGCGCGAGCAGCATCCGTTCGCGCAGCAGATGGGCCACCGGCCGCACAGCCTCGGGTTCGGCACGGCACAGCAGCAGCGCCCCCGCGGGGGATGTCGCGTTCATGCCCTACACGGTAGGGCAATATGCCCAGATATGACGCGCTTTGGTCACCCGGTGACGCGTGAGGCCACCCACCCTCCACCCCCTCCCCTTGACTTCCCATTTCCGCGATATATCGTGTTCCGCAAGAGACGCGATATGTTGCGTCAATCCGTGCTCCTCGGGAGGTCAGATCCATGGCTGTGTCGACCTGGGCCATCTCCGAGCCCCAGAAGCTGACCTTCGACGACCCCGTGACGTCGCTCAAGGTGCGCATCGTCGGAGGCGCCGTCAATGTCGTCGGCACCGAGGAGCCGACCGCCCGGCTGGAGGTCTCCGCGATCGACGGCCCGCCGCTGATCGTGACCCGGAACGGCGGCTCCCTCACGGTCGCGTACGAGGGCCTGCCGTGGAACGGCTTCCTCAAGTGGTTCGACCGCAGGACGTGGCACCACAGCGCGGTCGTCTCACTCACCGTGCCGGCCGGGGCGGCGGTGGAGGTGGGCGTGGTCGGCGCAGGAGCCGTCGTGTCGGGAATCCGCGGACGTACGGACGTGCAGGGTGTCACCGGCGGCACCACGCTCGTCGGGCTCGCGGGTCCGGTCCGGGCCGAGACGGTCTCGGGCAGCGTGGAGGCCCAGTCGGTCACCGGCGCGTTGCGCTTCCAGACGGTCTCGGGCGATCTGACGGTCATCGAGGGCGCCGGGTCATCGGTCCACGCCGACTCGGTCAGCGGCAACATGGTGCTGGACCTGGACCCGACCGGGAAGCCCACGGACATCCAGCTGGCCACCGTCTCCGGCGAGGTCGCCATCCGACTGCCGCACCCCGCGGACGCGACGGTCGAGGCGAACACCACGAGCGGTGCCGTCTCCAACGGCTTCGAGGACCTGCGGGTCAGCGGCCAGTGGGGCGCGAAGAAGATCACCGGCACGCTCGGTGCGGGCACGGGGAAGCTGCGGGCGACGACCGTCACGGGGTCGATCGCCCTGCTGCGGCGCCCCCCGGCCGAGGACGAGCCGTACGACGCCGAGCCGACCGAAAAGGTGCTCTGACATGTCCCCCGTATTCGCCCACGGCCGCCTCCGCCTCTATCTGCTGAAGCTGCTCGACGAGGCCCCTCGCCACGGCTACGAGGTGATTCGGCTCCTGGAGGAGCGCTTCCACGGGCTGTACGCGCCCTCGGCGGGCACGGTCTATCCGCGCCTCGCCAAGCTGGAGGCGGAGGGGCTCGTCACCCATGCCACCGAGGGCGGCCGCAAGGTCTACTCGATCACCGACGCGGGTCGCGCCGAACTGGCAGACCGCACGGGTGAACTGGCCGATCTGGAACTGGAGATCAGGGACTCCGTGTCCGAACTCGCCGCCGAGATACGGGACGACGTGCGCGGCGCGGCCGGCAAGCTGCGCAGCGAGATGCGGGCCGCGGCGCACGAGACCCGGCACACCTCCTCCGGCACCGCAGGCCGCGGAACCGGCCGGGAGACCGCCTTCGGCAACCTCGGCGACTTCGGCAACCTCGGCGACTTCGGCGACTTCGGCGACTTCGGCGACAAGGAGACGTGGCGCGCCGCGAAGGAGGAGCTGCGCAAGGCCAAGCAGGAATGGAAGGAGCAGGCCAGCCGGGCGAAGGACGAGTCGCGCCGCGCCCGCGAGGACGCCCAGCAGGCCCGCCGCCAGGCCAAGGAGGCCCAGGAAAGGGCGCGCGAGCAGATGCAGAACGCCGCGCGCCAGGTCCAGGAGCACTTCGCCCGGGGCGACTGGCCCACGGGTGTACGGGAGGGACTGGCCGAGATCACCGGCCAGTTGGGTGCCTTCGCCAGGACGGGCAACTGGCCCCCGTACGTCAAGCCGGAGCCCGCCGACGCCGACCCGGAATGGGGCAAGGAGGCCGCCGGCACCGGTGACCCGGCCCGCGATCTGGACCGTCTGCTCGACCGCTTCCGCGACGACATCCGCGACGCGGCCCGGGACCGGGGCGTCAGCCAGGAACAGCTGACGGAGGCCCGCCGCCATCTGTCGACCGCCGCGGCCCACATCGGAGCACTGCTGCGCAAGGACGGCACGGACAGCTGACGCGGGGCCGGGCGTCCGCGCCCGGCCCCCGCCCCTCGGACCCCGGACGGGCCGGTACCGCCGCGCCTCCGTTCCGGCCCCTCAGGCGCAGGACGGGCCGGGGCCACCCCTGCTCCCGCTCCAGCCCCTCAGCCCCCGGACGGGCCGGGGCCGCCCTCGTCCCCGTACAGGGCACGGTTCACGGTCTCGTACGTCGCGCCATGCGCGGCAAGCACGTCGGCGACCACACCTGGGCGGGCGGTGAGCGCCAGGAGGAGGTGCTCGTCGCCGATGAAGCGGTCCTTGCGCCCCACCGCGATCCGGAGCGTCTTGGACAGGACCTCCTTCGATCCGTGGGCGAACGGGCGACGTCCCGCCCCGCGCCGCCGTGTCCTGTCCAGCGCCCCTTCCCCGTGGGCCCGCTCGACACGGGCGACGATCTCGTCGACGTCGATGCCGATGCCGGCGAGTGCGTCCGTGTCGGCGCGGGTCAGCCCGCCCCGTCGGCGCGCCGCGACCAGATCGGCCTCGACCGTTGCGCGCCGGTCGCCGAGGCCCAGCGAGGTGAGCGCGAAGGAGGCCCGGCCTTCCTTCCGGTCCATCAGGGCGAGCAGCAGATGTTCCTCGGCGACCGATGCGGCGTCGGTCCGCTCGGCGTGCTCCACGGCACCGTGCACGGCGGCTCGCGCGTCCTTGGTGAATCGTTCGAACATCAACGCCTCCCGTATTTCTTGTGTACGGCCTGCCGGCTGACGCCCAGTTCGGCCGCGATCTCCTGCCACGACCAGCCCTTCACGCGGGCGCTCCTGACCTGTACGGCTTCGAGTTGCTCCAGCAGCCGTCGCAGTGCGGCAACGGCACGCAACCCCACCCGGGGGTCCTGGTCACCGGCACGCGTGGCGAGATCCGTCGCTTCACTCATGATGTCAATCTAGGTTGACACGCGAGGGTGTGTCAACCACGATTGACAACGGTGCCGCTGCAACGGACCGGCCACCCGCCGCCGCTGCCACCCCGACCGTGACGGGCTCGCCCGGGGCGCGGAGGGGGTCCGCCGCCCGCGCCGCTCACGAGCAGGTGAGCACGACCTTCCCGAACTGGTCGCCCGTCGCCAGCCGTTCGAACCCCTCACGCGCCCGGTCCAGCGGCAGCACCGTGTCGATGACCGGCCGCACCCCCGTCGTCGCGCAGAACGCCAGCAGGTCCTCCAGCTCGTCCTTGGAGCCCATGGTCGAGCCGACGACCTTCAGCTCCAGGAAGAAGATCCGGGTCAGCTCGGCGTGCGAGGGCCGGTCGCCGCTGGTCGCGCCCGAGATGACGAGCGTTCCGCCGGGGCGCAGCGATTTCACCGAGTGGGACCAGGTGGCGGCGCCGACGGTCTCGACGACCGCGTCGACCCGCTGCGGCAGCCGCGCGCCCGGCTCGTACGCCTCGATCGCACCGAGTTCGACAGCCCGCCTGCGCTTGGCCTCGTCCCGGCTGGTGGCGTAGATCCGCAGCCCGGCCGCCCGGCCGAGCACGATCGCGGCGGTGGCGACGCCGCCGCCCGCGCCCTGGACGAGGACGCTGTCGCCGGGCCGCACCCCGGCGTTGGTGAAGAGCATCCGGTACGCGGTGAGCCAGGCGGTCGGCAGGCAGGCGGCCTGCTCGAAGGTGAGTTCCTTCGGCTTGGGCAACACGTTCCAGCTGGGGACGGTGACCTGCTCGGCGAACGTGCCCTGGTAGCGCTCGGTGAGGATGGAGCGGGGTTCCTTCGGGCCGACACCGTGCCCGGTCTGTCCGATGACGGAGTGCAGGACGACCTCGTTGCCGTCCTCGTCGATCCCGGCGGCGTCGCAGCCGAGGATCATCGGCAGCTTGTCCTCGGCGAGGCCGACGCCGCGCAGGGACCAGAGATCGTGATGGTTGAGGGAAGCGGCCCGGACCGCGACGGTGGTCCAGCCGGGACGCGCCTCGGGGGCGGGGCGTTCACCCAGTTCAAGGCCGTCGAGAGGGCGGTCACGGTCGATGCGGGAAGCGTAGGCGGCGAACATGGCCCTGACGATAGGCCGGGGCGCGGGCCGGCGTAACCGGCTGCCCGTGTGACGCGCACCGCGTACGCGGAGGCGATGCGATCAGCCCCCGCGGCGATCGGGAAACGGCGATCGGGGAGCGGGGTCCGGAGAGCGGGGTCCGGAGAGCGGCCCCGCTCAAGGAAAGGGACAGGCGGGGGGAGAGGGCCCGTTGCCGGCGCACGGCCACCCGCAGGCACACCCCGCACCCGCCGTGCACCCGGCCGGGGCCACGCCCCCCGCCCCGGCCCTCAGCGCCGGGCCACGCCTTCGGCACGCGCGGCGGCGGCCACCGCGGCCGTCACCGCCGGCGCCACCCGCTCGTCGAACGGCGACGGGATCACGTAGTCGGCGGCCAGCTCGTCGCCCACGACGTCCGCCAGCGCGTTCGCCGCGGCGATCTTCATGCCCTCGGTGATCCGGGAGGCCCGGACCTGGAGCGCGCCCGCGAAGATGCCGGGGAAGGCCAGCACGTTGTTGATCTGGTTCGGGTAGTCGGAACGCCCGGTCGCCACGACAGCCGCGTACTTGTGCGCGATGTCGGGGTGGACCTCGGGGTTCGGGTTGGCCATGGCGAAGACGAACGCGCCGGGCGCCATCGAGGCGACGGCCGCCTCGGGCACCGTACCGCCGGAGACCCCGATGAAGACGTCCGCGCCGGCCAGCGCAGCCTCCAACGGGCCGGAGATCCCGGCCCGGTTGGTGATCTCGGCCAGCTCGCGCTTGACGTCCGTCAGGTCCTGGCGGTCCCGGCTGACGATGCCCTTGCGGTCGGCCACGGCGACATCGCCGAGCCCCGCCTCCAGCAGGAACTTGGCGATGGCCACTCCGGCCGCTCCGGCGCCGGAGATCACCGCGCGCAGTTCGCCGAGGCTCCGGCCGGACAGCTTCGCGGCGTTGCGCAGGGCCGCGAGCGTCACGACGGCGGTGCCGTGCTGGTCGTCGTGGAAGACCGGGATGTCGAGCCGCTCCTGGAGCCTGCGTTCGATCTCGAAGCAGCGCGGCGCCGAGATGTCCTCCAGGTTCACGCCGCCGAAGGACGGTGCGAGCCGGACGACCGTCTCCACGATCTCGTCCGCGTCGGTGGTCGCGAGCGCGATCGGGACCGCGTCGACGCCGCCGAACTGCTTGAACAGGATCGCCTTGCCCTCCATCACCGGGAGGGATGCCTCGGGGCCGATGTCGCCGAGGCCGAGCACCGCGGTGCCGTCGGTCACGACAGCGACGACCTGCGACTTCCAGGTGTAGTCGTGGACCAGTTCCGGATTCTCGGCGATGGCGCTGCACACCTTGGCGACGCCGGGCGTGTACGCGAGGGAAAGGTCGTCCTTGTCACGGACCGGAACGGTGGCCTGAACGGCCATCTTGCCGCCGCGGTGGAGCGCGAACGCCGGATCGAACGGCTCTTCGGCGCCGCCGTCGGCAGTGCTGTCAGTAGGGTTGTCGGTGGTGCTGTCGCTGCGAGGATTGACGATCTCCGCTGCCATGGTGTCTGACCCCTTAGGTCTTCATCGTTTGAGGGTGGCCACTCCTGGTTGAGGAGGGGTGGGCGGGCACCGCGTACGTCCCCTGCTCCCGGCGGTTGGCCCGCCCCGGCAGGGGGATATACGTACGCGCGGGCGCGCCGCACACGCGCCCTGAGCCCCGGATGAGGGGTGTAAAGGTCTTTCTTACCGGACAGACCTCATTACGGACGAGTCCATATCGGCGCGGTGACGTGACTCATAGTCGAATACGTGGACAAGTCGACCACACGGCGAGAAAGCGTCCCCCTGTCACAACGCGCCACAGATCCTCCGGCGTGGAGATGCAATTCCCTGAGATGGTCCGGCCCTGACGTATCGGAACCCTTGAGGTTCCTCTGAGGTTCCAAGATCGCCCGTTACCCGATTTTGACATGCCTGGCCCCTTGTTCGAGCAAATCCGAATGGCAAGATGCCGTAATCGCACAGGCCGGTGGCATCCGATGCCGTATGTCCGCAGCCGCCTCGCGCCACGCCCTCATCCGCCGGAGGAACCCGATCATGACCGCAAGCATCACTCGTCGTACGGCCGCGAAGTCCCGGATTGCGGCGGCCGGCGCCGTCGCGGTCGCGGGCACCCTGCTGCTGACCGCCTGCGGTGACCAGACCAAGAGCGGATCCAACAGCTCCGACTCGACGAGGACCGAGAGTTCCGCGGCCGCCGCACTGCTGCCGCAGGCGATCAAGGACAAGGGCGTCATCAAGGTCGGTTCGGACATCGCGTACCCGCCGGTCGAGTTCAAGGACGGGTCCGGCAAGACCGTCGGCATCGACCCCGACCTCGGCGCCGCGCTCGGCAAGGAGCTCGGCGTGACGTTCCAGTTCGAGAACGGCACGTTCGACACGCTGATCACGGGCCTGCGCTCCAAGCGCTACGACCTGGCCATGTCGGCGATGACCGACACCAAGGACCGCCAGGAGGGTGTCGACCCCGAAACGAGGAAGAAGGTCGGCGAAGGCGTCGACTTCGTCGACTACTTCACCGCCGGTGTCTCGATCTACACCAGGAAGGGCGACGACCAGGGCATCAAGACCTGGGCGGACCTCTGCGGCAAGAAGATCGCCGTCCAGCGCGGCACGGTCTCGCACGACCTCGCCAAGGCCGAGTCGAAGAAGTGTACGGGCGGCAAGACGATCGCCATCGAGACCTTCGACAACGACCTGGAGGCCCAGACCCGCCTGCGCAGCGGTGGCGCCGACGCCGGCTCCTCCGACTTCCCGGTGGCCGCGTACGCGGTGAAGACCTCGGGCGGCGGCAAGGACTTCCAGCTCGTCGGCGAGCAGGTCCAGGCCGCCCCGTACGGCATCGCCGTCGCCAAGGGCAACGACCAGCTGACCGAGGCCGTCCAGGCGGCCCTGGCCGCGATCATCAAGAGCGGCGAGTACGACAAGATCATCGCCAAGTGGGGTGTCAAGGAGGGCGCGGTCACCGAGGCCAAGCTGAACGGCGGTTCCTGAAACGGCTCCGGGGCTGAAAGGTTTCGTCTGTGACTGACATCAAGAAGACGGGCGTGGCCGACCAGCCGGCCATATCCCCCACCCCGCCGACCGGACCGGAGGCCATCAGGGCCATTCCGGTCCGTCACTACGGCCGGTACGTCTCGGCCGTCATCGCCATCGCCGCACTCGTCGCGATCATCTACGCCTTCAGCCAGGGCAGGATCAACTGGGGCGCGGTCCCCGACTACTTCTTCGACGACCGCATCGTCACCGGCGTCGGCAAGACTCTGCTGCTGACCGCCCTGTCGATGGTGATCGGCATCGTCGGCGGCATCCTGCTGGCCGTCATGCGACTGTCGCGGAACCCGGTGACCTCGTCGATCGCCTGGTTCTACATCTGGTTCTTCCGCGGCACCCCGGTCCTCGTCCAGTTGTTCGTCTGGTTCAACCTGGGCCTGGTCTTCACCTATATCAACCTCGGGCCGATCTACAAGGACTACTGGTCGAGCTTCATGACGCCGCTGCTGACGGCGCTGCTCGGCCTGGGCCTCAACGAGGCCGCCTACATGGCGGAGATCTGCCGTGCCGGTCTGCTCTCGGTCGACGAGGGGCAGACGGAGGCGGCGCACGCGCTGGGCATGAGCCACAGCAAGACCCTGCGGCGCGTCGTGATCCCGCAGGCGATGCGGGTGATCGTGCCGCCGACGGGCAACGAGGTCATCAACATGCTCAAGACGACATCGCTGGTGGCGGCCGTGCAGTTCTACGAGCTGTTCAAGTACGCCCAGGACATCGGACAGGCGTCCGGGGCTCCGGTCGAGATGTACTTCCTGGCCGCGGCCTGGTACTTGATCATGACGTCGGTGCTGAGCATCGGCCAGTTCTATCTGGAGCGGTACTACGCACGCGGGTCGAGCCGCAGCCTGCCGCCCACCCCGCTGCAGAAGGTCAGGGCCAACCTGCTGTCCCTGGGCCGCCCGAAGGGAGGCATGGCATGACCGCCATGGTGAAGGCCGAGGGTGTCCACAAGTCCTTCGGCGCCGCGCACATCCTCAAGGGCATCGACCTGGAGGTCGCCCCGCGTGAGGTCTTCTGTCTGATCGGTCCCTCCGGCTCCGGCAAGTCGACCTTCCTGCGGTGCATCAACCACCTGGAGCAGATCAACGCCGGCCGGCTGTACGTGGACGGCGAGCTGGTGGGATACCGCCAGAAGGGTGACAAGCTCTACGAGCTCAAGGACGGCGAAGTCGCCCTGAAACGCCGTGACATCGGCATGGTCTTCCAGCGCTTCAACCTCTTCCCGCACATGACGGCGATCGAGAACGTCATGGAGGCCCCGGTCCAGGTCAAGCGCCAGGCGAAGGCTGTCGCCAGGGCCCGCGCCGAGCAACTGCTGGACCGGGTGGGCCTGGCCGACAAGGCGCGGAACTACCCCTCCCAGCTCTCCGGCGGCCAGCAGCAACGGGTCGCCATCGCCCGCGCCCTGGCCATGGAGCCGAAACTGATGCTCTTCGACGAGCCGACGTCGGCGCTCGACCCGGAACTGGTGGGCGATGTCCTGGACGTCATGCGCTCTCTCGCGGAGGACGGCATGACGATGATCGTCGTGACCCATGAGATGGGCTTCGCCCGTGAGGTCGGCGACGCGCTGGTCTTCATGGACGACGGCGTGGTGGTCGAGTCGGGGCACCCGCGCGACGTGCTGACCAACCCGCAGCACGAGCGGACGAAGTCGTTCCTGTCGAAGGTGCTGTAAGTCGCAGGCGCTGTAAGTCGCAGGCGCTGTAAAAGGCCGAAGGGGCCGTAAAAGGGCCGAAGGCACTTTTGGGACGCAGGAGGAGGGCGCGTAGGGACCGGTGGTCCGGTCCGGGGCGCACGAGGAGGGCGGTACGGGCCGGTGGATCCGGTTCCGTACCGCCCTCCTCTCCGTTCCCCCGTTCCCCCGTTCCCCCGCCTCTCCCTACTTCTTCACTTCTTCACTTCTTCTACGGCTGCGCTTCTTCTACTTCTTCGGCAGCAGCTCGGGGCTGAGCATGAACGTGCGCAACTGGGCGCGGGTGAGCGGCGGCGTCTTGAGGAGCGGGCCCTGGGCCTGCTTGCTCTTGATACCCGTACTGTCGCGGACGGCCAGCAGTCCACCGTCCTTCAGGGTGAGCCGGCCGACCAGCTCGGTCCCCCACAGGGGCGTGCCGGCGTACGTCATCGGGTCGCTCCAGATGGTCAGCACCCGCCCGTCCGGAAGTTCTTCGCGGACGCAGTCCGCAGGGGCCGTCTCCCCGTTGGTGGGCTCGCACAGGTTCGCGTCCGGGTCGGATCCGCCGTGCTTCTTCGCGACGGTTTCGGCCGTCATCGTGCCGAGGGTGAGGTAGCCGACGCCTCCGTCCCTACGGACGGCGTACTGCCCGTCGAGCGGCCCCACCGGGTGTTCCTCGGCCTGCTGGGAGGTGGCGTTCTTGATGATGACGGCCAGTGAGACCTGTTCGACGCTCCCCACGTCCTTGGGCAGCAGCCCCACCAGTTCCTTGGCCTTGCCGCTGTTCCCGGCGAGTTCGGCCGGGGCCGCCACCGACGACTCCTGCGGCTTCGCCCCCGAGGTGAGGCCCGGCAGCGCGACCCCTCCGGCGGCGACCACGGCGAGCGCGGCCGTCGACACGGTGACCCGGCGCCGCAGACGCACCCTGGCCGCCCTGGCGTACACCGCCTGGGTGGAAATGACCGGCTGCCCGGCGTCCTCCGCGGCCCGCCCCAGCAGTTCTTGCACGTCGTTCATACCAATTCCTCCGCCATCTCGGCGCGCAGCGCCGCCAACCCCCGAGCCGCGTGGCTCTTGACCGTGTTCTCCCGCATCCCGAGCAGTTCGGCCGTGGCCTCGACGCTCAGGTCCTCCCAGTAGCGCAGCACCAGTACGGCGCGCTGCTTGGCCGTCAGCCGGGCGAGGGCCGCCCGCACCGCGAGGCCGGTGTCCGTGTCGGGCGTGCGGCCCGCGCGGTCGGGCAGTTCGCCGTACGCCTGTTCGCGCCGCCAGAACCGGCGGCGGGACGCGATGTAGGTGTTGACCAGGGTCTTGCGCGCGTACGCCTCGATGTTGTCGAGCCGCCCGTGCCGCCGTCCGCCGAGCACCACTTTGACCAGCGTCGTCTGGACCAGGTCCTCGGCCTCGTGCCGGTCACCGCACAGCAGATACGCGCTGCGGAACAGTGCTGTACGTCTGCCCTCGACGAAGGCGTGCAGCGCGGCATCATCAGCGATCCGCATCGTCAGCGCCCCTCTCCAGGTCCGCGGGTGCGGACCGTCTCACCCTTCCAGTGCGGTGGGACGCGCGGCAGGTTGCGGCGGACGGGCAGAAAAAAGGAAGCGGCGGTGCGGGCCCAGCCCGTACCGCCGCTTCCCGTGCGCGCTGCCGCTACTTCACCGCGAGAACCAGGGTGTCCGAAGGGGATGCCCAGACGGCCCGTGCCTCGGCGAACCCCGCCTCGCGCAGGGTGTCGGCATGCCACCGCACGGACGGCATGTCGCCGTCCGCGTGCTCGCCGTAGATCCTGAAACGCTCGGCGGTCGGCCCGGCGAGGGCCGGGTCCTTCGCGGCGAGGGCCCACCAGTCCGCCCAGTCGAGCGCCCCGGCGGCCTTGGCGCGGTCCATGGCGGCGTGCCGGTGGGCACGTTCGGCCGCGTTGATCCTGGGGGTTTTGGTGTCGATCATGTGGTCGGCGTTCATGAACACCCCGCCGTCCCTGACGAGGCCGCCGACGCGGCGGTAGAGCGCGGCCAGCGGCTCGGTGTGCAGCCAGTGCAGGGCGGTGGCGGTGAGGACGGCGTCGTACGAGTCGTAGGGCAACCGCTCGGCCCAGTCGGGGTCCTTGAGGTCGGCGCTGACGAAGGTGACGCGCTCGTCGCCGTCGAAGTAGCCGCGTGCGATGGCGAGCAGCGCCGGGTCGAGGTCGACGCCCGTACTGACCGCCTCGGGGAACCGCTTGAGCAGCCGGTCCGTAATACTTCCTGTACCGCACGCGAGGTCGAGCACTCTCGGCCGGGATCCCACCAGGGCCTCGACCATGTCCAGCATCACCCGGAACCGCTCCTCGCGATCGGGCATGTACCACTCCTGCTGGCGGTCCCAGCTCTCCTGCCAGGCTGCCCAGTCAGGACCTGCCGTCGTCTCCGCCACGAGGGACCTCCCATGTAATACCCTGGAACCACAAAAGACCATTACATCGTTCGCCGCACCAACTCTAGACCGACGCCGTAAGGACTACAAGTGGAACTGGCCTATTACTCGGACTATGCCGTGCGCCTGGTCAACACCGAGGAGCCGGCCCGCAACAAGGACTCCCTCAGCTCCGTCGACGCGGTCCGGGAGCTGTTCGGTGCCGGCGGGCAGGCGGCCCGGCGGGCGACCGACGCGGATGTGACCCGCTTCCGGTCCGTACGGGCACGACTGCGCGCGGTCTTCGAGGCGGCCGACGGCGGTGACGAGACACTCGCCGTCGACCTGCTCAACTCACTGCTGCTGGAGTTCCCGGTCAGCCCGCAGATCTCCGGGCACGATGTCCGCGACGAGGACGGCAAACCCGACTGGCACATGCACCTCGCCGACCATCCGTCGAACGTCACGGCGGGATACGCGGCGATCGCGGCCATGGGCCTCGCCTTCCATCTCACCTCGTACGGCGTGGACCGGCTCGGCCTGTGCGAGGCGGCGCCGTGCCGCAACGCCTACCTCGACACCTCGACCAACCGCTCCCGCCGCTACTGCTCGGACCGCTGTGCGACCCGCGCCAACGTGGCCGCCTACCGGGCCCGCAAGCGCCTGGAGACGGAGCGCGCCGCCGACACCGGCCGCACCGCGGAGACCGCCCAGGCCACCACGGCCCAGACCGACCGCTGACCCTTCCTCAGCGGCCGGTAGCGCGCCCGGACCCGGGCGAGCACGAACTCCTCGGGCACCGTCCCGTAGTCCGTGCTGTCACCGCCCGCGAAGCTGTTGTCCGCCAGCACCCACCAGCCGCCCCGGCGACGCTCGGCCGCCCGCTTGACGATCAGCAGATCCTGCTGGAACGGATGCCGCAGAATCACCACGTCCCCGGGGCGCACCGGCGCCCCGTACTGCACGAGCAGCCAGTCCCCGTGATGAAGCGTGGGCACCATCGACGGCCCCGTCACCTCCACCACCTGGAAAGGCACACGCGCAGCCAGCCCTCGCCCGCGCTGCTCCTGCGTCAGCTCAGGCAACTCCGGCACCTCCCGCATCTCTCCGGCACCTCCCCGGTCCGTCCCGTACAACATCCGTACAGCGTCCCGTACAGCGTTCCGCATATTCGGCCACTGGACCCATCCTCACCCCGGACTTTTGGCCTAAGCCCATGGGGGCACCCGCTGAAAACCGTCCCTCACGGAGTAATGTCCCACCTGAGAAGACGATCACGAGGAAGGACAGCTCCATGCTTTCCCGCCTGTTTGCCCCCAAGGTGAAGGTCAGCGCCCACTGCGACCTGCCCTGCGGTGTGTACGACCCGGCCCAGGCCCGCATCGAGGCGGAGTCCGTCAAGGCCGTCCAGGAGAAGTACCAGGCCAACGAGGACCCGCACTTCCGGGCCCGCGCAGTGGTCATCAAGGAGCAGCGCGCCGAGCTCGCCAAGCACCACATCTCCGTGCTCTGGAGCGACTACTTCAAGCCCCCGCACTTCGAGAAGTACCCGCAGCTGCACCAGCTGGTCAACGACGCCCTGAAGGCGCTGTCGGCCGCGAAGGCCTCCACGGACCCGGAGACGGGCCAGAAGGCGCTGGACTACATCGCCGAGATCGACAAGATCTTCTGGGAGACCAAGAAGGCCTGATCTTCGATCATGCCCTTTGACCTGCGATTTTCTTGGTTGCAGTGTCTCCGAGTCCGCACCCGGTCCGCAGGCCGCCGAGCACGGCGTCCATGACGGCCCGGGTGCGGTCTTCTGCGCCCGGCCACAGGTGGGCGTAGATCCGCAGCGTGATGACTGCGGACGCGTGGCCGAGGCCCAACTGCACCTGCTTGACGCTCGCGTCACCGGCGATGAGCGCGGAGGCGTAGAAGTGCCGCAGGTCGTGAGTCACCATGTGCGGCAGGGCGACGGGCTTGCGCCCCTCGCGCTCGGCCGCGTCGTTCTCCTCCGACTGGAGCGCCCTACGGGCACAGTTCCACTCGGTCTTCCAGCGCTGGTAGTTGAGCGGCTCCCCCTCCTCCATCGTGAACAGCCACTCCTGGGAGGGGCGTGCGGCGAGGTGCGCGAGGAGCGCGTCGGTGACGACCTCCCCGACCGGCACCGTACGCCGGGACTTCGCGGTCTTCGGCGGGCCGATCTTCCCCGACTGGAGCCGCTGCCGCTCCACGCAAATGCTGCCGGCCTTGAAGTCGACGTCCGCCACCTTCAAGCCCAGCAACTCACCTATGCGCAAGCCTGACCCGGCGAGCACGACGATGGCCGCGCGGATGTAAGGCGGCATCACACGCGCCATCGCCTCGACCTGTGCGACGGTGGGCGGGGCGACCTCCTCGTCCGGCATGACCGGAAGGGTGATCCGGCGGCACGGACTGGAGGCGATGACCTTGTCGTCCACGGCCGCCGTCATGAGACGCACGAGGACGTCATAGACGTTTCGCACACTGCCGGGGGCGAGCTGATCGGACAGGTGCTTGAAGAGCACCTGTATGTCATTACGGCGTATCGCCGCCAGTGAGCGCACACCCAACGCCGGTACAAGGTGGAGCCGCAGCGCATTGTCCGTGATGCGCTCACCCGCCTCGCTGGCGATGAGCGAGCCCTGCCACCTCTCGGCGTATTTCGCGAAGGTGATGCGACCGGCGCGCGGGTCGACGTACTGACCGGTGACCACGCTGGCCGTGACCTCGTCGAGCCAGCGCTGGGCGTCGACCTTCCGGTCGAAGTGGCGGGCGTGCTCCTTGCCGTCGAGGTCGCGGTAGCGGGCCCGCCATTTACCGTTGGGCCGCTTCTGGACGTTCGCCAAGTGACTTCTCCTTCGTGCTGGTTGTCAGTAGTGGCCCCCGTCCTCGATGTCGCCGCTGAGGACGCGGGCGTCTCGCTCGTCTCCCATGAGGCGGAGGCATTGCTCGTGGATCGCCCGCGAGCTGTCTGGATGGGCCTTGATGTGGTCGGCAACCGCGACCACAGCACGGTGCAGACGATCGCGGGCGTCACGGGTTTCGTAGAACGCTTCGACGGCTTCCTGAACGAGCCGTCGGCTGTCGACGTCGAGCCCTTCGAGGGGCGGTGACATCAGCTCTTCGAGGGGGAGCTCGAAGACGCGGGAGAAGGCGAGCGCTTCGTCGAGGTTGATCCGCCTGCGGGGTGATCCGTTCTCGATGCGCCAGACAGCCGTCTGGTTCATCTTCACGCCCGCTCTGGTCACCCGCTCGGCCAGCTCGGTCGTGCTCCAGCCTCTGACCTCGCGCTCCAGGGCCACGCGGCCCGCCACGTTGCCTTCGCTGTAGAGCAGCGGCACTTCGCCGCCCTCGGCCTTCTCGCTTGCCATCGAACCTCCATCACGACCGTCGCTATCCAAATTGAAACATGGGCTTCCCGGTTTGGCTAACCGCCGATCATGAGGTACTGATTATGCAGATCGAATCGCCACCTAGCCGAATGGGAACGCATGCGATACCTGACCACCGCCGAGGTCGCCGAGCGCTACCGCACCGCCGAGAGCACCGTCCGCTACTGGCGCCAGCTCAAGAAGGGGCCGCGCGGCATCAAGGTCGGCAAGCGGGTGCTCTACCCCGAGGCCGAACTGCTGCGCTACGAGCGCGCGCTGATCGACGGCGGAAACGAGTGGGGCCTCGCCTCATGAGCCGCTGGCCCGCCCGGACACAGGAACGGCCCTCGGCGCGCCTACGCCGAGGGCCGGAGATCCTCTTGCACGTCGCCCATCCCTGAACGAACTGGTGGGGGCGAGACCTTGCCCGTCTCGCCCCCACCCGAGAGGAACATCTATGAAGGACCCTACGTCCCCCGCCACCTCGAAGGCATCCGGTGTCGCCTGGCCACCGATCGCGGTCCCGGGCCAGGGCCTGCCCCACAACCGGCAGACACGCCCCGCCATCGGAGGCCCGCCCGCCGATGCTCCGCACCGGAGCTCACGCGATTCGCGACCTACCGAAGCCAGCGCCCCGACAACAGCGTCGGACAGCGCAGGCGATCCTGCTCCAGACGGACCAGAAGCCCAATAGGGCAGCGGGCCGGCAGGCGAAGGCGGCAGGCGAAGGCGGCACGTTGCTGGACGACCTCCGTACGGCGATCGGGCGGTACGTGGTGCTGCCGAGCGACGAGGCCCTGACCGCCGTCACCCTCTGGGTCGCGGCCTCCCACATCCAGCCTGGCCTCCAGCACGCGCCACGGCTGGCGGTGGTCGGGCCGACCAAGGGGTGCGGCAAGTCCCGCCTCCTGGACGTCCTCTACGAGACCGTCCACCAGCCGATGATGACGGTGAACACCTCCCCCGCCGTCGTCTTCCGCGTCATCGGCAAGAACCCGCCGACGCTGCTGGTGGACGAGGCCGACACCATCTTCGGCCCCAAGGCGGGCGACAAGGAGGACCTGCGCGGCCTGCTGAACGCCGGGCACCAGCGCAACCGGCCCGCCTGGCGGATCTCCGGGCCGGAGCACAAGCCGACCGCGTTCCCCACCTTCGCGATGGCGGCGCTGGCCGGTATCGGTGACCTGCCGGACACGATCATGGACCGGGCCATTGTCATCCGCATGCAGAAGCGCAAGCCGGGCGAGTGGATCACCCCGTTCCGATCGCGGTGCTCCGTACCGGAACTGCACGCGCTTCGCGACCGGCTGGCCGACTGGCTGGTCCCGCTGCGCGGCACTATCGCGGGCGCGGTGCCAAAGATGCCCGTGGAGGACCGCGCCGCCGACACATGGGAGCCGCTCGTCATCGTCGCCGATCTCGCCGGCGGGCAATGGCCCGCGCGGGCACGTGCCGCCTGTGTGGCGATGACGCGCAACGAGGTGGTCCAGGACGAGCAGACGACGCTGAAGACACGACTGCTGCATGACATCCGCCGCGTCTTTAACCAAGAGGGCGGCAAGGATGCACTGCGCAGCCAGGACCTGCTCGCGGTCCTCATCCAGGACGCCGAGGCCCCGTGGGCGGAGTACGGCACGAAGGGGCTGAACGCCTACCACCTGGCGAACCTGTTGCGCGATTTCGGGATCAGCCCGGCCAACTACCGGTTCGAGAACGGCAGGCAGGCCAAGGCGTACGCCCGCAACCAGTTCGTGGACGCATGGGCCCGCTACTGCCCCGACCCCGCCCTGTCGGCACCCACCGCCGAGGTCCCGGCACATCCGACCCGGGGCAGGCCGCCCGCCCCTCCGTCCGGGACGCTGCCCACCGGCCCGCCGGGAGGGCCCGCAGGCCCCAGGCCCATTCGCTGACACCAGGTCCGCATCAATCCGTCGCATCCGTCCCCGCGCAGGTCAGCTCGGGGACGGATCTCCTCGGCGTTACGGATCACTCCGTACCTGCCTCCGTCTCCGTACCTGTGCTGACCAGCCACGCGACGGATGCGACGGATGCGACGACGGGCCACCCCACACGACTGACGGAGCACCACCATGCCCGAATCGAACGCCGACGACCCCACCTCCCGCCGCCGCAGGAAGTTGTTCAGGCTCACCCGACGACCAGCAGCAAGCTGGAGCGAACGAGCCTCTAACGAGGCTTCGTCCGCGCTTGCCCCTGCCTCAGGGATGGCGGAGGACAAGGCCGAGCACCAGGGGGCGCCCGAGCCGAAGGAGGGGGTGGCCGAGGACTCCGGCCGGCCCGCAGCCGACTCCGCTCCTCCCAGTAGTCCGGCCGATGCCCCACCGCTCGTCGAGCAGCTCTCCTGGCGGGATCTCGACGCCCCTGCCCTGCCCGCGCAGATGAACCGCAAGCGCACCGTGGAGAAGCGCGACCAGGAGAAGACCATCCGCTTTACACGCACCGCAGTCCAGGTGATCAGCGCCGCCGCTCACCAGCGCGGTCAGAGGTTCACCGGATTCGTCGGGGACGCAGCCCTGACTGTTGCGCAGGGCAAGGCGGGGATGGTCGGCAGCCCGGAGGACGATCCTCTCCGCCCGCTGATCGAGGCCGTCGAGGCGCACACCGTCGCACTGAACCGCATCGGCGGCAACCTCAACCAGATCACCGCAGCCATCAACCGAGGAACCGTGCCCGAGCGCGCCGAGGCGGTTCTCGACCGCGTCGAGCAAGCAGCACAGAACAGCTTCCACCTCATCGACCAGCTCTTGGCGGAAGGCACGGTTCATGGTTCCTGACGTCTCCACCGGCTCCGACAGCCGCGGACTGATCGCCTACCTCTTCGGCCCCGGCCGCCGCGACGAGCACACCAACCCCCACATCGTCGCCGCCTGGGACATGGCCGGCGCTCCCGACCCAGGCCGCGACCCGGCAGCCACCTACACCCAGCTCGCCAAACGACTCGACCACCACGTCGACCTCCGCACCCGCGAGCTGGGCGGTAAGAAGCCACCGCAGCACGTCTGGCACTGCCCGGTCCGCACCGCGCCCGGCGACCGCTACCTCACCGACACCGAGTGGGCCGAAGTCGCCCGCCGCGTCCTGCACGCCGCGGGCATCGCCCTCGACGGCGATGAGAAGGCATGCCGATGGATCGCGGTCCGCCACGCTGACGACCACATCCACATCATGGCAACCACCGTCCGCGCCGACGGCCGCATACCTCGAATCCACCGGGGTGGGCAGAGGGCACAAGCCGAATGCCGAAAGATCGAGAAGGAATTGGGGCTCCGGCAACTCAAGAAAGGAGATGCCACCGGACCCAAGACTCCGACTGGTGCCGAGCGCGCCAAGGCGGAGCGCCAGGGCCGTGCTGTGACCACTCGCGCCTGGCTGCGCGAACAAGCCCACACCGCCGCTGCGGCGTCATGCAATGAGGAGGACTACTTCTCGATCTTGACCGATCTGGGTATCACGGTCCACACCCGCATCGGTCCCGAAACTGGTGACGTCATTGGGTACAGCCTTTCAACCTCCGGTGACACTGCTGCCGGTGAGCCGGTTAAATTCGGCGGCTCCAAACTCTCACCTGACCTGTCGATACACCGCCTGCGCGAACGCTTCACCTCGCAGCCAGACGCCCCCTTGACCGCGCCACCGGCCCATCCGTGGCGCCAGGCCGAATGCTCTCTGCGCATCGCACACGCTGCCCTCACGGACCCGAACGGTGACGTGCACCGGGCTCAGGGCGAAATTGCGGCATTCGGCGACTTCCTCCACACAGCAGCCCTGCACGCACCCCATCCTCTGCGCGCTGAGATACAGGCCGCGGCCAGCGCATTCAATCGCGCCAACCGGTCCATGATCCGCGCCGACCACCGGGCGGGGTACGCCCTGCGCAAGGCAGGACAGGAACTTCTCTATGGCACCAACAGCGCGGGCGACTTCGTCATCGCCGTACTCGCCGCCACCGTCCACTTGGCCCTCGCCGCCTCCCACTGGCACGAGCAGCGCGAGCACCACCAGCAGGCAGCCGCCGCCCAGCAGGCCCACGCCCGCCTCCGCAGCACCTACGAGGCACAGGCTGCACCCATCCTGTCCGAACTGATCCGTCGTACCCCGCCCACCGAAACCGTCGCGCGCTACGAGGGCGTCCTGCGGGCGACTCTCCCCGCCCAAGCCGACCGAATCCTGGCCGACCCCGCGTGGCCTGCTCTGACCACTGCCCTGCGCCGTGCAGAGGATGGCAGCTACTCGCCGGCCTCTGTTCTCACCGCAGCCGCTGAAGGACGTGAACTCGACACCGCCGACCACCCTGCCCAGGTGCTGATCTGGCGGCTCGACAACGCGTCAAGCCGACGACTCGCAGCCGCGAAGGCAAGCAGCACAATGGCTATAGAGCCGAGCACGCTGGCGGTCGTGCCTGCCGACACCAAAGTTCCTCCCTCTCGTCGGCGTGGGCGATGATGCCCCAACCTGGCGATCGGATTCTCGTCAAAGTGACATGCTGGATACTTCACTGAAACAAGGGAGTTGGGCTCATGCAGTGGACCGTCCATGGCGAGCGGCAGATCTACAACAACCCATGGGTGAATCTCTGGCTTGTCGACGTTCAGCAGCCTGACGGTCGGCGGTGGGAACACCATGTGGTTCGGATGCGGCACCTGGCCGTAGCCGCCGTGGTCGACGACCAGAAGCGCGTGCTGATGATGTGGCGGCACCGGTTCATCACCGACACCTGGGGCTGGGAGCTTCCGATGGGCCTCATCGAGGCCGACGAGACCCCGGGACAGGCTGCTGCCCGCGAGGCCGAGGAGGAGACCGGCTGGCGGGTGAAGGGCGTCAAGCCGCTCGTGTACGCGCAACCAGCGAACGGCATCACGGATTCCGAGCACTTCGTCTTTCGTGCCGAGCCCGCCTCGTATGCGGGCCCGCCGACCGAATTGAACGAGTCAGACCGAATCGAGTGGGTTCCGATCTCGGAGATCAGGGGCATGATCGACCGTCGCGAGATCGTCAGCAGTGGCAGCCTGGTCGGTCTGCTGTATCTGCTGCTGGACGAGGCAACCGGCGGCTCGTAAGGGGTCAGCCGAGGGCCTCACGCATGCGTTGCTCGAAGGCGAGGACGGGGGCTTCGCGTGCGTAGGGCAGCATTCGGCGGTGAAGCTCTTGGACGTGGCCGCTCACTCGTGGCGAGTCGATGGCTGCGGCGAGGTCGAGGGCGAGGCCGGCGCTGGTGCATGCCTCGTCGAGTTTGCCCAGCTGGAGCTGGGCGCTGGCCAGCCAGTAGGCGTGGAAGGCCCGGCCTCGCTGCTGGTCGGTATTTTCTCGACGCAAGCCCTCGGCGATGAGGGGTTCGGCGCGGGCTGGTTCGCCGAGGCGCGCGTAGGCGATGCCTGTGTCCACGAGGAGTTTCGTCTCGTCGAAGTACTGGACCCAGTCAGGCGCCTCGGCCTCATGTCCCCGTGAGCGTTCGTACTGCGCACGGGAGCGATCAATGGCCTGGTGGCAAGCCTGAGCATCTCGAAGGGCAGCGTGGGCGAACGCTTCACGCAAATGCAGCATCGACATGACGAGCGGCTGTTCCCCGGCGGCGCGGGCGGCGTCCTGGGCACGGCATGCAAGGGCCACGGCATCGCTCGGGTTGCCGTCGTAGGTGGCCAGAAGGCTCATGCAGGACAGCACATTGGCCATGAAGAGGCTGTCGCCTTGGGTGTGGGAAAGCTTGAGCGCCTGAGTGAAGTAGGTGCGAGCGGTGCTGTACTGACGGGCATCGAAGTAGGCCCAGCCGGAGAGCCGTGCCAACTCGGCCGCGACCCCTTGGAGGTCGTGCCGTAAGCCACCCTCGGCAGAGTCGAGGAGGCGGCCGACATAGCGCAGGTGCCCCACGACGGCCGGCCGCAGGGTCGCACCGCCGTGTGCGTTGTCTCGCCGCCAGTAGTCCTGGACCGAGGAGCGCAGGGCCGTGAGGGTGGAACGGGATGCACGGCCGTCGACCAAGGCAAGAAGGTCATCCAATTCCTCTGCCGTTTCGGTGCGCTGAGGCTCGCGCGGTACAGCAGGAAGTGGCTCGGGCGGCCTCTCCTCGGTGATGGAGGAGGCAGGGATCTCCCAAGGGCGGTGGGCCAGGCCGAGCATTGCACCGGGGATGCGAAGGCCGTCAGCGACGCGTTCGATCACGTCGATATGTGCCAGGCCGCGTCGCCCCGCCATGATCTCGCCGACTCTGCTCGGCGTCATGCAGCACAGTGCCGCGACCCGCGACGGATAGATCCCGGCCTTGACCTTGACCAGCCGGAAGATGCGGGCGAAGTCCCTGCTGCGACAGGCTTCCTGCCATTCCGCACTGGCCAGCAGTCCGGCCGGCAGAGCCCGGTGTTCCTGCGAGCGTGCCACTCATCCCCCTCACTCGCCCGTCCGGACGGGCTGCCATGGGACCGACTGCCAAAGAGATTACCCACGTTGGGTAACCACGGTGACCTGACTCTGTGATCGTCGCGGCAGTGAACTTGTGTCTCACAACCCGCCCGCGACGAGGGGACGCGATGCACGCGATGACGACGTACGACCGACAGACCACCCCGCTGCGGTGGCAGATGCAGTTCAGCCCGGTACGCAAGTGCGTGCCTCTGGCCCGCGCCCTCGTCTCCAAGACGCTCGCCAGCTGGGGATACGGCCAGGAGTGCATTGATCGGGTGGTCCTCGTCTGCGGAGAGCTCTCCGCCAATGCCGTCGAACACGGCGGCAGACGAGGGCACCTCTTCGAAGTTCGACTGACGGTTGACGGCCCGCACTGCCTGGTCGAAGTCTCCGATGCCGGCCGCACCCCTCCCCGCCCCATCCAGGCCGGGGAGGACGACGAAGGCGGCCGGGGCCTGCTTCTCGTCGCAGCGCTCTCTGAAGAAACCGGCCATCACGACCGCCACCCGATCGGCAAGACCGTCTGGGCCCGCCTGGGCCTCAGCAGCCCGAGCGAGGAGTCCGTATGCACGAGCTGATCGCTGCCCCGTACCTCGACCACCACCTCCTCGTACGGCCGGGCAACCCGAAGGCAGCACGCCTTCCCGCCTCCCGGTACGACGAACTGCACTCCGAATCGGGTACCTCAGCAGTGCCCGCGTGGCTGGCCGACGTGGCCCGTCAGGCTTGGAAGATCGATCTCAGCGACCGACGCCTCGATGAAACTGTGCTGGTTCGATCCCGCTCTCCGTATGCATACGGGCGCGCCTCGTACGAGCTGAACCTCGGCTGCAACTACGACTGCGAACACTGCTACCTCGGCCTGAAGCAATTCGCCGGCCTGGAGTGGCCTGAGCGTGAGCGCCTGCTGTACGCCATCAGGGACTCGGGGGTGCTTTGGCTCCAGCTCACAGGCGGTGAGCCGATGATCGACAAGCTGTTCCCCGAGACGTACCGGCTGGCGTACGAGCTGGGCATGATGGTCGAGATCCTCACCAATGGCTCGCGTCTTGCCGCACCGAAGAACCTCGCCCTGCTGACTCGCTTGAGGCCGAACCGGATCACACTCAGCCTGTACGGGGCCACTGCAGAGTCCTACGACGGGCTGACCCGGCGCCGGGGCGCGTACCGCATGTTCGTCAAAGGACTGGATGCAGCCCACGAAGCTGGGCTACCTCTCGATCTCGCCTTGATCACCACGCGGCACAACGCCCATGAGGCCGACCAGATGCGCGCCTTCGCCGGTCGGTACGACCTGCCGTACCGCGAGTACACCCACATGTCGCCGACCATCTACGGCGGCGCGGAAACCCTCGCAACCCAGGCCCCGGACCACCTCGAAGATCGCGAACCCTTCAACGGCTGCAACGCCGGCCACACCTTCTTCCACGTCGACCCGCACGGCATGGCGACCATCTGCAAGGTCGGCCGTGACGAGGCGATCCCCCTCATGACCACGGGAGTCGAGGGCCTGAGCCGCCTCGGCGGCATCGCCGACTCCCTGATGCTTCGCACTGGTGGCTGCACCGGCTGCCAGCTCTCCGGCACCTGCCGGGTCTGCCGGCCGCTGGCCAAGGTCTACCAGGAGGCGAAGGCACCACTGGACAGGTACTGCCAACACGCGACTACAAGGAGCTGAACCATGACCGCCGTAGCAGTCGAGATCGCCCCCATCCGCCCGCCGTCCGAGCCTGATGCGGAGATCATCCTCATCGACGACGTGGACGCCTTCGCTGCGGCCACCACGCCCGGCTGCGGGGACGACAACCCGTACAACTGACCATCCCTTCAGGGGCTTTCGGCGGCACCTCGCGCCGGAGGCCCCTGTTGGCGCGTAGATCTGGAAACCTGACGGCCATGCCCGCACCCTCCATCACCTTCGCCGGTCTCCCCTCTGGCGCTCGTACCGCCATCGAAGCCGAGATCGGCTCGATTCTCAGAATCGAAGACGTCAGCACCGGTCTTAACAGCTCCCTCTCCGCGCTCGCACACACCGCCGACGGAGTCGTCTTCCTCAAGGGCCTGCGCTCCGACCATCGCTGGGTCTGGACGCAGCAACGCGAGGCAGACATCAACCCGTACGTGACCCCGCTCGCCCCGCGCCTGCTCTTCCACGTCATCGCCGGCGGCTGGGATCTCCTCGGCTTTGAGGCCATCGACGGCCACCATGCCGACTACTCCCCAGGCTCCCTCGACTTGCCCAAAGTGACCGTGGCCCTCGGAGAGCTTGCCGCTCTTCCTTGCCCTGACATCGAACTCCGGCTCGCCGAACAGCGCTTGGCTGGTTACGTGGCCGACCCCGCCGATGCGGAAGCTTTCGCAGGGGACGCGCTGCTCCACACGGACTGGAACAACCACAACGTTCTCATCACCCACGACCGCGCCCACCTCGTCGACTGGGGCTGGGCCACCCGCGGGGCCGCCTGGATCGACCCAGCTCAATGGATCATCTGGCTCATCGCGGCGGGCCACACGCCCGCCAGCGCTGAGGCGCTGGCCGGATGCCTCCCTGCCTGGGAATCAGCATCCCCACGAGCGGTGAATGCCTTCGCCTTGGCTAGCGTCAACCTGTGGGCCCAGATCGCAGGGGCCGCCCCAGATGAGTGGACAAAGAGTCTGCTCGCTGCCACAAAGCTATGGCAACGACACCGGAATGGTCGCTCCTGACGGGATCCGCCTTGCGACTGCTTGACCGAGCGTCAGGGCCCTTCGCCGAGGGCACCGCCACGTTCACCACTCGCTGCGACCGAACGGTACCGGTTCCTTGTCAGCAGCTACGGGCAACACAGGTGTCAACGAGCTGATGGAGGTATGGGGCGGCGCACAGCAAATCTCATTGCTCACGTTCGCCGCAGGGGGGGACGGCTACGATTCTCGATGGCCCGCCCGATCGACCGAACGGTGTGCCTGCCCGCGCCGCATGGGAGGAACGCCTTGACGCCTCACCACCTCCGCTTCGCCCCACAGATTCTCGCCCGACTCGGTGAAGAACTGGTGCCACACGCCGACTTGGGCATCATGGAACTTGTCCGCAACGCCTACGACGCGGACGCCACCCACTGCCAGCTACGGACGAGTGAAGCCGAGCAGCCCGGCGGCACGCTAATCGTCTCGGACGACGGCGATGGGATGACTGCCGAGCAACTCGCTAGCGGATTTCTCCTTATTGGAAAGTCCGGAAAATCGTCGAGCACTCACACCGCTAAACTTCGACGCAAGGTAGGGGAAAAAGGACTGGGAAGAATTGCTGCCCTCCGACTCGGCAGGAAAGCCACCATCCGGACGCGCTCCGTGGATGATCCCGACTTCGAGCACACCCTAACCATCGACTGGGATCGAATCGACAGCGCCGAGGCAGTGGAAGACGTCCCGCTGGAAGTCGCAACCCAGCGATGCGAGGGGAATAGCGGCACAACCGTCGAGATCACTGGTCTCCGCCACGGAATCAGCCGACAGGACGCCGATCGTCTAGCACGGTCGGTTCTTATGCTTACAGGACCATTCACCTTTGCGGATGGATCAGGGTTTCGAGTTTCCTGTGATTCGCCAGAGTTTGATTACCTTTCGAAGGTAATCACGGGGGATCTGCTCCAATGGGCAGAATTTCGCCTGGTAGCCGAGCTGGACGAGCAGGGAAAGGCTTCCGCGACCCTGCATAACTGGCGTGGCGAAGTCATTAAGGCAGCAGAACATGATGATGTGAGCAGGAGGCGCCAAGGGCGCGGAAATCGTGATGCCCCTCTCACCTTCTCGGCGCCAGCGGCTAAATTCGAAATGTGGATGTTTAATCTTAATCCTGGAGCCTCCAAAGAGGTTCGCCTCACGCAACAACCCACACCAGATATTAAAACGTGGCTGAGGCAGGTGGGAGGGGCTCACCTGTATCACAGGCAACTGCGTGTACAGCCCTACGGGGATATTGGAAATGACTGGCTGCTTATCAACCTGAGGCGTGCCGCGAGCCCTGAGGCGCGCCCGTCCACAAATAACTCCGTGGGTCGCATTCAGGTGGAAGATTCGGACGACCTCCTTCAGCCGAAGACAGATCGCAGTGGCTTCGTCGACAACCTGGCTTTCCTCGAACTGCAGGAGTTCGCAAAGCGCGCTTTGGACTGGTCGGCGGATCAACGACTCGAACTTCGAGAGCAGCGTCGCATCGGCGCAGCGCCGAAAGCTCGTGATCGGGTCAAACAAGCCGAGAAGCAGTTCCAGAATCTGCTAGAGGCTATCAGCCCAAAGGGATCCGAGGCGCCGACGCTAGATGGATCCGCCGATTCCGCCGTACTTGAGTCCTTCACCGCCGGAGCATCGGAGGTATTTGACTCACAGCGACAGGAAATCGAAGCGCTCCGCGAAGACCTGCTCCTATATAGAACTTTGGCTACGGTCGGCACCAGTACTGCGGTCTTTGCGCATGAGGCGATGAAACCGGCAGCGCGCATCATCAATGAAGTCAAAACAGTCAGTCGTCGGGTTAAACAACATGTCTCAGAGGACGAGTATAAAGAGCGCTTCCACTCGTCGGTTGAGAACTCAATCGACAGCGCCAAGACTCTGGAGACTTTCGCACGACTTCCGTTGACTCTCCTCGCAAAGAACAAGCGGCAGATCACTGACGTCATTTTCGATCGAGAGTGTCCACCCATCGTTCGACTGTTCTCCCGCTATCTCGACGAGCGGGCAATTCAGATCGAATACGATCTAGATGCGGAGGGGGTAATCGTTCGCAGCACGATCGCTGACATCGAGTCGATCCTGTCCAATCTGATCGTGAATGCTGCGCATGCCTTTACTCGTACGGATGTCATCCGGCCCGAGCGCACAGTCCGTGTTCGAACCCGCCTGGTCGAGGAGGGAGGAACAACTCGCCTTTGTCTCTGTGTCGATGATTCAGGGCCTGGGATCAAGGGGATCTCGCTGAGCGCGATCTGGTTGCCGGGCAAAACAACGCGCGACAACGGGACCGGGCTGGGCCTCACAATCGTCCGAGACATCGTCGCCGACCTGGGAGGAACCCAAGAAGCTCGTGAGCACGGAGAGTTGGGCGGAGCACGTATCATGGTCTGGCTGCCGGCCCAAGCCGCTGGGAGCCAAAGTGCATGAGCTGGGGGGGCAGTGAGCGTACATCTACTGACAGAGGGATCGTCGGTCGTCGTCATCGATGACGACGTCAATGATGCAGCTAGCCTCATCCCGACACTGGAGGACGCGGGTTTCCGCGCGGAGATGATCACCCACTTCACGCCGGGCCAGGACGCCGACGCGTTTCTTGCCTCCCTTGGCAATCGCTATGACGCCGTGGTGTGTGACCACATCCTTGCCGGACGCGGCAACGTGCGCTTCACGGGAGCAGAGTTGGTCTGTAAAGCTAACCGACGCGCAGGTACGCCGTTGCCCGCCGTGCTCATCAGCAGTCATGTGAACACTGAACAGAACGGCGCGATCCTGCGCTGGCGGGAAGGCATCCCGAGCGTTGTCGACAAGACTGATGCCTCCGACGAAGTAGTAGACGCGCTCCAATACACCCTGAATGAGCTTGCAGGAAACCTTGCCCGGGAGCGTCGGGCGTTCGCGACACCGATTGAAGTCCTGGAGGTCCAGCCAGGGGGTGAGGAACCTAAGGCAAGGGTCGTCGTGGTCGGCTGGAAGATCGACTCCTCCGTGTGGATGCCGTTGCGCCCCATTGAGGAGGCTACGGGGCTCCGTCCGGAGGAACTCTGCGGTCGGTGGCTGGAGGCCGAGGTGAACTGCTACGCGAAGGATGCCTCCGACCTCTTCTACCGCAACATCATCCTCGCTCCCGATCTGCCGCAGGAGTGGCTCAGCGCATGACCGACCTGCCCCCCTCCCCGGCCTGGCCTCTCGGCCAGCAAGTTGAAGACGATTTAGCCGTTACTGTGCTGGACGTTGGGCACGGCAACTCTGCGGTGGTACGCGACGGCTCAACCTGCGCCGTCATCGACGCAGCCCCTGGCGACATTGTCCAGCGCGAACTCGATCGCGTTGGATGCCAGCACATCGAGCACCTGATCATCTCGCACTCGGACCAGGACCACGCCGGAGGCGGGCCGCAGATCTTGCTAGACCCGCTGCGTACGGTGGGCATCGCTTGGTTCAACCCTGATGCGAAGAAAAACACCCGCATCTGGGATCGGTTGCTCCGAGCCGTTTACACCCGTTATAGACGCGGCGGCTTCGGCGGACATCAGATGCTGCACACGGAGACACCGCAAACGCTACTTTGCGGCCGGGCAAGGCTCGAAGTCTGCCACCCAAGCTTGCTGATGGCCGGCACCGGCCCAACGGAGAACTCCGCGGCCTTCGGTAAACTGGACACCAACACTGTGTCCATTGTGGTCCGAGTGCACCTTGACGAGAAGCCCGCCGTGCTCCTCGCAGCCGACATGGACGCTGTGGCGCTCAAGCACATTCAGGAGAACGGCCAGCAGCTCTCGGCGCCAGTGCTGGTCTTTCCCCACCACGGAGGACTTCCAGGAAAGGCCGATCCGCAGTCTTTCGCCAAGGATTTGACGGCGTTGGTTGCCCCTCAGCTGGTCATCTTCTCCATCCGGGGTGGACTGCGACCAGCCAATCCGAATAAGGCGATCATGGAGGGCGTGCGGTTGGCAGCTCCGGCAGCCCACATCGCATGCACGCAACTGTCCGTGCATTGCCACGACGAGAAGCAACTCGTCACTGATCGGCACCTGGCGATTCTCCCGGCAGCGGGCCGCAAGTCCGGCAGGGCCTGTGCGGGCAGCGTGACCGTGTCACGCGTCGAGGCAGGACTGCGTTTTGACCCGCCGTTGGAGACCCACAAGTCGTTCGTCGACGGCGGGTCCGTCACTAACCCGCTCTGCCGACTCCCGTTCCCGGGCCCACGCAAAGCTCCCGACAGTGTCGGCATGTAGGAAGTGGCTGGTGGGACGTAGGACGACTGGATTTGGCGATCCGTTCCCAGTGGCCGAATCCCTGCTGCAGAATGACACCGCAGCCAATCCAGATACTTGATCCAGGACGTCATCCCTTCCGGATCAGCAGGAGGGGACACATGAGTATTGCCGCCTATGGCGCCTACGCACGCCAGCTTGAGACCCTGGTGACCGACGTGGCCGCAGGCCGCTGGAGCCGCGTGGCAGACGACGTGACGCATGCTCTCAACGGCCAGGCGTCGGCGGAGCTGCGACGTATGGTTCCACGAGCCGACCGCCGTGCTAGCGGATCCTTCTTCACCACCGGTGGAGTCCGGCAGTCGTACGAGCAACTGATAACGCGCAGCACGGCATCCGTGCGGAGCCGAGTGATATGGGACCCCACCTGTGGCGGCGGCGACCTGCTCATCGCCGGCACCGCGCAGTTTCTCCTGGGGGCGACGCCAGCGGAGACTCTCACTGTGTGGAACCGCCGAGTGCGGGGCCACGACCTGCACGATCCCTTCGTAACGGTGACGCGCATGCGGCTGGTCCTGACCGTGCTGCAACGCCATTACGCGGTCGGATCCGATGCCCCGCTCAACGAACAACGGTGGCGTAACGCCTTCCCTCAGGTGCAGGTTGGCGATGGTTTGGATGCCTTGCTTCAAGTGTCGATTAGCCGTGGCTTCGGAGGCCAACTTCTTCTGAACCCTCCGTACGGCATGGATGCGGCACTCCCCGGCTGCACATGGTCGACGGGTAAGACGTCCTTGGCGGCAACGTTCACTGCTCAGGCATCAGCCGCGATGGCTCCAGGCGGGAGGCTTTTCGCAGTCCTCCCCGACGTACTGCGCAGCGGAAGCCGCTACCGAACATGGCGGGGCCAGCTTACCGAGCGGTTGGTGTTGGAGGAGATCCGCCCACACGGCCTCTTCGACGACCACACCGACGTAGACGTCTTTCTGCTCGCGGCCGTACGGAGAGCAGGCGGCCACCCCGGTGCGGCCGCCTGGTGGCCGCCGTCCGCCGCTACCACGAACAGGAGCATTGCCGACCATTTCCGTGTCGGAGTCGGCCCTGTCGTCGACAACCGAGACTCTCACGACGGGCCGGAGGTTCCCTATCTCACGGCGAGGGAACTCCCGGGCCAAGGCGAGATGGGCCTTCCGCTGCGAAGGCGCCGCTTCGGCGGGCGCTTGCTCGATCCCCCCTTCGTGGTGATGCGCCGTACATCCCGGCCAGGGCAGGGGGCTAAAGGAGGTGCCCGTGGAACAGGGATCCTGATTAAAGGTGACCAGCCAGTGGCTGTGGACAACCACCTGATCGTGGCCGAGCCGTTGACAGGTGGCGCGGCCCGTTGCCAAGAACTACTGGAAGTGTTGGACGGACCGAAAGTCGTCCATTGGCTCGACGAGCGCATTCGCTGTCGTCACCTGACAGTGACCGTTGTCCGATCACTCCCCTGGGACTGACCTGGCGCCAGCCCTCACGTCACCACCGGCCTGCGACGTTCGCTCTGGGGGAGCTCACTGGACGGAACTAAGTCTCGTGCGTTGCATGATGCAGGCGCGTCACCTGATCAGTGCCCATGTTGAAAGCGCGCACTGAGGTTTTTCCAACCTGAGGGACGGTTGAAAAAATCTCCTTGTGTCTACGGCGTCTCTTTGCTGACCCTGCCATCTCCTAACCGAAGGCACTAGAACTTTCATCGTTGCGGTAGCCGGGAAGAAGATCAAACTCGGGTACCGCCACGATCTCCATCATCCGACGCGTCCACGAAAGTACCTGGTCGCTCGACAGCGGAACGGCATGCGGAAGCACCCGCCACAGCGATAGGAACATCATCAAGGTCATACTGGCACTCTCGATGATCTTCTTGCTGTCCGACTCGAAGACCTCTTCAACCCACTGCTCGCCCGCATTGTGGAAGAGGTTCTCGATCAAGCTCCGGGGAGCAGCATGAGCCTGCTCCGACCAGCTGGTGAAGAGATGCTCGTACTGGTGCGCCCGCATCTTGTCCGGCGACAGATCAGCCAGCACCCTCGTGGACTTGCGACTCCATGACGGGACCCATCGAGTCGTCCCATCGGCCCTGGGCTGCCCCTTGAACTGATCGAAAGTGCTATCCAGCATCTTCTCCAGGAACGCAAGCCGCTCCGCCTCCACGGGACGGCCCGTCTCCTTGTTGTACAGAAGCTGCCGATGCTTCTCCCGCATGAACTGAAGGACGCCGAAGTGGCAATACTCAAAGGTCGCTTCGAACCGACTGGGCTGCGCCCCGAGATACTCCATATTGACCAGCAGCTCGAACAACTGCCGAGTGATTCCCGCCGCATGCTCCCAATGCCCGTGCTCCAGGAGCGCCTGCACCGACTTCAAACTGTTGATTGCTCGTACCAAAATCTCGGTATCGAAGCGGATAAGTAGATCGTCGGGATCGACGGGCGTCGCAAGAACAAGTCCGTCGGCCGCCGCTGCTACCTCAGCAAGAAGCTTGTGCAGCGGCTTCAAATGCGTCAACGGTGCAACAACAACCCGAGGATCCCTGGACCTCGTAGTCCCAGCCGCCCTCGGCTTCTTCTTCCTGTTCCTCTTACTGCTCGCCATCCCGGCACCCTAGCCGCTAACTCCACGTTAAACAGAGGCATTTACCGCGGTCAGCCACGGGCATGCTTCCACGCGCAACAAAAACAAAAGCAAAGTGAATATAATCGAACAAAAGTAAACATGCGCTGCCCGCAGGAGAGTTGCGGGAGGCAAGTTGTGAAGGTAAGCGCCAACAAGCGCGTCATCGCCACCCAAGCCGCCCGCGCCCCGGCGTTGACGATATGCGCACCCGCGAAGGGAGAACGCCTCCCGTACCTCCTCGACCGGTTGCACCCTGCCGTCACCGAAGGCGACCGCGAACCCATCAAGACCGACGACCGGCTCTCCGAGGCGTACCGGAGGCTCTACGGCCTCGACGCCCCCAAGCACCACCAGTTGCAGGTCCAGAAGGTCGCCCAGGGCGACCTGGAGTTGCAGGATATGACCCACGCCGCCCAGGCGAAGACGCAGCTGATCAAGGAGACACGGGCAAGTACCCTGGCGATGGGCATGAAAAGCTCCTGGTAAATGGGTTCACGACCAAGATCACCAGTCCGTCAGAAGCTTTCGCGTGCTTGTCTACCCGTCCGGTATCCATCTGTCCAGCCGCACCCTGCAGCATCTCTCCGGTCACCTCGCAGGTCAACGTCGTCGGATCGGCTTCCGATGGCAACGCCTTAACTACGGGCCGGCAGGCCCTGCTCGTCCTGGCCCACCTGCGCAGTGGCGACACCTACACCCGCCTCGCAGCAGGTTTCCGCGTGGGGATCGCGACGGCCTACCGGTATATACACGAGGCTGTCGACCTCTGGCCGCTCTCGCGCCCACGCTGGAATAGGTCATGAAGGCCGTCCGGAAGAAGGTTTACGTGATCCTCGACGGCACCGTGCTGCCGATCGACCGCCTCGGCGCCGAGAGGCCGTGCTACTCAGGGAACAAGAAGCACCATGGGATGAACGTGCAGGCCCTCGCGGATCCAGCCGGCCGCCTTATCTGGGCCTCGGACTCGCTCCTCGGAGCTGTGGACGATCTGACCGCGGCTCGGGCCCATGGCACCCCAGCCGCCCTGGGTGCCGACGATGTCAAGTGCTGGCCGGACAAGGCGTATCAAGCGCAGTCCTGCTGTCCGCGTCCCGTTCCGGGACAAGAACCCGCGTGGCTGGCACCGCCATCACAACCGCGAACACGCCAAGATCCGCAGTCTCGGCGAACGCACTATCGCCACCCTCAAATGCTGGCGAATCCTGCGGAAGCTCCGCTGCAGCACCACCCGGATCACCGCGATCGCCCGTGCCGTCGTCGCCTTGGACTCACCACCTGATCAAGATGGAGAAGGCTCACTGAGTCGCTGCCGAGCCGACATCAGTCCGCACACAGTCCGCAGGACACTCGATCAGAACCGTCGGACCCCATCGCCAACCATCAGCAAAAGGCCAGGTCAGCGCCCCACAGGGAAGATCCCCGCAGGTCACTGACCCGGCCCGCTACTTGGAGACCAAGAAGGCCTGACCGCCGCGCTGTTCGGTTTCCGACTGGACGCCAGGTCAGAGCCATCACGAGAGAGGCCCGTCCGCTGCGAGCGGACGGGCCTCTCCTGGCTTCGGGAACCTTGGGGAGTGATGGGGCTTCGTGGATTTCCCCAGAGCCGCCCTTCTCCCTCACTTGGTCACATGGTCAGCCGGTAGCCCACTCGTCCGCCCCAGGAACCGAGCGCCGAGCGCCGAGCACCGGGCACCGGGCGCCCATCGGGACTTCACTGGGGGATGTCGAGGACCGCTTTGCCATGGAGTCGGCGTTCGAGCAGGGCCGAGACGGCGTCTGCGGCCTTGTCCCAGTTGCCGCGCCAGGAGATCTGCGGGTCGAGGTCGGCGGCGGCGACCTGGCCGGCGAGCCAGGTGAGGTCCGGGGCGAGATCGGTGCAAGCGAGCAGGAAGAAGGTGACGACCGAGCGGTCGTGCCTTCCTTGGTCACCGAAGAACGTGCCGTAGGGGAAGTTCTCGCCCTCACCCGTCGCAGCGTGCCCGACCGATACCAGCGTGCCCCGCTCGGCCAGCATGCCGAAGGCGTCGACGAGTTGCGTACCACCCACCAGGTCCACGACGCCGTCCACCGGGACGCCGACTTCAGTGGGGCCGGCGACGACCTCGTGGGCGCCCAGGGCCCGCAGGCTGTCGCCGTGTGCGTCCGGGTTGCCGGTGGAGGCGACCACGTGTGCGCCGCCGCTTCGGGCAAGCTGGACGGCGTACCGCCCGACGCCTCCCGTGGCACCGGTGATCAGGATGCGCCTGCCGATGATCGGGCCGAGGCGGTGCAGGGCCCGCAGGGCGCTGGCGCCGGCGATGGGGACGGTACTGAGCGCACCGAGGTCGGCGCCGGCCGGTGCCGTGCCGATCAGGTCGGTGTCGACGGCGCGGAGTTCGGCCCATGCGCCATCGGCGCCGAGCGTCACCACCGGCGTACCGGCTGCCGGACCCGACCCATCGGCAGCGGCCTTCTCGACCACCCCGGCGGCGTCCCAGCCGAGCACGGCCCCGTCGGGCGCGTGCTCCAGGCCGAGTCTCACCTCTCCGTAGTTCAGAGAGGTCGCTGCCACCCGGACCAGCGCCTGGTTCGGGGCGAGTTCCGGGTCGGGTGCTTCACCGAGCCGCAGTCCGGCGGGCGCGGAGCGGTCGACGAGTAAGGCGCGCATGGGGTGGCCTTTCGGAGGGGAATTCACGAACGGTCCCAATGTGCCACTCAGTGGCGTAAGCCCACAAGAGGCGTTTGCCACTTCGCTACACTGGCGGTCATGAGTAGCGCGCTTCCGCCGCACGACCCCGACGGACCGCTGTCCCTGCGTGAACGCAAGAAGCAGCGCACACGGCAGGCGACGGTCGACGCTGCCCTGGAGCTGTTCTCCGAGCGCGGCTTCGACGGGGTGACACTCGACGAACTCTGCGGGGCGGTCGAGGTCTCCAAGCGCACGTTCTTCCGCTACTTCACCAGCAAGGAAGACGTGGCCATGGCGCCGACGCAGGACCTGTGGCTGGCTTTCCTCGACGACCTCGAATCCCGCCAACCGGGCAATCGCCCACTCCTGGAGATGCTGCAGGACGCCCTGCTCGCGGCGCTGGAGCGGATGACTGCCGACGGGTGGAGCCGCCGCGTCCTGCTCAGCCGACGACTGGCCGAGAAGACCCCTTCCATGGATGCGCACGGCCTTCACTTCTGTGACAGCACCACCCGCACCGCACTCGCCACCCTGCACCGCCGACTCGACATCGCCGACCCGCACGACCTGCGCCCAAGACTCGCCCTGGACATGCTCGTCGCCGCGTTCCACTGCGCATTGAGCACGTGGACATCTCGGCCGGACACCCCCACCCGCGACGACCTCGCCGCCGATACGCGCAACGCCTTCTCCGCTCTCCCCGGCAGCCTGACACTCAGCGTCGCGTCACGGGCCGAGTAGGCACGTAAAGGTCCTGGCCGTCGCTTTCAGGGCGCTGCGGTGCTGCCGGGCCGCCCTGTCGGCGCTGTCGATGCCGGTCGGCTGCGGAGCCGGCGGGATTCGAACCCGCGGACGGGGTGGGCAGGTCCGCCCGGACCCCCTCAGTCGGCATGCGGGGGACCTCCCGCACGCCGATCGCAATGGGCCGCTCTGCCACGCCTCCGCAGCCTGCGGGACCGCGCGGTCCCGTTCCGGGATCGTAAGATCAACTCCCCGGAAGGGCCAACCGTTTACTCGGCACCAGGCCGTGTCGCCCGACGGGATCCCGCCATCGACGCGACCTCCCGGCGTTCGGCCGGCACGACACCCCTGTGCCGGCCCTTCCCGGTGTTCGGCCGATACAGGGGCGTCGTGCCGGCCTCTTCCCGGCCAGCAGGTGGTACCGATTTTCTTATATATGCGACCGATGAGTTTCCGGGACGGGATCAGTCGGTATGGGTGGACATGCGCGCACGACGGGACGTGCGCTCAGGACGGGAGACAGCGATGACCGCTCAGGGCTTCACCACATGTCTGTGGTTCGACGGACAGGCCGAGGAGGCTGCGGAGTACTACCTCTCCGTCTTCAAGAACTCCCGCCTCGGGAGGATCGGCCGCTACACCGAAGCAGGTCCCGGCCCCGCCGGATCGACGATGGCGGTCGAGTTCGAGATCAACGGCCAGAAGTTCGTCGGGCTGAACGGCGGGCCGCAGTTCACCTTCAACGAATCCATCTCGTTCCAGATCCGCTGCTCGGACCAGGACGAGGTGGACTACTACTGGAACAGCCTGACCGACGGGGGCGAAGAGGGGCCCTGCGGCTGGCTGAAGGACAGATACGGGGTCTCCTGGCAGGTCGTCCCCGAAGCGCTGATCGATCTGATCGGCGACCAGGACGCGGCAAAGGCCGCCCGGACCACCGCGGCGATGATGGTCATGAAGAAGCTGGACATCGCCACGTTGCGGAAAGCGCACGCCGAGGGCTGACGGCGCAGGGGCGCCGGACGGAGGTTCGGTCCGTCCGGCACCCTCGCCCCGCCGGCTCCCCGTGCATGGCCGCACCGGCTCCGCATCCCTGCCCCTCCGGCTCTGCGCGCCGGCATCCTGACGCCCGGCGCCCGGCAGTTGGGCCCGCTCCCACCCCCGTGCGCAGCCCGCCCCTCCTCACCGCCGCGCCGTCGCGCACAGCCCGCCCGTCCTCACCGCCGCGTGCCGCCCCCTGCGTGACGCGGCCCCAGGAAGGCGCCGGCAAGCAGGGCGCCGATCAGGACCAGGGCGGAGTTGACCAGGATCGCGGCCGCGACCCCCGACAGGACCCCCTCCGGGCCGGTGTCGCCGAGAGCGGACGTCCGGGCGGCGACCACGGCACTCATGACCGGGATGCCCAGGGTGATGCCGATCTGCTGGGTCATGGTGGCGAGACCGGTGGCCAGGCCCTGTTCCTCGTCCGGGAGTCCCGAGGTCGCGGTGACCATGAAGCCGACGATCATCAGCATGTTGCCGATGCCGCCGATGAAGGTGGCCGCCAGCAGGAGCCATATCCAGGCCCCCGACGTGCCGAGCGCCACCAGGGTGAGGGTGGCCACCGCCTGGACGACCCCGCCGGTGACGATGGTCGTCCGGCTGCCGAAGCGACCGACCGCGCGGCCGCCGAACGCGCCGCCGAGCACGGTGCCGAGGCCCAGGACGCCGAAGGCGAGACCCGTGGCGAGCGGTGAGTAGCCGAGGACTTCCTGAAGGTAGAGGGTGAGCAGGAAGACCAGCGAGGTCTCGGTGACGAAGGCGATCAGACCCGCGGTGTTGCCCCAGACGACACTGCGCCGCTTCAGGATGTGTAGGGGTACCAGCGGCGCCTCGGCCCTCTTCTCGATGGCCAGGAAGCCGATGAGGAGCGCAAGACCGGCGAGGAGTGCGGTCAGGGTGGCGGGCGCGGTCCAGCCGGACCCTCCGGCCCGGGTCAGTCCGTGGACGAGCAGGAGCAGCCCACCCGTGACCGTCACGGCCCCGGGGACGTCGAGCCGCGGACGCCGGGCGGGACGCGAGTCGGTGAGGGTGGCCGGGGCGAGGGCCACCACCAGGGCGGCCACGGGCACGTTGACGAAGAACGCCCAGCGCCAGGAGAGCAGATCGGTGAGCAGGCCACCGAGGATGGCACCGGCGGTGAATCCGGCGGACATCAGTGCGCCGTTGAGGCCCAGGGCACGCTCCCGCAGTGGGCCCTCCCGGAAGGCCGTGGTCAGCAGTGCGAGTCCGGCCGGGGTGACCGCAGCCGTGGCGAGACCCTGCAGCACCCGGGCCGTGAGCAGGACTTCGGGCGAGGTGGCGAGACCGCCCAGGGCGGAGGACAGACCGAGGACGACCATGCCGGCCAGGAACAGCCTCTTGCGGCCCACGAGATCGGCGACACGCCCGAACAGCAACGTGAAGCCGGCGGCGGCGAGTGCGAACGCGGTGGCGACCCATTGCAGGCGGGAGAGGGAGAAGCCGAGGCCCTCGCCGACGACCGGCAGCGCGACGTTCAGGATCGAGAAGTCCACGGCGATCATGAACTGGGCACCGAGAAGGAGGGTGAGGACCAGTTTCTGCCGTCCGGTCATGCGGATTTTCGAGGGCGGCGCGGAGGGGATGGTGTCGGTGGTGACGGGAGATTCGGTGGTGCCGGGAGATTCGGTGGTGCCGGGAGATGGGGCCCGGCTGGGTGCGGACATGACGACCCTTCCTCAAGAGAGGTTCTAATGGGACTATCGTTCCGTTAAGATCAGGCGTCACCGTAGCAGAAAGTGGCTCGTTAATGGAACAGGAGACCCGTTATGACTTCTGAGGGTGTGGAGCCGGGCACCGTACGGCCCGGTGGCCGTACCGCCCGGGTCCGTGAATCGGTCCTGCGGGCCGCGGGCGACGCCCTGGCCGAACACGGCTTCGACCGTCTGGACCTCGCCGATGTCGCGCGCCGCGCGGGAGTCGGCAAGACGACCGTCTACCGGCGCTGGTCCACCCCCACCGGCCTGATCGCCGACCTGCTCGACGACATGGCCGAGCAGTCCTCACCCCGTACGGACACGGGTTCCCTGACCGAGGACCTCAGGGCGAACGCCCGGCTGGTGGTCGCCACCCTCACCGATCCGCGGCAGGGTGCCCTCTTCAAGTCCGTGATCGCTGCGGCGACCTGCGACCAGCGCACGGCCGAGGCACTGCACCGCTTCTACGCCCTCCGCATCAAGGAGTGGTCCGGCTGCGTCACCGCTGCCGTCGAACGCGGGGAACTGCCCGCGGGCACCGACGCGGACGAGGTGATCCGCACCGTCTCGGCCCCCCTCTACTACCGGCTGCTGGCCAGCGGCGATCCGCTCGACGAAGCGGTGGCGGACCGCGCCGCCGAGGCGGCTGCCGCGGCGGCACGGTCGGGCACGTATGTGACGCGTACGTGATGAGATGCCGGACGCGGACGACCGCCCTCGTCCCCCGTCCTCGCCGCGTCAGTCGGACGGGCGGGCGCGCAGTCGCGCGGCCCATGGGTGGTCGGCGCCCTGGGCCAGGGTGATCGTCTCGGTCAGCCAGGCGCGCTGGTCCGGGGTGAGGGTCGGCAGTGCCGTCGCGAAGTCCTGTTCGTCCTTGGTGCGCGGGGACTTGGCCTTGTACAGGAGCTGCACCTCGGGACAGAGGTACGGGACGCCGTCCTTCGAGACCCGGCCGATCCGGTCGAGCGGGAGACGGATGCGGGAATCGCGGCGGAACAGCCAGTCGGTGCCCTCCGCGTCGTCGAGCATCAGCTGGATGCGCCAGGGCTCGGCGGGGCCGGGGCGGCACCAGATGTCGTGCACGTGGCGCGGCAGGACCTCGCCGGGCAGCCAGGGGCGCAGGGTGCCGGGCGGATCGGCGGCCCACCACTGCCAGCCCGCCAGGATCTCCTGGGCGGCGAGTTGGTCGCGGCGCAGCAGGAGTACGTCGATGTCGCCGTGATCACGGAAGGGGCGGCCCACGGCGAGTTCGACCGCGTAACCACCCGCGATCCACCAGGGGACGCGCAGCGGCGCGAAGAGGCGGGCGGCCTCTTCGAGTGGTGGTGGATCCCAGGGGCCCCACGGAGTCTCCGTACGCATCAGCCGGCGTCCCCTTCCCCTCCGGTACGGCCTTCCAGCACGGCCTTCCAGTTCCCGTCCGGCACGGCCTCCCGGTACGGCCTTCCAGTTCCCGTCCGGCACAGCCTCTCGGTACGGCCTTCCAGCTCGCGTCCGGCACAGCCTTCCGCCGCCAGTGCCAGCGCCAGCGCCTGTGCCCTGTCCCGTGCGGTCCGCCGCTGCCCTTCCGGGTGCGGCTCTCCGGCGTCGCACGTCGGAGAACCGGCGAGCCGGGGGTCAGTCCTTCATCAGCAGATGCCGGTAGCTTTCCGGATGCTCTCTCAGATAGGCGGCCAGACCCGTCGCAGGATGTCCGGTGAGGGCCGGTACGGCGTCCGAGACCGTGGACATCTCACCGGCGGCGATGGCCTCGTACGAGGTCACCCAGCCGGCCACCTCCCAGTCTTCGGCACCGTACTGCGCCCGTGAGGCATAGGCCTCCTCGCGGGTCTCCGGTACGTAGGTGACGGTCCGGCCGACGGCCCGTCCGATCTCCTCGGCTGCTTCGGCGAGAGTGAAGGCCCCGGGGCCCGTGAGGTCGTAGGTGACCCCGTCGTGGCGGGTGTCGACGCCTCCGGTGTCGGCCAGCAGCACGGTGGTCGCGGCGTCCGCGATGTCCTCGTGCGCCACCGCAGCGACCCGGCCGTCGCCGCCCGGACCACGCAGCACCCCGTCGGCACCGGTCATCGCGGGGAGGCCGGCGAGGTACAGGCTGTCGCGCAGGAAGGTGCAGCGGACTTCGGCGATCCGGATGTGCGCCTCGGTGTGCCAGTGGTCCCGGGCGAAGGTGAACGTGGCGTCCGGCGCGGCGCCGAGGAACGAGACGTAGACGATGCGTTCGACGCCTGCGGCGACCGCCGCGTCCACGGCTGTCGTGTGCTCGCGTACCCGGTCCGGGCTCTCGTGCGCCGAGACGAGGAACAGCGTGTGTGCCCCGGCGAGGGCGCGGCGCATGGCCTCCCCGTCGCCGTAGGGGGCGGGTGGTGCGGCGACGGCGCCGGGCAGTCGCGGCAGCCGGGACGGATCGCGGCCGAGGAGCCGCACGGGCACGCCGGCGCGTGCCAGCCGCCGGGCGACACGCCCTCCGACAGCACCGCTCGCCCCGGTGACAGCGATGATGGGGGCACCCGGGTCCGTGGGATCCGCCGGGTCCGTGGCATCCGCCGGGTCTGTCGGGTCCGCCGGACCGTTGGGGGGTGGAGGGGTCATGCGGGGTCGCCTTCCTTGAGCGGCCAGGGGCGTACCTCCACGACCGCGTCCACCGGAATGGGTCCGTAGACGTGCGGGAACTCCTCGCCGCCCGGCGCGACGGGCTCGTAGCGTACGGGTGCCGGCAGCCGGTCGGGGTCGATGACCAGCACCACCAGTTCCTGGTCACCGGTGCCGGCCCGGCTGCCGGAGCCGTACAGCATCTCGGCCACACCGGTGAGCTGGTGCGGCAGTGAGCAGTGGATGAAGCCCACTTCGTGCAGGGTGCGGCCGCGGGTGGACATCTCGTACGTCCCGATCCCGCGGGCCGCCTCCCACAGGGGGCCTTCGGTGAGGTGCAGCAGCAGTTCGGTCATGGGCCAAAGTTAGCCGCGCCGACGCGTTCTGCGGGCCATCAGCGTGGCCGCTGATGTGGCCGCCGATGTGGCCGCCGATGTGGCCGCTGGTCCAGCGGTGAACAGAACTCGCCCGACGGAGCGACCAGGCCACTCCCGCACAAGCCCTCCCCGCCACCCGGCGGAGCCGGGCAGCGGTCCTTCACTGCACGCGGGCGAACGGGCTGTCGTTGCGCAGCATCCACTGGTGGTACCCGGCCGCCCGCTGGGCCGCCTCCCGGTAGGCCGCCTCCAACTCGCCGTAGACCGTCGCCATGTCGGCGGCGCCCGGCCGGGAGACCAGCAGCAGGCGCACGGCGAGGGGGTCGTCGCGCAGCGGCCGGATCGCCATGTCCTCGCGCGGCCCGGAGGTGGGCTGGCAGGGGGCGACCGCCTCGCCGAGCACGACGAGCGAGGCGGCAGTGAGGTAGTCGCCGTGCAGGACGGTCGGCGCGAGGCCCGCCGCACCGAACACCCTTCGCAGCCCGTCCCATTCACCGTCCACCGTGGGGTCCACCATCCACCGGTCGGCGGCCAGGTCCTCAAGGTCGACCACGGGCCGGGCGGCGGCCGGATGGTCCCTGGCCATGGAGATGAACTGCGGTTCGCGGTCCAGAAGCACCCGCTGCTCCAAGCCGTCCGGGACAATCAGCGGACATCCCTCGACCTCGTGCACGAAGGCGACGTCGAGCCCGCCGGCCTCGGCGGTACGCAGCAGCGCGCTGGCCGAGACGTCCACCCGCAGCGAGATGTCCGTACCGGGCAGGCGGATCCGGAGCCTGCGCAGCCAGCCGCCGATGACCCGGCTCGCCGTGCAGCCGATGCGCAGCCGCGGGCCGGAGGCACGGGCCGCGTCCGCCTCCGCCTTCGCCTCGCTGACCAGGGTGGACATCCCGTCGACCAGGGGACGTGCCCGGCTGAGGACAGCGAGGCCGAGCAACGTCGGTCGGCAGCCGGTCCGTTCGCGGCTGAACAGCGCGGCGCCCAGGGTGTTCTCGATCCGTCGCAGTTGGGTGGTCAGGGAGGGCTGGCTCACGCCCAGCCTGCGGGCCGCTCGGTGCAGGCTGCCCGCGTCGGCGATGGCGCAGAGCGCCCTGAGGTGTCTCACCTCAAGCTCCATGCCGTCGAGCGTAGGACGGCGGACGGCCCGCGCACCAGATGCCCCGGCGCCATCAACGGCCCTCCGCCCAGCGAGTGTTGGCGAGGGCGCCGACGAAGGTGCCGACGAGGGTGATAGCCCGGAGCTATCGCCGGTTGACATCATCCGCCACGGCCTCCGCTCCCCGACACTCTCTCCGTACCGCACCCCGTCCGCGTCCGATGACCGGACGGGTTCATCGGACAGGTAATCGGCAGGAGACCCCCCATGAGACACCCCAGGACCGTCATGTCGGCCGTGGTCGGCCTCGGCTTCGGCCTCGCAGCCGCGCTGGGCACCGCACCCGCCCTCGCCTCCACGCCCGCGCATACGGCGCCCCCCGCCGCGGCCTCACCGGCCCAGGCGGGCTACGCCCCCCACTCCGGCTCGCACGAGAACGCCGCCGCGAACAAGGCGTTCTTCGAGGCGGTCGCCAAGTCCGTCGCCGAGAAGCAGGCGGCGAACCCCGGCGCCCAGGCGGTCACCATCGTCTACAGCACGGCCAACGCTCCGAGTTTCCGCACGCAGATAGCCAACAGCGCGCAGATCTGGAACAGCTCCGTCTCCAACGTCCGGCTCCAGGAGGGCTCGAACGCCGACTTCGCCTACTACGAGGGCAACGACCCGAGTGGTTCCTACGCCAGCACCGACGGGCACGGCAACGGGTACATCTTCCTCGACTACGCGCAGAACCAGCAGTACGACTCGACCCGCGTCACCACGCACGAGACCGGTCATGTGCTCGGCCTTCCGGACCACTACTCCGGTCCGTGCAGCGAGCTGATGTCGGGCGGTGGTCCGGGCCCGTCCTGCACCAACCCGTATCCCGACGCGAACGAGCGCAGCCAGGTGAACTATCTGTGGCAGTTCGGCTTCGCGGCCGCACTCGCGCGCAGCGGCTCCTGACCGCAACCCGTCCGCCCAGGGACACCGGGGGCCACCTCGTAGGACGGGGTGGCCCCTGCGGGCCTACGGAGTGTGGAGTGCGGTACGGACCAGGGCCAGCAGTTCGTCCTCCGTCATCCCCAGTTCACGGGCGTCCGCGACGACTTCCCGTACGCGCTCCTGCAGCCGGGCCCGGTGCGGGGACGCGCCGCCGGTGACGACCGCGCCGCGCCCCCGGCGCAGTTCGATCAGCCCCTCCTCGCGGAGCTGTTGGTAACCACGCAGCACCGTATGGACGTTGACCCCGAGGGAATCGGCGAGCACCCGGGCGGCGGGCAGCCGCTCGCCCGGTACCACCGTCCCCTCGGCTACGGCACGGCGCACGGACGCGGCGATCTGATCGCCGAGTGGCACGGTGGAGGTGGGATCGACCCGGAAGAGCATGGTCAGCGCTCCGCCTGTCGCCGGTCGATCAGGGTGTTGAGGAGTGCGGCCCCGGTCGCCGAGTCGTCCACGGTCACCGCGAACACCCGGCCGCCGGCCAGCGTCGCCACGATCCCCTCACCGGAACGGATCATGAGACCGCTCCGTCCGGGACGGATGCGGTAGCCCCAGCCGCCGTACTCGGCAAGGGGGTTGATGTCCCGGCTGGTCGCCGACTCGATCCGGTCGAGCGGCACCTTGAGGCGCGGCCAGGGCAGCATCCCCGAGATGGTGATACCGCGCCGGTCCACCACCACGTAGGGCCGGGCGAAGACGGCGAGCAGCGCGCCGAGGATGAGTGGAGGCAGCGCGGCGACCCAGCCCGAGGCGAACAGCAGCACCATCCCGACGACCACGAGCCCGAGAGCGATCACCGGCAGCCACCAGCCCCCGGCGCTGCGCGCCCATCCGGCGACCTCCCCGTCGGCGAGCGCGATCCGCGCACCGTCCTCGGCCCGTTCGGTCGCCTCGGGCCGCTCCGGCGCGGGCGCGAGGGCGGCCAGCACGGCTCCCAGCCCTCCCGCGACCACGGCGACGCCCAGAGCCACGGCGAGCTGCCACATCGGGAACGAGACGCCGTACGCCTCCCCCTGGGCATTCTCCGCGGCATCCACGTTGGCGATCAGCGCGGCGGCCATCACCCAGCCGAAGAATCCGGCGACGGCGTATCCACCGGCGACCAGCCACCGGTACTCCCGCCCGTAGTACGTCCCTCGCGTCGCCATGAGGCCCCACAGCACACCGGTCACGGCGAACAGCAGGACGCCGGTCACGACGTACCAGACCTGCCCGGCGTGCCCGTCCGCCTGGCCATCAGCCCGGAAGTGGGAGGCCAGTTGCGCCGGAAGCCGGTCACGGAAGACAGCGAGCAGCACCAGATCGACGCCGAGCGCGAGCAGGAACGGCAGCACGACGAGAGTCGCGCGGCCCACGTTCTTACGCATCATGAAAACCTCCATTGTTCGCATGCTAGTAGAACAATGAGGAGGCAGCAAGGTTGTGGCAAGCGCCGGGCAAGCCTCCGCCGCACCTCATCGGGCAACTCTGGGCAAGGAAACGTCCGAAGCTACGACGGGGGATTCGATGTCTGCTGTGGAGAGGTCCGTGGACCTGACACCCACGCCCGTTCCGGCGCTGGTACCTACGCCCGCGCGCCTGCCCGCCCCGGCCGCGGCGCCTGTGCCGCGCACCCCACCGGTACAGCGCGATCCCGGGCAGTGGCTGACCCTGCCGGGGCGCAAGAAGGTCCTGATGGTCGTGCACACCGAGGTGTACGGGCAGCGCCTGAGGGACTTGCTGCCGCTCCTGGAGGCCGATCTGCGAATCCAGGTCGCCTTCACGATCGCCCCGCACGCGTTCAACAGCGGTGCGGTCCACTCGCTCCCCGGTCTCGGACCGACCGTCATGCCGTGGGAGGAAGCGATACGCACCACGTTCGACCTGGCGGTGGCCGCGGGCTCCCAGGGCATGGAACAACTGCGCGCCCCGCTGCTCCGGATGCCGCATGGCATCGGCCACATGAAACTGTCCCGGTCGGCAGACGGCCCCGCCGGTGCGCCCCGCAGCGTCGGCGGACTGGGGCGCTCCTATCTGATGTGGGACGGGAAGGTCGTCCCGAAGGCGTACGCTCTGGCCCACCACGAGGACCTCGCGGCCCTGGAACGGTGGTGCCCCCAGGCACTGCCGGTGGCAAAGGTGGTAGGCGACGCAAGCCACGATCGCATCACGGCGAGTCTGCCGCTGCGCGAGCGCTTCCGCAGCGCCCTGGGGCTGCGTCCGGGCCAGAAACTGGTACTGGTCTCCTGCACCTGGGGGCTCGGTTCGTCCTTCAATCGACTGGACGCGCTGCTGCCGAGGCTGCTGTCCGAACTGTCCGAGCAAAAGTTCCGCATTGCTCTGCTGGTGCACCCCAATGTGTGGTCAGGGCACGGCCGTCGTCAGGTGGGAGCCTGGCTCAACGCCTTCCACCGACGCGGGATCACCGTGATCCCTCCGGAAGCCGACTGGCGACCGGCCCTGATCGCGGCGGACTGGCTCATCGGCGACCACGGCTCCGTCACCCTGTACGCCACGCTGACCCGCGCGGCGATCCTGCTGGCCCGGTTCCCGGAGGCGGACATGAATCCGATGTCGCCGGGAACCGAACTGGCCCGGATCGCGCCGGCGCTCTCCCCCGCGCATCCCCTTCCGGAACAGTTGGCGTACGCCGCGGCCGAGTACCCCGCCGAGGAGTACCGGCGCATTGCCGCTCGGATCTCGTCCGAGCCGGGCCGGTTCCACCAGCGGATGCGACGGCTGCTGTACCGCATGATGGGACTCGGCCAGCCGGCCTTCGCCCCGGTGATCGAGCCGCTGCCGCTCCCCGCTCCCCTGGGACAGCGCACGGAAGGGGCGGAGGTCGGGGCATGACAAGGTCCTGCCGACCGTACGCGCACCCGGTGGTCGCGGCCGACGCGCCGATCACCGCGGACACGTGCGGGGCCCTGGCCGTCGACATCGACGGCCAGGCAAGCGAGGCGTGGCGCCAGTGTGCCGATGTGCTCCATGCCGGCCGTCCGCGTCCGTATGCCGAATCGACGCGGCTGGCCCTGCGGTTGCTCAGGAACTATCCGGGCTGTGTGCTGGCCGTGGTCCGACGTGAGGACGGCGGGTGCACCACGGCCACCCGGCTCCGCACGGAGGCAGCCGCGACCTCGCTGCCGCCCGCGGCCGGGAGCCGCGCACAGAAGTTCGCGGCGTCGCTCGGCGGACTCCCTCTGCCACCGGCCGCCGTCACTCCTCGGTACGGCGATGCCCGGCGAGTTCACGCAGACGGCCCTCCAGACGTCCCACGTCGGCCGCGCTGACCGGTGTGTACCGGGCCAGGGACTGCTCGTACCAGTACCTGGCCCCTGCCGGATCGCCGCCCTCGGCCGCCATGTCGCCCAGCATCTCGAGTACCCGCCCCTGCCAGTGCACGGAGCCGCTCTCCTCGAACTCCCGGAGGGACTGGAGGAGTTCGCGCTCCGCCTGCTCGCGCTCGGAGTCGTCCCTCCGCGCGCGGGCACGGGCGAGATGGGCAAGCGCACGTGCCGCGTCGTAGGGGTCGTCGACGGCGAGCAACTGGGCGCGTGCCCGGACGAGAAGGGGGAGGGCCTGCTCGGGACGGCCGTCGGCCAGTGCCACATCACCGAGGCAGAGCCTGGTGAGAGCGGATCCGCGCTCATGGCCGATGGTCTCGCGCAGCACCAGGGCACGCCGGAAGAAGTGCGTGGCCTGCGACAACCGGCCCGCGAGCCGGTGAGCCTGCCCCAGGCCGTGCAGCGCCTGGGCCTCACCCTTGCCGTCGCCGTCCCGCCTTGCCGCGTCCCTGGCCTCTTCGAACCAGGTGATGGCTTCGTCGTGGCGGCCCGCGTTGCGCAGTCCCGTCCCGCCGGAGGTGAGCATCCGGCTCTCACCCTCCCGGTCGCCGTCGCGGCGGGCGGCTGCGAGACCGATTTCGTGTGCCGTGATCCAGAGGTCGTACGGGCGCAGCCGGAGGAAGAGCGGCCACATGGCGTCCGCCAGTTGCCAGGCCGTGGCGTCCCATCCCTGTTCCGCCGCGGTGCGCAGCGCGACCATTAGGTGCAGCCGTTCGCTGTCGAGCCACTTCAGCGCCCCGGCCGCGTCGGTGAACGCCGGTGGCTGTTCGGGCTCGAAGGCGTAGCACCGGGCCAAGGTGCGGTGGCTGGGCGACAGGAGAGCCTCGGCGGCGGTGGCGGTGGCCAGATAGAGGTCGACGAAACGCCGTACGGTCTCCCGGCGGTCACGGGCATCCTCCGTGCGGGCCGCGAGGTCACCCGCGTGCGCCCGGACGAGGTCGTGGAAGCGGTAACGGTCCAGTCCGCTCGTGTGGTCCGGTCCGAGGTCCTCCAGCAGGTTGGTCTCGGCCAGGGCGTCCAGCAGCCGGTCGGCCTGCCCGGGGTCGACGGCACAGGCAGCGGCGGCGATCGGACCGTTGAACACGGTGACCGGTACGACCCCCAGCCTGCGGTAGCCGAGGGCCAGTTCGGGTGGTAGATGACGGTAGGAGGCGTCCAGGGCCGCACGTACCGCGTGCCGGCCTTCGACGCGCAGTGCCTCCAGCCCGCTCACACCGTCCCGGCCGAGCGCCCCGGCCATGGCCGCGAGGGGCTGCCTGGGACGTACGGCCATCCTCGCCGCGACCACGCACACCGCGAGAGGGAGCCCCGCGCACAGGTCCACGACCTGCCGTGCCGCCTCGGGCTCGCGCCGGACACGTCCGGCGCCGATTCTTCGGCTGAGCAGTTCGACAGCGTCGCCGGAGTCCAGCACTCCGAGCGGCTGAAAGACGGCGCCGTCGATACTCAGTCCGGTCAGGCGCAGTCTGCTCGTGACGGCGACCAGACTGCCCGCGCCGCCGGGAAGCAGAGGACGCACCTGGGCGGCGCTGAGTGCGTTGTCGAGCATGACGGCCACTCGGCGGCCATACGTACGGGAACGCCAGAGTGCGGCCAGTTCGCTCAGGTCCAGAGGGAGTTGGGTCACGCCGAGGGACCTGAGGAACTGGCCCAGGATCTCCGCCGGGGCGGCCGGTTCGTCGGCCGTGGTGTGACCGCGCAGGTCGGCGTAGAGCTGTCCGTCGGGAAATTCGGCGGCCAGATCGTGCAGCCAGCGGGAGGCCAGTGCGGTCTTCCCCACCCCGGCCGGTCCGCTGATCACGGCGACTCCGGGAGCGTCACGCGCCCGCCGCGCCAGGTCGTGCAGCGCCGCCAGTTCCTGCTCCCTGTTGATGAAATGCACCGGAACCGGCAGGAGTTGACACACAGCTGACGCGTCGGCGGACGATGGCACGGGCGTGGCGGGAGCGACAGGTGCAGTGTGGACGTGCACGTCGCCGTGGATGCCATGGGCCTGGATGACCGTGCCGGTGACGGTCGCGTGGTCGCTGACGGTGTTGCGCGCGGCAGCACCGGCGCCGGTTCCGGGAGCGGCCTCGGCGACCGGTGATCGGCTCCTGTCGCTCTCCGCGCGGCCGGGCAGTCGTGCGCCGTCGCGATCCTCTCCCGGCCTGCCGGGGACGGCCAGCCAGTGACGTAACTCCCGTGCCATCGGACCGTGTCGCGCCGCCTGTCGTGCCAACCCCTCGGCCAGTCGGCCGATTCCCGCGTGCTCGCGGCCCGAGGCCCCCGCCGCCTCCCAGGCGCGGACCAGTTCCCTCGCGCCCGGCTCGTCGCGGCTCGCTCCGGCGTGGACGATATCGGCGAGATCCTGCCACAGACGCGGCCGGGCAAGGGCCGCATTCAAGGCGGTTCTGAGCTCGGCAGCCGTCACCGTTTCCATACCTGTCCGCCTTCCCCCATACATCCGGAGCGGGCTCGATACCACGATGTCCCTGGATGGCAGGAGATTTACCCTCGCCACAGCTTTCCCAAGACCCAGGCTCTCCAGGAACAAAGCATTTGAGCCACCACATTGATCACATGACGCCATCTTTTGAACGATGTTGACATCGTGTCATCCTTTGGCATGCGCTTATTCCTTTGGTGCCGGCGGTTCGGCCGGCCCGGAGGCCAACGAAAGCCGACCGGCGATTGGGGCGCTGGTGGATTACGAGATCCTCGTACTCGGACCCGTCGAATTATGGGTGAACGGGCGGAGTGAACCTCTCGGTACGGCCAAGGAGAGGACCATGGCCGCCGCGCTCGCCGTCGACGCGGGCCGTCCGGTCACGATCGACACACTGATCCACCGCCTGTGGGACGACGCCCCGCCGGGAAAGCCCCGGGCGAGCCTGCACGCGTACGCCGCCAGAATCCGGCGACGGCTCCGCGGACCCGACGGTGACGGCCCCGACCACGTCGTCCAGCGAGCCCACAGCTACACACTGACCGTGGACCCCGGCCAGGTGGACAGTCACCGCTTCCAGAGCCTCAGCGCCGAGGCCCGCGCCTTGTCCGACAGCGGGGACGACACCCGGGCGCTCGCCCTGCTCCGCCGGGCCGAACGCCTGTGGAGGGGCGATCCGCTCGCCGGACTGTCCGGGCTCTGGGCGGAGAGTGTCCGCACCAACCTGATCGAGAAGCGCCTTGCCACCACCCTGACCCGTACGGGCATCGAACTGCGGATGGGACACTATGCGGAACTCGCACCGGATCTGGCCACACTCTTCGAGCAGTACCCGACGGACGAGACCGTCGCCGGTCACCTCATGATGGCGACCTACGGCTGCGGAAGGCTCGCCGACGCGCTGCGTGCGTACGACACCGTCCGGCACCGACTGAGCGAGCGGTTCGGATCGGACCCCGGCGAGGCTCTGACCCGGCTCTACCGGCACATCCTGAACCGGGCACCGCTGTCCGAACTGCTCAGCCGCCCCGAGCCGGCCGCCGGGGCGCCGAACTCCCTTCCCCGGCAAGGAGAGATGGTGGGCAGGGAGCGGGAGATGTCCGCGTTGCAGACACCGCCGACGGACGGAGCGGTGATCGCCCTTCAGACGATCAGCGGCATGGCGGGTGTGGGCAAGACCCACCTCGCCCTGGCCGCGGCCCACCGGTTCGCCGGACAATATCCGGACGGACAGATCCACCTCGATCTCGGGGCGCACTCCAGGGACCGGCGACCGCAGCCGCCCGAATCGGCCCTGGGCGCCCTGCTGAGGGCCTTCGGCGTCCCCGCTGCGTCCCTCCCCTCCGACCTCGGCGAACTCGTCTCGCTCTGGCGCACCCTGCTCAGCACCCGCCGGGCGGTGATCGTCCTCGACGACGCCGCCGACTCCGAACAGGTACGCCCGCTGCTTCCGGGCTCCTCGTCCTCCCTGGTCATCATCACCAGTCGCCGCAGGCTGACCGGACTGCCCGGTGTCCGATCACTCTTCCTCGACGTACTGCCGACCCAGGACGCGAGCCGACTCTTCAGACAACTGGCGGGCGAGGACCGCACTCCCGATCCTGCCGACGTCACAGAAATCGTACACCTGTGCGGATATTTGCCGCTCGCCGTGGAAATCGCCGCCGGGCGCCTGGTGTCCCGCCCGTCCTGGACCACGTCCCACCTGATCAAACGCCTGTCGCGCGAACACGGTCGACTCAGCGAGATTCGGGACGGATACAGGGAGATCGCTGGTGTATTCGAAATGTCCTTCGCCACACTTCCACCCGATCAACGCACAGCTTTTCGAAAGCTGAGTCTTCACCTCGGGCAGGATTTCGACCTGTATGCAGCCGCGGCCCTCACCGCTCTGCAACTCGGCTCCGTGGAACGCATTCTGGAGGCACTCCTCGACGCGCATCTCATACAGGAACCCTCGCCGGACCGCTATCGGTTCCACGATCTGATCGGAGAGTACGCGCGCACTCCCGGCTCCACCGACGAGCAGGAGGATCGGCGTCTCGCCGTCCATCGACTGATCGATTTCTATGTGCAGGCGGCCGAGCAGGCCGATTGGACGATCCATCCCCGACGTTGGCCGGATGAACCGCCGCCCGCACCCACCTCGTTGCTCCCGGAGTGGCCCGACGCCGCCGCCGCGACACACTGGCTGACCCAGGAACTCGCCGCGCTCCTCTCGGCGGAGCAGTACGCCCGTACCAACGGCCTCGCCCACCAGGCCGGTCGGCTCGCCCGCGCACTGGCGGGCTTCCTCGACGCGGCCGGGTACTGGAGCGCGGCCCGGCGCATGCACGAGCCCGCCGCCCTGTACTGGCGCGGCACGGGAGACGCCCGCGCCGCGACCCGCGCCCTGGTCGATCTCGGCGCCGCACTGACACGCTCCAGCGACTACGAGCCCGCGCTCGCCGCGGGCATCTCGGCCATGGAGCTCGCGGACACCCTCGACGACCCGGTGGCCGAGGCCGAGGCCCGGCACCTCCTCGGTGTCATCCACTGGAATCTCGGGAGCTTCGAGGACGCGCTGTCCTTCCAGAACCAGGCCCTGGAGAGACGGCTGAAATCCGGCGATGACCTTCAGCTGTCAAAGAGCCGCAACAACCTGGGGATCACACACCTTTACATGGGGAACTATGTCGAAGCCCTGGAGTGCTTTGCATCCGCACTCAGTGGATTCCGTCGGGCCGGAGATGTGCAGGAGGAATTGAAGGTCCTCAACAACATGGCCGACCTTCATTCCTGGACCGGCGATCAGGAATCCTCACGCCGTCTACTCAAGAAAGTTCTCAATAGCCCTCATGCGGCAGCGAATCCTTTGACCCGGGCAACCAGTCAGGTAAATCTGGCGAACACCATGAATACGACGGAAGATCTTTATGGCGCGTTGGACCTCTACCGTGACGCCCTGCTGACATTCAATCGTCTCGGCGACCGTCGCAATGCTTCCATCACTTTGCACCGCATGGGCCTCGCCTTCGAAGCAGCCGGAAACGATCACCAGGCGGCCACCCATCACGAGCTCGCCCTCGACCTGGCGACAGGCATCGGTGCTGCACACGACCGCCTTCAGGCGCTGTGCCGACTCGGTGCGGCGGAGCGCCGGCTGGGCCGCAACCGCCTGGCGCTCACGCATCTCACGGAGGCCGTCGATCTCGCCGACCGTATCGGAGCGGCCGAAGAGGGCGCCCAGGCGCAGGCAGCCCTCACCGCACTGCGCGCACCATTCGACTGAGCACGAGAAACAGGTAACGGATATCCTATATCGCAATGGGCGCCGGTCAATGCCGTTTGCCTGCGCGGCCTCTTTTGGTAAGGATGACTCCCAGACGGCATCGACGCCGTCCTAGTTCACGCAGATACCTTGGAGCACCAGCACCATGAACGACCGCGCTCTCAAAATTCTGGCATATGCCTGTGGCATTTCTCTCGTCGCCTTGATCTGCTTGCCATCGTTTATCGCCCCCACGACCGGGATAGACCAGACCACCGTCGCCTGACGACCACTCCGTAATCTGTGGCGGTCAGGGCACGTCCTCGGATGCGGTGTATCGCAAGGCGAAGGGACGTCCGCATACTCGATGTATGCGGGCGCTCCCGACAACACGGTGAGGTGCCGCAGCGGTCGTGGCACCCCCGCCAGGGATCATTGGACAGCCCTCAGGCACGCAGATGGCGGCTGGGGTCGCCGACCAGATGGATGCGAAGGCGGCGCTCCGTGAATCGCCAGCACCCGTCGCGGCGTTCGAATCGGTCGCTGTAACGTCCGGCGGTCACGGGCTGCAACGGAAATCCGGGCAGACCTTGAAACACGGTGATGTAGGAACGCGCAACGGCGGTTCCCGCTTCCTCATCGACGTCGACGGTGAAGTTGGTCGTGGCGTGGTGGGTGCGCAACGAGCCGTCCTCGTAGAGGATCACGGCATCCCTGAGTATCTTCTCGACAGCTTCCCGGCCATGGGCCGGTGCGCCACTGCCGACGAACGCGGCGTCCGTGAACAGTTCGCCGACACCGGCGAAGTCTCCGGTGTCGATCAACTCGGCGTACGTGACGATCAGATCCGCTATGGCGGTCGTATCCGCAGCTGCGCCCATCGCCCGAGGGTACGAGTCCGCTACCCCCGGGTGACCGGCGCTCCCAACCACCAGGACGGCCGGGCTTCCTGCGAAGCGGTCCGGCGGCAGGGCTCCCGCTTCGGCGGTATCAGATGGCGGCCGATGGTGATCTACCGACCGCCCCGTTCCGGTACGGCTCCGGCACAGGGCAGCATGAGTGGTCAGGCAGCGGAGATCAGGCGAGCTCCAGCGGGAACGCACCCCGGTGCCCGGTACCGGCGCCCCCCTCCGGGCGGGGTTCGTACTCGCGGCAGCTCCAGATCTCCTGGACGAAGCCGGTCCGCCGGTCCCACAGCTCCCGGACATCGCCCTCGCCGGCCGCTCCGCGGTAGGCGTCCTTCGCGCCCCGGAAGCATGCGAGACCGCCGGAGAGGCCGCGGCCGGGGGCCGGGAAGTAGTCCGAGAAGGCACAGGCGATGCAGGTCTGGAGGCGCATCCCCGGCGGCAGGGCGCGCTGGATCGTGGCGAGGGCTGAGGCGAAGTCGCTCTCGGCGCGATGCGATCCATAGGCCGCCCCACCGAACTGCAGCTCCAGGTAGAGATACGGATCGGGTCGGCGCAGCGACAGCAGGCAGCTGAGGGTGGCCTGATGGACGGCTTCGTCCCAGAGGACCGGGAGCGGCAGGTCCCATTCCAGGACGCAGTCGCCCAACGCGCCGTCCACCAGCGCGAACCGGTCACCGGCCGGTGGTGTTCCGGCCACCGGGGTGAGGCCGTCGAGGCTTTCGCCCTCGAAGTCGATGCCCCTGATACGGAGGCGGAGTTGCTGCCCGTCGGTGGTGAGGATGACAGCATCGGAACCCTGTCGGTCCCGGTACCACCCTGCCCATGACTCATCTGTCATGGGCACGGACTGTAGCCCGTGCCCATGACAGTCGCCCTGGCGGCCTCCCTTTCGTCTCACGGGCCTTGCGACCTGGGCACTTTGCCCCGTTCTCCTTTCTCCACCCCTTCGCCGTCTCCCGGCTCTTCGCTCCCTTCTCCCCACCCCCTCGCTTCCTCGGCCCCTCGGCCCCTGTTCGCGTACCGCTCCCCCCGCCCCCCTCCCCCGCGCGGTCAGTACGTCCGGCGGGTGACGAACTCCGCAAGCGTCAGGAGGTCGCCCGCCGCGGCCAGGTCGGGGACTGCCCGGGACAGGTGGTGGACCGCACGGGCCATTCGCTCCGCCGCTGCGGCCTGGGCCCAGTCCCGGCCGCCGGCCCGGTCGACCGCGTCGGCAGCGCGCCCCACCTCACCCGGTGTGGTCATGGACCCCCGGTAGAGCGCGGCGAGTTCGTCGGCCGCGGGTGTGCCGGAGGTCAGTGCGGCGACCACGGGCAGGGACTTCTTGTGGGCGGCGAGATCCGCCCCGACCGGCTTCCCGGTCTGCGCCGGATCCCCCCAGATGCCGATGAGATCGTCGATGAGCTGGAAGGCGAGTCCGGCCTCACGGCCGAATCCGTCCATCGCGCCGACCACCCGCTCTCCCGCGCCCGCGTACAGCGCTCCCAGCGCGCAGGCGCAGCCGAGCAGGGCGCCCGTCTTGGCGGTGGCCATGGTGAGGCACTCGTCCAGCGAGACCTCGTCCGGGCCTCGGTCCTCGAAGGCGCAGTCGGCCTGCTGGCCCGCACACAGCTCGATGACACATGACGAGAGTCGTGCCGAGGCGCGGGCCGAGGCCGGGTCGGTGTCCTCGGCAAGCAGCCGCTGGGCGAGGGCGAGCATGGCGTCACCGGCGGTGATCGCGTCCGGAATACCGAAGACCACCCAGGCCGTGGGCCGGTGCCGACGGGTCCGGTCCTCGTCGATGACGTCGTCGTGCAGCAGGGTGAAGTTGTGGGCCAGCTCCACGGCGACGGCGGCCCGTACCGCCTGGTGCGGGTCGCCGCCCAGCGCTCGGGCGGCGGCGAGGACGAGCGTCGGCCTGATGGCCTTGCCCGCCCGGCCCGACGACGGGGTGCCGTCAGCCCGCTGCCAGCCGAAGTGGTACATCGCGACGCGGCGGATCGACGGCGGCAAGGAGTCGACGGCGGCGCGCAGTGGGGGATCGACGAGGGCTCGGCTCTGTTCCAGGAGGGCTGCGGCGTCCTGCCCGTGCGTGGCGAGGGCGGCCGGATCGTCGTCGGCCGGGGCCCGGGGCGTGGGTGGTTGGGGTACGTGGTGGGTCTTCACGGGGGCGTCCTCCCGAGGCTGCCCCGAGCACGGTTGCCCGGTGGCGGAGGTTGACGGGGGCCGGACACTGCCCGTCCGGGCCCCCGATGGGCTACCGCCAGCGGCTGACCTCGACGTTTTCGAGTACGCCGAGAGCGTCCGGTACGAGGATGGCCGCGGAGTAGTAGGCCGTCACCAGGTAGGAGATGATCGCCTGCTCGTCGATGCCCATGAAGCGGACCGACAGGCTGGGCTCGATCTCGTCGGGGATGCCGGACTGCTGGAGTCCTACGACACCCTGCTCGTCCTCACCTGTCCTCATGCAGATGATCGACGTGGTCCGGGCGTCGCTGACCGGGATCTTGTTGCACGGGAAGATCGGTACGCCCCGCCAGGCAGGCACATGCTGTCCGCCGACGTCCACACTCCCCGGCACCAGACCTCGCTTGTTGCATTCGCGGCCGAATGCGGCGATGGCTCGCGGATGGGCGAGGAAGAGCTTCGAGCCGCGGCGGCGCGAGAGCAGTTCGTCCATGTCGTCGGGGCTCGGCACGCCGTCGTGGGGCTGGAGGCGCTGCCCGTAGTCGCAGTTGTTGAGCAGACCGAACTCGCGGTGGTTGATCAGCTCGTGCTCCTGGCGCTCGCGCAGCGCCTCGACCGTGAGCCGCAACTGCTGCTCGGTCTGGTTCATCGGCTGGTTGTAGAGGTCGGCGACCCGACTGTGGACCTTCAGCACGGTCTGGGCGACGCTCAGTTCGTACTCGCGCGGCGCCGATTCGTAGTCCACGTACGTGTGCGGGACGACGGCTTCGCCGACATGGCCGGCGGAGAGATCGATCGCCGCCTCGCCGTACTTGTTGGTGCGCTGCTGCGGAATGCTGAGCAGCCCGGCGAGATGGTCGCGGAGCGCGTCCGCGCGCTCGGCGAGGTTCAGCACATCGGCCCGGCGCAGCGTCAGCACCGTGCAGGCGGTGACGGCTCGGGCCGTGTACTCCCAGACGGCGTCACCGTCGATGAGAGCCTGGTCGCCGAAGTAGGCCCCGTCGGCGTGGACCCCGAGCACCGTCTCGTCCCCGTACGGGCCGGTGCCGATCTTCTCGACCTTGCCGTGCACCAGCAGGAAGACGCGGTCCGCCGCGTCCCCCGAGGCGGCCAGCACCTGGCCCGCCGCGATGTCGCGCTGCTCACACCGCCGGGCCAGCTCGCCCAGCACCTCCTCGTCGCCGAACTCCCGCAGGGCGGGCAGCTCTCCGAGTTCGGCGGGAATGACCGTGACCCGGTCACCGGTCTGCACGAAGGTCACCCGGCCGTCGCCGACCGCGTAGCTCAGCCTGCGGTTCACCCGGTAGGTGCCACCTTGTACCTGCACCCACGGCAGCATCTTCAGCAGCCACCGTGAGGTGATCTCCTGCATCTGCGGAGCGGACTTGGTGGTCGTCGCGAGGTTCCGCGCCGCCGCCGTGCCCAGACTCTGCTGCGGCGGCACCGGCACGTTCTGAACCTCTTCACCAACGGACATCTGACGTCCTCTCGATCATCGGCTGACCTGCGAGAAGAAGCCTTTCAGCACGAAGAGTCGGCACGCCATTACACAAAAGAGTGTGACTATTCGGGCTTTGGGCTGGGCACAACGCTCAGCGATACCCGTCAGGGCCCTTAAGTTGCATCTTCGATGCAACTTATCTAGCGTGGCCGCCATGCGGCTGACGAGATTCACCGACGTGGCGCTGCGCGTACTGATGCGCCTCGCCGTCGTGGAGAACGAGGAACCGCCGACCACCCGGGAGGTGGCGGCGACCATGCAGGTGCCGTATACGCACGCCGCGAAGGTGGTCGCCAAGCTCCAGCATCTCGGCCTCGTCGAGGCACGCCGGGGTCGCGGCGGCGGTCTCACCCTCACCGGAGCGGGCCGGTCCGCATCGATCGGCGGGCTCGTCCGGGAGCTGGAGGGGCCCGGCGACGTCGTCGAGTGCGAGGGCAGCACCCCCTGCCCCCTGCGCTCGGCCTGCCGACTGCGCGGCGCGCTGCGCCGCGCCGAGGAAGCGTTCTACGCCTCGCTCGATCCCCTCACCGTCACCGAACTCGTCAGCTCCCCCACCGGACCGCTGCTGATCGGACTCAGCGGCAGCCGGCCGGGACCGGCCCGGGGGCCGGGCAGCCCCTGAATCACCGCACACTCCACCGCACCCACCCGCCGGGCGCCATCGCCCGGTTCCCCCCTGCCCAAAAATACGAATCCAAGATACCAATTCAAGAACCGAGGAGTCACCGATGCTCTCCGAGACCTCGACCGCCACCGTCCGCGCCACCCTCCCCGTCGTGGGAGCGGCCATCGGAGACATCGCCGATCTCTTCTACCGCAAGCTCTTCGAAGCCCACCCCGAGTTGCTGCGCGACCTCTTCAACCGCGGAAACCAGGCGTCCGGCACCCAGCGCCGGGCCCTCGCGGGCTCCATCGCCGCCTTCGCGACCCAGCTGGTCGAACACCCCGACACCCGCCCCGATGTGATGCTCGGCCGGATCGCGCACAAGCACGCCTCCCTGGGCGTCACCGCGGCGCAGTACGAGATCGTGCACACCCATCTGTTCGCCGCCATCGCCGAGGTGCTCGGCGACGCGGTCACCCCGGAGGTCGCCGCCGCCTGGGACGAGGTCTACTGGCTGATGGCGAATGCCCTGATCGCGATCGAGGAGCGGCTGTACGCCCAACAGGGCGTCGTCGCCGGTGATGTGTGGCGCGAGTGGGAGGTGGCCGCCCGGATCGAGGAGACAGCGGACGTCGCCACCTTCCAGCTCCGCCCGGCCGACGGCGCACCCGCTCCCGCCTTCCGCCCCGGCCAGTACGTGTCCGTACAGGTGGAACTCCCCGACGGGGCCCACCAGATCCGTCAGTACAGCCTCTCCAGCGCCCCCGGCTCGCCGCTGCGCTCGATCACCGTCAAGCGGGTGCACGGCGGGGACACCCCGGACGGCGAGGTCTCCCGCCACCTGCACGCACAGGTCGAGGCCGGCGACCGGCTGCGGGTCTCCGCACCGTACGGCGATCTCGTGCTCGACTCAGCCGACGCCCCCCTCCTGCTCGCCTCCGCGGGCATCGGCTGCACCCCGATGCTCTCGATGCTGGAACATCTCGCGGCGGCCGGTCACCGCGCCCCGGTCACCGTCGTGCACGGCGACCGCTCCCCCGCCGATCACGCGATGCGCACCGACCACGCCGGGCTCACCGGCAAACTCCCCGACGCCGCCGCCCACTTCTGGTACGAGAACCCGGAGTCCGGCCACCGGGCCGACCGCACCGGCCGGGTCGACCTGAGCGGCCTCGCGGTCGCCCCCGGCACCCACGCCTACCTCTGCGGCCCCCTGCCTTTCATGCGCGCCGTACGCGCCCAGTTGCTGGCCAAGGGTGTCCCCGCCGCCGACATCCACTACGAGGTGTTCGGCCCCGACCTCTGGTTCGCCCAGAACTGAACCCGGCCCGCCACGCGCGGACATGACCGAATCGGCTCGCACACGGCCCGAACAGCCGCTTCGGAGATGGCCCGGAGACCGACATTCCGGTACAAGCGGAGACAAGGCCCGATCGCCCACGCGCAAAAGGAGTCGGCCATGTCATCACCCATGTCCGCGAGCACCTTTCTGGAAGTCCTGACGAACGAGGGGCTGACCGTCGTCCAGACAGGCGGCTGGCGTACGCACAACCGCAACCACAAGGGCTCTTGGGGCCCGGTCAACGGCGTGATGATCCATCACACGGCCACCAGGGGCACCGACTCCACCGTCAGCATCTGCCGCGACGGCTATCCGCAGCTGCCGGGGCCGCTGTGCCACGGCGTGATCGCCAAGGACGGCCGGGTCCACCTGGTCGGCTACGGCCGCGTCAACCACGCCGGGCTCGGCGATGACGACGTACTGCGCGCCGTCATCGCCGAGAGGCGCCTCCCGTCCGACCACGAGGCCAATACCGACGGAAACCGGCACTTCTACGGCTTCGAGTGCGAGAACCTGGGCGACGGCGAGGACCCCTGGCCCGCCGCCCAGCTCGAAGCCATCGAGAAGGCCGCCGCCGCTGTCTGCCGGCACCACGGCTGGACGTCGCGTTCGGTGATCGGTCACAAGGAGTGGCAGCCGGGCAAGGTCGATCCGCGCGGCTTCACCATGGACTCCATGCGGGACCGGATCCACGAACGTCTGAAGTGACCCGCAGCCGACTCCTCGCAGGAGCAGCGGCGGGTGCACAAGAAGCTGGTCCCGGCCGAAGGCCGTGGCTGAGGCCCTGGCCGTAGCCCTGGCCGAAGGCCGTGGCTGAAGCCCTGGCCGTAGCCCTGGCCGAAGGCCGTGGCTGAAGCCCTGGCCGTAGCCCTGGCCGAAGCCGAGGCCCTGGCCCCGACCCTGTCCGCAGCCCTGTCCGCAGCCCTGTCCGTAGCCGTACGGGAGCGCGCGACGACCGGTCGCGACACGAGTCCGCGGAACCGGGGCGTACCCGGAGGCCGTGAGGGCGCGATCCGCCGTCCCGGCGACAATGGCGGGGTGAGCCAGCCCGCAGATCCCGCCCTCGCACTCCGGCCCCGGCCGCCGTCCCCGCTGGAGGAAGTCCACGACAGCAGGTTCGAGCGCGCCGGCGTCCGGTTGCTGCTCAAGCGGGACGACCTGATCCACACCACCATTCCCTGGGACACCGACGTACTCGGTCCCGTGGAGCTGTGCCCCGCCGGCAACAAGTGGCGCAAGCTCTCGCCCAACCTGGAAGCCGCCGCCGGGCGCACGGTGCTGACCTTCGGCGGCGCGTACTCCAACCATCTGCGGGCCACCGCCGCCGCCGGGCGGCTGCTCGGGTTCCCCACCGTCGGGGTCGTACGCGGGGACGAACTGGCCGACCGCCCGCTCAACCCCTCGCTGGCCCGGTGCGCCGCCGACGGGATGACCCTGCGTTTCGTGGACCGTGCGACGTACCGCGCGAAGGCCGATCCAGAGGTCCTGACGCGGCTGCTGAGCGCCTTCGGGGACTGCTTCGTCATCCCGGAGGGCGGCAGCAACGCCCTGGCCGTACAGGGCTGCACGGAGCTGGGCCGCGAGCTGCGCGGGCAGGCCGATGTGGCCGCGGTGGCCTGCGGCACCGGTGGCACCCTCGCCGGACTGGCCGCGGGCCTCGCGCCGGGGCAGCGCGCCCTCGGCATCCCGGTGCTGCGCGGCGGCTTCCTCGGCGACGCGGTGCGGGATCTCCAGCAGGACACGTTCGGCGGACCCGCCGGGTCATGGTCCCTGGACGAGCGTTTCCACTTCGGCGGGTACGCCCGCACGACCCCGCGGCTGCACGCCTTCGCGGAGGACTTCGAGCAGCGGCACGGGCTGCCCGTCGAGCGGCTCTATGTGGCCAAGCTGCTGTACGCGCTCACCGCACGGGCCGAGGAGGGCTCGTTCCCTTCGGGAACCACCGTCGCGGCCGTCGTCACGGGGCGGCCGTAGGGCTCCCGCTCACGGCGCCTCCGACTCCTCGCGGTAGGCCGCCGCCTCCTCCAGGTCCAGCCGCCTGAGCAGCGTCCTGAGCATCTCGTCGTCGATCTGCCGCTGGTCCCGCAGCCTCACGAAGACCTCGCGCTCGGCCTCGATCATTTCCCTGGCCAGACGGCGGTACGTGTCGTCCGCCGTCTCCCCGGTCACCGGATTGGCGGCCCCCAGCCGCTCCCACACGGAGTTGCGGCGGCGCTCCAGGACGGTACGCAGCCGGTCGGTGAGCGGTCCGGGCAGCGAGTTGCGCCGATCGGTGAGCAGCTCCTCCAGGCGCGCCTCGGCGGCCGTGGACGCCTCGCTCTGCGCCTGGGCCTCGGCCAGCGTCTGCGCCGTCGCGTCGCGCCCCGGAAGCTTCAGGACGCGTACCAGCAGCGGCAGGCTGAGCCCCTGGACGACGAGGGTGCCGATGACCGTGGTGAAGGTCAGGAAGAGCACCAGGTTGCGGGCCGGGAAGGCCGTCCCGTCGGCCGTAACCATCGGGATGGAGAAGGCGATGGCGAGCGAGACGACCCCGCGCATCCCCGCCCAGCCGACGATCAGCGGCCCCGTCCAGTTGGTCTCCGTCTCGCGGTCCCGGATCCGTTTCGAGAGCCATCTGGGCAGATACGTCGCCGGGTAGACCCAGAGGAAGCGGACCACGACGACGGCGAGGAACACGGCCACCGCGTACCAGAGGGCGTCCGCCACGGCGTAGGTGCCGAGCCCCTTCAGTACGAACGGCAGTTGCAGGCCGATCAGCGCGAAGACCGCGGACTCCAGGACGAACGCGACCATCTTCCAGACGGCCGCCTCCTGGAGGCGGGTCGCGAAGTCGACCTGCCAGGACCGGTGGCCCAGATACAGCGCGACGACGACCACGGCGATCACCCCGGAGGCGTGCACACGTTCGGCGGCCGCGTACGCCACGAAGGGGATCAGCAGCGACAGCGTGTTCTGCAGCAGGGCTTCCTTGAGATGCGTGCGGAGCCAGTGCAGCGGCACCATCAGGGCCAGGCCGACCGCGACACCGCCGACCGCGGCGAGGAAGAATTCACCGATGCCGGCGCCCCAGCTGATGCCCTCCCCCACGGCTGCGGCGAGCGCCACCTTGTAGGCGGTGATCGCGGTGGCGTCGTTCACCAGGGACTCGCCCTGGAGGATCGTCGTGACCCGGCCGGGCAGCCCGACACGGCGGGCGATCGCCGCGGCCGTGACGGCGTCCGGCGGGGCCACGACCGCGCCGAGCACCAGCGCCGCGGTGAGCGGCAGGTCGGGCACGAGACGGTACGCCAGCCAGCCGACCGCTACGGTCGCGAACAGGACGTACCCCACGGACAGCAGCGCGACCGGCCGGAGATTGGCGCGCAGATCGAGGTACGAGCTGTCGACGGCGGCCGTGTAGAGCAGCGGTGGCAGCAGCAGCGGCAGCACGACGTGCGCGTCCAGGGTGTACGTGGGCACCCCGGGCACGTACGAGGCGATCAGCCCCGCCGCGACCAGCAGCAGGGGGGCCGGCACAGGGGTGCGGCGGGCTGCCCCCGCCACGGCCGCGCTGGCCGCTACCAGTGCCACCAGCGGCAATGCGTCCATCTTCACGGTCCTCGCATCCGTCGTAACCTGACAATCATGAGTGACTGTCCGCACGTGTCCGAACTGCCGCGCCCCGAGCCGGTCCCGCTCAGCGGCACCTGCCTGGGATGCCTGGAGGCCGGCACCCACCCGGTGCAGCTGCGGCTCTGTCTGTTCTGCGGCCACGTCGGCTGCTGCGACTCGTCGCCGTTGCAGCACGCCACCGCGCACTTCAAGGAGACCGGTCATCCGGTGATGCGGAGCTTCGAATCGGGCGAGAACTGGCGCTGGTGCTTCGAGGACGGTTCGATCGTCTGACGCCTGGGTACGTCAAACCGGCGCCGGTTGTTCGTAATTGACCACGGCAAACCTCTACCCACCGTGTGTGCTCATGGGCTTACCATGAGTGACAGCCATGGGCTGGGGGTTCGGCGACACGGCATCATGGATCGCGATAGCGTCGCGGGACCAGAACCGAAGACGTACCACATGGGTCCGGGGCGCCCTCCCCGGATCCTCGAAAGAGTTTGTGCCACCTTGGAGGTGAGGGTGTCCCAGATCGCAGGCGAGCCCGGGAATCAGGACTTCGTAGAGGTCCGGCTGCCCGCTGCGGGTGCCTACCTGTCGGTGCTGCGCACGGCCACGGCCGGTCTCGCAGCACGCTTGGACTTCACCCTCGACGAGATCGAGGATCTTCGTATCGCGGTCGACGAGGCCTGCGCGATCCTGCTTCAGCAGGCCGTGCCCGGCTCCGTCCTCAGCTGCGTATTCCGGCTCATCGAGGATTCTCTTGAGGTGACGGTGTCAGCCCCGACGACGGACGGCCGGGCCCCTGAGCGGGACACCTTCGCCTGGACGGTGCTCTCCGCACTGGCCGGAAAGGTCGACTCCTCGGTCGCCGACGACCGTACTGTCAGCATCAGCCTCTACAAACAGCGCGGCGCGGGACCCGGGCCGGCGTGAGCAACGGGAACGGGGACGGTCCTGTGCGGGACGAGACGATCCGACCAGGGGTGGTGCGCGCAGCAGGCATCCCGGAGCAACAGGCCCTGCCTCATCCGGAGGACGGGGTCGAAAGGCCTGCGGGCCGTACGGTCGCGGTGGAGCAGTCGCAGGCGAAGCAGGCGGGCCAGATGAGCGAGCACGGGCACCACGATCCACACGACCGCAGCGGGGCGCGGGCGCTCTTCATCGAACTGCGCGAGCTTCCCGACGGGTCGCCCGAGAAGGCGGAGCTGCGCAACCGGCTGGTGCGGATGCATCTGCCGCTCGTGGAGCACCTGGCCCGCCGGTTCCGCAATCGCGGCGAGCCGCTGGACGACCTGACCCAGGTCGCCACGATCGGCCTGATCAAGTCGGTGGACCGGTTCGACCCGGACCGCGGCGTGGAGTTCTCTACGTACGCGACCCCCACGGTCGTCGGCGAGATCAAGCGCCACTTCCGGGACAAGGGCTGGGCGGTCCGGGTGCCGCGCCGGCTCCAGGAGCTGCGGCTCTCGCTCACCACGGCCACGGCCGAGCTCTCCCAGCAGCACGGCCGCTCGCCGACGGTGCACGAGCTGGCGGAGCGGCTGAGCATTTCCGAGGAAGAGGTCCTGGAGGGTCTGGAATCGGCCAATGCGTACAGCACGCTCTCGCTGGACGTGCCGGACACGGACGACGAGTCCCCGGCGGTCGCGGACACCCTCGGCTCCGAGGACGAGGCGCTGGAGGGCGTCGAGTACCGGGAGTCGCTCAAGCCTCTGCTGGAGGATCTGCCGCCGCGCGAGAAGCGGATTCTGCTGCTGCGCTTCTTCGGCAACATGACCCAGTCGCAGATCGCCCAGGAGGTCGGCATCTCACAGATGCACGTCTCCCGGCTGCTGGCCCGCACCCTGGCGCAGTTGCGCGAGCGGCTCCTCGTCGAGGAGTAGGGCGAGGGACCGCGGCCGGGGCCGGTCACGGGCGCGGTGCGACCGAGCGCGGCACCGGGCGTGGACCGGTGGGTGAACGGGCGGCAGGTCCCCGGTGGACAGGCGCGTCCGCCCATGGACCGGCGCCGCCGGAAGACCGTGCCGCCCCGGAAACCCCGGGGCGGACGCCTCAACCGGGCAAGCGGTCAGGCGTCCGGTGTGGTGCCCGGCCGGCGGATGCCCAGCGCCTCGACCGTCGTCGGCCTGACCAGCTGGTAGAGGGCCGTCAGGACCACTGCGGCAAGGACGATCCCGGTCGGGATCAGCACGCCGTGGGACCTCAGCAGCGTCCAGGCCACCGGGAGCGCGATGATCTGCGTGATGAGCGCGGGGCCGCGGCTCCAGCTGCGCCGGCGCAGCAGACCACGCGCGGCGAACAGCGGGATCAGGCCGAGCGCGACCAGCGTGAGGCCCCCCATCTCCGCCTGCTGCGGGCTCTCGGGGCGCCCGAGCAGCCCCATCACCAGCATGTAGATCCCGCCTGCGACGAGCGCCACCCCTTCGAGGGCGGTGAGTCCGGCCACGAGAGTGATCCTGCTCGGTTTCGCCGGTTCGACGGGAGTCGAGGGCGACGACGAGGAGGGTGTGTTCTGCTGAGTACTCACCCTTGCAGGTTGACATCCCGGCCCCGCGAAAGCGAAGCCGGGGTCGGCGGTGGCACGGGGATCCCTGCCCCGGTCCCGTCCGAACGCATGCGGGACGTCACCGAGCGTGAAGGTCAGGGGACAGGACTTCAGAGGGATACCACGCGGTAGGTAGTCTGGCCGTCATGCGCGCACTCCTCGTGGTCAATCCAGCTGCTACCACCACCAGTGCGCGGACGCGTGACGTGCTCATCCACGCACTGGCCAGCGAGATGAAGCTGGAGGCCGTGACCACGGAGTACCGGGGCCACGCCCGGGACCTGGGGCGGCAGGCCGCGGACTCCTCGGAGATCGACCTGGTGGTCGCCCTGGGCGGAGACGGCACGGTCAACGAGGTCGTCAACGGACTGCTCCACAACGGCCCCGACCTGGACAACCTGCCGAGGCTCGCCGTGGTTCCCGGCGGATCCACCAATGTTTTCGCGCGCGCACTGGGCCTTCCCAACGACGCGGTGGAGGCGACCGGCGCGATCCTGGACGCACTGGCCAACCGCACCGAACGGACGGTCGGTCTCGGACTGGCGGCCGGCACCCCGGACAGCGAGGACGAGTCGGTCCCGGAACGCTGGTTCACCTTCTGCGCCGGACTCGGATTCGACGCGGGCGTGGTCGGCCGAGTCGAACAGCAGCGCGAACGCGGCAAGCGGTCGACGCATGCGCTGTACGTACGCCAGGTGGTCCGGCAGTTCCTGGAGGAGCCGCACCGACGGCACGGGATGATCACGCTGGAGACCCCCGGACAGGAGGCGGTCACCGACCTCGCGCTGTCCATAATCTCCAACACCGCTCCCTGGACCTACCTGGGGAATCGCCCCATGTACGCGTCCCCGAAGGCCACCTTCGACACCGGCCTGGACGTGCTCGGACTGAAGCGGCTCTCCACCCCGGCGGTCGCTCGCTACGGGACTCAGCTGCTCACTTCGAGTCCGGAAAAAGGCCCGTCCGGCAAGCACGCCGTTTCACTGCATGACCTCACGGACTTCACCTTGCATTCAAAGGTTCCACTGCCCTTCCAGATGGACGGAGACCACCTGGGAGTGCGTACGAGTGTGACGTTCACAGGCGTACGCCGTGCACTGCGTGTGATTGTGTGAGCGGAAGGGTCCAAAGTCCTTTAACTCGAACGTTTGGGCTGGGCTCCACCCCATGGAAGTACGGCTGTGACCTAGTCGACACCGAGGAATCAAAAAAAAGTTTCCGGAAGGGGTTGTATCCGCCGCCGAGGTTTGCGAATCTCTACGTGGCGATCGGGACGGCCCGCAACAACGGCCTCCACTGAGAGCCAGAACCCCTCCTCACATCACAGGACCACAACCAGTTCACCTGGGCGTCGGCCCTACGCCTGCGGGGGGATTCGTGAAAGCGTTCACATTCACAAGCAACAGTTATGTAATACCAAGGAGAGGTAGCAGCCATGGACTGGCGTCACAACGCCGTTTGTCGTGAGGAAGACCCCGAGCTGTTCTTCCCCATCGGCAACACCGGTCCTGCGCTGCTGCAGATCGAGGAAGCCAAGGCCGTCTGCCGTCGCTGCCCCGTCATGGAGCAGTGCCTGCAGTGGGCGCTCGAGTCCGGCCAGGACTCCGGCGTCTGGGGTGGCCTCAGTGAGGACGAGCGCCGCGCCATGAAGCGCCGTGCCGCTCGCAACCGGGCGCGTAACGCCAGCGCCTGATCCGACGCCACCGCTACGAGCCTCGGCCAGGCGGCGCGTACAGAGCGTACGCACCATCCCGCCCCACGAGTCGCAGCGCGCAGTACCCCCGAAGCGCATGCATGAACAGTGAGCCCGGACCGTGATAGACGGTCCGGGCTCACTGCTTCGCGCGTTCTGCCTGCCGCGTGCCGTACCGGCAGTCCGTCGGCGATCGGCGGGCGGGCTCGCCGCCGCGTGCGCACCGGCGGCCGGTCGGTGCTACTTCTCGGCGCGCACCGGGATGTCGAGCACGACATGGGTGCCGCGGTCGGGGGCCGGGACCATGTCGAAGGTGCCGCTCAACTCGCCTTCCACCAACGTCCGCACGATTTGCAGCCCCAGGTTGCCGGCGCTCTGCGGGTCGAACCCCTCGGGCAGTCCGCAGCCGTCATCCTGGACCGTGATCAGCAGCCGCTTCTCGACGGACGAACCGCCACGCACCGCCGACACCTCCACCGTGCCGGACTCGGCGAGGCCGAAGGCGTGTTCCAGGGCGTTCTGCAGGACCTCGGTGAGCACCATCGCCAGCGGCGTGGCGACTTCGGCGTCGAGTATGCCGAAGCGTCCCGTGCGGCGACAGGTGACCCTGCCCGTGGAGATCTCGGCAACCATCGCGATGACCCGGTCGGCGATCTCGTCGAACTCGACGCGCTCGTCCAGATTCTGGGACAGCGTCTCATGAACGATGGCGATCGAACCGACGCGCCGCACGGCCTCGTTGAGCGCCTCGCGTCCCCGCTCGGAATCCATCCGGCGGGCCTGGAGCCGCAACAGGGCGGCGACGGTCTGGAGGTTGTTCTTCACCCGGTGGTGGATCTCCCGGATGGTGGCGTCCTTGGTGATCAACTCCCGCTCGCGGCGACGCAGTTCGGTGACATCCCGGAGAAGGACCAGGGAGCCGATCCGGACCCCCTTGGGCTTGAGCGGGATCGCCCGCAGCTGAATCACCCCGCTCGCGCACTCGACCTCGAACTCCCGGGGCGCGTAACCACTGGCCAGTTTGACCAGGGCCTCGTCGACCGGGCCGCGGGACGGGGCGAGTTCGGCGGTGATCCCGCCCAGGTGCTGGCCGACCAGGTCGGAGGCGAGGCCGAGGCGGTGGTAGGCGGAGAGGCCGTTGGGGCTGGCGTACTGGACGACTCCGTCGGCGTCGAGCCTGATCAGGCCGTCCCCGACGCGCGGCGACGCGTCCATGTCGACCTGCTGGTCCGGGAACGGAAAGGTCCCGGCGGCGATCATCTGGGCGAGATCGGAGGCCGACTGGAGGTAGGTGAGCTCCAGCCGCGACGGCGTGCGGACGGTCAGCAGGTTGGTGTTCCGGGCGATGACCCCGAGCACCCGGCCCTCACGGCGCACGGGAATCGACTCGACGCGCACCGGCACCTCCTCGCGCCACTCCGGGTCGCCCTCACGCACGATCCGTCCCTCGTCCAGCGCCGCGTCCAGCAGCGGGCGACGGCCGCGCGGCACCAAGTGGCCGACCATGTCGTCCTGATAGGAGGTGGGGCCGGTGTTGGGCCGCATCTGGGCCACGGAGACGTAACGGGTGCCGTCGCGGGTGGGAACCCACAGCACGAGGTCGGCGAAGGACAGGTCGGAGAGCAGCTGCCACTCCGAGACCAGCAGATGCAGCCACTCCAGGTCGGTGTCACCGAGAGCGGTGTGATGGCGGACGAGGTCGTTCATGGAGGGCACGTGTGCGAGGGTACCCGCGGAAGGACGATGGATCCGAACCGAACGGGGCAGCCGTACGTGTAAGGGGTGGGGCCCGAAAATTGCGGTGCCCCGATGGATGGACACAGGAGAATGGTCTAGTCCACAATGCTGTCATAGGAACGTCCGCTCTCCCCGCACAGGAGGGCGGATCGAGGAGCCCGCGCTCTCTGCCCTGACTGCGCAGGCACCTCCCCCGGCCGGGGGCACCGCACACCGCCGGCCGAGCAACTCCGGGCTGCGGTGCCGGACGGGCTGAGGGTCCCGTCCCGGCGCCGCGGCCCGCGGGTGTCTCAGGGCCCCGCCCGCACCCCACCGCATCCCGCCCCGCGATCGACAGGTCCCGGCACCCCCGTCGGTGCGCCGGCCGTCCGCGTCGCCGACCGGGCCGGATCACGGCCGGATCACCCAGCGCGTCGCAGGGGCCTCCCGGCCCCGGGACCACCGCTCGCCCCGGTCGGCCGCGGGCTCCGGATCTCCCGCCGACAGGCTCCGGTCGCAAGGGTAAAGGCCACTGTGTCCCCGTTACCGGATTCTGCTAGATTGGACCCAGATTGGTCTATACCACATGATCCACCTCTTCAGATCGGCAGGCCACGCGTGGAAGTTGTCATCGTCCCGGACGCCAAGGCAGGCGGCGAACTCATCGCGGAGGCCATCGGCGCCCTGCTGAGCCGCAAGCCCGACGCCCTTCTCGGCGTTGCGACCGGCTCTACCCCGCTGCCCATCTACCAGGCGCTGGCGGCCAAGGTCCGCTCCGGCGCCGTGGACGCCTCGCGCGCCCGCATCTGCCAGCTCGACGAGTACGTCGGGCTGCCGGCGGGCCACCCGGAGTCCTACCGCTCCGTGGTGCTGCGCGAGGTCGTCGAACCGCTCGGGCTGTCCGAGGAGTCCTTCATGGGCCCCGACGGCGCCGCCGAGGACGTCCTGGCCGCCTGCCAGGCGTACGACAGGGCACTCGCCGAGGCCGGCGGGGTCGACCTTCAGCTCCTCGGCATCGGCACCGACGGACACATCGGTTTCAACGAGCCGTGCTCCTCGCTGGCGTCCCGTACCCGGATCAAGACGCTCACCGAGCAGACCCGGATCGACAACGCGCGCTTCTTCGACAACGACATCACGCAGGTCCCGCACCACGTGATCACCCAGGGCATCGGCACCATCCTGGATTCCCGCCACCCGATCCTGCTCGCCACCGGTGAGGGGAAGGCGGACGCCGTGGCGCAGACGGTGGAGGGGCCGGTGGCCTCGATCGTGCCCGCGTCGGCGCTGCAACTGCATCCGCATGCGACCGTGGTGGTGGACGAGGCCGCGGCGTCGAAGCTGAAGCTGGCCGACTACTTCCGGGCCACCTATGCGGCGAAGCCGCTGTGGCAGGGGCTGTAGTCGTCCCGGACACGGGAAGAGGGCCGGGGCACCCGTCGGGTGCCCCGGCCCTCTCGTCCGCCCTCGCGTGCCCTGTCGTCACACGTCCTGCGGGCGCTCGTCCTCACGCGCCGGACAGGCCGGTCCGGGCGTGAGGCGACCCTGCGGGCCGGATCACGCGCCGCTCGTCAGGCCCGGGGGCCGTCCGTGCCCCTGGCGATGATCTCCGCGGCCGCCAGGCCGCAGACGCGGGCCGCTCCGTGGGTGGCGATGTGCAGGGCGCCCGTGGGGGCCGCCTGCGGGACGCCCATTTCGACGACGACCGTGTCGGGACGCTGCGCCACCAGGGTGTCGAGGGCTTCGGACATCCAGGCGTGCCGGTGGACGTCGCGGACGACGACGACGATGCGCCGCTCCCCCGCGGCCCGCAGCACGGCGGCCGCGGGTGCCTCGGTCTCGCCGCTGTACGTGCCGGTCTCCGTTCCCGGCAGCAGCCGGCCCAGCTCCGCCCCGACGCCCCAGGGGGTCTCGTCGCCGACCGCGATGTTCGACGCGGACGTGAACGCGGCGACGTAGGCGGGCTCGGTCAGCGGCTCGGCGGAGCCGGTCGCCTTCACCGCGCGGCGGGCGGCGACCAGGCCGATGTCGGAACCGACTCCGGTGCCGGGCGCGGTCCCCTCCTGCGCTGCCGTGCCCGGCTCCGAACCGGCCCCCTTGGCCCTCTGCGTCCAGGACGCGAGGGCGCGTACCCGTGCGGCCGCGTCCGCGAGCCGCTCCTCGGCGAGCTCACCGCTGCGCACCGCCGTGACGAGCGCGTCGCGCAGCCGCTGCACCGTGCCGTCGTCCTCCAGCCCGCCACCGACGCAGAGCGCGTCGGCCCCTGCGGCGATCGCGAGGACGGAGCCGCGCTCGATGCCGTACGTCCCGGCGATGGCCTGCATCTCCACGGCGTCGGTGACGATCAGGCCGTCGTATCCCAGTTCCTCGCGCAGCAGACCGGTGAGGATCTGCGGGCTCACCGTCGCGGGGCGGTCGGGGTCGAGTGCGGGCAGCAGGATGTGGGCGCTCATCACGCACTGGGAACCCGCGGCGATGGCGGCCCTGAACGGCACCAGTTCGCGGGCGTGCAGCGTCTCCAGGTCCACGTCGATGCGCGGCATCGCGTGGTGCGAGTCGATCGCGGTGTCGCCGTGCCCGGGGAAGTGCTTGGTGCAGGCGGCGACTCCGGCGGCCTGGAGACCTTCGATGTACGCGGCGGTGTGCCGGGCCACGAGCCCGGGGTCGGCGCCGAAGGACCGTACGCCGATGATCGGGTTGCCGGGGTTGGAGTTGACGTCGGCGGACGGCGCCCAGTTGAGGTTGACGCCGCACTCGGCGAGCCGGCGGCCCAGTTCCTGGGCGACCTCGCGGGTCAGCGCCACGTCGTCGACGTGGCCGAGCGCGAGGTTGCCGGGGAAGGAGGAGCCGGTGCGCACCTCCAGGCGGGTGACGTCACCGCCCTCCTCGTCGATCGCGACGAGGAGGTCGTCGCGCCCGGCCCTGAGCTGGGCGGTGAGCGCGGCGACCTGCTCCGGCGTCCGGATGTTGCGGCCGAACAGGGCGACGGAGGCGAGGCCCTCGTCGACGCGGCGCAGCACCCAGTCCGGTGCGGTGGTGCCGGTGAACCCGGGCTGCAGGACGGCGAGGGCGTCGCGGGTGACGGTGTCCGTGGTGGATATCAGGGTGGTCATGGAGCGGTGTTATCCCTTCACGGCGCCGTCGGTGAGGCCGCTGACGGCCTTGCGCTGCAGGTAGATGAAGAGGACCAGGATCGGGATCGCGAAGAGCGAGGAGGCGGCCATGGTCGCGCCCCAGTCGTCACCGAAAGCGGTCTGGAACTGGGAGAGCCAGAGCGGCAGGGTCTGGGACTCGATGTCCTTGTTGAGGATGAGGACCAGCGGGAATTCGTTCCAGGCGGTGATGAAGCCGAAGAGCGAGGTCGCCATCAGACCCGGGCCGAGCAGCGGGAGGATCACCTTCATGAAGGCCTGGGGGCGGGTGCAGCCGTCGACCATGGCCGACTCCTCCAGCTCCTTGGGCACAGCGGCGACGTAGCCGCGCAGCGTCAGGATGGTGAAGGGCAGGACCATCATCATGTAGAAGGCGGTCAGCGGGACCAGGCTGTTCAGCATGTCCGCGTCGCGGACCAGCATGTAGACGGCGATGACCATGACTTCCCAGGGCGCCATCTGCGCGACCATGAAGGTCAGCAGGATGCCCCGCCGGCCCTTGAAGCGCATGCGCGCCATCGCGAAGGACGCCAGCAGCGCGATCACGAGTGAGGCGAGCACGGAGACCAGGGTGACGGTGAGCGAGTTGGCCACCAGGGTCCAGAAGTGGTCCGCCCGGACGGCCTTCTTGAAGTGCTCGAAGGTGATGTCGGTGGGGAACCACACCGGGGTGTCGGTGATGATGTCGCCGGTCGGCTTGAACGCCGTGCTGAACATCCAGTAGACGGGGAAGGCGAAGCCTATGAAGAGGACGACAGCCGTCGCGTTGGGCCAGATCCGGCCGAACAGTGAGCGCCTCACAGCTCGTCCTCCTCTTGCTTCAGTACCGTGCGCAGGTAGTAACCGGTCAACACCAGCAGGACAATGATCGTCAGGAACGAGATGGCGGCACCCATGCCGAAGTGCTGGTTGCCGACACCTTCGACGAAGGCGTAGACGGGCAGGGTCTCGGTGAGCCGGTCGGGGCCGCCACCGTTGATCGCGAAGAGCTGGGCGAAGGACTTGAAGACCCAGATGACTTCGAGGAACGTCGTGGCCAGCAGGAACGGCTTGAGGAACGGGAGCGTCACCGAGGTGAAGCTCTGCCAGGTCCCGGCGCCGTCGAGCGAGGCGGCCTCGTACAGTTCCTTGGGGATCGTCGTGGACGCGGCGTACAGGTTGATCGCCACGAACGGGATGGACTGCCAGACGATCAGCAGAGTGACCAGCGAGAAGGTGGAGAACTGGCTGCTCGTCCAGTTGTAGTCGGCCATCGAGTGCCAGCCGAGGCTGTCGAGCACGTAGTTGACGACACCGAAGCGCTGGGCGAACAGCCACTGGTACACCGTGGTCGCGGCGATGATCGGCATGGCCCAGGCGAGCACGAGGCCCAGCATGAGCAGCAGACGCATCTTCTTGCCGAGGCGGGCGAGCAGCAGGCCGACCAGCGTGCCGAGCAGCATGATCAGGACGACGTTGGCGGCGGTGAAGAAGACCGACCGCTCGACGACCTTCCAGAAGTCCGAACCGCCGAGGACTTCCTTGTAGTTGTCGACGCCGTTCCACTCGGTCAGGTGTTGGATCAGCTGGCGCGGGTTGAGGTTCTGGAACGACAGCATGCCGTTCTTGACCAGGGGGTAGCCCAGCAGCAGCGCCGTGGCGAGCAGCGCGGGCACGAGGAGCAGGTACGGGGCCGAGCCTCCGCCCCGCTTCTTTCGCGAAGCGGCTGGGCCGCCGGGAGGCGCGTCATCCTTGCGGACACCGGCTGCCGGGACCGAGTCCACTTGTTCGGTCTGCACTGACATGCTCGCCATCTCTTCTTGGGCCGTACACATTCAAGACACGCGGGTGCGCCGGGGGGCGGTCGGTGCCCGCCCCCCGGCGCGTGCGATCAGCTCTTCTGCGAGAGACGCTTGTTGATCTCGGCCTCGACCGCCTTGGCGGCGTCCTCGGGGCTCTTGCCGTTCAGAACCGCGGTCATGTAGCTCTTGATCGGGTTCGGCGCGTTCTCGACTGCGGCCCACTCGGGGATGAGCGGGGTGGTGCCACCGGCGGTGGCGGCCGGGGCGGCGGCCTCGGCGGCGCCGTTGCCGGTCAGGTTGGAGTTGAGCGACTCCTTGTTCGGGATGACGCCGTTCTCCTTGGCCAGCTGGCCCTCGAACTGGTCGGACAGGGAGAGCTTCAGGAACTCCTTGGCGAGGTCCTGCTTCTTGCTGCCCGCGGCGACCGCGAAGTTGGAGCCACCGAGGAAGACGCCCTCGGGCTTCTCGGCGGTCTCACCCGGGATGGTGAAGTAGCCGATGTCGCCCTCGATCGCCTTGTTGGCGGCGATGGCCGTACCGGCCTCCCAGCCCATGCCGATGAAGGCACCGACGTTGCCCTTGGCGAAGACCTCGGCCTGCTGCGGGGTGGCCTCGTCCTTGTCCTTGGGGGCCTTGGAGTAGGACTGGTACTTCTTGTAGAGCTCCATGGCCGCGGTGACCTTGGGGTCGGAGAGGTTGGAGACGTACTTGTCGCCTTCCTTCTTCACCAGGTCGGCACCCTGGCCGATGGTCAGACCGTCGAAGAAGTACCAGTTCTGGCCGGGCAGGTAGATCGGCTCGGCCTTGCCCTTCTTCTTGATGGCGTCGAGGTCCTTGAAGAACTCGTCACGCGTCTTCGGGGTGTCCGTGATGCCGGCGTCGGACCAGACCTTCTTGTTGTAGATGACGACACGGTTGGCGAAGTACCACGGGGCCGCGTACTGCTTGCCGTCGAAGACCGAGGACTCGTTGAGGGACTCGGTCCAGTCGCCGCCGATCTCCTTCTTGAGGTCGCTGAGGTCGGAGAGGCCACCGGTGGCCGCGTAGGCGGGGGTCTGGGTGTTGCCGACCTCGATGACGTCCGGCGGGGTCGACTCGGAGAGCGCGGTGGTGATCTTCTGCTGGATGCCGTCCCACTTCTGGGTCTCGAACTTCAGCGTGGCGCCGGTCTTCTTCTCGAAGGCCGCGGTGAGGTCCTTGGTCCAGCCGGGAGGCGTGGAGCCGTCCATGGCCCAGACCGTGAGGGTCTCACCCTTGTAGCTGTCCGGACCCGTCTTCTTGCTACTGTCGCTGCCGCCGTCGTCCGACCCGCACGCCGCAAGGCCGATCATCATGCCCGCGACGCCGACCGCCGCGATGAGCTTGCGCTTCACGCCAAACCCTCCTCAGGGATACTGCAACCCCGCCCACCGCGAAGACATTCGACGAGTACTGCTGGGGCTGGACCTGGTCTTTAATGGTTTAGACCAGTACCGGGAGCTTGGCCTAGACCTTTAGGGGTGTCAAGGGTGTATAAGAAGTGCACTCGCGTCCGTTATAGGACCGACACCTAAGGGAGGGCGACGAGCCGTGGCCGGACCGTGCCACCATGTGAACGCGACAGACGGAGGAGCCGGTGACGGCAGCAACGCAAGCGTCGGGAAGGCGGGCCATGAGCGCCGACGGGGGCAGCACGGGGAACGAGTCGGGCACGGCCACGCGGACGGCGCGCGTCCCGAAGTACTACCGGCTGAAGCGGCACCTCCTCGACATGACGGACACCATGCCCCCGGGCACCCCGGTGCCGCCCGAGCGGACCCTGGCCGCCGATTTCGACACCTCGCGCACGACCGTGCGCCAGGCGCTCCAGGAGCTGGTCGTCGAGGGCCGGCTGGAGCGCATCCAGGGCAAGGGCACCTTCGTCGCCAAGCCGAAGGTCTCGCAGGCCCTGCAACTGACCTCGTACACCGAGGACATGCGCGCCCAGGGACTGGAACCGACGTCCCAGTTGCTGGACATCGGTTACGTCACGGCGGACGACACCCTCGCCGGGCTGCTCGACATCACGGCCGGCGGGCGGGTGCTGCGGATCGAGCGGCTGCGGCTCGCCAGCGGGGAGCCGATGGCGATCGAGACCACGCACCTTTCGGCCAAACGCTTCCCGGCGCTGCGCCGGTCGCTGGTGAAGTACACCTCGCTCTACACCGCCCTGGCGGAGGTGTACGACGTCCGGCTGGCCGAGGCCGAGGAGACCATCGAGACCTCGCTCGCCACCCCGCGCGAGGCCGCTCTGCTCGGTACGGATGTGGGCCTGCCGATGCTGATGCTGTCCCGGCACTCGCTCGACGGGCGGGGCGAGCCGGTGGAGTGGGTGCGGTCGGTCTACCGGGGCGACCGGTACAAGTTCGTGGCACGCCTGAAGCGGCCGACGGACTGAGCCACGGCGCGGCGGCCGGCCCTGCCCGGCCCCTCTCCGCACGACCGTCGCGGCCCTCGTGGGATCTTCCCCACGGGGGCCGTTCGCATGCCCCGGTACGGACCGGAGTCCGCACGGCTGACGACATTCCGAACATACGCACCCACCACAGGACCGTTTCCGGAACGCAATACGGACAGGGGGTGACGCTGAACGGGAACCTCCCCTAGATTTCCTGCGCATTACACCAGGTGATCAGCGAGGGGACGGAGTCACCGTATGCCGGCAGATCCAGAAGGAAAACCACCCGTCATCACGCCCGTGCGCGTCGTCATCGCCCTCTGCCTCGTCGCGCCGTTCGTGGCGATGCTCTGGGTGAGTTCCTACGCCAAGGTGGATCCGACCTTCATCGGAATCCCTTTCTTCTACTGGTACCAGATGCTCTGGGTGCTGATCTCCACCGCACTCACGATGACCGCGTACAAGCTGTGGCAGCGTGACCAGCGCGCCCGCAAGGGGGGTGCGTCGGCATGAAGGACGGCGTGAACGGCGTCGCTCTCGGCGTCTTCATCTTCTTCTTCGTGGCCGTCACGGTCATGGGCTTCCTGGCGGCGCGCTGGCGGAAGGCCGAGAACGAGGCGAGCCTCGACGAATGGGGCCTGGGCGGACGGTCGTTCGGAACCTGGGTCACCTGGTTCCTGCTCGGCGGCGACCTGTACACCGCGTATACCTTCGTCGCCGTTCCCGCGGCGATCTACGCGGCGGGCGCGGCCGGCTTCTTCGCGGTGCCCTACACGATCCTCGTGTACCCGCTGATCTTCACCTTCCTGCCGCGGCTGTGGTCGGTCTCGCACAAGCACGGGTACGTGACCACCTCGGACTTCGTCCGGGGGCGCTTCGGTTCGAAGGGGCTCTCGCTGGCGGTCGCCATCACCGGCATCCTCGCCACGATGCCGTACATCGCGCTCCAACTCGTCGGCATCCAGGCGGTGCTGGACGTGATGGGCGTCGGCGGTGGCGAGAACACCCACTGGTTCATCAAGGACCTGCCGCTGCTGATCGCGTTCGCGGTGCTCGCCGCGTACACCTACTCGTCCGGGCTGCGGGCACCCGCGCTGATCGCGTTCGTCAAGGACGGACTGATCTACCTGGTCATCACGGTGGCGATCATCTACATCCCGATCAAGCTCGGTGGCTTCGACGACATCTTCGCCAAGGCCGGCGAGGCGTTCGCGCAGAAGAATCCGGACACCGGCGCGCCACGCGGTGCCCTCGCACCGGGCGAGGCGGGCCAATGGGGTTACGCCACCCTGGCGTTGGGTTCGGCCCTGGCCCTCTTCATGTATCCGCACTCGATCACGGCGACGCTCTCCAGCCGTAGCCGCAACGTGATCCGGCGCAACACCACGATCCTGCCGCTGTACTCGCTGATGCTCGGCCTGCTGGCCCTGCTCGGGTTCATGGCGATCGCCGCCGGAATCAAGGTGGAGAACGGGCAGTTGGCCATTCCGCAGCTGTTCGAGACCATGTTCCCGGACTGGTTCGCGGGCGTCGCGTTCGCGGCCATCGGCATCGGCGCGCTGGTGCCCGCGGCGATCATGTCGATCGCCGCGGCGAATCTCTTCACCCGCAACATCTACAAGGACTTCCTGAAGCCGGACGCGACCCCGGAGCAGGAGACCAAGGTCTCCAAGCTGGTGTCGCTGCTGGTGAAGGTGGGCGCGCTCGCCTTCGTCCTCACCATGGACAAGACGGTCGCGATCAACTTCCAGCTGCTCGGCGGGATCTGGATCCTCCAGACGATGCCGGCCCTGGTCGGCGGCCTGTTCACCCGCTGGTTCCACCGCTGGGCACTGCTCGCGGGCTGGGCGGTCGGCATGGTGTACGGGACGGTGGCCGCGTACGGCATCCATAGTCCGACCCAGGAGCATTTCGGCGGCTCGTCGAAGAAGATCCCGGGCATCGACGAGATCGGCTACATCGGCCTGACCGCGTTCGTACTGAACGTGGTGGTGACGGTGGCCCTCACCTTCGTCCTGAACGCCCTGAAGGCGCCCGCCGGGGTGGACGAGACCTCCCCGGCCGACTACACGGCCGACGCGGGCGACAAGGGCGTCCAGGTGGAGCTCCCGCCGGCCACGGCAGGAGCTCCGGGCAGCGGCCACTGACAGCCGCCACCCGGACCGCGTCGACGGCCCGTCGCACCCCTCCCACAGGGGGCGCGACGGGCCGTCCGTCGTATCCGGGGACATCCGGGAGGGTGCACGGCTCGTTCCACCGGCCCTTCCTGCCGCCCCATCCGGTCGCACGGCTCGTTCCACCGCCCCTGCCTGCCGCCCCATCCGGTCGCACGGCTCGTTCCACCGGCCCTGCCTGCCGCCCCATCCCGGATGACGTGACACAACATGTGGGGGCTGCTCCATCCAGCGGCCCCCACATGTATGCTCATGCTCGCTGTCGCCGCAGGGGAATCCGGTGCGAATCCGGAACTGTCCCGCAACGGTGTACCCGGTGTGCTTTTGCGCACCCTCAGGAAGTCCGAGGACCTGCCGACGGCGCATCCGGCTCGACCGAACCGGATGCCAGACGTCCGGGCCTCGCGGATGGGCCGGCGGACGCCGTGACGGAGTGCTGCCCCGAACCGGGCCTGCCGCCGTCCCGGCGACCCCGTTCCCCCGCCGGCCCCGAGCCGAGCGAGGGAGAGCACCACGTGACCATCGCGCCAGCCGATCCGGCTTCAGTCGCCGTGTCCGAAGCGGCCGAGTCCGAGGCAACCGCACACGACGGTCCGGGGACCGCGCTGCTGCGGACCCTGACGGACCTCACCGCCGATCTGCCCGACACCGACCCCGGCCGCGTCGCCGCCGCCGCGCTGCGCGGCCGCAACGCCCGGTCGGACGAGGCCGAGTTGCGCTCGCTGGCCACGGAGTCCGCCGCGGGGCTGATCTCCGAGGACCCCGCCTACTCCCGGCTCGCCGCCAGGCTGTTGACCCGCACCATCGCGGACGAGGCGTCCGGCCAGGGCGCGGTCTCCTTCTCCGCCTCCGTCGCCGTCGGGCACCGCCAGGGCCTGATCGCGGACCGTACCGCCGCGTTCGTCGCACGGCACGCTGCCGCGCTCGACGCCCTGGTGGAGCGTTCGCTCGCCGACGGCGCCGACGACCGGTTCGGCTACTTCGGGCTGCGGACCCTGTACAGCCGCTATCTGCTGCGCCACCCGCACACCCGCCAGGTCGTCGAGACGCCGCAGCACTTCATGCTGCGCGTCGCCTCCGGGCTCGCCGAGAACGAGTCGGAGCAGGCCCTGGACGACGTCGCGTCGCTGTACGGGCTGATGAGCCGGCTCGACTACCTGCCGTCCTCCCCGACCCTGTTCAACTCCGGCACCCGGCACCCGCAGATGTCCTCCTGCTACCTGCTGGACTCCCCGCTCGACGAACTCGACTCGATCTACGACCGTTACCACCAGGTGGCGCGGCTCTCGAAGCACGCGGGCGGTATCGGCCTCTCGTACTCCCGGATCCGCGCCCGCGGTTCGCTGATCCGCGGCACCAACGGGCACTCCAACGGCATCGTGCCGTTCCTGAAGACGCTCGACGCCTCCGTGGCCGCCGTCAACCAGGGTGGCCGCCGCAAGGGCGCCGCCGCCGTCTACCTGGAGACCTGGCACGCGGACATCGAGGAGTTCCTGGAGCTGCGCGACAACACGGGTGAGGACCAGCGGCGTACGCACAATCTCAACCTGGCGCACTGGATCCCGGACGAGTTCATGCGCCGGGTCGACGCGGACGGCGACTGGTCGCTGTTCTCGCCCGCCGATGTGCCCGAACTGGTCGACCTGTGGGGAGACGCGTTCGACACCGCGTACCGGGCCGCCGAGGCCGAGGGGCTGGCCCTCAAGTCGCTGCCCGCCCGTGAGCTGTACGGCCGCATGATGCGCACCCTCGCGCAGACCGGTCAGGGCTGGATGACCTTCAAGGACGCCTCCAACCGGACCGCGAACCAGACCGCCGAGCCGGGCCGCGTCGTCCACTCGTCGAACCTGTGCACCGAGATCCTCGAAGTCACCGACGACGGCGAGACGGCCGTCTGCAACCTGGGTTCCGTCAACCTCGGCGCGTTCGTCGCCGGCGGCTCGCTCGACTGGGAGCGGCTGGACGCCACCGTCCGCACCGCCGTGACCTTCCTCGACCGCGTCGTCGACATCAACTTCTACCCGACGGAGCAGGCCGGCCGCTCGAACGCCCGGTGGCGCCCCGTCGGCCTGGGCGCGATGGGCCTGCAGGACGTCTTCTTCCAGCTCCGCCTGCCGTTCGACTCCCCCGAGGCCCGCGCGCTCTCCACGAAGATCTCCGAACGGATCATGCTCGCCGCCTACGAGGCGTCCTGCGAGCTGGCCGAGCGGTCCGGTCCGCTGCCCGCCTGGTCCGAGACGCGCGCCGCCCGCGGTGTGCTGCACCCCGACCACTACGACACCGAGCCGAACTGGCCGGAGCGGTGGGACGCGCTGCGTGCCCGGATCGCGAGGATCGGGATGCGCAACTCGCTGCTGCTCGCCATCGCGCCGACAGCGACGATCGCCTCGATCGCGGGTGTGTACGAGTGCGTCGAACCGCAGGTGTCCAACCTCTTCAAGCGCGAGACGCTCAGCGGTGAGTTCCTCCAGGTCAACGCATATCTGGTGAAGGAGCTGAAGCAGCTGGGCGTGTGGGACGCGCGGACGCGTGAGGCGCTGCGCGAGGCGAGCGGCTCCGTCCAGGGCTTCGCCTGGATCCCCGAGGACGTGCGGGCGCTGTACCGCACGGCGTGGGAGATCCCCCAGCGCGGTCTGATCGACATGGCGGCGGCCCGTACGCCGTTCCTCGACCAGAGCCAGTCGCTGAACCTCTTCATGGAGACGCCGACCATCGGCAAGCTCTCCTCGATGTACGCGTACGCCTGGAAGCGGGGGCTGAAGACGACGTACTACCTGCGTTCCCGCCCGGCGACCCGGATCGCCCGCGCCGCCCCCGGCCGGACCGCGGCCACCGCCCCCGTTCCCGCCACCGCCCCCATTCCCGTTCCCGTACAGCAGGCGCCGATGGCTGACGCCGACGCGATCGCCTGCTCCCTCGAAAACCCCGAGTCCTGCGAGGCCTGCCAGTAATGAGCTCCACCGGAAAGACCGAGAAGAACCTGCTCGACCCGGGCTTCGAACTGACCCTGCGGCCCATGCGCTACCCGGACTTCTACGAGCGCTACCGCGACGCGATCAAGAACACCTGGACCGTCGAGGAGGTCGATCTCCACTCGGACGTCGCCGACCTCGCGAAGCTCTCGCCGGGTGAGCAGCACATGATCGGGCGGCTCGTCGCGTTCTTCGCGACGGGTGACTCGATCGTCGCGAACAACCTCGTCCTCACGCTCTACAAGCACATCAACTCCCCCGAGGCGCGGCTGTACCTGAGCCGTCAGCTGTTCGAGGAGGCCGTGCACGTCCAGTTCTATCTGACGCTGCTCGACACCTACCTGCCCGACCCGGACGACCGGACAGCGGCGTTCGCGGCGGTCGAGAACATTCCGTCGATCCGCGAGAAGGCCGAGTTCTGCTTCAGGTGGATGGACTCGGTCGAGAAGATGGACCGGCTGGAGAGCAGGTCCGACCGGCGGCGCTTCCTGCTGAACCTGATCTGCTTCGCGGCGTGCATCGAGGGGCTGTTCTTCTACGGCGCGTTCGCGTACGTCTACTGGTTCCGCTCGCGGGGCCTGCTGCACGGTCTCGCCACGGGCACCAACTGGGTGTTCCGTGACGAGACGATGCACATGAACTTCGCGTTCGAGGTCGTGGACACCGTCCGCAAGGAGGAGCCGGACCTCTTCGACGACGAACTGCGGCAGCAGGTCACCGACATGCTGAAGGAGGCCGTCGCGGCGGAGTTGCAGTTCGGCCGCGATCTGTGCGGTGACGGCCTGCCGGGCATGAACACCGAGTCCATGCGCCAGTACCTGGAGTGCGTGGCCGACCAGCGGCTCACCCGGCTGGGCTTCCCGGCGGTGTACGGCTCCGAGAACCCGTTCTCGTTCATGGAGCTGCAGGGCGTTCAGGAGCTGACGAACTTCTTCGAGCGCCGGCCGTCCGCCTATCAGGTGGCGGTGGAGGGCTCGGTCGCCTTCGACGACGATTTCTAGATCCTGGCCCAGCTTCTGAGGTAGGGGCGCCGCGCGGCCGTCACGGGCTGTGCGGCGTCCGCCCTTTCCGGGGGCGTGTCCCCCCGTTCCCGTTCCGCTTCCCGCAGCTGGCGGTCGATACGGCGCTCCCTGAAGAGCCCGGCGAGGGCGGGCAGCAGAACGAGAGCGACAAGTGCGGATACGCCCAGGATGTTCAGGAATATGTTCATGGCTCTACTCTCGTCCGCGCGGACAGAATCCGGCAGTGGCAGGACTGTCATAGAGCGTCGAATTACTGCCACACTGGTTCCATGCTGAAGAATGTCGCCGCCCTGCTGCTCGACGAGGTCCATCCCTTCGAACTAGGTGTGCTGTGTGAGGTCTTCGGCCTCGACCGCAGCGACGAGGGCCTCCCGGTGCACGATTTCGCCGTGGTCTCCGCCGAGGGCCCGGTGCTCCGGACCCACGCCGGCTTCACCATCACCACGCCGTACGGCCTCGACCGTCTGGAGGAGGCCGACCTCATCGCCGTGCCGGCCGGCAGCCACTTCGCCCGGCGGGAGTACGCGGAGGAGATCCTCGACGCGCTGCGCCGGGCGGTGGACCGGGGCGCACGCGTGATGAGCGTCTGCTCCGGTGCGTACGTGCTCGGCGCGGCCGGGCTGCTGGACGGGCGGCGCTGCACCACGCACTGGCGCCACGCCTCGGAGCTGGCCCGCCGCTTCCCCCGGGCCGTCGTCGAACCCGACGTGCTGTACGTGGACGAGGGCCCCGTCATCACGTCGGCGGGCACGGCGGCCGGGATCGACGCGTGTCTGCATCTGGTCCGGCAGGCGTACGGCCCCGCTGTCGCCAACGCGATCGCCCGCCGCATGGTGGTGCCGCCGCACCGGGACGGCGGGCAGGCGCAGTACATCAAGCGGCCGCTGCCCCACACCCGGTGCGACACGGTCGGCGACACGCTCGCCTGGATGGAGCGCCACCTCGACCAGGAGATGACCGTCGAACAGCTCGCCGCACAGGCGCACATGTCGCCGCGTACGTTCGCCCGCCGCTTCCAGCAGGAGACGGGCACCACTCCGTACCGTTGGCTGCTCCGTCAGCGGGTGCTGCTGGCACAGCACCTGCTGGAGACGTCCGACGAAACGGTGGACGCGATCGCCGGGCGGACCGGCTTCGGGACGGCCGCCGCGCTGCGCCATCAGTTCGTACGGTCGCTGGGCACCACGCCGAACGCCTACCGCCGTACCTTCCGCGGTCCGAACGCCCTTTCCGAAGTCGCCTGATCAGCAACGGACCTGATACCCGATCATTCGTCCAACCGTCCGCCACGTCTGTCCATGGACCGCGGCTCACGTGACCGAAGAGGGTCGGTCGCATGGACATGCGGAGGGCAAGACGAAGGACCATCGGGGCCGTGGTGGCTGCGCTCGCCGCCGCGCTGCTGCCCTGGCAGAGCGCCTCGGCCGAGGACTCCTCGGCCACCGCACCTCCGCCCGAGGTGCTGCCTACACTGCGGCAATGGCAGGCCGCCGAGGGCGAGTTCGTGCTGACCGACCGGGCGCGGATCGTGCTGGACGGGGTACGGGACAGCCGTACGGCCGCCGATGCGCGCCGTTTCGCCGGTGAGCTGCGGGGGAAGGCGGCGGTGACGCAGGGCCGGGCGTCGGCCCGCTCCGGTGACATCGTGCTGCGCCAGGATCCTTCTCTGAAGGGCGCCTTGGGTGCGGAGGGCTACCGGCTCGACGTCGGCGACCGGGTCACCGTCACCGCCGCGACCTCCACCGGCGTCTTCTACGGTTCCCGGACCGTCCTCCAACTGCTGAACGACGACGGACTGGCCGCGCGCGGTTCGGCGACCGATGTGCCCGCATACCGTGAACGCGGGGTCGGGGTGTGCGCCTGCTACATCAACGTCTCCCTCCCGTGGTTCGAGCGGATGATGAAGGACATGGCCTCCCAGAAGCTCAACCAGCTGTGGATAGAGGCCAAGGTCAGGAGCGACACCGACCCGGCGTCGGCGTTCTGGGGCTACTACACGAAGGCGCAGGTCCGCACGCTGGCCGCGCTGGCCGAGAAGTACCACATCGAGCTGGTGCCGGAGATCAACTCCCCCGGCCACATGGACACGTATCTGGAGAACCACCCGGAGCTCCAGCTCAAGGACAGCGACGGGGTCGCCTCCCCGCCCCGGCTCGACATCTCGCGGCCCGAGGCGCTGACGTACTACACCTCGATGGTCGACGAGGCGCTGGAGGCGTGGGGCACCCGTACCTGGCACATGGGCGCCGACGAATACATGCTCGGCTCCTCGTACCCCGACTATCCGCAGCTGCAGACCGCCGCCACGGCGAAGTTCGGCGCCGGCGCGACCCCCGACGACCTGTTCGTCGACTTCATCAACCAGGTCAACGCGCATGTGAAGGCCGACGGCCGGTCGCTGCGGATCTGGAACGACGGTCTGGCCGGCCGGAACGGCGTCGTGCCGCTGGACCGCGACATCACCGTCGAACACTGGCTGGGCGGCGGCACCATCCAGAAACCGTCCGCGCTGCTGGCCGAGGGCCGACCGGTCATGAACTCCGCCTATGCGCTCTACCTGGTGCGCGGCGGCTACACGACCGACACCCGCGCGCTCTACGAGAGCGACTGGACACCCCTGCGCTTCGAGGGCGAGACCCTGCCCGCCCCGGCCGCGAACCTCACCGGCGCCAAGATCACCCTGTGGCCGGACAGTGCGGCGGCCGAGACGGAGAACGAGGTGGAGGCGAAGACCTTCATGCCGCTGCGCTTCCTGGCGCAGGCCACCTGGGGCGGCCCGAAGCCGAGTGAGACGTACGCCGGATTCGAGGCACTGGCCCGGAGGATCGGTCATGCGCCGGGCTGGTCGAACACCGACCGCACCCCGCTCGCCGACGGTACGTACCGGCTGACCGCGGGCTCCGGGGCGCTGGCCCCCGGGGCGGACGCGGGCGTGTCCCTGGTCCGCGGCAGCACGGCCTCCTGGACGCTGACGGCCACCGCCGACGGGTACTACACGGTGCGGTCGGCCGAGACCGGGCAGTGCCTGGACGCGGTGCGCGGAAAGAAGTACCTGGGCGCCCCGCTGGAGGTGGGGGCCGAACTGTCGCTCGGGGCCTGCTCGGCGGCGGCGCGTACACAGCGCTGGCAGCTGGACACCGGCGCCGGGGCGCTGACCCTGCGCAACGCCATTTCGCAGCTCCGCCTGACGGAGCGGTCCGCGGACGGCGTCGCGGTCCAGACGACGGGTGCCACGCGGTTGACGGCGAGGACCGCCTGACGCGCGTGGCGCGGAGAAGGGCCCCGGGTGCCGGTCCGGCCGACCGGCACCCGGGGCCCTCGTGCGTCAGATGCCGCAGTTGGGCGCCGACCAGTAGTGGCTGGGGCCCTGGTTGACGTGGATGTGGTCGTTGTGGCCCGGGTAGCCGGGGCCGAGGATTCCCCTGAACCCGTGGTAGCGGGCCTGCTTGGCGAGGGTGCACAGGGCGTGCGGTCCAGCGCCGAGGTCGGCCGCGTCCCCGTACAGATGGCGGCTGTTGGACGCGCCGCCGACCGCGCTGTTGCAGGACGTCGACCGGAAGCCGCTGGTGATCCGGATCGGCTGGTCACCGAGCGCGTGCCGCAGCGCTTCCAGCTTCCACATGGTGCTCAGGGCGTTGGCCTTCGCCGTCCCCGCCGCGACGGCACCACCCGCCCAGGTCGAGTTGCACTGGTTGTGCTCGGCGTAGGTGAAGTGGGCCGGGGTGCAGTCGTTGTCCTGGAGGGCGTAGAGCTTGGCCTGGGTGTTCGGGCCCGCGATGCCGTCGGCGGCGAGGCCGTAGGCGGCCTGGAAGCGTTTGACGGCGGCGGTGGTGGCCGGCCCGTAGGAACCGTCGATGGCGAGCACCGAGTTGTAGCCGGGATAGCCGGCCACCCGGATCTGGAGCTGGACGACGTCATTGCCGGTGGCGCCGGGGGACAGCGTGCGGGTCCAGGTGTAGCAGCCGTCGGCCTGCGCGGTGCCGGCGGTGACCACGGCCCCGCCCAAGGCGAAAGCCATGGTCATGACAAGGCCGAGCAGGAGTCGTGCGGTACGTCTGAGCATGTGGGGGCTCCCTACCACTACAGAGATGTGGTGAGAGAGCTTGTCGGACGAGTCGACGCGCGTCAACTACCCATGGGAGAAGGCCAGTTGACGATCAACCCAGAGCCGAAGAACGGTGGGCCCGGACTCCCTGCGAGGGAGTCCGGGCCCACCGGGGTGACGAGCGCCGTGGAGTCGCCCGCACCATGCCGCGTCCGCCTTCCGACCGAAGGCCACTCGACAGGTTCTCAGTCGTTCGGCACGATCTCGTAGCGCGGAGTGTTCTCCGCCATCTGCCGCAGCGCGTCCTTGCGGTCCCGCTTGGAGAGGCGGTCGATGTACAGGTACCCGTACAGGTGGTCGGTCTCGTGCTGGAGGCAGCGGGCGAAGTAGCCGTTGCCCCGCACCTTGATCGGGTTGCCCTTGGCGTCCTGGCCGCGGACCACCGCGTAGTCCGGGCGGGCCAGCGAGGCGTACGCCGTGGGGACGGAGAGGCAGCCCTCGTTGGAGTCGTCCAGGATCCGGTCCTCGGGCGGAAGCTCCTCCAGCACCGGGTTGCAGACGGCGCCCACGTGCCGCACGCCGTCGTCGTCCGGGCAGTCGTAGACGAAGACCTTCAGGTCGACGCCGACCTGGTTGGCGGCCAGGCCCACGCCCTCCGCCGTCCGCTGGCTCGCGAACATGTCGTCGATCAGCCGGCCCAGCTCGTCGTCGAACTCGGTGACGTCCTTGCACTCCGTGTGCAGCACCGGGTTGCCCACGACCGTGATCGGACGGGAGGTGCCACGCTCGCGATGTGCCGTCTCGCGCGCCTCACAGTCCTCCGTGTCCACGACGAATCCCTCGTCGTCGACGCTGATCTGCTCGTCCGTCTCCTGCTGCGCCATGTCCGCCGTACGCCTTCCTCAAAACCTGAAACCCGGACGTCCGATGGACCGGGGCCCGGGCACCCGAGCACCGCGACCGGTGCCCGTACAGCCTACGGGCACCGGTCAGCAGACTTCTTCGAGATCCCGCCACTCACGGCTGTCCGGGCTGTCCGCCACCCAGCCGTCCAGCAGGCCGCGCACCAGCCCGGCCGGGGCCGCTATCCCGCACTCGCGCTCCGGCACCCACAGCTCACCGGCCGTGCGGTGCCCCAGCGGACCGGGGTGTCCCGGCTCGCTGTGGTCGTGCGGGTCGAGATGCTCGCCGTCGCCCTCGTCGCTCTCCATGCGGCTCTCCGAGCAGGCCCGGCAGAGCAGCCGCACGGAGGACGACCAGTCCTCGGCGGCGAACCCGGCGTCGGACGCCAGCCGCTCCAGGGCGTCCCGGTCCGCCTCGGTGGCCGCTTCGAGCAGCACGACCCAGGTGGGCACCGGGGACGGCGCCCACAGCTCGATCTCGTCGAACACGGGGTAGGAGGGGCCGGCCGCGGTGACCCGCTCCCCGTTCGGCACGCCGTCGTGCAGGACGACCTCGCCCCAGCGGCGGCCGGACGACGGCAGCGGGATGGAGAGCACTTCCATCCGCGCCGGATCGAGCCGACGGCCCCACACGACCTCGGCCTCGCCCTCCGGCGACAGCCGCACCGCGGCGCTGCCCAGCTCCATGCCGGTCGGCTCGCTGTTGGCCGCGGAGGTGTGCGGGCCCGCACCCGGCACCTTGAGGCCGTACGCCTGCCAGGCGCGGCGGGCCAGCGGCCAGTCCTGCAGTGCGGTGGCGGCGATCCCGACGTTCCACCAGTCGGGAGCGCCGGATTCCTTGTCGAGCAGCGCGACGGCCCGCAGGCCGGCGGCTCTCGCCTGTTCCCAGTCATGCCGGAACTTGTGCAGCAGCGCCAGGTTGAACCACGACTCGGAGAGCCAGGGCTCCAGGTCCGCCGCACGCGTCAGCAGCGCGCCCGCGTCCTCGTACCGGCCGTCGCCGATCAGCGTGAACGCGCGGTCCGTGGCCTGCCGCCAAGAAGCGGAGGGCCGATGCCGTACCTTCCCGAAGATCCTCACGATTCCCGCCTGTCCCGACTGGACACCCTCGTTTTCCGCTCTCTTCGCATCCAACCATGCCGGGCCGGACACCCGCTCATTACCCATGGGTTACCCGGGCGGGACGGGAGTCAGACCGCCCCGGGCCAGAACCCGGGCCAGTGATTCCACGACTTCGGGCTGGTAGTCGTGCCCGGTGCCGAGCCTGAGTTCTTCCAGCGCACCCAGCGGCCCGGTGAGACTTTCCCCGCAGAGGTCGTCGTATGCGTTGACCGCTCTGACGATCCTGGCGGACAACGGCTGCTCGCGGTAGGGGTCGGCCTGCCGCTCCACCACGACGGCGACCCGGGTGTCCACCCCGGTCTGCCGGACCACGGCTCCGCCCAGCAGCGCGATGCGGCGCTGCTCGGCGGCGGGCAGGGGGGCGGTCGCCCCGTCCGGGACCGGGTCGACGAGCGAGAGCTGGCCGATGTCGTGCATCAGGGCCGCGTATTCCAGCACGGTCAGCTCGCTGCCGGAGAGCCCCAGCTCACGTCCGACGGCCGTGCAGAGCACCGCGACCCTGCGGGCGTGCCCGTGCGGGGTGTATCCGGCGATCTCGGTGGACCGTGCGAGCGAGGCGATCGTCTGCCGATAGGTGGTGCGCACGGCGGCGAACCGTCGGAACGAGATCTGGGTCAGGAGCAGTGGTACGCACAGGACGGGCAGCGCCCACAGCCCGGCGACGGCGACGCCGAGGGCCATCACGACCCCGGTCGCGCAGACCGCCGAGCCGATGCCGATCAGGCCGCGCAGCTCGTCGCGGAGCAGCGGCCCGTAGGGCGGAGGAGTGCCTCCTCTGCTCCTGAAGCCGTGCGGGACGCAGCGCGAGCGCAGCAGCAGGGCGGCGAGCACGGCGTCGCACAGAGCGGTCAGGACGAGAAGCAGGAGCATGAGGAGCACGTAGGACGGGCCTTCGCCGAACCAGTCGGCGGCGCGGCCGGAGTTGTGCAGGGGCTGGAAGCACACGGCGGCGAAGGTGACGGTCAGGACGCGGCGGGCCACCCGGTCGGGGGTGGGGCCGCTGCCGCGCGCCACATGGGGCACGCAGGCGACGAGCTGGGCCGCGACGAGTACGGCGATGACCTGGAGGACGCCGTGGGTGGTGGGTGCGCCGCCGCTGCGGCCGAGGAGGGCGTACGCCAGTGCTCCGGCGGCTCCGAGCGGCGCGGGCTCGCGCTCGCCGGGCAGCGCGCCCCAGCGGGCCAGTTCGCCGACGGTGATGAGCACCCCGAAGGCGAGCGCGTGTCCGGGTTCGTGGACGCCGTCCCAGAGGGTGTGGCCGAGCCCGGCGGCGGCGAGCACCACGGCCGCGCCGTGGACGGCGAGGACGGCGCGAGGCGGTCGCGCCGCGGTCCGGTCCGCGCTCACCGGCGACGGTCCGCCGACGGCCGGGGACCGGGCGTGGCAGGGTCGGGCCCGTGCGGCGGCCGAGGCTGAACGGGGACTCGGGCGGCTGCCGCACCGCCGTCCGCCGCCGTGGGCCGCGGTGGCCCCACCCGCGCCTCGTCCGCCGTCACCGCGGTCATCGCGCTCGTCGCCGACCATCCGTGCCGGTCCACCGCCCGCACCAGCGCCCGCACCATCTGCGGGTCGAACTGTGTGCCCGCGCACCGCTCCAGCTCCTCCAGCGCCGCGGGCACCGGCCTCCCTCGCCGGTACGAGCGGGTCGATGTCATCGCGTCGAAGGCGTCCGCCACGGCGACGACCCGGGCGAACTCGGGGATCTCCCGTCCGCTGAGCCCGTACGGATAGCCGCTGCCGTCGAGCCGTTCGTGGTGGTGGAGGATCGCGGCCCGTGCCTCGCCGAGGAAGCCGATGCCCCGGACGATCTCGTGCCCGTATTCCGGGTGCAGCTCGATCACCCTCCGTTCCTCCGGGGTGAGCGGTCCGTCCTTGCGGAGCACGCGGGTGGGGACGCCGAGCTTGCCGACGTCGTGCAGGATTCCGGCGAACCGGAGGACCTCCAGCCGGCCCTGGTCCATGCCGAGTTCGCCGGCGATGAGGACGGATGCCCGCCCGACGCGTTCGCTGTGGCCGCGGGTGTACGTGTCCTTGATGTCGACGGCCTGCACCAGGGCCCTGATGGTGGCGCGGTGAGCGGCGTGCTCCCGGTGGTACTGGGCGAAGACCCAGCAGGAGAGGTACATCGGCAGCAGCACGATGAGCGCGGACAGCGGCCCGTACGGACCGCGCCACAGGACGGCCATCATCAGTCCGGCGAGTCCGTGCACCAGGTGCGGTCCGAGCGAGCGGGGCAGCAGTCCCTTCCAGGCGCGCCGCAGGGGCAGCCGTTCGGCCGCGACGAGGATGGAGCCGTCCAGAGCGGCCAGGACGAGGCTGAACGCCAGGGCGGCGGCGCAGGCGGGAAGCACGGCGTAGGGAAGGTCCGGGAGCCGATCGGTGCCTGTGCCGGTGCCACCGAGCGCCGCGGTGCCGCCGAGCAGGCCGTGTACGGACGAGGCCGCCCAGACGGTGACGGCGAGCTGCGCGGCCCGCCAGATCCGGCGCGCGGTGACGGGCGCGGTCTCCACCCGGCCGATGAGTGATCCGGGGATCGCGACCAGGGCCGCCGCGGCGGGCGGCAGCAGAAAGGCGGCGGCGAGCAGGAGCGGAAAGAACGATCCGGCACTGACCGGCACGGAGCCGCCGAAGAAGGGGCGGCGCCCGGGGAGTTCGCAGGCCAGATGGAGCGCGGTGAGCAGCCCGACGGTGGCCCACGGAATCCCGGCGCCCGTCCTCAGCACGGGGAGCACACAGGAGAGGGCGCCGATCACGGCCGCCAGAATGTATGCGCGCGCCGCCCCGCGTGTGGTCCTCACCCGCCCCGCCCGCCCCCCACGATGGTCAATGGAGGCGCCAGGCTAGCGAGTTGCGGATCCCGCCGAGCCTCAACGAGCCCGATTAGCACATTCGGGTGATAAGCGCGGGATCCGGGTGCTGCCTGGGGGCGGGGCGGCGGCGAGGCGGGGGCGGGGCTGCGTGGGACGGCCGGCCGGGGTCACTTCCCGGCGGCTACGCGGGGCGACCGGAGGACGTCGTTGCTCCTCGGCGGTGCCCGGACGTCATTACTCCTTGGCGGCGGCGGGCCGGCCGGCCTCGGAGGCCGTCACGTCCTGCTCGGGCACTGCCTGCCCCGAGCGGATGAGATCGATCCGGCCCAGCACCTTGGAGCGCAGATCGGTCGGTACGTCGTCCTGGCCGCAGCAGCGCTTGACGAGCTTCTTCACGGCCTGTTCCAGGCCGTACTTCTCCAGGCACGGGGAGCACTCCTCGAAGTGCACCTCGAACTTGGTGCAGTCGCTGTCGGGCATCTCGTGGTCGAGAAACTCATACAGATGATCGAGGACTTCTGAGCAGTCCGTCTCGTGCGGCTCTCCGCAGCTCATGAGCCCGAGCCTTTCCGATCGTCCGACTCTCCGGCACCGGCGGGGACGAGCCCGCGCTCGCGGGCGTAGTCCTCCAGCATGCCGCGCAGTTGGCGGCGGCCCCGGTGCAGTCGGGACATCACCGTACCGATGGGAGTCCCCATGATGTCCGCGATCTCCTTGTAGGCAAAGCCCTCGACATCGGCGAGATACACGGCGATGCGGAACTCTTCGGGGATCGCCTGCAGAGCGGACTTCACATCCGAGTCGGGCAGGTGGTCGAGAGCCTGCGACTCCGCGGAACGCAGTCCGGTCGACATGTGCGACTCGGCCCGCGCCAGCTGCCAGTCCTCGATCTCCTCAGCGGCACTGCGCTGGGGTTCGCGCTGCTTCTTGCGGTACGAGTTGATGAACGTGTTGGTGAGGATGCGGTACATCCACGCCTTGAGGTTGGTGCCCTCACGGAACTGGTGGAAGGAGCCGTACGCCTTGGCATACGTCTCCTGGACCAGGTCCTCGGCGTCCGCGGGGTTGCGCGTCATGCGCAGCGCGGCCGAGTACATCTGGTCGAGGAAACCGAGGGCGTCCCGCTCGAAGCGCGCGTTGCGCTCGGCGGCCGTCTCCTGCGCGCGGCCGTCGTCGGTCCCTGTGTCGGTCCCAGTGACCGGACCCACCTCCTCCAACGCTGTGGCGGATCCGATGCCGGAACCGCTCGAATCGGAGAATAGTCGACCTTGCTTCGAGACGGGCTGTCGATCCGATCCGCTCAGTGCCCGCTCGGAAGTGGTACTGGCCGCGTGAAGGACCGTCCACTCCAGGTCAGCGGCGTTCGAGCGGCGCGGGCAGATGGTCGAACCCATGCGACGGACTCCCTCTCCACTTACGACGTTGATGTACCGATGACATGCACAACAGCGGCCCCTCGTTCAACATTCCCGGGGGAGGCGATCCGGTGCCGCCGCCGACGGGCACGACCGGCGGAACCCGCAGGGGGTGTACGTCGTACGACTGGCAGAACCCGCACAGGACGTACGTCGTACGACCGGCGGAAACCGCGGCGAGTGCACGTCATAGGACCGGCAGAACCCGCAGGGCACACGTCATACGAGGGTGGACAGCCACTCCGTCACGGCGGTGGTGAGGATCTCCATCGCCTGATCCTCGGTCAGGCCGGCCTTCTTCGGTACGGCGAACCCGTGGTCGCCGAAGGGCACCTCGGCGATCTCGTACTCCCCCGGAGGGAATTCGGCGGGCCGCCCGAACGGATCGTTGCCCCCCTGTACGACGAGGGTGGGTACGCCGGAGCCGAGGAGCTCGTCCTTGCGGGACTTCTCCGGCTTTCCCGGCGGATGCAGCGGGAAGCTGAGCGCGAGGACGGCGTGGGCGCCGAGTTCCGCCGCCGTGCGGCAGGCCACCCGTGCCCCGGCGCTGCGTCCTCCCGCGACGACGGGCAGGCCCGCGGCCGTGAGCGCGGGCCACACGCCCCGCCATCCGGTGTCCAGCGTCCTCGGGGCGGGCGCGAGTTTCTTGCCGGCGACCCGCCACGGCTGCTCCACCAGGGCGACGGTCACCCCGTGGACGGGCAGCGCGGCGGCCAGGGCCCGGAGGTCACGGGCCTCGACGCCGCCGCCCGCACCGTGGCTGACGGCGAGCACCAGGCAGGCGTTCCCCGCGGGCAGCCAGGTGATCCTGGCCGGCCCGGCGTCCGTGTCGACCGTCTCGGTCCTGCGGCCTGTCTGTGCGGTACTCACGTGCCCCATCCTGCCCGGTCACCCCGGGGTCAGAACAGCGTGCTCGCTTCCGGCGCGGCCAGTTCCGCCAGCAGCTCGGGACCGTTGTTGCGGACGTTGCTGACGGCCGTGGCCACCGGATAGGCCCGCATCAGCCCGCCCGGCGGCGGCGCGAGCAGCGCCCTCAGCTCCTCGACACCGGTGTGCGACGGGTCGAGCCAGGCGTCCCACCGGTCCGGGGTCAGCATCAGCGGCATCCGCGGGTGGATGTCGGCGAGCGCGGCCGGGCCCTCGGCGGGGGCGACCGCGAGCGGGGTGGTCTCCGCCTCGGTCGTGATCACCGAGCAGGTCGCCCACCAGGCCATCGGGTGGTCGTCCGGCAGGGTCCGGTCGCGCCAGAACTCGTACAGCCCGGCCATCGCGAAGACGGATCCGTCGGCCGGTGTCACGAAGTAGGGCTGCTTGCGCGGCCGCTTCCGCTTCCCCTTCTCCTCCAGCTGCCGTTCGTCCGCACCGGTGACCCACTCGTAGTAGCCGTCGGCGGGCAGGATGCAGCGCCGGGAGACGAAGGGGCGGCGGAAGGACGGCTTCTCGTGGACCGTCTCCGCACGGGCGTTGATCATCCGTGCGGCGCCCTCGGGCGACTTCGCCCAGGACGGCACGAGCCCCCATTTCAGAGCACGCAGCTGGCGAACCGGACGCGGGTCGTCTGCGTCTTTCACAGGACGTTCCAGTACGGCGTAGACCTCCTTGGTCGGCGCCACGTTCCAGTCGGGCGCCAGGCTCTGTGCCGGTTCCCACTTCTCGACCCGGAAGAGTCCGGTCAGGTCCTCGGGCCGCCGACTCGCTGCATACCGTCCGCACATAAGTGCCAGACTGCCACGACCGTCCCGACGACAAGACGCCGATACCGAAGCCGATGCCGCAAGGAGCCGCCCACACCATGAACAGCACCGATCTGGGCAATCTGTGGGACCGCGTCTTCGGCACCCAGCCCGCACCCGAGCAGTGGCTGGTGGTGGTGACCGGAACGCTCGCGCTGATAGCCGTCGTACCGAACCCGATATGGCGGCTGACCCGCAACGCGGTCACCATCGCGCACGAGGGCGGGCACGGACTGATCGCCCTGCTCACCGGACGGCAGCTGTCCGGCATCCGGCTGCACTCGGACACCAGCGGGCTGACCGTCAGCCGCGGCAAGCCGACCGGCATCGGGATGATCCTCACCGCGGCGGCGGGCTACACCGCCCCGCCGCTGCTGGGCCTGGGCGGGGCGTGGCTCCTGGTCGACGGCAGGATCACGCTGCTGCTGTGGCTGGCCACCGCGCTGCTCGCGGTGATGCTGGTGATGATCCGCAATCTGTACGGGGCGCTGACGGTGATCTTCACCGGGTCGGCCTTCCTGCTGGTGTCCTGGCTCGCCTCGGCCGCCGTGCAGTCCCTGTTCGCGTACACCGTCGTCTGGTTCCTCCTGCTCGGGGGCGTGCGTCCGGCCTTCGAGCTCCAGTCGAAGCGGCGGTACGGCGGTGCGCCGGACTCGGACGCGGACCAGTTGTCGCGGCTGACGGATGTGCCGGCGGCGCTCTGGTTGTTCCTCTTCCACGCGGTGTCGCTCTGCTCGCTGATCGGCGGCGGGCGCTGGCTGCTCGGCATGTGAGGACGACCGCCGCCACCCGCCGGCACGTACCACACGTTCGTTACTCACCGGTTTCTTCTCATTTGGTCGAGATTCGGGATTGCGGTGTGCCACTAAAGTGAGGTCCATGACCGAAAGTTCCGTGCACCCCGCCCTCTGGCCCGCCCCCCGAGCGAGCGGCCCCGTCGACGCCACCGTCACCGTGCCCGGGTCGAAATCGGTCACCAATCGCGCTCTCGTGCTCGCCGCTCTCGCCGCCGAGCCCGGCTGGCTGCGCCGCCCGCTGCGCTCCCGCGACACCCTGCTGATGGCCGAGGCGCTGCGCGCGATGGGCGTCGCCGTCGAGGAGACGGTGTCGTCCAGTTCCTCCGCGGCGGGCGGCCCGGACGGCTCCGGCGAGGCATGGCGGGTCATCCCGGCCGGTCTGCACGGCCCGACCACGATCGACGTCGGCAATGCCGGAACGGTCATGCGCTTCCTCCCGCCGGTCGCGGCGCTCGCCGACGGTCCGATCCGCTTCGACGGCGACCCCCGTTCCTACGAACGCCCGCTGAACGGCGTGATCGACGCGCTGCGCGTGCTGGGCGCCCGGATCGACGACGACGGGCGCGGCTCACTGCCGATGACCGTGCACGGCAGCGGGGCGCTGGACGGCGGACCGGTGGCGATCGACGCCTCCTCGTCCTCCCAGTTCGTCTCGGCGCTGCTGCTGTCGGCGCCGCGCTACAACCAGGGGGTGGAGGTGCGCCACACCGGCGACAGGCTGCCCTCCCTGCCGCACATCCGGATGACCGTCGACATGCTGCGGGCCGTCGGTGCCCAGGTCGACGAGCCGGAGACGGGCGGCGAGCCGAACGTCTGGCGGGTCTCCCCCTCCGCCCTGCTCGGCCGCGATCTGACGATCGAGCCCGACCTCTCCAACGCCCAGCCGTTCCTCGCCGCCGCGCTGGTCACCGGCGGCCGGGTCACCATCCCCGACTGGCCCGAGCGCACCACCCAGCCCGGTGACGCCCTGCGGGAGATCTTCACCGCGATGGGCGGCAGCTGCGAGCTGACCGAGCGCGGCCTCACCTTCACCGGTTCGGGGCGTGTCCACGGCATCGACGTCGACCTCGGCGAGGTCGGCGAGCTCACCCCGGGCATCGCTGCGGTCGCGGCGCTCGCCGACGGTCCGTCCACCCTCAGCGGCGTCGCCCATCTGCGGCTGCACGAGACGGACCGGCTCGCCGCGCTCACCAAGGAGATCAACGATCTCGGCGGCGATGTCACCGAGACCGCCGACGGACTCCGCATCCGGCCCCGGCCGCTGCACGGCGGTACCTTCCATACGTACGACGACCATCGGATGGCAACCGCGGGGTCGATCATCGGCCTGGTCGTCCCCGGAGTGGAGATCGAGAACGTGGCGACAACCGCCAAGACCCTGCCCGACTTCCCGCAGATGTGGACCGGAATGCTCGGGGCCTGAGACATGCGCCGCTACGGCAAGAACCCCGACGAGGACGACATCCGGATCCGCCCCAACCGCAAGGGCAACCGACCCCGGACCCACATCCGCCCCAAGCACGAGGACGCCGAGGAAGGCATGGTCCTCACCGTCGACCGCGGCCGTCTCACCTGCCTCGTCGACGGCCGTACGGTCATGGCGATGAAGGCCCGTGAACTGGGCCGGAAGGCCGCCGTGGTGGGTGACAAGGTCTCCCTCGTCGGCGATCTGTCCGGCGACAAGGACACGCTCGCCCGCATCGTCCGCATCGGTGAGCGCCACTCGGTTCTGCGCCGGACCGCGGACGACGACGATCCGTACGAGCGGGTGGTCGTCGCCAACGCCGACCAGTTGGCGATCGTCACCGCACTGGCCGATCCGGAACCCCGCCCGCGGATGATCGACCGCTGTCTGGTCGCCGCGTACGACGGTGGGCTCTCGCCGCTCCTGGTGCTGACCAAGTCCGATCTCGCCTCCGCGGACAAGCTGCTGGAGGCGTACACCCCGCTGGGTGTCCCGTTCGTCGTCACCAACCGTGAGGAGCTGGAGAACGGCGACGCGGCCGAGCGGGTCCGCGAGCAGCTGAACGACCGGGTGACCGCCTTCGTCGGGCACTCCGGTGTCGGAAAGACGACGCTGGTCAACGCATTGGTACCGAAGGACCGGCGGCGTACCACCGGGGTGGTCAACGCCGTCACCGGACGTGGCCGGCACACCACCACGTCGGCGCTGGCGCTGCCGCTGCCCGACTATCGCGGCTGGGTGATCGACACCCCCGGGGTGCGTTCCTTCGGGCTGAACCACATCGACCCGACCCGGGTGATCCACGCGTTCTCGGACCTGGAGCCCGCCGCCGCGGACTGCCCCCGCGGCTGCACCCACGACAGCCAGGAACCGGAATGTGCCCTGGACGCCTGGGTGGCGGCCGGTCACGCCGATCCGGCGCGGCTGGAGTCGCTGCGGCGGCTGATGGCCACCCGGGAGCGACGCGAAGGCGACTGATCCGGGCACGTTTGCGATCTGGTGTCGTCGGTAAGTGCATAATCACACCCAGCGAGGCAAGGCGGTCACCGACGTGGGAGGGCACTGACGATGGCGTGGCTGCTGGTCGTGGTCGCGGGATTTCTGGAGACCGGCTTCGCCGTCTGCCTGAAGCTCTCACACGGTTTCACCCGGCTCTGGCCGACCATCGCGTTCTGCGTCTTCGCCCTGGGCAGCTTCGGTCTGTTGACGCTGTCGCTGAAGAAGCTCGACGTGGGGCCCGCCTACGCCGTGTGGACGGGGATCGGCGCGGCGGGCACCGCGATCTACGGCATGGTCTTCCTCGACGACGTGGTCTCCACCCTCAAGCTGGTCTCGATCTCCCTGGTGATCGTCGGTGTGATCGGGCTGCAGCTCTCGGGCTCGTCCCACTGACCGAACGGCGGCCGTCCACCACCGCTCCCCACGCGCGCCACCGAGCACGCAGTCGACACGCCGACGCTCCATCACCGCACGCCGAGCGCTCAGCCGGCGGGCCCCACTGCCCCACTCCGCACACCGGGCGCCCACCTGGCAGACCCCACTCCCCCACCTCACGCCCCGAGCGCTCACCCAGCGGGCCCCGCTCCACCCCGCACACCGAGCGCTCAGCCACCGGACCGGCGCCCCACCACCTCGCGGACCAGCGGTGCCGGATCCCTCTCGGTTCCGGTGGGAGCCGGGACCAGCGCGTAGCTCAGTGCGAGCCGCAACGCGATCTCGCAGGTCTCGGCCGGCACCACCGGATCGTGCGGCGACCGCCCCTCGTCGAGGGCTGCCACCGTCCGCGCGGCGGCTTGGCCGAGCAGTTCGGCGGGCGTCGGCATCCCCGCGTCGGCACGCCGCTGGGCGGGTACGAGCGAGTCGGTCGGCGGCGCGGGGCGCTCGGGACGGGGTAATCGCTCGCTCCAGCACCCGGTGAGCAGCCCCCTGACCAGGCCGTCCGCACGGACGGCCCGGACGGTCCAGGCAGCGGTGGCGGCCAGCCTGTCTTCCGTACCGCCCGCTGATCCCAACGCCTGTTTGACTCCGGCCAGATAGCCGTCGGCGGCGCTGCGGACGAGGGCGCGGGCCAGGCCGTCCTTGCTGCCGAACTCGTTGTAGAGGGTCTGCCGGGAGACTCCGGCGGCGGAGGCCACATCGACCATGCGCACCGCCGACCAGGGCAGGGTGGCCAGCGCCGAGCGGGCGGCGTCCAGTAACGCGTCTCGCGCTGTGCGCATCGTCGCCTCCCGTGCCAAGGGCTCCGCGTCCCAGAGTTGACGCGCTCCCGGAGGCTGTCAATGGCCCCGGCGGGCCGCGGGGTCCTGTGGCTCTGTTCACCCGCGGTCGATACTGTGACGACATGCCCGATTACCACGATGATCTGCGCCTTGCCCATGTACTGGCGGACGCCGCCGACGCGGCGACGATGGACCGGTTCAAGGCTCTGGACCTCAAGGTCGAGACCAAGCCGGACATGACACCGGTGAGCGAGGCCGACAAGGCCGCCGAGGAACTGATCCGCGGCCATCTCCATCGGGCGCGGCCTCGCGACGCGATCCTGGGCGAGGAGTACGGAATCGAGGGCACCGGCCCGCGGCGCTGGGTCATCGACCCGATCGACGGCACCAAGAACTATGTCCGCGGTGTGCCGGTCTGGGCGACGCTGATCTCGCTGATGGAGGCAGGGGAGGACGGCTTCCAGCCGGTGGTCGGCGTGGTGTCGGCCCCGGCGCTGAACCGGCGCTGGTGGGCGGCGAAGGGCGCCGGGGCGTTCTCCGGCCGCAGTCTTACCTCCGCGACCCGGCTGCGGGTGTCGAAGGTCGGGCGGATCGCGGACGCCTCGTTCGCGTACGCGTCGCTGAGCGGCTGGGAGGAACAGGGCAGGCTCGACGGGTTCCTGGATCTGACCCGGGCCTGCTGGCGCACGCGCGGGTACGGGGATTTCTGGCCCTACATGATGGTCGCCGAGGGATCGGTCGACATCTGCGCGGAGCCGGAACTCTCGCTCTGGGACATGGCCGCGAACGCGATCATCGTCCAGGAAGCGGGCGGGACGTTCACCAGCCTGGACGGGGTGTCCGGCCCCAGCGGCGGAAACGCGGCGGCCTCGAACGGACCCCTTCACCACGAACTGCTGGGCTATCTGAACCAGCGCTACTGAACGGAATCGCGCCCCCGAGGGGCATCGCGCACCACCGCACGCCCCTCGGACGATCCCTTCTCCCCTTGTTCCCGTCGCGCATCGATGCAACGCTGAGAGTTCCCCCGCTTGTGAACTTGTGAACCGACTCACTCAGTCGCTTCACGTAGGAGGTGGCTCTCTTCATGCTCGTCCGTGACGCCATGAGCACGCTGGTCCTCACCATCGGCCCCGCCCACACACTCCGCCAGGCCGCCCGACTCATGTCGGCCCGCCACATCGGAGCCGCGGTCGTCCTCGACCAGGACACCAGCGGGCTCGGCATTCTCACCGAGCGCGACATCCTCCACGCGATCGGTTCCGGCCAGAACCCCGATATCGAGACCGCCGCCACCCACACCACCACCGACGTGGTCTTCGCCGCGCCCACCTGGACCCTGGAAGAGGCCGCGGAGGCCATGACACACGGCGGTTTCCGCCATCTGATCGTGCTGGACGACCACGGCCCCGTCGGCGTCGTCTCGGTACGCGACATCCTGCGCTGCTGGACGCCCACCAGGCGCCGCCACCACAAGGAACTCGTCGGCTGAGCCCCGCGAACGACCGGCGGGCCGGCCCTCTCCGAAGAGAGGCCCGGCCCGCCGTGGTGCAGGCACCGCCTAGCCGCGCAGAGCCTGGACCGCGGCCTCCAGGCGCTTGCCGAAGTCGCCGTCCGCCTGACGGAAGTTGTTGATCGCACGCTCGGCGATGTCGTCGCGCGACACCTTGGCGATGAACCCCGCGAGGTTGCCGATCAGCCGGGCCTTCTCGTCCTCGGAGAGGAGCCGGTAGAGGTTTCCGGCCTGCACGAAGTCGTCGTCCTCGGCGTGGCGCGGAGCCTCGTGCGTACCGGTTCCGCCCGTGACCGAGGCGGGCTCCCACAGCGGCCGGTCCGTCTGCGCCGGACCGCCGAAGCTGTTCGGCTCGTAGTTCTTCGCGCCCTTGTGGCGGCCGTCGTACAGGTACCCGTCACGGCTGTTGGTGCGCGCCTCGGTGGCGTGCGGACGGTTCACCGGAAGGTGGTCGGCGTTGATGCCGACGCGGTAGCGGTGGGCGTCGCCGTACGCGAAGAGACGGCCCTGGAGCATCTTGTCGGGCGACGGACCGATGCCCGGCACGAAGTGCGCGGGGCTGAAGATCGACTGCTCGACCTCGGCGAAGATGTTCTCCGGGTTGCGGTTGAGCTCCAGCTTCCCGATCTCGATCGGCGGGTAGTCCTCGTGCGGCCACACCTTGGTGAGGTCGAACGGGTTGAAGCGGTAGGTGGCCGCCTCGGCCGCCGGCATGATCTGGACCTGCACCGTCCAGGACGGGAAGTCGCCGCGCTCGATCGACTCGCGCAGATCGCGCTGGTGGCTGTCCGGGTCCTCACCGGCGAGCACGTCGGCCTCGGCCTGGGTGAGGTTCTTGATGCCCTGGTCGGTCTTGAAGTGGTACTTGACCCAGAAGACCTCGCCGGCCTCGTTGTTCCACTGGTACGCGTGCGAGCCGTACCCGTTCATGTGACGCAGCGTGGCCGGAATGCCGCGGTCCCCGAAGAGCCAGGTCACCTGGTGGGTGGATTCGGGCGACAGGCCCCAGAAGTCCCAGACGTTGTCCGCCTCCTGCGAGCCGGTGTAGGGGTCGCGCTTCTGGGTGTGGATGAAGTCCGGGAACTTGATGGCGTCCTTGATGAAGAACACCGGGGTGTTGTTGCCGACGAGGTCGTAGTTGCCCTCTTCGGTGTAGAACTTCAGGGCGAAGCCGCGGGGGTCGCGCACCGCGTCGGCCGACCCGAGGTTGCCCGCGACGGTCGAGAAGCGCAGGAAGGTCTCGGTCTGCTTGCCGACCTCGGAGAGGAACTTCGCGCGCGTCCACCGCGAGACGTCCCGGGTCAGCGTGAACGTGCCGTACGCGCCGGCGCCGCGGGCGTGCACGACGCGCTCCGGTATGCGTTCGCGGTTGAAGTGCGCGAGCTTCTCCAGCAGTGACTGGTCCTGGACCAGGACCGGACCTCCGACGCCCGCGGTCTGACTGTTCTGGTTGTCCGCGACCGGCGCCCCGGCCTCCGTGGTGAGCGGTCCCTGCGTCACGTGCGCCTCCTGCGTCGATCCTGCATATTTCGCCACGTTCTGTACGGGCTGTTCTTCGGCGTATATCGAGTTGATCCTACAATGGACTAAGTCCAAGTCAAGCTGGCATCCAATGTCACACTTGTTCGGAGTCCGGCCTCCCGCTGTTAGGCTTGTTCTCATGAGTGACCTGCTGGAACGACTTCGCGGACGCGGCTGGCGCATGACCGCCCAGCGGCGCGTCGTGGCCGAGGTCCTCGACGGCGACCATGTACATCTGACGGCCGACGAGGTCCACGCCCGGGCCGTCGCCAAGCTGCCCGAGATCTCCCGCGCCACCGTGTACAACACCCTGGGCGAGATGGTGACGCTCGGTGAGGTCATCGAGGTCTCCACGGACCGCCGGGCCAAGCGGTACGACCCGAATGCACACCGCCCCCACCACCACCTCGTCTGCGCGCGCTGCGGCACCATCCGCGACGTCCACCCGGCGGGTGACCCGCTGGCGGATCTGCCGAGCGACGAGCGGTTCGGTTTCACGGTGTCCGACGTCGAGGTGACCTACCGCGGCATCTGCCCGAACTGCGCCGCGACGGCCTGAGCCGACTCCCTGCCACGGAGGCACCCGCCGAGGACGACACCTCGCGCGGGCAGGCGTACGCGGAGGACGACACCTAGTGCGGGCAGGCGTACGCGGAGGACGACACCTCGTGCGGGCAGGCGTACGCGGAGGACGGCACCCGCGAGGGCAGACCCCGCGGAGGCGGGCACACCTCCCCACACCCTCACCACGCGCACACCCCCTTCCCGAATCTGACGGGTAGTCATATCGTCGGCGGCGATCGCGTCCGCCCCGCGGCGGATCCGCACCTCGATACGCGCGAGGAGAGACCCGTGGGAGATCCGCACCCGACACCAGCCACGCCCACAGCCGCAGCCACCGCCCCGACCACCCGTCCCAAGCTCCGCGCCGAGGCACTCACCCGCTCCTTCGGGCTCGGCGCCAAGGCCCTGCCCGCCCTGGGCCCGCTCGATCTCTCCCTCGCACCGGGCGAGTTCACCTGTGTCGTCGGCCCCTCCGGCTGCGGCAAGTCCACGCTGCTCAGGATCGCCGCCGGACTGCTCCGTCCCAGCTCCGGCGAGCTGTCCATCCGCACGGCCTCGCCCCGCCCCACGGCGATGATCTTCCAGGACTACGGGATCTACGACTGGAAGACCGTGCTCGCCAATGTCCGGTTCGGCCTCGACATCCAGCGGGTACCGCGCAGGGACGCCGATGCCCGGGCACGCGACTGGCTGGCCCGGATGGGGCTCTCCGACTTCGCGGGGGCGTATCCGGCGGCGCTCTCCGGCGGAATGCGTCAGCGGGTCGCGATCGCCCGCGCCCTCGCCGTCGAACCCGAGATGCTGCTCATGGACGAGCCGTTCGCGGCGCTCGACGCCCAGTTGCGCACCATCCTTCAGGACGAGCTGCTCGACCTCACCCAGACCACCCGTACCACCACGCTGTTCATCACCCACAGCCTCGAAGAGGCCATCGTGCTCGGCGACAGGGTGCTGGTGATGTCCGCCAGACCGGGGCGGATCATCGCCGAGCGCCGACCGCCGTTCGGCCGGCCACGCACCGGCGAGGTCCGGTCGGCGCCCGAATTCACCGCGTTGAAGAGCGAGCTCTGGGAACTCCTGCGCGGCGAGGTGCGCAGGGAGGCGATCCCGGCATGACCGCCACCGTGAACGCCACGAAACCCGACGACGGCGTCCTCATCCGCAGACCGGGCCCGCAGGAACTGCACCCGGCGCGCACGCATCGCAGGCGCCGCGCTCTGGAACTCACGCTCGCCGTCGCCGTACCGCTGCTCCTCGTGCTCCTCTGGCAGCTGGCCGCGGCACAGTCCTGGATCGACGACCGGGTCTACCCCGCCCCCTCCACCATCCTGGCGGACGGCTGGGACCGGGCGGGCGCCGGTGAACTGTGGCCGGATGTGTGGGCCACGCTCAAGAGAGTCCTCGGCGGCTATGCGATCGGCACCGTCACGGGGTACGCGCTCGGGCTGCTGATGGGCTCGCTCTCACTCGTACGGGCGGCGTTGGAGCCGTTGCTCGACGCGCTGTACGTCGTGCCGAAGCTGGCTCTCCTGCCCGTCTTCCTCAACATGTTCGGCCTCGGTGAAGGGCCGCAGATCGCCCTGGTCGCCACGACGGTCTTCTTCTTCGTCTGGATCTCCACCATGGCGGCCGTGCTCGCCGTCCCGGTCGGCCACCGGGACGCCGGACAGGTCTTCGGCGCCTCACCCTGGCAGATGTTCCGCCATGTGCTGCTGCCCGCGTCGCTCCCCGCGGTCCTGGTCGGAGCACGCATCGCGGCGGGGGTGGCCGTGCTCGTCATCGTCGCCTCCGAACAGATCGCCGCAGCCGACGGCCTCGGCCATCTGATCTTCGACTCCCGGGCGCTGTTCCAGAACGACGTGATGTTCGTCGGCATCGTGTGTGTGGCGGTCCTCGGTGTCGTCTTCTCCGAAGCGGTGCGGATCGCCGGGCGGCTGCTCACGCCATGGGCCCCGCGCGACCGTGGCCGCGGCCAGTCCTGAAGCTCCTCCGCCACGCTCCCCCGGCGTCCTCCAGGATCGCCACCGGCTCCCCACGTTCTTCGTACGGAGGCACTGTGCGTACACGTACCCCCTTCACCTGCACCGTCGTACTCCTCACGGCATCCCTGCTCGGCGCGGCGGGCTGTGCCCAAAACGACTCCGCCGACGACAGCGGTGCCACCGCCGCGCCGCGCACCGTCAAGCCGGTCGCGGGCTGTGGCACCGGCAGTTGGACCGACCCGGCCGACCTCGCCCCCGACCGGAGAACGGCCCGCTGTGACAAGGGCGCTCCGGCCCCTCAACCGCTGGAGAAGAAGCGGAAGATCACCGTCGCCACCGGCACCCTGAGCGCGGAGTACGTCGCTCCGCTCCAGGTCGCGGTGGCGAAGGGCGAGTTCGCCAAGGAAGGACTGGACGTCGAACTGAAGGTGCTGCCCACCCCGGACGCCCTCCCGCTGCTCGCCAAGGGGAATGTGGACGCGCAGTGGGCGGCGCCCGAGGCGGCCGTGATGAACGGCATCAACGGCGGCTTCGACATCAAGTGGGTGGCGGGGAACTTCTCTCCCGACCCCACCTCCAAGAGCGGCCTGTGGGTGCGTCTCAAGGACGGCGAGAGCGCTGATCATGTCGATATGGCAGGCCGGAGGATGGGCACGATGATCGGCAAGGGCTCGGTCATCGCGTACCCGATGGACACCTCCCTGAAGAAGCACGGTGGCGGCCTCGACAAGATCAGCTTCCAGCAGCTCGGCTCCGCGGACGTCCTGACCGCGCTGCGGAACGGCGGCGTGGACTCGGCCTGGCTGCTCGACCCGATCTGGCGCACGGTGGACGGCGACAGGAAGTACGCGTTCCTGGGCGGCCAGCCGGTCGGCGAACCGCTCGGCGGTCTCCTCTTCGGCCCGACGTTGCTGAACAAGGACCCGGACGCGGGCGTCGCGTTCCTCCGTGCCTACATCCGGACGGTGAACACCTATTTCGCCGGCGACTACAAGGCGGACCCCGGCTTCGTGGCCGAACTGGCCACACTCATGAAGACCGACGAGGCCACCCTGCGGTCGACCCCGTCGATGCGCATGGACTGGGAGATACGGAAGGGTACGACGGACCGCCTCCAGAGGGCCTACGTCGACGCGGGCGTCTCGAAGGGCACCCCGGTGCCGGAGACGAAGGCCGTCGACCGGGCGTTGTACGCGGAGGCGGTGGGCCACAGACTCTGAGGCGCACGCGGGAACACGCACGGAAGGCCGGATCCTTCAAGGATCCGACCTTCCGTCTTCAGTAGCGGGGACAGGATTTGAACCTGCGACCTCTGGGTTATGAGCCCAGCGAGCTACCGAGCTGCTCCACCCCGCGTCGTTGTGGTTCCACCGTACGTCACCGCCCCGGACCAGCGCAAATCGATGGCCGCCCCCCACCTGCGGCCGGGCGCCGGGACCGCCCAGAAGGATCGGCCCCTCGCACGGGAAGCATCGGCCCCTCGCGCGGACAACCCGTGCCTCGCGTGGAAGGCCCGCCCCGCGCGCTCGCACGAGGACAGCCCTCGGCCCCACGCCGGACCACGAGCCGGAAGGCACGTCTCCCGCACGAGCGCCGGAGCGCGGCTTCCCCGACGCCCGCCCCGCACACTCGCCTCACACGACAGCCCGCACACTCGCCTTACGGCGGCACCTCGCACACTCGCCTTACGGCGGCACCCCGCACGCTCACCCGCCCCGACGCCCCGCCCACTCGCCTTCGCGTGCTCGCCCTATGCGGTGAGTTCCTGGTGCAGGGCCTCACGCAGCCGGGCGGCCCGCTCGGCGACCTCGGCCGGGCCCAGCTCGACCGCGCGTGCGCACCACCGCTGCCCCTCGGTGAGCTCCCCGCGGCGCGCGGCCAGCAGGGCAAGACGCAGGGCGGCCCGGCCGTGACCGTCGTTCGCCGCTCGACTCCACCACAGCGCGGCCTCGCGCTCGCTGCCCTCGCGGGCCAGCAGCAGCCCGAGGTTGAAGGCGCCGTTGCGGCTGCCGGACTCGGCGGCCTCGCGATACCAGCGGGCCGCGCTGTCCACATCGCCACGGGCCGCCGCGAGCATGCCCACCCGCACCTGAGCGCGGCGGTGCCCCTGCTCGGCAGCCCGCTCGTACCACTCCTCGCACTCGGTCTTCTCCGGCATCGGCTCGCCGAGCGCGGGAGGTCCGGGCGGCGGCTGCCGCGAGTCGAGCACCCCGGCCAGCCGGAAGGCGGCCTCGGCGCTGCCGCCGCCCGCCGCGCACCGCAGGTGGCGCTCGGCCTCCTGCTCCTCGCCCTGGTGCAGCAGAGCCATGCCCACCTGGAGCGCGGCCTCGGTGTGGCCCGCCGCCGCGGCCCGCTCGTACCAGACCAGAGCCGCACGCTCCTCGCCGCGTCCGGCGTACAGGATGCCGAGATTGAAGGCCGCGTCGACACTGCCCGCTTCGGCCGCCTTGGAGAACCAGGGCTCGGCACCGGTCGCGTCGTCCGCCTGGAGCAGGAGCACGGCCAGTGCGTTGGCGGCCTCCCGGTGACCCGCGTACGCGGCGCGGCGGTACCACTGCTCAGCTTGCGGCGTACGGTCCTGGGCCGCGCAGAGCAATCCGAGGTTGTAGGCGCCGTTGACGTCGCCCGCGTCCATGGCGGCGCGGTACCAGCGCTCGGCGGTCTGCTGCTCGCCACGGGCGGCGTGCAGGGCGCCGAGCGCGTTGGCGGCGTTGCCGTCGCCGTCCTGGGCGGCACGCAGCCACCACACGGCGGCGCTCTCCTCGTCGCCCGCGTCACGCAGCAGGAACCCGAGTGCACAGGCAGCCCGCGCCTCGCCCGCCTTCGCCGAGATGAGGTACCAGCGGCCGGCCTCCTTGGACTCGCCCCGCTGTTCGAGGATGGCGCCGAGGTGCAGGGCGGCATGGCGGTGGCCGCGCGCGGCAGCCTGTCGGTACCACTGCTCGGCCTCGCGCACGCGCCCGGTCGCCGTACCGCTCACGGGGCCGTCGCCCTTGTGTCCCCCGGACCGGACAGCGGCGCCCGGACGATCGGCCGCACCTGTGCCGTGGCCGGGCCCGGGCGCCAGGCCGGGGCGACCGAAGGCGTCGTGCGGATCCCCTGCGGCGTTGCGGTCCAGCATGCGGGCCAGGCGGTACGCGGCCTCGCGGTGCCCCTGCTCGGCGGCGGCACGCAGCCAGCGCTCGGCTCCGACGTCGCTGCGGTGTTCCAGCAGGTCGGCGAGGGCGTACGCGCCGAGCGCATGACCCTGCTCGGCGGACTGCCGCAGCCAGTACTCGGCGCCGGGCTCGTCGCCGCGCTCGCGGTAGTGACGGCCGAGGGCGTGTGCGGCGGCGGCCGAACCTGCGACGGCCGCGATACGCCACCAGCCGGCCGCGTCGTCGGTGTATCCGCGCTGGTGGAGAAGGACACCCAGGTTGTTGGCCGCGGCCCGGTCGCCGTCGGCGGTGGCGGCGCGCAGATAGGGTTCGGCGCCGTTCAGATCGCCGCGGCGCAGCAGCAGGGCGCCGAGGACGCTCATGGACGTGGTGTCCCCGGCGTCGGCGGCGCGGCGATGGCGCGCCTCGCTCTCGGCGCTCTCCGGGCTCTCGGCAGGGTCGATGGCCCCGGCGCCCGCAGCCCCGGCTCCCCGGCCGGCTCCGTCGGCCACGGAGCTCTCCGCACCCTCTGCACTCTCGACGGTCGCAGCACACCCCGCAGTCTCGGCAGTCTCGGTCGTCCCGGTGGTCTCGGCCGTCCCGGTCATCCCGGTGGTCTCGGCCGTTCCGCTGGTCTCAGTGGTCTCGCTGTTCTCTACGACGGCAGCAGCAAAAGCCTCATTCGTCACGCTATCCGCCCGATGAACGCGACACTGCACAAACCGCCCTGTCTCCAACAGAGTTGCCCTGTCCCCCATAAATACCATCGTCGCACCGCCTACGACCCGCGTACATCCGGTATATCGCGGCCGGTGAGGTCACTTCAGCGTTTTGTCGACATGCCCACAGGGAGATAAGTCAAACACGCCCAGGGCTCAACGCGTGCCCCGCGAACCGCCCCTTCACACTCATCGCACAAGAAACTCGTCACAACACGATGAAGGCCCGGATCCTCGAAAGGATCCGGGCCTTCATCTTTCAGTAGCGGGGACAGGATTTGAACCTGCGACCTCTGGGTTATGAGCCCAGCGAGCTACCGAGCTGCTCCACCCCGCGTCGTTGTGTGGAAACCGTACCACGACGCGGGGGTGAGCCTTTACCGGGTTACTCAACCACCGCCGTCGGCATTGGATGCTTTGTCGGCTTTATCTGAACTACCCGCGTTATTGGCGCTACCCGACGCGGGCTGGGCCGCCGCCGCGCGCCGCAACGCGTCCTGCAGATCCGCCTGAGCCTTGCCGTAGGCGCTCCAGTCCTGCTTCTTCAGGGCTGCCTCGCCTTCCGCATAGGCCTTCTGCGCATCCGCGATCGCCTTCTTCAGCGCCGCGTCGCCGGTGGCCGGCGGCTGTGTGGTCTCGCCGGGTGGGGTCGTCTCCGTGGGCGGCTCGGTGGTGCCCGAGTCCGTCACACCGAAGACCGAGTTGAGCGCCTCCCCGAGACTGTTCTCGAAGACCGTCTTCGACCCGTACGAGGCGGCGACCTTGCGCAGCAGCGGATAGTTCTGTGTGCCACCGCGCGTGTACACCGGCTCGATGTAGAGGAAGCCCCCTTCGAGCGGCACGGTCAGAAGGTTGCCGTACTCGATGTCGGAGTCGGTTCCCTTGAGGTTCCTCACGAACTCGGCTACATCGTCGTTGCCGTTGAGCTCGCTCTGTACCTGTCCGGGGCCCTTCACCGTGGTGGTGACTCTCAACAGTCTTATCGTGCCGTAGTCCTTGCTGGCCGCGTCCGCGTCCACCGCCATGAACGCCCCCAGGTCGGGCCGCCCCTTCGGAGTGAACGTCGTCGTCAGCGAGAACTTCTGGGCCGTCTGGTCCGGCATCTTTATGCTCAGGTAGTACGGCGGGACGGCGCCGGACTCCTTGTTGGTCGGGTCGTCCGGGACCTGCCACGCGTCGCTGCCGCTGTAGAACTGGGCGGGGTTGGTGACGTGGTAGCGGGTGAGCAGTTCGCGCTGCACCTTGAACAGGTCCTGCGGATACCTCAGGTGGTCCATCAGGTCCTGCGGGATGTCGGCACGCGGCTCCACCGTCCCCGGGAAGGCCTTGCGCCAGGTCTTGAGGACCGGGTCCTCGGTGTCCCACTCGTACAGCTTGACCTTGCCGTCGTACGCGTCGACGGTGGCCTTCACCGAGTTGCGGATGTAGTTGACCTGGTTCTGCTGGGCGACGACCGCGCGCTGGTTGGTGGTCAGCGAGTCGGCCGTGGTGTCACCGAGCGTCGTACGGGAGGCGTACGGGTATCCGTTGGTGGTGGTGTACGCGTCGACGACCCACTGTATGCGGTGGTTCACCACGGCCGGGTAGGCGTCGCCGTCGATGGTCAGCCATGGGGCGACCGCCTCGACGCGCTCCTTGGGCGTGCGGTTGTAGAGAATCCGCGAGCCCTCACCGATGGCCCCCGAGTAGAGGATCTGCGGCTCACTGAACGCCACGGCGTACGCGGCGCGGTTGAAGGCGTTGGCGAGACTGACCCCGCTGTCGCCCTGGTAGCTGGTGGTCTTCTCACCGTCCTCCTCGTAGTCGAGCTCCTTCTGGGGCCCGCCGACGATGGAGTACTGCTCGGTCTTCTCGCCGTAGTAGATCTGCTGCTCGTACGTGCCCAGCTCGCCCGTGGTGGGCAGGCCGGACTCGGTGAAGTCCGGGGAACCCTTCGGGTTCTTGCCGGTCGTCGTGCCCCGGGCCGCGATGGCGCCGTAGCCGTGGGTGTAGGTGAAGTGGTCGTTGATCCAGTTGCGCTTGGGGATGCCGTCGAGGTTGAGCTCGCGCAGGCCGATGACCGTGTCCTGGTCCTTGCCCGAGGCGTCCTTGTAGCGGTCGACGTCCAACGTCTTGGGGAACTGGTAGTAGTTCCTCTTCTGCTGGAGCTGCTGGAAGGCCGGGGAGACGACGTTGGGGTCCATCACGCGGTAACTGGCGGCATCATCCGCGCTCGCACGCAGTTTGGCGTCGTCGGTCGTCGTGCTCTTGCCCGAGTAGTCGTCGACCTTCGCGTCGTCGATGTCGTACGCGTCACGCGTCGCTTCGATGTTCTTCCTGATGAACGGCGCTTCCTTGGCCTGCTCGTTCGGCTGGACCTGGAACTTCTGCACGATGGCCGGGTACAGCCCACCGATCAGGATCGCCGAGAGCACCATCAGACCGAAGCCGATCACCGGAAGCTGCCAGGTACGGCGCCAGAGCGTCGCGAAGAAGAGCACGGCGCAGATCGCGGCGATGCAGAACAGGATGGTCTTCGCCGGAAGGTAGGCGTTGGCGTCGACGTACCGCAGACCGGTCCAGTTGTCCGTGGCCTTGAAGTCGCTGGACTTCACGGCCAGGCCGTACCGGTCCAGCCAGTACGCCACGGCCTTCAGCGAGACGAAGACACCGATCAGCACCGACAGATGACCGGTGGCCGCACCGGTCGCCCGCGCGCCGGGGCTGGTGATCCGCAGCCCGCCGTACAGGTAGTGGGTCAGCGCGGCGGCGATCAGCGACAGCACCGTGGCCGCGAAACCGAAGCCCAGCAGGAAGCGGTACCACGGCAGGTCGAAGGCGTAGAAGGACACGTCGAGATGGAACTGGGGGTCCTTCTGCCCGAACGCCACGCCGTTCACGTACATCAGCCAGGTACGCCACTGGCCGGAGGCGGATGCTCCGGCGATCAGTCCGACGAGCGCGGTGATCGCGAGCAGCACCCACTTCTTGTACGGGGCGAGGCTCATCCGGTAGCGGTCCAGGCTCTGCTGTTCCAACGACATCGCACTCAGCGGCGGCCGGAGCCGGTGCGCGAGCCAGATGTTCAGGCCGACGGCGATCGCCATCAGCAGCCCGAAGACGAGGAACAGCCCGATCTTGGTCCACAGGGTGGTGGTGAAGACGGATGAATACGCGACCGACCTGTACCAGAGCCAGTCTGTCCAGAACCCGGCGAACATGACGAACGCCATGGCGAGAACCGCCAGGACGCCCAGTGTCATGAGCAGGGTACGGGCACGCCGGGACGGGCGGCCGACTCTGATCCGTGGCCCGGTCGGGCCTCCGCCGCGGTCCGGCATCTGGAAAGCCAACGTGCGCACCTCGAAGTTCGCGGGTCGTGTGGAGCGGGCCCAGCGATCGTAGAGCCCACCTATGCAACTTACTGAGGCTTTACCTAGTTCCCGTTTCCGGGGCGGAAGGAGGCAGGATGTTGGCCATGCCCAACGTTTCCCCCTCAGGCCCCCCGATGGCCGCGAGCCCCCTCACCGTCGCCGTGCTCGAAATCGACGAGTACATCTCCGGCCTCGGCTGGGACCAGCCGGCCCGGCTCTTCGCCCTCGTCGACACCGCCCGGTTGCGGGCCCAGGAGCCCGGCCTCGCCACCCAGCTCGGTCTCGACAGCTCCGACACGACCGCCCCACTCACCCCCGTCGAGCAGGAGGAGCTGCCGCCGGGCACCGCCCTGGACGAGTTCCTCGCCACGATCGCCTGGCCCGACGCGGTGATCGGTTGCGCGATGACGGTGGAACGGCTGATGCTGCCGCCGTCCGCCGAGTCCTCCGTGCCGGAGGGGCTCAGCGATGACCAGCTGACCAAGTGGGTCGCGAAGCACCCAAAGCGCCAGGAGGTGCGGATGACCGTGGCCGTCCTCCGGGACGGTACGCGCGAATCGGCCGTACGGCTGCGGGAGAAGGACTCCCCGAGCGAGGTGCGGACCGGCGCGGGCCTGGTGCCCGGTCTGGCCGACGCACTGGCCGCGACCTTCGAGGTCTGACCCCGCCGCGCCCCTCGCCGAGGGGCGCGGTCAGCCTGCCGAGCAGCTGGGCAGACCGGCCGTGTCCCCCGCCCGGATCTTCTCCAGCGACTTCTTCGCGTCGTCGATCGTCTTGACCTTCACCAGCGTGAGACCGCTCGGGGTGTCGGAGGCGGCGGCCTTGCAGTTGTCCTGCGGCGTGAGGAAGTACCGGGCGCCCGCGTCGCGCGCGCCGACCAGCTTCATGTTGATGCCACCGATCGGGCCGACCTTGCCCTGGTCGTCGATGGTGCCGGTCCCGGCGATGAACTTGCCGCCCGTGAGCCCGCTCGGCGTCAGCTTGTCGATGATGCCCAGGGAGAACATCAGGCCGGCGCTCGGACCGCCGACGTCGGCGAGCTTGATGTCGATCCGGAACGGGAACGTGTGGTCCGTCCCCGCCTGGATGCCGACGATCGCCCGGTTCTCCTTGGGAGCCTTCGTCGTGGTGATGACGATCTTCCGGCCGCCCTCGGGCTCCTTGCCGGCCTTCTCGGCCGCCTGTGCCGTCTTCGCCGGGATGATCGTGAACGTGACCTTCTCGCCGGGCTTGTGGCGGGTGACGAGCTTCGCGACGTCCTCGGGCTGCTTGACCGCGGTGCCGTCGACCTGCTTGATCACATCGCCGGCGTGCAGCGTGCCCTGGGCCGGGCTGTCCTTGACGACCGTGGAGACCACGACGCGCGACGACACCGGAATGCCCAGCTCGGTCAGGGCGGCGACCTTGGCGCTCTCCTGGGACTGGCTGAACTCCTCGGCGTTCTCCTGCGTCGACTGCTGCTCGGTCTTGCCGTCGGGATAGAGCGTGTCGTGCGGCACGATCACGCTGTCGTGGGCCAGCCAGCCGTAGACGGCTTCGACGAGGTTCATGTTGTAGTCGGCGCCGGTCACCCTGACCGTGGTCATGTTCAGGTGGCCGGACGTCGGATACGTCTTGTGTCCGGCGATCTGCAGGACCGGTTCGCCGTCGACCTTGCCGAGCGTGTTCACGGTGGGCCCGGGAGACATTTCCGAATACGGCACTTTGATCAGCACGCCTGCGCAGAGCAGCGCGATGAGGATCAGCGTGGAGGCGAGCATCGTCGCGGTGCGGCGTGGCATGGAACGACAGTACGGGAAGCGCCTGTCAGTGCACCGTCGGGGCCGGTCCGTACGGGCACGGAAACGAGGCGGGCGGAGCTGTTCCAGGCGTCGAAGGAAGCGGCCGATCCGTACGGCGCGAGGACCCGCCGGGAAGAAGCCGGCCACCGCAACCACTGTGCGGATTGGCGACTGCGTACGTTCGGCAGAGGTCAGACAACATCGGAACCGGAGTGCGATTTCTCCATCGCCTCACGGAATCGGGCATACCCCGCGAGCTCCGATACATCGCCGGTCGTGCGATTACGGGTGGCCCAGCTACCCCATATCGCAGCGCCGAGCGCAGCGAAAACCGGAATCAGCAACCAGGCGAGTGCCGCCATGACGACCTCCCTACCCCATGAGCGACCGCAACTGACCGATCAGCAGATTAACCGTCTGCAGGACCAACGCTCACGGCAGGGGTGCGGTTACGCAAATCGGGGCGCACAACCACCCGATCGGCTTGCGCTCAGCAGGCCCCGACCCACCCCTCGGTGCCGTCCGAGAAACGCTGGTTCTTCCAGATCGGAACCTCGTGCTTGAGATCGTCGATCAGCCTGCGGCACGCTTCGAACGCCTCGGCGCGGTGCGGACAGGCGACGGCGACGACCACGGCGAGGTCACCCACTCGGAGGTCACCCACTCGGTGGACGGCGGCCAGCGCCCGGACCGGGAAGTCAGCAGCGACCTTCTCGGCGACCCGGCGCAACGCGTCCTGCGCGGAGGGGTGGCACGAGTACCCGAGCGCGCCGACGTCCTGTCCTTCGTCATGGTTGCGCACCGTGCCCACGAAGAGCGCCGTGCCGCCCGCGGCGTCGTCCCCGACCGCCCGGAAGACCTCGTCGACCGACAGCGGCGTGTCGCGGATGGCCAGCAGTCGGACGGGGTCGGTTGCCGCCCGCTCGCCGGGGTGGTCATGCGTGGGAGCCATGGGTTCATCGTGCCGCACCGCACGGACGTCGCGGAACAGCGGTTCCACCGGCGGACCGTCCCTGACCGCGGAGCCTCCTGCGGACGCCCCGCAGCTCCCGGGCCTGTCGGCTCCGCGCCGCCCACAGCACCGCCGAGGACTGCCGTCGCCGCCCGGAGGCGGTTCCACGGCAGTCCTAGAGCCGACGGCGGGCCTTGCGGGCGCGGCGGACCAGCGCGGCGGTGCCGAGCAACGCCACGGTCGCACCGGCGGCACCCGCCGCCGTGGCGTCCTTGCGGCCGAGGCGGCGTCCGGCGACGGTGTGCCGGCCCTCGACCTCTTCGAGGAGCGCGGCGAGCACCTCCTCGTTGGTCCAGCTCGGCCGCCAGCCCGCGTCGTGCAGCCGGCTCACGCTGACCACCCAGGGGTGCATCGTGTACGCCAGATCTCCCGCCGGGGACGGGGTGAGGCCGATCCGGTGCAGCCGGGCGGCTGCGCCGAGTGCCACGGCGGAAGGCAGTTCCATCCGGCGGATGCCGCTGAGCTCCTCGACCTCCTCCTGTTCCAGCCAGCCGTCGCAGCCGACCGCGAACTCGCCGTCGATCTTCTCCAGCGCGGCGCACTCCAGGGCCGTGACCAGGTCGTCGACGTGGCAGAACTGCCAGGTGGGGTGCGATCCGGCAACGACCAGAAGACGCGGCGACTCGAAGTAGCGGGTCAGCGCCGTGTCCGTACCGCCGACCAGGACGGTGGGCCGGACCACGGTCACATTGAGTCCGGGGTGGGCGCGGGGCGCGCGCCGGCCGAGGCGTTCGATCTCCAGGAGATCCCCGACGCCGGTGGCCTCGGCCGTGGCACGCAGCTCGGCGTCCTCGGCGAGCGGGATGTCGTTGTCGGGCAGCGCTCCGTAGACCATCGCCGAGGTGCACAGCACGACCCGGTGGACCCCGACGGCCGCGGCGGCCGTCAGCACCGTCTGGGTTCCGCGCACGTTGTAGGCGGTGCGGGCCGCGGGGTCGGTCTCCAGGTCGAGGTCGACCGCCAGATGCACGACGACATCGGCGCCGCGCAGCTTCTCCGCGATGGCGGGATCACGTACGTCGAGGATGTGCCAGGTCGCCTCGGAGACCTCTCCGCGGCGTTCATCGATGGCGATGACCTGCTTGATCTCCTCGGATGCCGCGAGGCGTGCGGTGAGCAGCGCACCGACGCCCCCCGCGGCTCCGGTGACCGCGACGACGGGGCCACGGCTCCGGGAGCGGCTCTTCGCGGGCTTTTTCTCGGTCGAGGGGTCGGACAGGTTTCGCGCTGCGCGAACCTGAGGATCTGGGGAACTCACCGGGCGTCTCCAGCGGTTGTCTTCAGTACGTACCCGAATGACGCGTACGTACCAGGTGGCGTCCATCCTGCCGCAGGCCGGGAGCCGGCGGAGCACTGAGGCCCCAAGGGGCTTTTGGTGTCTACGCTGGATGGTGATGTCGGGCAGTCGCCGTCGGTTCGATCCGGCGGCCCTACGAGCCGAGGAAACCCGTGAGTGACACCCCATTCGGATTCGGCCTTCCGCCGGAGGAGCCGGAGAACGGCGACGAGGGCAAGAAGAAGGACCCCACCGGAGGTGGGCAGGGTTCCGGCGGGCCGGCCAACCCGTTCGGCTTCGGGCCCGGAGCGGGCGGGGACAACCCGTTCGCGGCGATGTTCGGCTCGATGAACCCCAATGACCTCGGTGCGGCCTTCCAGCAGCTCGGCCAGATGCTGAGCTACGAGGGCGGTCCCGTGAACTGGGACATGGCCAAGCAGATCGCCCGCCAGACGGTCTCGCAGGGCACGCCGGACGGCTCCAAGGACGCGAGCGTCGGCCCGTCGGAGCGGTCCGCGGTCGACGAGGCGCTGCGGCTTGCCGACCTCTGGCTGGACGGGGTGACGTCATTGCCCTCCGGCTCGGTCTCCACCGTGGCGTGGAGCCGTGCGGAGTGGGTCGAGGCGTCGCTCCCCGCCTGGCAGAAGCTGGTCGACCCGGTGGCCGAGCGCGTCGGTCTCGCCATGGGCGACGTGCTTCCCGCGGAGATGCAGGCGATGGCGGGCCCGCTGATCGGCATGATGCGGTCGATGGGCGGCGCGATGTTCGGCCAGCAGATCGGGCAGGCCGTCGGTGTGCTGGCGGGCGAGGTGGTCGGTTCGACCGACATCGGGCTGCCGCTGGGCCCGGCGGGCAAGGCCGCGCTCCTTCCGCTGAACGTGGAGAGGTTCGGCAAGGACCTCAGCGTGCCGCAGGACGAGGTACGGCTGTATCTCGCGCTGCGCGAGGCCGCCCACCAGCGGCTCTTCGCCCATGTTCCGTGGCTGCGCTCACACCTGTTCGGCGCCGTCGAAGGGTACGCGCGCGGTATCAAGGTCGACACCAGCAAGCTGGAGGACGTGGTCGGTCAGTTCGATCCGTCGCAGCCCGAGCAGTTGCAGGAGGCCCTTCAGCAGGGCATGTTCCAGCCGGAGGACACTCCGGAGCAGAAGGCGGCTCTGGCCAGGCTGGAGACGGCGCTCGCGCTGGTCGAGGGCTGGGTGGACGCGGTGGTGCATGAGGCCGCGAAGTCCCGCCTGACCTCGGCGGACGCACTGCGCGAGACCATGCGCAGGCGCCGTGCCTCGGGCGGCCCCGCCGAGCAGACGTTCGCCACGCTCATCGGCCTTCAGCTGCGTCCGCGACGGCTGCGTGACGCCTCGCGCCTGTGGGCCTCTCTCACGGACGCCCGCGGTCTCGACGGGCGCGACGCCCTGTGGGCGCACCCCGACATGCTGCCGACGGCACACGACCTGGACGATCCGGACGGCTTTGTGCACCACGAGCAGCTGGACTTCTCCGAGCTGGACAAGATGCTCGGCGAGGCCGCGAAGGGTCCGCAGAAGCCCGAGGCCGATACCGGCGAGGCGGACTCCGAAGGAACCGACCCGAAGAGCGACGGCAAGGGCGACAGCGACCAGTGAGCCTGTACGACGACGCCGTTCTCGTGCTGAAAAGCTACGAGCCGGGGGATCCGGCCCAGGAGGAGCTGCGCCAGGTCTATCTGGACCATCTGGCCCGGCATCCCGACGCCATGTGGAAGGCGTGCGGAGCCGGGCATCTGACGGCCAGCGCACTGGTCATCGATCCGGATCGCGGCCGGGTTCTGCTCACCCTGCACCGCAAGCTGCGGATGTGGCTCCAGATGGGCGGCCACTGCGAGCCTCAGGACACCGCGCTGGCGGCGGCGGCGCTTCGTGAGGCCACCGAGGAGTCCGGCATCAGCGGCCTGACACTGCTCGCGGGCGGACCGGTGACGCTGGACCGCCATCCGATCCCCGCACCGTGTCACTGGCATCTGGACGTGCAGTACGCGGCGCTGGCGCCGTCGGGGGCGACGGCGCAGATCAGCGACGAGTCGCTGGACCTGCGCTGGTTCACGTACGACGAGGTCGCGACGGTGGCCGACGCCTCCGTCGTAAGGCTGCTGACAGGCGTCCGAGCCGTTCTGGAGCAGCGCGCGTAAGCGCGATACGCGGCACGGGTGAGGGGCGGTCTCCAGAGAGACCGCCCCTTACTTACCGCCCGTTACTTCTGGTCCGTCGCGGTGCGCCGCTGCTCAGTTCCAGGCGTTGTTCTGGTTCTGGCCGTGGGCCCCCTGCTGGCCCATTCCGTACTGCGCCCGGATGCCCTGACCGATCTCGTGGTTCTGCGGAGGCAGCACCTCGCTCGGCTGGACCAGGGCGAAGCCCTGGCCGAGGAAGCTGAGTTCCCAGCCCTCGCCGGTGCTGCCACGGCGTCGCCAGACGCCCGAGGAATGCGTCTGGGCCTGCATCTGCACACGCAGCGAACTGGACCAGGCGACGATCGCGTCCGCGTCGGCGTTGACGTACTTGTCGGGCGTGACCTGCATCATCAGCGGCCGGCCCGAGGTCATCAGGGCGACCTTGCCGGTGCCGGAGATGTTGAGCTGGTACTTTCCGGTGCCCGAGATGCCGTACTGGCTGTCCACGGCGATGACCTCGGTGTGCAGCGAGGAGTCGAGCGCCAGGACGTAGGCGCTGTCCACCGTCATGCCGTCGTGGTCGACGTCCACGACATGGATGTACTGCGCGAGGTTGGCGAAGTAGACGGTGCCCTGCCCGGAGCAGCGCATCAGTTCGAGACCTTCGCCGGTGCTCGCGCGGGCGCGATGCTGGGCGTGCGACTGGTACTCGCCGTCGAACTCCATCAGTCCCTGGTACGCGACCATGGCGCCCTTGCGGGCGAGGACATCGTCCTGACCGGTCAGTGAGACCCGCAGAAGCTGCGGGTTCTGGACGGCGTACCGGTCCGAGGTCTGCTGTTCCGTGTAGTTGAAAAGCGGACTCTGCATGGTGTGTTCTCCTCCCCCTCAGTTCCGGACCCGCAGGCGGTCGGTACTGTCCTCGCTCGGCTGTACGACGACGATGCCCTGCCCGGAGAAGGCCATCTGATAGGCCTCACCGCTGCCCCGTCCGATGAGCGAGCCTGCCTTGAAGCTGCGCTTTCCCTTCACCTTGAGGTTCGGGGACCACGCCACGAGGGCGTCCGGGTCGACGTAGGTCTCGTCCTCGCCGCGTCCGCAGTCGACGACGATCGGTGTGCCGCGTGAGGTGATGGCGACCCAGCCGGTACCGGAGATGCAGACGTTCCACAGGCCCTGGCCGGCGAACTTGGCAAGGCCCTTGACCCGCTCCACGCCCCAGGTGAGATGGCCGTCGAAGGCGAGGACATTGGTGCCGTTGACCGAGAGGGAGTCGTTGTTGAGGTTGATGACGACCACGTCGGCGCCGTAGTCGGCGAGGTAGAGCAGCCCGTCGCCGGAGCACTTCATGATCGGTGTGCTCTCGCCGGTGATCCACTGGGAGGCGATCTGACGGACGGCGGGCGGGTTCGGTTCGTACTGGATGAAGCCCTCGTAGGCGACCATCGATCCGGTGCGTGCGTAGAGGTCCTGCCCGGTGGCCATGGCGACCTTGAGCATCGTGCTGCCGTGGTTCTCCATGCGGGCCGTGACGGGGGTCGGGGCGTATCCCGCGAGTTGCTGGTTCATGACGGGCTCCCTCAGACCTCGTAGGGCTGAACGACGATGAAGTTGCCGGGGGCACCCCGGAACTGAAGGTTCACGGTCTCTCCGCTGTGTCCCGGGTAGGCGTTGCGGCGCAGCCGGACCTGGCTGGAGATGATCACCTGGGAGGCGGACGACCAGGCGACGACGGCATTGCAGTCGGCGAAGGTCGTCGGCGTCACGGGCAGGACGATGGGTACACCGTGGGTCTTGACGACGACCGTGCCGGTGCCCTGGAACTGCATGGTGAACAGGGCACCACCGGGGATGCCGTGCCCGTCGATCCTGCGGACCTCGTACTGCAGCGTCTCGTCGAAAGCGAGGACGTTCTCCGCCGAGACACAGATGCCGTCGCCCTGTAGCTCGATGGCGTGCAGATGGGAGCTCTCCTCGGCGAAGAAGACCTGCCCACGGCCGGTACAGCGCATCAGCTGCATCTCCTGGCCGGTGGCGTTGCCGACGAGGCGGCCCGCGAAACCCGCACCCTTGTAGCTGAAGTCGACCTTGCCCTGGTACATCACCATGCTGCCCTGGCGGGCGAGTACGGGCATGCCTCCCATAGTGAGGTCGACCCGCATGAGCTGCTGGTTCTGCGGGGTCCAACGCTGTCCGGTGGCCGTCTCCTTGTACTTCTGGAGCGCGGCCTGGAGACCGGCGCCGGCCTGCGGCACACCTTGCGGAACCCCTTGGGGCACGCCGGGCGACTGCTGACCATACGGAGCCGGGGCCTGCTGACCGTACGGAGCTGCGGCCTGCTGGCTGTACGGGGCTGCGGGCTGCTGGCCGTACGGAGCGGCGGGCGGCTGGCCGGGGATCTGGCCGAACTGCGGCTGCTGGGGCGGTTGGTTCGGCTGCCCGTACGGAGCCGGTGCGGGGGCGGGCGGCGGGACCGTGGCACCGTGCGGAGCCAGCGGGGCTGCCATCGTCGGTGCGGCATGCATCTGCTGCTGCGGCGTGGGAGCCGGAGCGGCCGGACCGCCGAAGGAGGGCGCCGGCGGCGGGACGTGGGGCGCCTGCGGCGCGGCCGGGGTGCCGAAGGAGGGGGCGGGAGCCGGTGCGGACGCCTGGCCGGGCGGGGCGAACGACGGGGCGGCGGCCTGCGGCTGAGGTGCTGCGGGCTCCTCCTCGGCGACCTCGCCGCCGAAGTTCTTCAGCAGCGCCTCAAGGCCGCCGTCGAAGCCCTGGCCCACGGCGGCGAAGCGCCAGACGTCCTTCAGGTAGAAGTCGCCCAGCATCACCGCACGCTCGGTGGTGAACTCCGAACCGGTGAAGGCGTACCTGACGACTTCCTCGCCGCCCGCGACGATCCGGATGTAGCCGGGTCCGACCTGGGACATCTGCCCGGCGCCGTCGACCGTCGCCGTGAACGACAGCTTGTGGATGTGCGTCGGAATGCGGTCCAGGGTGACGCGGAACGACTCGGTGTCACCAGCCTGGGCGCCGAGTAGCTGAATCGACTCCTCGGGCGATTTAGGCTGATTGAAGAAGATGAAATAGCGGTCGTCGGAGAGCTGTTCATTGGCATCGAGGCCGAAGCAGCTGATGTCAAAGGTGAGTCCCGGACCGGCGATCTGCACGCCTACGTACAGGTCCGTCCCCGGCGTGAGATCGCTGATCTTGGCCTTGTGGCCGCGTTGGAATTCCCTGGCCATGCGTAACGACCGTCCCCCATCCCGAATGTGTATGCGTCGCGTCAGGCTAACCGCAAACTCCGGCATTGGGCCAAGTCGGTACACACCCGGTACAGAACCGCCGAGCGTCACTCACCACGGGCCGCGGGCAGATGCGGCAGCCGGTCGGCCGCCACCACGCCCTCCAGGTACCCGCGGGCCCGCTCGGTGCGGGGATACGCCTCCAGCAGCCTCCAGAAACGGGGTCCGTGGCCGGGGACGAGCAGATGGGCCAGTTCATGAACCAGCACGTAGTCGACGACGTACTCGGGCATGCCCTGCAACCGGTGTGACAGCCGGATACTGCCCTCCGCCGGGGTGCAGGAACCCCATCGGGTGTTCTGATTGGTCACCCACCGCACCGACGCGGGCCTGGCACGGCCCGCGAGGTACTGGGCGGACAACCGCTCGGCCCGCTCGGCGAGTTCGCCGTCGCCGAGGATGCGTTTGCTCTCCTGGGCGGCGAGCTTGTCGAGCATCACATTCACCCAGCGCCGTTCCTCGGTCGCGGACATCCGGGCGGGGATGAGCACGATGGTGCGGTCCCCTTCCCGGTACGCCGAGACCGTTCTGCTGCGGCGGGAACTCCTGCGGACCTCGACCGCGCTCGTCGCCGAGGCGCGGGGCGGACGCTCTGCCGCGCTGCGCTGGGGGGTTCCGGCACTGCGCACGGGAGTCTCCCCGGCATATCCGGGTGACGGGTCGGCGGGCACACCCCGACGTTACCCGGTGCCAGTGGAGGAAGTCCCGCCTCCGGGACGGTTCGCTGCCGATCCGCTTCGCCGCGCACCATTTGAACGACTAATACCGCGTACCTGTGGATAACTTTCTGCACGTTTCGGCGCCGGCCTGCATTCTGACGAAGGATCTCGCGGGATCCGGGCCACAGCCCACACACAGAAATCAGGGAACACGGACCGGGGGAAGACCATGTATCCGATGTTGAAGCCCGCACTGCGCCGCGCCTGGCGTGGCCGGGGCACCGTGCAATTCGGGGTGACCCCCGCGCATGCGGTGAAGCTGGGTCCGATGGATATCGCCACGGGCTGCTTCCTCGAACTGCTCGACGGCACGCGCGGCCTGCCGATGCTGCGCGAGGAGGGCCGCGCCCTGGATCTGTCGGGTGGTCAAGTGGACACGCTCGTCGACCTTTTGACGGATGCGGGCCTGGTCGACGATGTGCGGGCTGCCGGACCGGAGACCGATGCGTTGCGCGACCGGCCCGGGGTGCTGGAGCGGCACCGCCCCGACCTGGCGTCGCTCTCCGTCGTCCATCCCGAGCCGGGCGGCGGGATGCGGCGGCTGGCGGCCCGCCGGGCGATGCGGGTCCAGGTGCGGGGGGCCGGCCGGGTCGGTGCGGCGATCGCGGCGGTGCTGTCCGGGTCGGGGGTGGGCCGGGTGGAGGTTCTGGACGGCGGGTGCGCCGAGCCGTGCGACGTATCGCCCGGAGGGCTCCCCCCGACAGCCGTCGGCGAGCGCAGAGACACCGCTGCCCGGCAGTTGGTGCGCAGATCCGCCTCGGGGCCGGCTCCCCGGGGGCCGGAGGCGGCGGGATCCCCGGCGGGCGGTGAGCCGGGACTGTCGCTGGTTGTGGTCGCCCCTCGCGACGGCCTCGCCGTGTACGCCCCCGACCCGCGTCCGGCAGAGCCGTGGATCGCTTCGGGAACCCCCCATCTCTATGCCGGAGTACTGGAGGCGACGGGTGTGGTCGGGCCCCTGGTCCTGCCCGGGGGTACGGCGTGCGCGGGGTGTCTGGCGCTGGGGCGCGCGGACCGCGACGAGCAGTGGCCCAGGATGCTCGCTCAGTGGCAGTCGGGGCGGCGCACCGCCGTGCAGGCATGTGACCTGGGGCTGGCGACAGCGGTGGCCGGTTTGGCGGCCGCCCACGCACTGTCCTTCCTGGACGGGGACCTTCCGGCCAGTACGGGGACGCGCTGGGAGGCGGCACTGCCGCTGTTGGACTGGCGGTCCGAGCGGATCGGGGCTCACCTCGGCTGTTCATGCGGAGCGGCTGGGCACACTGTGAGGGAGCGTGCCTCCGGGGTCGAAGCGGCACACGACACAATGGCCGGGTAACCGCCGCACGCGGTACGGCAGTCTGGGATTTGGAGGGGCTCATGTCTGATCTTCCCCGGAAGGCGGTCACCCGTACCGCCAAGCTGGCCGCCCTGCCACTGGGTTTCGCCGGCCGTGCCACGTGGGGTCTGGGCAAGCGGATCGGCGGAAAGTCCGCGGAGCTGGTCGCCCGGGAGGTCCAGCAGCGCACCGCGGACCAGCTCTTCAAGGTCCTGGGCGAATTGAAGGGCGGGGCGATGAAGCTGGGGCAGGCCCTGTCCGTCTTCGAGTCGGCGCTGCCCGAGGAGGTCGCCGGACCGTACAGAGCGGCGCTCACCAAACTGCAGGAAGCCGCCCCGCCCCTGCCCAGCGGCACGGTGCACGCGGTGCTGGCGGAACGGCTCGGCGAGGAGTGGCGGGAGCTGTTCCTCGAATTCGAGGACAGGCCGTCGGCCGCCGCGTCGATCGGTCAGGTGCACCGGGCGGTGTGGCACGACGGGCGGGACGTCGCGGTGAAGGTGCAGTATCCGGGCGCCGGGGAGGCGCTGCTCTCGGATCTGGCCCAACTCAGCAGGTTCGCCCGGCTGCTCGGCCCGCTGATTCCCGGAATGGACATCAAGCCGCTCATCACGGAGCTGCGCGACCGGGTCTCGGAGGAACTGGACTACGAGCAGGAGGCACGGTCGCAGCGGGACCACGCCGAGGAGTTCGCCGCCGACCCGGATGTCGTGATCCCCGGTGTGGTGCACCAGTCGGACCAGGTGCTGGTGACGGAGTGGATGGACGGTGTTCCGCTGGCCGACGTGATCGCGGAGGGCACGCCGGAACAGCGGGACCGGGCCGGTCAGCTTCTGGCGCGCTTTCTCTTCTCGGGCCCGGCGCGCACCGGGCTGCTGCACGCGGACCCCCATCCGGGCAATTTCCGGCTGCTGCCCCCGGACGATGAGGCCGGCGAGGCCGGTCAGTGGCGGCTCGGAGTCCTTGACTTCGGCACAGTGGACCGGCTGCCGGGTGGTCTGCCGCACCCCATCGGGGACTCCTTGCGGCTGACGCTGGCAGGTGACGCGGACGCGGTGTACGAGTTGCTGCGCGCGGAGGGCTTCGTCAAGGAGTCGATCGACCTCGACCCGGACGCTGTGCTCGACTATCTCCTCCCGATCATCGAACCGGCGCAGGTGGAGGAGTTCACCTTCACCCGGGGTTGGATGCGCAATCAGGCGGCGCGGATCGCGGACCCCCGCTCGCCCGCCCACCAACTGGGCAAGCGACTGAATCTGCCGCCTGCCTATCTGCTGATACACCGGGTGACGCTGAGCACGATCGGAGTGCTGTGCCAACTGGGGGCGACGGTCCGGCTCCGCGACGAACTCGAATCCTGGGTGCCGGGGTTCCTGGCGGTGCATGAGCAGGAGTCCCCGGTGCAGGAGTTGGCGGGTGAGGCTGCTGCAGGCGCGTAGGCCGGTTCCCGACCCCAGCACCGGGACCGGGTCGCAGATCAGGCCCCCGCACCGGCACCGGCACCGGGGCGTCGATCAGGCCCCGGCACCGGTCACGGGCGTCACTCGCGACCACCGGCACTGGTCACGGGGCGTCACTCGCAACCCGGGTGCCCGGCACGCGTTCTCGCTCACGCCCGGGGCGCGGCACCCCGGGGCGCATGTCCTGCGCTCCTGCGCGCCAGGCCCACGTCCTGCGCGGCCGTGTCCCGGGGCCGCCGTGTCCCGTCGTCGCCCCGGCTGTCACCACCGGGCTGAGTCGAGACGGCTCTCGATCGCCCTGATGTGGGTGCGGGCGCACCCTCCGCAGAAGTACCGGCGTCGGCCGTTCTCCACAGAGCAGATCCAGGTCGGCGGTGCGTTCTCGCTGTCGGCGGGGGTACGGCACAGGGCGCAGAGGACCACGGAGGTGTCCCCCTGCGCGGGTTGCGAAATCCGGTGATGAGTCTCCTCGTCCACCTCGTGACGATAACTCCGCCGCGGCTGGGCCGCACGGCAACCACACAGCACGACCGCGCAGCACGACCGACCGCGCAGCACGACCGCGGGGGCCGGCCCGTTCGGACCGGCCCCCGCGGAAGGGGTACTGACTATCGGTACTGACTGCTGCCGGGCGGAGCGGTTGCCCGGCAGCGGATGTTGCTGGTGTTCGGCCTGGCAGGCGCCGGGAGGGGCACTAGTGCATGACGGCCATGGCCAGCGCTCGGCGGGCGCGCATCGAGGCGCGCTCCGCCCTGCGCTGCATCCGACGCGAGGCGACCAGGCGCACGGCCTGGCGTTGCGTGTCGGCCTCCCTCAGGCGGTCGTGCATATGGGCACGCGCCATGGCTTCTGGGATGAGTTGCATCTCGCGGGTCCTGTTCTGACGCGAGTCGTTCGCGCCGATGATCGTGACGTTCGGTGTTGCGGAGCCGACGGGCTCATTCGTGGGGACGGACATGGGTGCCTGATTTCGGGGATCGTGGGTGTGGGGGCGGTCGATGGTTCCGATGCGTTTCATGGGTGTGGGGGCCGTGACCCCCAGTCCGGCGGTCACGCCGCGACCGGGTTCTTGCGCGGACGGCCACGCGGCCGCTTGCGGGCAACGACAACGCCCTGGATGAAGAGCTCACCGCCCCAGACGCCCCACGGCTCGCGACGCTCCTTGGCCCCGGCGAGGCAGGCCTGGACGAGCGGGCAGGTGCGACAGAGGGACTTGGCGTACTCGACATCGGCCGGCGACTCCGCGAAGAAGACCTCCGGGTCGTAGGAACGGCAGGGGACGGGCACGCCGAGGTTCTCGATGGCGTCGTCGAGCGCGGTGAGCGCGGTGAGGGGGATCAAGGTGGAGTCCTCCGTGGGGCCGGGCGGCGGGATCGTTTCGGAAGGCGGTACGGACGGGGCGTGCGTTTCGAGTTGCACGGTGGGTGGTGTCCTCGTCTGGTCGTTCCGGTCTGTTGACCGGGGGGCGGCTGGTACCGGGTGCTGCTTGTCCCGAGGCTCCTTCGCGCTGTCTCGTCCGTTTGGACAAAACAAAAGGGCCGCGGATCCCGAGTGGGGTTCCGCGGCCCTGAAGGCGCCGGCCTGATGCTGAATCAGGCTGGATGACTCCAGGGTTCAGGCCCACGGAAGGCCCACATCGTGTGATGCATCGTCTGCTTCTTGGTGCCGAATTCCGCTCCTGCACCGACGGCCGCGAAGGCATAGGCCTGGGCCTGTCCCTTCACTACTGCTGCTGCCGGTGCCTGGGTCGGTCGCTCATTGCGCTCCCGCACGGGGAGACCTGACAGGGACAGCGGGCTGACGGCGGAAATGCCGGACAGACCGGTGCCACGCAGCGAGGCCGCCGAAGAGCGGGCGAGGCCGAGCGAGCAGGCGGAGACGACCGAAAGATCGGTCATTTTGTTGGTCTTGATGATGCTGATCACTTCAATCGCCTCCTCTCGGCGTCTCGGGCGGACCGGTGGATCGGTCCTGCCTATTCGGATAAGTACAGCACAGGACCAGGGCTTCAGAGAAGTCGCTGTTCCCGTGGTTAAGAACCTATGGTGATGACTGGGGCGGGCGCAAACTATTTTTCCGACGAGTTTTTCTCACATCTCGTCAACGGCGTCACCGAGCTCGTCCCCCACCGTCTCACCTGCGCACATGGCGAGGACCGCGGTCCCGAACCGGTCCAGCTTCCGCGTGCCGACCCCGGAGATCATCGCCAGTTCGCCCGCGCTGCCGGGCACCGCCTCCGCGATGGCCATCAGCGTCTTGTCGGTGAACACGCAGTACGCGGGCTGGCCGATCTCCTTCGCCCGGGCCGCCCGCCAGTCGCGCAGCCGCTCGTACAGCGCCTCGTCCATGTCGGAGGGACAGTCGTCGCAGCGCATCAGCTTCATCTCGCCCGCGTCGGTGAGGGTCTTGCCGCAGACCCGGCACCGGGCAGGCCCGCGACGGCCGCGCTTGGCGACCGGCCCCGGACCCCGTTCGACACCGCCGCCTCCGGCCGCGCCGCGCGTGCCGACAGCCGCCGAGCCGGGACGCAGTCCGTTCAGGAACCGGCTCGGGCGTCGTCCGGCACGGCCACCGGGTGAGCGGGACAGCGACCATGACAAGGACAGATGGAAGCGCGCCCGGGTGGTGCCGACGTACAGCAGCCGACGCTCCTCCTCGATCTGCTCGTCGGTCTTGGCGTAGGTGATCGGCATCATGCCCTCGGTCAGCCCGACCAGGAACACGGCATCCCACTCCAGGCCCTTCGCCGAGTGCAGCGAGGCGAGTGTGACCCCCTGGACCGTGGGGGCGTGCTGGGCGGCTGCGCGCTCGTCGAGCTCCGCCACCAGATCCGAGAGCGTCGCCCCCGGCCTGGCCCGCTCGAAGTCCTCGGCGAGCCTGACCAGTGCGGCCAGCGACTCCCAGCGGTCGCGCACCGCGCCGGAACCCGCGGGCGGTTCGGTGGTCCACCCCTTGGTCGAAAGCACCGCGCGCACCTCCGCAGGCAGCCCCTCCGCGTCGTCGAGCAAGGAGTCGTTGTCCCCCGCGCGGGCCGCGCCGCGCAGGGCGACGCCCGCCTCCCGCACCTCCGCGCGCTCGAAGAAGCGCTCCGCGCCCCGCAGCTGGTACGGCACCCCCGCGTCCGCGAGGGCCTGCTCGTAGACCTCGGACTGGGAGTTGACCCGGTAAAGCACGGCGATCTCACCTGCCGGGACGCCCGCGGCGATCAGATCGCGGATGCGGCGGGCGGTGCCCTCGGCCTCCGCGGGCTCGTCCGCGTATTCCGTGTAGCCGGGCTCGGGGCCCGGCTCGCGCTGGGAGACGAGTTCCAGCCGGTGTTCGGCGGCGCGGCCACGGGCTTGGCTGAGCAGCCCGTTGGCCAGATGAACGACCTGAGGGGTGGAGCGGTAGTCCCGGACCAGCTTGACCACCGTCGCGTGGGGATGACGGGTGCGGAAGTTCAGCAGATGGTCGGGGGTGGCTCCGGTGAAGGAGTAGATCGTCTGGCTGGCGTCACCGACGACGCACAGGGTCTCCCTGTCGCCGAGCCAGAGATCGAGCAGCCGCTGCTGGAGCGGGCTGACGTCCTGGTACTCGTCGACGACGAAGTGCTGGTACTGGCGGCGGACATGGTCGGCGATGTCATGGCGGTCCTGAAGAATGGCGACGGTGAGAAGCAGCACGTCCTCGAAGTCGATCACCGAGCGGTCGCGCTTCAGCTGCTCGTACATCCCGTAGATCTGGGCGATCTCGGCCGGATCGCGCGGGGCGTCGCGCTGCGTCTTGGCGACCACGGCCGGATAGTCGGCAGGCACGGTCTGGGTGACCTTGGACCACTCGATCTCACTGGTGACGTCGCGCAGCTCGGTGCGGTCGAGCCGGATGCCGCAGCGAGCCGCGGCCTCGGCAACCAGCTGGACCTTGCGCTCCAGCAGCCGGGGCAGCTCGCCACCGACCGCTCTCGGCCAGAAGTACTGGAGCTGGCGCAGGGCGGCGGAGTGGAACGTCCGTGCCTGGACCCCGCCGGCGCCGAGCTGGCGCAGCCGCCCCCGCATCTCGCCCGCGGCCCGGTTGGTGAACGTGACGGCAAGCACACTCGCCGGCTGGAGTATCCCGGCGCGCACCCCGTAGGCGATGCGATGGGTGATCGCACGCGTCTTGCCCGTACCGGCTCCGGCCAGGACGCACACCGGGCCGTGCAGGGCCGTCGCGACCTCGCGCTGCTCGGGGTCCAGGCCGTCGAGCACGGCGTCGGCCGACTCGGGAACCTGCGGGAAAAGGGAGGAATGCGTTGCTGCTGTCACCCCGCCATGCTGCCAGGTCGGAAGAGGCGGGCGCGGAGGTTGTCCACAGGGGGACCGCATCTGTCGTACTAATGCGGGGCGACGGCCCGTCGACACAGGAGTGACACCGACCGGACACAGGAGTGACGGCCGGACACGGGAGTGACGGTCGACTGGCGCCTGAGGGACGGCCTACGCCGACACCGGAGAGTCGGGCCCCTGACGCGCGGCGTCAGCGGGGCGCCAGCGGGCCGATGCTGGGGTGGTGCTGGGGTGGTGCCGGGAATGGTGCTCGGCTCACGTACGTTCCTCTTCCGTGCGGTGACGCACTTTCCAGCTTCTCCGCGTGACGGATGAGACTGAGAAGACCGACGGGTCTGACACGACCGAAGAAACAGAGGAGCGCGAGAATATGCCGGGCACTGTGACGATGTACAGCACCACGTGGTGCGGCTACTGCCGTCGGCTCAAGGGCCAGATGGACCGCGAAGGCATCGCGTACAACGAGATCAACATCGAGCAGGACCCGGACTCCGCGGCCTTCGTGGAGAAGGCCAACGGGGGCAACCAGACCGTTCCCACCGTCCTCGTGGTCGGCTCCACGGGTGTCGAGGCCGTCATGACGAACCCGTCCCTGGCCCAGGTGAAGCAGGCGCTCGCAGCCTGACCACACGGTTCCGCGGCGTGGTGACGCCCTCTCCGGTCGCGGCCGGAGAGGGCGTCGCTGTACGCGCCCGCCCGGTGCGCGTCCGGGGCACGTGCTGCCGGGCGGTCCCGTACCTGTCCAAGGGCACGCCGCCGCCGTACATGTCCTGGGGGTGCTGCACGCCCCTCGTGCGGTGCGCCGCGGGTCAGCCGACGGCGCCGGGCTTCGGGAGCGGCTTGCCGTACCAGAGTTCGATCAGGCGGGCCGCGATCGAGATGCCGAACGGGGGCATGACCTCGCCCGACTCGAAGGCCGCCGTCAGGTCCTCGCGGGAGAACCAGCGGGCCTCCTCGATCTCCTCACCGTCCACGTCGATCTCCGCCGACGTGGCCCGTGCCATGAAGCCGAGCATCAGGCTCGACGGGAACGGCCAGGGCTGGCTGGCGATGTACTCGACCTTGCCGACCGTGATGCCCGCTTCCTCGAACACCTCACGGGCCACGGACTGCTCGATCGACTCACCCGGCTCGACGAAGCCCGCAAGCGTCGAGAAGCGGCCCTCGGGCCAGTGCACCTGGCGGCCCAGCAGGGCCCGGTCCTGGTCGTCCGTCACCAGCATGATGACCGCGGGGTCGGTGCGGGGATAGTGCTCGGCGCCACAGGCCGGGCAGCGGCGGATGTGCCCGGCGGCCGCGATGACCGTGCGCTCGCCGCAACGCGAGCAGAAGCGGTGCAGGCGCTGCCAGTTCTCCAGGGCCACCGCGTGCACCATCAGACCCGCGTCGCGGGGGCCGAGCAGCAGTCCGGCCTCGCGCAGCCCCGCCGGACGGGCCGGCTGGTCCATCCGGCCGGGCAGGGAGTCCTTCTGGAGTGCGAAGTAACTGACGCCGTCCTCGTCGGTGCCGAGGAAGTAGCGGTGGGTCTCGGTGAGCGGCGCCTCGAAGGCCGGGGTCATGACGATCTCCGTGCCCCCGTCGGCCGTGTCGTCGATCAGCACCTGCCCGCCGGAGACGACGAACACACGGGTGGTCGGGTGGCTCCACGCGGCGGACAGCCATGCCTCGTCGAGGCGGTGGTGCGCCGCGCGGTCGATGCCGCTGGGCGCGGTGAGACCGATGGGCCGGTCTGCGGTGGCGTTGTCGAAGGTGCTCACAGGTGCTTCCTACTCCCCCGGGACGGATCGGGTGTTCAGAGGATTCAGCGGAGGGCGGCGGCCAGCTCGCCCCAGAGGTGGGCGGTTGTCTCCACGCCCTTGCACAGGAGGTCGATCTCGACCTTCTCGTTGGGGGCGTGCCAGCCGTCGGACGGTACGGAGATGCCCAGGAAGAGGACGGGTGCGCCGAGTACGTCCTGCAGGTCGGCGGCCGGTCCCGAGCCTCCCTCGCGGGTGAAGAGGATCTTCTGGCCGAAGGCCCGTCCCATGGCGCGGGCCACAGCCTGCAGGGCGGGGTGGTCCAGCGGGGTCAGACAGGGGCGGGTGGCCGGAGCGAAGGTGATCCGGTGCCGGACACCGGCCGGGATCTGTGTCCCGGCCCAGGTCCGCACGGCCTGCTGGATGTGGTCGGGGTCCTGGCCCGCGACCAGCCGGAAGCTGATCTTCACCAGGGCGGAGGACGGGATGATCGTCTTGCTTCCGGCGCCCTGGTAGCCGCCGCCGATGCCGTTGACCTCCGCGGTGGGGCGGGCCCAGATGCGTTCCAGCGTGGAGTAGCCCGCTTCGCCCGACGCCGCTCGCGACTTGGCGGTACGCAGCCAGGTGGCTTCGTCGAAGGGCAGCTCGGCGAAGAGCGCGCGCTCGGCGGCGGTGAGTTCCGTCACGCCGTCGTAGAAACCGGGGATCGCGACCCGGCCGTCCGCGTCGTGCAGCGCGGCGACGAGCCGGGCCACCGCCGTCGCCGGGTTGGGGACCGCGCCGCCGAACGAGCCGGAGTGGATGTCCTGCTCGGGGCCGTACAGCTCGATCTCGCACTCGGCGAGGCCGCGCATGCCGGTACAGACCGTGGGGGTCGTCTCGTCCCACATGCCGGTGTCGGAGACGATCACGGCGTCGGCGGTGAGCCGGGCTGCCCGCTCTTCGACCAGGGCGCGGAAGTGCGGTGAGCCGGACTCCTCCTCGCCCTCGACCAGCAGCTTGAGGTGGACGGCGGGGGTGGTGCGGCCGGTCGTGGCGAGGTGGGCCCGGACGCCGAGGGTGTGGAAGAACACCTGCCCCTTGTCGTCGGCGGCGCCCCGCCCGTACAGGCGGCCGTCGCGGATCACCGGCTCGAACGGGTCGGTGTCCCAGCCGTCCTCGCGGGCGGCGGGCTGCACGTCGTGGTGCCCGTAGACGAGGACGGTCGGAGCGTCCGGGTCGGCGGACGGCCACTCGGCGAAGACCGCGGGAGCGCCGGGCGTCTCCCAGATCTCGGTGACCGGGAAACCGGTCTCCCCGAGTTTGGCGCACAGCCACTCGGCGCTGCGTCGTACGTCCCCGTCATGGACCGGTTGAGCGGATACGGACGGGATGCGCAGCCAGGCGGCGAGGTCGTCGAGGAAGGCTGTGCGGTGCTGCTCGGTGTACGTACGGACAGCGTTGTCCGGGGTCTCGCTCATGGCCTTGAGCCTAGTGCCTCGCCCAGGGAGGTCCGCCCGCGCGCGACGCCGGGCCGCACTGCCCTCGCTGTGGCCGGATATCTGTCGGCAGCGCCGCTCCTCCCGTTGAATGGTTTCCGTCGAAGGCTCCGCGGGACAGCGCTCGGCGCCCGGCCGCGAGGGAGGAGAGGGAGTTGAGCAATTCAGGCGGGGGAACGCCGCCGATTCGGCGGGCCGGGGAAATAGCGGCGTGGGTCTCGGCGATCACCGCTGTCTTCGGTCTGCTGCTGGCAGTGTTCGGGGTTCCGCTCGTCGGCGGCTCCTCGGTCAACCGGAGCATCGCCGACCATGCCGGCGCCCCAAACACCTCGTCCACGCCGGCTCCGCCGGAGACGGACGCCCCCGGCGCCCCGGACGCGACCGTCGACCCCGACACCGCGCCCTCGGAGTCCTCACAGCCCTCGGGGTCGTCACAGCCCTCCGTCCCGCCGCAGCCCTCCCCGCCGGCCGTGCCCAAGGGCTGGCACCGTGTCGACGAACCCGGCCTCACGGTCGCCTTCGCCGTGCCGGACGGCTGGAACCGGAAGGAGCGCAACGGCATCCAGAGCACCTGGACCTCCCCGGATCGCGCTCATGACATGAGCGTCAAGCGGGACACGTCGTACGGGGCGACCGCCCAGGCGGCCTCCGCCGGGCAGCTCGACTGGTACCGCGACACCGCCAGGTCGTCGATGGCCGGTCTCAAGGTCGTCACGCACACCACCCGGCAGAACGGCCGCGACGCGCTCTGGCTGGAGATCGACTACCACTGGGCGGGTCAGAGCGGGCCCCGAAAGCGTGTCGAGGTCTTCGTGGCGGGCACGGCGGGCCGGGTCTACCAGCTGCTCCTCGACACCGCCGCCGACTCCGGGAAGCTCGCCACGCAGCGGCGACTGTTCGCGACCGCGCGCGCCCAGCTGCTGATCGACAGGTCTTAGGACAGCAGGCGCGTCGGGCCGCGACGATGCCGGCTACCCCGTGGGAGGTGGTTCGTCCAGCAGGAGCCGTTCCAGCTCCGCCCGGCCCGGGAGGCGGGTGGGGCGGACGGTCTCCCCGCTGCGTACGTACAGGAACGTGGCGGTGACGTCGGTGAGCGGCAGATCGTGCAGCTCGGCCCAGGCCAGGCGGTAGACGGCGAGCTGGAGGGGGTCGGCGGTGTGGGCGCGGGCGGTCTTCCAGTCGACGATCTCGTAGGTGTCCCCGGTGCGGTACACCGCGTCGATACGGCCCCGGATCACACGGCCGGCCAGAGTGATCTGGAACGGTGTCTCCACGCGGTACGGGGTGCGGCGGGCGTACGGGGTGCGCTCGAAGGCCTCCTTGAGTGCGGCGAGGTCGCGCTCGTCGGCGATCTCGGCGTCGCTCTCGTCGCCGCCGGGCAGCTCGTCCGGCCCGAGCATGGGCAGCGGCAGTTCCTCGAAGCGCGACTCCACCCAGGCGTGGAAACGGGTGCCCCTGCGGGCCGCGGGCTGCGGGGGCCTCGGCATGGGACGGGCCAGCTCCTGGGCGAAGCCGTCGGGGTCGTCGGCGAGGCGCAGCAGCTGGGTGGCGGAGAGCGAGGCGGGCACGAGGACGTCGCGCACGGTGGCGCGCGCGCGACGGAGTTCGCCGGTGAGGGCGTCGAGGTCACGGTCCCAGGAGGCGAGCGTGCGGGACTCCTCGGGGGTGAGGCGGCGCTCCCCGGCAGGCTGGGGCACGAGACCGTGCTCTTCGGCGGGCGGGGGCGTGCGCGCGGCCGGGACGGACGGCGCAGGGGCCGGGCGCGGGCTCGGGGGCGCGGGCGCGGTGTGGGCCGGCGGGGGCTCCGTCGACAGTGCCTCCCAGTCGCCGGTCTCTTCGGGGAATGCCTCGTCGTCGGCGAACGAGCCGTTGTCCGAGAACGCCTCGTCGTCGGCGAACGAGCCGTTGTCCGAGAACGCCTCGTCGCGGGGGAACAGGCCGTTGTCCGGGAACGCCTCGTCGTCCGGGAACGGGCCGCCGTCCGGACCGTCCGCGTACGGGTCGCCGTACGGCTCGTCGGTGTACAGACCGTCGTCGGCGCAGGAGCCGTCGTACGGATCCGGGGCGTCGGCCGCTGTCCCGTACGCGTCCGGTGTGCTTCCTGTCGCGGCCAGGGCCTCCAGGTGTGCCATCACCGTGTCCGCAGCGGCCCGGCGGCGGGTCAGGGCGGTGCCGTCCAGGGGGAGCGGCCACGCCCGGTCGACGTCCTTCTCGGCGAGCGCGGGGTTCTCCTCGTCCTCGTCGGGTTCGTCCGCCCATGCCTCGATCTCGCCGTACCCTGCCGCGCAGTGCTCGTACAGCTCGTGCAGGAAGGCGGACGGGCCGCGCGGCTTCTTCTGGGTCGGGCCCCACCAGTGCCCGGAACCGAGCAGCAGGGTGCGGGGGCGCGTGAAGGTCACGTATCCCAGGCGCAGCTCCTCGGTGTGCTGGTGCGCCTTCATCTCCTCCTTGAAGCCCTTGAGCCCCTTGGCGTCCCAGGAGTGGACGGCGGGGAGGGTGGCCGTGTCCCCGCGCAGGGCGTGCGGGAGGACCTTGGGCTGGGAGGTCCACGCGTCGCGGGACTGGCTGCTGGGGAACTGGCCGGTGACCAGGCCGGGCACCGCGACGACGTCCCACTCCAGACCCTTCGACTTGTGGGCGGTGAGGACCTTGACGGTGTTCTCACCGCCGGGCAGCGCGTTGTCCAGGCCCTTCTCGTACTGGACGGCGGTGCGCAGGAAGCCGAGGAAGGCGAGGAGGGTGGCGTCGCCGTCGGTGGCGGCGAAGCGGGCCGCGACGTCGAGGAAGTTGGCGAGGGTCTCGCGGCGCCGGGCCGCCAGCGCGTGCGGTGACGCGGAGAGCTCGACCTCCAGGCCCGTGGTGGCGAGGACGCGGTGCAGTACGTCCATCAGGGGGTCGGCCAGCGAGCGGCGCAGGTCGCGCAGTTCGGCGGCCAACCGGGCGAAGCGGACACGGGCGTCGGCGGAGAACGGAAGTCCGTCGTCCGCCCCGCCGCCCGACGCGAGGAAGGTGTCCAGCGCGTCGGCGAGCGAGATCACTTCGGCCGGGTCGGTGCCTTCGACGGCCTCGGCGAGGCGGCGGTCGACGTCGAAGCCGTCCTCGTCGCCGGGGGCCGCGCGGTGCACGAGGAGACGGGCACGGCGGCCGAGGAGCGCCAGGTCGCGGGGGCCGATGCGCCAGCGCGGGCCGGTGAGCAGCCGGACCAGCGAGGCGTTGGCACCGGGATCCTGAAGGACCTCGCAGACCGCGACGAGGTCGGCGACCTCGGGCAGGTGCAGCAACCCGGACAGTCCGACGACCTCGACCGGGATGTCGCGGGCGACCAGCGCGGCCTGGATCTCCGGGAAATCGCCCGCTGTGCGGCACAGGACGGCGATCTCGCCCGGCGCCTTCCCGGTCCGCACGAGGTGGGCGATCGAATCGGCGAGCCAGTCGATCTCCTCGGTGTGGGTACGGAGGAGCGCGCAGCGGACGATGCCGTCGCGCTCGGCGCCCGGGGCGGGGCGCAGCGCCTCGACGCCCTCGTGCATGGCGCGCAGCGGCTCGGCGAGGCCGTTGGCGAGGTGGAGGAGGCGTCCGCCGCTGCGGCGGTTCTCGCTGAGGGAGTACCGGGTGGCGGGCGTTCCGTCGGCGTGCGGGAAGTGGAGCGGGAAGTCGTCGAGGTTCGCGACGGAGGCACCGCGCCAGCCGTAGATCGCCTGGCAGGGGTCGCCGACGGCGGTGACGGCATGACCGGTGGGCCCCGCCCCGGCCCCTTCGCTCGCCCCTTCCGCCGCCCTTTCCCCAGCCCCTTCCCTCGCCCCTTCCCTCGCCGTCGTGACCGCCGCCGTGGCTGCCTCCCCGACTGCCTCCGTGACTGCCTCCGTGACTGCCTCCGTGACTGCCTCCCCGGGGCCACGGCCGAAGAGGGCGGAGAGCAGCAGGCGCTGGGCGACCGAGGTGTCCTGGTACTCGTCGAGCAGGACGACCCGGAACGTGTCGCGCAGGATCGCGCCGACCTCCGGTCGGGTGAGGGCCAGCTCCGCGGAGAGGGCGATCTGGTCGCCGAAGTCGAGGAGGTCGCGGCTCTTCTTGGCCTCGCGGTAGCGGCTGGTCAGCTCCAGCAGCTCGCGACGGGCCCGGGCGGACTCGGGGATCTTGCGCAGTTCGGCGTTGGTCAGCCGGGCCGTCTCCAGCGTGCGGAGCAGTTCGGTGTCGTGGTCCGCGAGCTGTTCGGGGCGTACGAGATGCTCGGCCAGCTCGGCGTCCAGCGCCAGCAGATCGCTGACGAGCGTGGGGAACGACCTGGTCAGGGCCGGATAGGGGCCGGGGGCCTCGCGCAGTACCCGGGCGGCCAGCTGGTAGCGGGTGGCGTCGGCGAGGAGACGCGTGGTGGGTTCGAGTCCGATGCGCAGGCCGTGCTCGGTGAGAAGTCGGCCGGCGAACGCGTGGTACGTGGAGATGCTGGGCTCGCCCGGGGGATCGTCCGGATCGATGACGTCCGGATCGGTCACACCGGCCGCGATCAGGGCCTTGCGGACACGCTCGGCGAGCTCACCGGCCGCCTTGTTGGTGAAGGTGAGTCCGAGGACCTGTTCCGGGGCGACCTGGCCGGTCCCCACCAGCCACACCACGCGCGCGGCCATCACCGTCGTCTTGCCCGACCCGGCTCCGGCCACGATCACCTGCGGGGCGGGCGGCGCGGTGATGCAGGCCGTCTGCTCCGGGGTGAACGGGATCCCGAGGAGTTCCTTCAGCTGCTCGGGATCGGTGATACGTGAGGACACCCCACAGAGGCTAACCGGGCGCACCGACAACGAGCCGGGGCTGCCGCACCGCCCCGGACCCGGCCGAGGGCACGCAGGCGCTCGGACACCCCGGCCGTAGGCGGTAGGCGGTCAGGCACCCAGACGGTCAGACGGTCAGACGGTCACTGCAGGATGTGGCGCTCATTCCAGAATGTGGCGGCCCTCCGGCTGTGCGCTGCACGCGGCCCGGAAGGCGCAGTGTGTGCAGTGCGTGCCGGTCGTGGGGGTGAAGCGTTCGTCGAGAACCCGGCCGGCAGCCGTGGCCAGCAGGTCGGACACCCATGCTCCGGAGAGCGGTTCCTGGGCCTGCACCTTGGGGAGGGCTTCGCCCCCCTCCTTCTTGGGTGCGGGCTGGCGCAGTTGTACGAGTTCGGCGCCGCCGGGCAGAGGACGACGGCCGTCGAAGATCTCGTCGACCGCTCCCTCCTGTACGGCCAGCTGGTACACGGCGAGCTGGGGGTGGCGGGCGACCTCGTCCTTGGTCGGGGACTGCTTGCCGGTCTTGAAGTCGACGACGTACGCCCGGCCCTCGGCGTCCTGTTCGACGCGGTCCATGGAACCGCGGATGCGTACCTCGTACTGTCCCGCTGCCAGCGTCACGTCGAAGTCGTGCTCGCTGGCGGCGGCGGTGCGGCCGACCCGGTCCATGACATGCCAGCGCAGGAAGCGTTCCAGGGCGGCCCTGGCCTGTTCCTTCTCCTGCTGGGACTTCCAGGGGGCGTCGAAGGCGAGACCGTCCCAGACCGAGTCCAGCCGCTCCATCAGGACGGCCAGATCGGCCGGGGTGCGTCCGGAGGCCACTTCGTCGGCGAGGACGTGGACGACGTTGCCGAAGCCCTGCGCGGCTGTCGCCGGGGCATCCGCCTTCACCTCGCGGCCGAGGAACCACTGGAGCGCGCAGGCGTTGGCGAGCTGGTCGAGCGCGCTGCCCGAGAGGGCCACGGGCTGGTCGCGGTCGCGGAGCGGGACGGCGGAGCGGGTCGGCTCGTACAGGCCCCACCAGCGGTAGGGATGCGCCGCCGGTACGAGCGGCTGGCCCTCGTCGTCGGTGAGGGCGGCGAGGCGGGCGAGGCGATGGGCCGCCTCCTCGCGCAGCGCGTCGGAGGCGTCGGGGTCGACAGTGGTGGCGCGGAGCTCGGCGACGAGCGCGGCGACGGCGAGCGGGCGGCGCGGCCGGCCGGTGATGTCGCGCGGTTCGACGCCGAGCTCGGTGAGGAAGCGCGACGGCTGGTCGCCGTCGTCGGCGGGCGCCTTGACCGCGGTGACGACGAGACGTTCGCGGGCACGGGTCGCGGCGACGTAGAAGAGGCGGCGCTCCTCCGCGAGGAGCGCGCCGGGGACGAGTGGTTCGGCCAGGCCGTCGCGCCCGATCCGGTCCGCTTCGAGCAGCGAACCCCGGCGGCGCAGGTCCGGCCAGAGCCCCTCCTGTACTCCTGCGACGACGACGAGGCGCCACTCCAGGCCCTTGGACCGGTGCGCGGTCATCAGCCGTACGGCGTCGGGGCGCACCGCGCGCCTGGAGAGGGTGTCGGCGGCGATGTCCTGGGCGTCGACCTCTTCCAGGAAGTTGAGGGCGCCGCGCCCGCCGGTGCGCTCCTCGGCGCGGGCCGCGGTGTCGAAAAGCGCGCAGACCGCGTCGAGGTCGCGGTCGGCGTTGCGGCCGCCCGAGCCACCGCGCAGCGCGGCACGCTCCAGCCGCCCCGGCCACTGGGTGCCGGCCCACAGCTCCCACAGGGCCTCCTCCGCGGTACCGCCTCCTTCGAGCAGCTCACGCGCCTTGCGCAGGAGCGCGCCGAGGCGCTGGGCGCCGCGGGCGTACGCCGGGTCGTGTGCGACGAGGCGTTCGGGTTCGGCGAGTGCGCGTGCCAGGAGGTCGCCGGAGGGCGCGGGTACACGATTCCCGGCGGCCCGCTCCTCGTCACGCAGGGCCCGGCCCAGTCGGCGCAGGTCGGCGGCGTCCATGGAGCCGAGGGGGGAGGCCAGGAGCGTGAGAGCGGTCTCGGTGTCCAGCCAGGAGGACTCCGCGAAGGCGGGCGCCTCCCCGCCGGACCCGGCAGATGCCTCATCGAACACTGCAGATGCCTCGCCGGGAGCCCGGCCGGGAGAAGCGGAGGCTTCCAGGACCGCAGTGCCCGCGTCCACCGAGTCCGCGTCCCCCAAGTCCGCGTCCACCGAGTCCGCGTCCACCGAGCTCGTGGCCTCCGCGCCCGCCGAAGCCGGAACCACTGTCTCCGCACCCACCGAAGCCCGGACCGCCGGGACCGTCGTCTCCGCGCCCGGCGCACCCGGGCGCAGCGCCGCTGTGGCGACCGCGCGGAGCGCCGTCAGGAGCGGCGCCACCGCCGGTTCGTGGCGCAGGGGGAGGTCGTCGCCATCGATCTCCAGGGGGACGCCCGCCGAAGTCAGCGCCCGGCGCACCGAGGGGATGGTGCGGCCTCCGGCCCGTACGAGCACGGCCATCTCGTTCCACGGGACGCCGTCCTCCAGGTGCGCGCGGCGCAGCAGATCGGCGATGTTGTCGAGCTCGGCGGAGGCCGTCGGGTAGGTGTACGCCTCGACGCTGCCGCCTTCCCGGACCGCACCGAGCTCCCGGTGGGCGCGGACCTTCGCCGAGGGCAGCCGGGTCAGCGGCATACGGCGGGTGAGCAGCCGGGTGGCGGCCAGCAGTGGTCCGCCGGACCGGCGCGAGGTGGTGAGGACTCCGACGGGTGCCGGGGCGCCGTCCGCCCGCCGGAACATCTCCGGGAAGTCGAGGATGCCGTTCACATCGGCACCCCGGAATGCGTAGATCGACTGGTCCGGGTCACCGAAGGCGATCAGGTCCCGCCCTCCCCCTGTGCCCGGCGCACTCCCCCGGTTGCCTGCCAGCGCGCGCAGCAGCCGTACCTGCGCGGGGTCCGTGTCCTGGTACTCGTCCACGAACACCGCGTCGTACTGTCCGGCCAGCAGCTCCGACACCTCGGGGCGTTCGGCGAGCAGTACGGCCCGGTGCACCAGTTCCGCGTAGTCCAGCACTCCCTGCGCGTCCAGCACGTCCAGGTACTCGGCGAGGAACTCGGCGGCGGCGCCCCAGTCCGGCCGGCCGGTACGGCGGGCGAAGTCGGCCAGTGCGTCCGGGCCGAGGCCGAGCTCACGGCTGCGGGCGAGCACCGCCCGTACCTCGTCGGCGAAGCCACGCGTGGTCAGGCAGGCCCGCAGCTCGTCGGGCCAGCGGATGTGCGCGAAGCCGTGCTTCTCCAGTTCGAGCTGGCCGGCGAGCAGGTCGCGAACGGTCACGTCCTGCTCCGGTCCGGAGAGCAGCCTCATCGGTTCGGCGAAGAGGTCGGCGTCCTGATGGGCGCGAACCAGCGCGTAACAGAAGGAGTGGAAGGTGGTCGCCTGCGGGCCGCGGGCGGCACCGAGCCGGGCGGCCATCCGGTCGCGCAGTTCCACGGCGGCCTTGCGGCTGAAAGTGAGGACCAGGATGCGGGCCGGGTCGCCGCCCCGCGCGACACGTGCGGCCACCGCCTCGACGAGCGTGGTCGTCTTGCCCGTGCCGGGTCCGGCGAGCACCAGGAGCGGGCCACCGGGATGATCAACCACCGCGCGTTGTGCTGCGTCCAGAAGAGGGGGTTCCACGGAGCCCGGCGGAGTACGCACCAGTCGGTACGCGCCCGCGGTCCGCTGCCGTGCGTGACGGTGCGGACTGTTCCGGGTGGAGGAGGAGGAGCTCACGTGGATCGCCGGTCCTGGGGGGTGTGCTGGTGATGAAGGTGCGGTGCGTGCCGCGAACTGTCGACGCTACGCCGACTCAGGCGCGGTACGGGGCGAGTCCGCTGCGTGCCTCGTCACGTTCCGCACGGTACGGAGCGGGTCCGCCGCGTCCCTCGTCGCGCTCAGCGGCACAGGTGCCGCCGCGTCCCTCGTCGCGCTCAGCGGCACAGGTGCCGTCGAGTCTCTCGTCGCGCTCAGCGGCACGGGTGCCGTCGCGTACTGCTTCGTGTTCCGCATCACGCGCCTGGCCCGGCGCCACCCGTTGCGCCCCCGAATGGCCGAAGCTGTCAGATGTGAGCACCTCCGCCCTCGTTCCTGTCCGCGTCCGTGTCGCCGGTCACGCCGTCCCACCGCGCCCGCTTCATGTCGAGTCGCGGCAGATGGCCCTCCGCGGCGCGCGACGCCTCGCGCAGCGGCGTGCTCTCCTCGCGGTAGTGGCCCAGCGCCCGCAGCTCGTGGCCCGGCAGCAGCGCCCCGTCGGCGCGCACCACGCGCCACCACGGCACCGCGGCCCCGTACAGCGCCATGACCCGGCCGACCTGGCGCGGGCCGCCGTCGCCCAGCCACTCGGCGACATCCCCGTACGTCATGACACGGCCTGGTGGAATCAGCTCGGCGACATCGAGCACCCGCTCCGCGTACTCCGGCAACTCGTCGCTCGGCCGAGCGTCACTCGGCCGTTCGTCGCGCGGCCGTTCGCCGCCCGCTGGGTCGTTGCTCGTCCGGTCGCCGCTCGTCCGGTGTTGGCTCATCCGCCCCATCCTGCCGTACGCCACCGACAGCCCGGCCCGATCCGTGCGTGCCCTTCCACGAGGCGTGCGTGCGGATGCAAAGCAGCGTATGTTGCGCTTCGCGTGTCCGCGCAGTGCACCCTGATGCCCTCGTCTGTCGCCGGGTCGTGCCACCATCATGCGGACGGTGACCGGTGATACGAGAACACGAAGACCCATCAGAGGCGACGAAGGAGCAGGGCGTGCAGCCACCGAAGGCGGCGGACGCCCCGGACGCGTCGGGCGGGCCCGCCGACAAGCCCGGACGGAGGCAGGGAGCACCGCCCGGTCCGGACCACGCGACGCCACCCGGTCCGGAACAGGGTGCACCGCCCGGTCCGGAACAGGGAGCGCCGCCCAGCCCGGACCACGCGACGCCACCCGGTCCTGAACGAGGAACGCCCCGCGCCGAGCCGGAGGAGTCCGGTCCGCGACGGGGAAGGGTTCCCGAGCACCTGTCCGGTTCGACGCTGTCGACCGTCGCGGCGGACCAGGCCGACCGTGTCTCGGGGGACGAACCGCTGCTCCCGGCCCGGGTGCACCGCCCCTCGGATCTCCTGCGCCTCCTCATCGGGGTGCTGGCGATCGCCATTCTGTTCTCGATCGCCGCGTTCGCCCACGGCACGACGACCGGCCTCGAACAGGACATCAACAAGGGCACCGGCCAGGCGCCCGACATCCTGATCAAGCTCGCCGGCCTGGTCTCCAGCATCGCCGTGCTGCTCGTCCCCGTCGCCTTCGCCATCGAGCGGCTGATCAAACGGGACGGACTGCGGATCGCGGACGGCGTGCTCGCCGCCGTACTCGCGCACGGCGTCACGCTCGCCGCCGACCTCTGGGTGGCCAAGTCCGCGCCCGGCTCCATCCAGGACGCCCTGACCCAGCCGCAGCCCGGCGACGCGCTCACCGATCCCGTGCACGGCTATCTCGCCCCCGTGATCGCCTATATGACGGCGGTCGGCATGGCGAGACGGCCACGCTGGCGGGTCGTGCTGTGGGTGGTGCTGCTGCTCGACGCGTTCGCCATGCTGGTCGGCGGTTACACGACCCCGTTCTCGATCATCCTCACCGTACTGATCGGCTGGACCGTGGCGTACGGCACGCTCTACACGGTCGGCTCGCCGAACGTACGGCCGACCGGTCAGCATCTGATGGCCGGTCTGCGTCATGTCGGCTTCCGGCCGGTCACCGCGATGCGGGCCGAGGACGCCCCCGACTCCGGCGACCAGAGCGACCGCGGGCGTCGCTATCTGGTCACCCTGGAGGACGGGCCACCGCTCGATGTGACGGTTGTCGACCGCGAGCAGCAGGCCCAGGGCTTCTTCTACCGGGCGTGGCGCAGGCTCACCCTGCGCGGCATCACCCAGCGCCGCTCCATCCAGTCGCTGCGTCAGGCGCTGGAGCAGGAGGCGCTGCTCGCGTACGCGGCGATCGCCGCCGGGGCCAACGCGCCCAAGCTGATCGCCACCTCCGAGCTCGGACCCGACGCCGTGATGCTGGTGTACGAACACATCGGCGGCCGCTCGCTGGACGCGCTGGAGGACTCGGAGATCACCGACGAGCTGGTGCGCGGCGCCTGGCGGCAGGTGAAGGCGCTCCAGTCGCGGCGGATCGCGCATCGCAGGCTCACCGGGGACGCCATCCTGGTGGATCGTTCGGGCAAGGTGTTCGTCACCGATCTGCGCGGCGGCGAGATCGCAGCCGGTGACCTGGTCCTGCGCATGGACGTCGCGCAACTGCTCACCACGACCGGTCTGCGGGTGGGCGCCGAGCGGGCCGTCGCCGGTGCGCTGGAGGTGCTCGGTCCCGATGCCGTCGCGGACTGTCTGCCCCTGCTCCAGCCGATCGCGCTGAGCCGCTCCACCCGTGCCGCGCTGCGCCGGCTCGCCCGGGAACGCGCGCAGCGTGAACGTGAGGCGGTGCTCGACGCGTCGGACGCGGCCAAGCGTGCCAGGGCGCTCGAACACGGGGCGGCTCAGGATGCCTCCGCCGCCGGTCCGGTCCCCGACCGCAAGGCCGCCCGCAAGTCGCTGCGCAACCAGAAGCAGGCCGAGAAGCGGGCCATGGACGACGCGCTGGACGAGGCGCGCGAGGAGGACCTGCTCGCCCAGATGCGGCAGCAGGTCCTGCTGATCCGGCCGCAGGCGCCGGTCGAACCGGTACGGCTGGAGCGCATCAAGGCGCGCACCCTGGTCAGCTGCATCGCCGGTGCGATCGCGGCGTACTTCCTCATCTCGCAGTTCACCCAGGCCGACTTCGGTGCGGTCGTCGAGCAGGCGGAGTGGGGATGGGTGGCGGCGGCCGTCGGCTTCTCGGCCCTCAGCTACGTCGCGGCGTCGATGAGCCTGCTGGGCTTCGTGCCGGAACGGGTGCCGTTCGGCAAGACCGTGCTGGCGCAGGTCGCCGGATCCTTCGTGAAGATCGTCGCCCCGGCCGCGGTCGGGGGTGTGGCGCTGAACACCCGCTTCCTCCAACGCGCCGGGGTGCGTCCGGGGCTCGCCGTGGCGAGTGTCGGAGCCTCGCAGCTGTTCGGTCTCGGCTGCCACATTCTGCTGCTGGCGGCGTTCGGCTATCTCACCGGCACCGAGAAGACCCCGTCCTCGCTCACCCCTTCCAGGACCGTGATCGCCGGGCTGCTGACCGTCGCGGTACTGGTGCTGGTGGTGACAGCGGTTCCGTTCCTGCGGAAGTTCGTGGTGACGCGGGTGCGGTCGCTCTTCGCCGGAGTCGTACCGCGCATGCTGGACGTGGTGCAGCGGCCGCAGAAGCTGCTGACGGGCATCGGCGGAATGCTGCTGCTGACCGGGCTGTTCGTGATGTGTCTGGACGCGTCGGTCCGGGCGTTCAGCGGTCCGGATGTGCCGCGGCTCAGTTATGCGAGCATCGCGGTCGTCTTCCTGGCCGGCAACGCGCTGGGGTCGGCGGCGCCCACACCGGGCGGCATGGGCGCGGTCGAGGGCGCGCTGACGCTGGGCCTGATCGCGGTCGGCCTGCCGAAGGAGGTGGCGGCGCCGGCCGTTCTGCTGTACCGCCTGCTGACGCTCTGGCTGCCGGTGCTTCCTGGCTGGCTCTGCTTCAACCATCTGACCCGCAAGGGTGAACTCTGACCCCTGAGGCGAGCGTCGGCTCCCGGGGCGAGCGCCGGTCCACTGAAGCAAGCGAGCCCTGGTCCCCGGGGAGTGCTGGTTCCCACCGCCTGCCCGTCAGGCGATCGGGCGAGCGGTGGGCCCCCGGCCACCCGCTTGGACCGGTGCCTCGTGCACCGGTCCGGATCCCGCCTCACGATGAGGCCATGAGGACCTCCCCCGCCCTGCGCGCCGCCGCTCTCGCCGCCGCCGTCACCGTGCTCCTGCCCCTCACCGCCTGCTCGAAGAGCGGCCGCGGGGGCGACCCGGGCGGACCGGGGCGCTCTCCGGTTGCGGCGAACGCCGCCGAGGCGAGCAGCACCGGTGGCCTCGCCTCCCAGAAGCTGACGTGGAAGTCCTGCCCCGCCCCGACCCCGGAGCAGGGCAGCGGAACGGCCCCGTCGCCCCTGCCCGGCGGTACCCGCTGGGAGTGTTCCTTCATGAAGGTCCCGCTCGACTACGCGAAGCCGGGCGGCGAGACGATCGAGCTGGCCCTCATCCGGGCCAGGGCCAAGAACCCGGCGAAGCGGATCGGCTCCCTCATCTTCAACTTCGGCGGCCCCGGAGCCTCCGGCGTCGCCACCCTGCCCGCCTTCGGCACCGACTACGAAAAGCTCCGCGCCCGCTACGACCTGGTCAGCTTCGACCCGCGCGGGGCGGGCGCCAGCGCGGGCGTGGAGTGCGAGACCGATCAGCAGCTCGACGCCCGTTACGAGACCGACGGCACTCCGGACACCACCGCCGACGTGAACGCCCTCCTCGAAAACACCAAGATGTTCGCGTTGGCCTGCAAGAAGAACTCCGGCAGAGAACTCCCTTACGTCGGCACGACCAACGCCGCCCGCGACTTGGATCTGATGCGCCAGGTCCTCGGCGACAAGAAGCTGTACTACTTCGGCATCTCGTACGGCACGGAACTGGGCGGCGTCTACGCCCACTTGTTCCCGAAGAACGTCGGCAGGGCGGTGCTGGACGGGGTGGTCGACCCGACCCTGGACTACGAGCAGTCCTCGCTCGGCCAGGCCAAGGGGTTCCAGCTCGCGCTGGACAACTTCACGAAGGACTGCGCGGACCGCGGCGCCGCGTGCAAGCTCCCCGGCTCCAACGGGAAGGAGATCGAGCAGGGGATCTCCGAACTGCTCGGCCGTCTGGAGAAGAAGCCGATCCCGGGGCTCGGGAGCCGGCAGCTGACGCAGACCCTGGCCATCACCGGCATCGCGGCCTCCCTCTACTCCAAGGAGACCTGGCCGCTGCTGGAGCAGGGAGTGGACGAGGCCGACGGCGGGAACGGCGCGCTGCTCCTCGCCCTCGCGGACTCGTTGAACGGCCGTTCCAACGACGGCCGTTACAACAACCTCATGGCCGCCAACACCGCTGTCAACTGCGTCGACTCCAAGCTGCGCTACACCGCGGACCAGACCAAAGCGAAGCTTCCGGAGTTCCGGTCCGCCTCGCCGGTCTTCGGTGACTACCTCGGCTGGGGCCTGATGACCTGCACCGGCTGGCCGGTGGCCGGCACCTGGGACACCCCGGACGTCAGCGCCCCGGGCGCCGCCCCGATCCTCGTCATCGGCAACACCGGCGACCCGGCCACCCCGTACCAGGGAGCGAAGGCGATGGCCGACGCGCTGGGCAAGGGTGTCGGTACGGAGGTGACGTACGAGGGCCAGGGGCACGGCGCGTACAACAGCGGCGACGCCTGTGTGCAGCAGGCCGTGGGCGGCTACCTGCTGGACGGCAAGGTTCCGGCGGCCGGAACCGTCTGCGAGTAGGCCACCTCCGCAAACCACCCGGCCCCGGCGCACTCCCGCCCCGGACGGACCGCCCCGGCCCCGGCGCACGCCCCACCCCCACAGACCGCTCAGCCCCGGCGCACACCCCACCCCCACAGACCGCTCAGCCCCGGCGCACGCCCCACCCCCACGGACCGCTCAGCTCCGGCGCGCACCCCACCACCCCTACGAACCGTCCGAGGGCTGTCCCGCAATCCCCTGCGGGACAGCCCTTAGCATGGGCGCACTTTCTGTACGTCGTACGTACAGGCACATCGGGGAGGGACGTACACGTGGTCGGACACGCACGCGCCGGGGCTCTGGCCGGCGCCGCACTGCTGCTGACGGGGCTGCTCGCGGGCTGTGGCGGGGGGACGGACGACAAGCCTGCCGACGGAACGGACCACGGTGCGGCGTCCTCCCCCGGCCGGTCGTCCGCCACACCGGGCGGGCAGTCCACCGCACCGGGGCTGCCTGCCGCGCTCACCTCCCAGCGGCCGGACTGGAAGCGCTGCAAGGCCCCGGCGGGTGGCAGCGCGCCCGGTGCCGACTGGCGTTGCGCGACCGTCGAGGTGCCGTTGGACTACACGAAGCCGGACGGCGACACCATCGGGATCGCGCTGATCCGCAAGGAGGCCCGGGACAAGGGCCGGCGCCTCGGCTCGATGCTGTTCAACTTCGGCGGGCCGGGTGGTTCGGGGGTCTCGATACTGCCGCAGGCCGCCGGCTCGTACGAGCAGCTCAACGCCCGCTACGACCTGGTCAGCTTCGACCCGCGCGGGGTCGCGGGCAGCGCGGGGGTGAACTGCCGGACCGACAAGCAGTCGGAGGACGCCTACCGCGATGTCGACATGACTCCGGACACAGCGGCGGAGGAGGCGGCGTTCATGAAGGACGGCGCGGACTTCGGCGCCGGCTGCGCGCGCCGCTCCGGGAAGGTCCTGCCGTACGTCGGTACGACGAACGCCGCCCGGGACATGGACCTGATCCGTGGCGTACTCGGCGACAAGAAGCTCACCTACTTCGGCATGTCGTACGGCACCGAGCTCGGGGGCACCTACGCGCACCTCTTCCCGAAGAACGTGGGGCGCACCGTCCTGGACGCCGTCGTCGATCCGACCGCGGACACGATCGGGCACGCCCGCAACCAGGCGACCGGCTTCCAGCGGGCACTGGAGAACTACCTCAAGGACCGCGGCCAGGACCCCGAAGCGGGTACGCAGCGCATCGCCCGGCTGCTGAAGCAGATCGACAAGAAGCCGCTGCCGACCGCTTCCGGCCGCGAGCTGAACGAATCGCTGGCCATCACCGGCATCGTCATGCCGCTCTACTCCAAGAGCAGTTGGCCGTATCTGACGCAGGCGCTGGACGAGGCCGAGAAGAGCGGCACCGGCACCATGCTGCTCCAGCTGGCCGACGCGTACAACGGCCGTGACGAGAAGGGGCACTACGACACCCAGAACCACTCGCAGCGCGCGATCTCCTGCGCGGACAGCAAGCTCCGGCCGACCGTCGCCGAGGCCAGGGCCATACTGCCCGAGTTCCGGAAGCTGTCTCCGGTGTTCGGCCCGTTCCTGGCGTGGGACACGGCGGGCTGGTGCGCGCAGTGGCCGGTGGAGGGAGAGCACGTGACCCCGGAGGCGAGTGCTCCGGGCGCCGGTCCGATCCTGGTCGTCGGTACGACCGGCGACCCGGCGACGCCCTACGAGGGTGCGCAGAAGATGGCGGACGCGCTGGGTGAGGGCGTCGGCGTCATGCTCACCAACAAGGGCGAGGGACACGGCGCGTACGGCGAGAGCACGTGCGTGACATCGACCGTGAACGCGTACTTCCTCGACGGGAAGGTCCCGGCGGACGGGAAGACCTGTTCCTGACACGGAACGCGTGGGTATGCCGAGGGGGCCGGTCCGCAGTGCGCGGACCGGCCCCCTCGGCATGCTGAGTGTCTCAGTACACCGGCTTCTCGGGCTCGATCTGGTTGACCCAGCCGATCACGCCACCGCCGACGTGCACCGCGTCGGCGAACCCCGCCGACTTGAGGACCGCGAGGACCTCGGCGCTGCGGACACCGGTCTTGCAGTGCAGGACGATGCGCTTGTCCTGCGGGAGGTCCTGGAGGGCGTTGCCCATCAGGAACTCGTTCTTCGGGATCAGCCGGGCGCCGGGGATCGAGACGATCTCGAACTCGTTCGGCTCACGGACGTCGATGATCTCGATCTTCTCGTCCGCGTCGATCCACTCCTTGAGCTGCTTGGGAGTGATCGTGGAGCCGAGGGCCGCCTCCTGGGCCTCTTCGGACACGACGCCGCAGAAGGCCTCGTAGTCGATGAGCTCGGTGACGGTCGGGTTCTCGCCGCAGACCGCGCAGTCGGGGTCCTTGCGGACCTTGACCTGGCGGTACTGCATCTCCAGGGCGTCGTAGATCACCAGTCGGCCGACCAGCGGGTCGCCGATACCGGCGAGCAGCTTGATGGCCTCCGTGACCTGGATGGAGCCGACCGAGGCGCAGAGCACCCCGAGCACGCCGCCCTCGGCGCAGGAAGGAACCATGCCCGGCGGGGGCGGCTCCGGGTAGAGGCAGCGGTAGCAGGGGCCGTGCTCGGACCAGAAGACGGACGCCTGGCCGTCGAACCGGTAGATCGAGCCCCAGATGTACGGCTTGTTCAGCAGGACGGCTGCGTCGTTGACCAGATACCGGGTCGCGAAGTTGTCCGTGCCGTCCACGATCAGGTCGTACTGGGCGAAGATGTCCATCACGTTCTCGGCTTCGAGCCGCTCCTCGTGAAGGACCACGTTCACGTACGGGTTGATGCCCAGCACCGAATCCTTGGCGGATTCGGCCTTGGAACGGCCGATGTCGGACTGGCTGTGGATGATCTGGCGCTGCAGGTTCGACTCGTCGACCTCGTCGAACTCCACGATGCCGAGCGTGCCGACACCGGCGGCGGCCAGGTACATCAGGGCCGGCGAACCGAGACCGCCGGCGCCGACACAGAGCACCTTCGCGTTCTTCAGCCGCTTCTGTCCGTCCATCCCGACATCCGGGATGATCAGGTGGCGGGAGTACCTGCGGACCTCGTCGACGGTGAGCTCAGCAGCTGGCTCGACCAGGGGTGGCAGCGACACAGGAACCTCAACAATGCAGGTGGTCGGTTTCTACGTACTTCATCTACGTACGGTTCTACTCCCCGTAACACTGCCACGCCCCTCCTCATTCCGAGATACCGGGTCCGATCCGCGAGACGATTTCGTCCCAGTAACTGGGCAGCGCCGCAAATGGATCCATTTGCCCGCGTTCCCCCCTCGGCCCGTGCTGACGGTCCGGCCCGAGCCTGCCGTCCTGCGCAAATCCGTGGTCCGGCCCGGGCCCACCGTCCCGCGCGAGTCCACGATCCGATCCGGGCCCACCGCCTCGCGCGTGTCCACCGTCCTGCGCGAGTCCGCGATCCGACCCGTGTCCGCGATGCGGTCCGGGCCGGCCGTCCCGGTCCGTGAAGAAGATGGTGCCCGCGCCCTGCCAGCGGGCGATCCGCATGGCCTCATCGAGATGGCTGCGCGGAACTCCGTGGACGAAGTGCGCGAACCGCTCCGGCGGATAGTCGGCGGTCCATTCCGCCACCTGGGACCAGCGGTAGTCGGTCCACGGTCCGCTGAAGGTGACCAGTTGGTCGGCGGCCTCGGCATAGCCCGGATGCGGATGGGTGCCCAGTCCGAGCACCAGCTGTCCGCCCCTCACCTCGCGGTCGACGTGGTCGAGGAGTGTGGCGAGTGTGCCGGTGAGACGGCGGACCGCCGGAAGATCGGCGCGCCCGGCCGGGCACCGGGCCAGATAGAAGCCGTCGACGCGGTACCAGCCGAGGAAGGACTGCGCGTCGGCGATCAGCTCCCCGTAGCGGCGGCTGCCGAAGGCCAGATCGAGATGGCCGAGCAGCCGCCCGCCCGCGGCCCGGACGGAGTCCTGCGGGGCCCCGCCGTGCAGGGCCCTTTCCCGTGCGTTGCGGAGTCGGCCCGCGGCCTCCAGGCAGTGCGGGTCGGGGCGGGCGCCGGGGCCGTTGTCGATGTTGAGAACGGCCCAGTGCAGGGGCGTGCCGGGGCGGGTGAGCTCGGCCCACTCCGTGGGGGCGAGCAACGGATGCGCGTAGCCGGGGACGCCGAAGCCGAGCTGTTCGGCCTCGCCGGTACGGCGGGCGGTGTCGGTGGGAGTCAGATACGGCATGCCGCCTCCATCCAGATGTCGGCGAGGGACTCCTCCAGATTGATCCGGGGGCGCCAGCCGAGCCGGTCCCTGGCGGTGCGGACGTCGGCCTGCTGCCAGGCACCGCAACCGTCCGGGTAGGGGGACGGGGTCGCCGCGAGGTGCTCGATGACCGATTCGCTGGAGGCGCGCGGGGCACCGATGGGCAGCCGGGGCGGGGGTGAGTCGAGCTCGTGGAGTGCGCCCGCGTATCCGGCGACCCGGGAGAGGACGGCCGCCGCGTCCCGCAGGCGCACGGCGCGACCGGTACCGATGTTGACGACACCCTGCGCGGCGGAGAGCGAGGCGGCGTGCACGGCGCGCGCGACATCGCGTACGTCGACGAAGTCGCGCTGCACGCCGAGGCCGCTGAGTTTCAGTTCGCCGTCGCCGGACTGCATGGCCCGGCGCATCGCCTCGGCGAGCCTGCCGAGCGGTGAACCGGCCGGGGTGCCGGGGCCGACCGGCGAGAAGACCCGCAGCACGACGGCGTCGAGGCCGGAACCGAGGACGAGTTCGGTGGCGGCGAGCTTGCTGACACCGTACGGACCGCCGGGGCGGGGAATGGCGTCCTCCGCGGTCGATGAGCCGGGCTGCGAGGGTCCGTACTCCGATGAACAGCCGACCTGGACGAGCCGGGCCGTACAACCGCTGCGCCGCATCGCCTCGCAGACGGTGGCGACGGCGACGGTGTTGTGGCGGGTCAGGTCACGGGCCCCGCCGCGGGTGGCGCCCGCGCAGTTGACGACGACTCCGGGGTGGACGGCGTCCAGGAAGCGGGTCAGCGCACCGGGGCTGCCTCCGGCGAGGTCGAACCGGACGTCGGCGTCGTCGCCGCGGCCGAGCGCCGTGAGGTGCACGGCGGGGTCGGCCAGCAGGCGGTCGGCCACGAACCGGCCGAGGAATCCGTTGGCTCCGAGCAGCAGCACCCTCATCGCGCGCCCCCTTGGTGCCGACGGCGGCCTGCCGGTGCGGGGGATTGGGGGGTCATGTCCGGTGTCTCCTTGAGAAAGAGTGGTGCGGTACGGGAGAAGGACCCGCGGCGTCGGCTCCGCGGGGCGTGCGGTTGGTTCCTGTGCGGGTGGTGCGGTGATGCGGCGGTGCGGTGGTACGGCGGTGTGGTTTCGGGCGCGCGGGTTATGCGCGGGTGCGGGTCTCGTCGCCGGGTGTGTGGGCGGATGCCCGGGAGAGGGCGACGGTGGCGGTGATCAGCAGCCCGAGCGCGGCAGCGCCGCAGGCGACTGCGGGCACGGCTCCGGTGCCGGCCGCCACGACGAGGACGTCGACGGGACGGGCGAGGAAATGCAGACCGGGCAGCCGGCCGGCCAGGATCAGGGCGGGTGCCAGTGCTTCGAGGGCGCAGGCGGTGGCGAGGCCGACAGCGGCGGGTTCGGGGAAGCCGTGCACCGTGAGCAGCCGGGCCAGCAGGAGCAGCACACCGAGCGCGGCGGCCCCGCCGAAGGCGCCGCCTCCCCCGTATCCCAAGTGCGCGACGTACAGCAGCACGACGAGAACGCACAGGTGGAGTGCGACGGCTCCGAACAGCAAGGGGCGCACGCCGGCGGCGAACTCCTCCAGCGCGCGGCTGCCGATGAGTTTGCGGTGCGCGTGTACGGAGAAGAGGTGCGCGCACCAGGCGGCCGGGGCGACGGAGAGGGCCAGCCCCAGCAGCGGTGCGGGGGTGAGCGCCCACGGTCCTTCGGGGCCGCCGCTGAGGACCTGGTCGAGCAGCTCCTCGCCGTACAGGACGTAGCCGAGGAGCCAGCAGCCGTACACATGGGTGGTGCCCGGCGGTCGGCCTTCGGCCCGCAGGGGGCCGCTCCGCAGGGTGAGGGCGAGTCCGGCGACGGCGACGAGTGTTCCGGCGAGGGCGATCGCCAGCCGTCCCTGACCACCGAGCACGCCTTCGGTGAGCCTCAGCGCACCCAAGGTCGCGATGCAGGCGGCACCCGGTACCAGCGCGCGGAGCGACCAGGCAGCGCGCGTCTCGGTGTCGCGCTCCGGCGCGCGGGGCTCTGCCGCGGGCTCCCCCGCGACGGCGGGAACCCGGGCGAAGAGTTCCTCGGCGAGCGAGAAGACATCGCGGTGCCGGTAGTGGGCGGCGGCGCGGTCGGTGACGCCACGGGCCTCCAGTCCGGCGGCGATCTCCAAGGGATCGACGGCCCGCTCGCACAGTTCACGATGACGGTGCATCAGCGATTTCACGGGATCGACGGGCCCGCGGCGCGAGGGACCGAGCCGGCGCGCCGGAACGGCCCGCGCGATCTCGGGGGCGCGAGAGAGCGGGGGCATCGCGACCTGCTGCGAAGCGACCCGTTCCTCCGCGCCTCTCCCGGTGGCGGCCTTGCCGGCGGTGGTCTTCTCAGCCACGCTCGGATCAGCGGCTCTCGGATCAGCCGTTCTCGGATCAGCCGCGCTCGTCCCGCCCATGCTCTTCTCAGCCATGCCCGGCTCAGTCGCGCTCGTCCCAGCCATGCCCGGCTCAGTCGCGCTCGTCCCCGCCGTGTCTTCCGGCGCGAGGGCGAGGGCGAGGTCGGTGTCCGGAGCCGATACGGGGGCGGCCTCGGCCGATACGTCCCCGGCCTCGGTGCCCCGAACGGTCGCGTCGCGAACGGCCGCGCTCCGACCAGCCGTGTCCCGACCAGCCGTGTCACGAACGGCCCTGTCTCGACCAGCCGTGTCACGAACGGCCCTGTCTCCGGGGGCGTCGGCCGCCTCGTCCGGAGGCCGGAGCGACGCCGTCGCTGACGGATCCTGGCTCGGCGGCCCCCACACCGGCGCGGGCGTCTCGGCTGCGGGGGTCCGGGAGACCAGGCCCCGGGAGCGGAGGTCCCAGCTTCCGCCGCTGGTCGGCGTGGCGGGGGCGTCGCTCACCCCGGTCGGGCGGCCCATGGTGCTACCTCCGTGATCGATTCCTCCGTGGTCGTCGCCGGCCGCGCCGGGCCGCCCCGGTCCGCCGTTGCGCCCCGGGCCGGCCGTACCCCGTTCCTGTTCACCCATCGCCGCCACCCGCTCTCCGCGATCCCGCGCAGACGGCCGGGGGCTCGGTGGCCCAGCCGGGTGTGCGGTGGGTCGTGATCGCCGGAGCAGGAGCCGAGGCCGTCCACGGACCCAGGACATGTGCCTCGGGCGGAGTGGCGAACGGACGCGGTACGCCGTCGCCCTTCGCCGGGTCGGCCGCTCTGCGCACCGGCGCCTGCGAGATCAGCTCCAGATAGATGCCGTGAAATGCCGCGAGGTTCTGTTCGACGGTGAAGAGTTCGAGCGCCCGGGCGCGCGCCGCCGCTCCGAGCCGCGCGCGCCGTTCGGGGTCGCGCAGCAGCGCGAGGCAGGCGTCGGCGAGCGCCTTGGGGTTGCGCGGGGGGACGACGAGCCCGGTGCCGCCGATGACTTCGACCACCGCGCCGACGTCCGTCGACACGGTGGCCCGGCCGCAGAACATCGCCTCGACGAGGCTGATGGGGAAGCCTTCGACCACGCTGGAGAGGACGACGACCCCGCCCGCCGCGTAGGCCTCCGGCAGATCCGGCACCTCGGCCGTTCCGATCTCCTCGAAGGAGACCGGGTTGTCGCCGACGGCGTGCGCGTCCGCTGCCTCGTCGGGGAACAACTGGGCGGCGAGGGCCCGGCAGTGCGCGAGGTAGGTGGCCCCTTCCGCGCCCTGCTCCGGAGCACCGATGATGCGCAGCCTCGTGTCCGGCTCGGCCTTCCGTACGTCCGAGAACGCGTGCAGCAGTGCGATCAGGTCCTTGGCGGGCTCGATCCGGCCGACCCAGACCAGCGTGTCGTCCAGGCCGCTGTCCCCGCTCTCCCCCAGCGCCGCGAACCGGCCGGACGCCATGCCGGGGTGGACGGTGCGCAGCTTCTCGCGCGCGGCACCGAACCGCTCCTGCCAGCGGCGGGCGTGGGTGTTGCCCGGGGTGATGATCGCGGCCTGCCGGTACACCTCGGTGGCGAGCCGTCTGTGGAAGTTGGCGAGCAGGGCGCGCACCGGCGCACTCAGCGGGGAGTCGGTCGCGGTGAGGTAGTGCGCCCGCACCTGCGTCCCGTGCTCGGTCACCAGCAGCGGAACCCCGAAGAAGCGCTTGGCCAGCAGTCCCGGCAGTGCCGCGGCACCACCGGTGGTGGCATGGCAGAGGTCGACCGCGCCGAGACTCTCCTCGTCGTACCAGTCGAGGGAGAGCGGACGCAGCACACGGTCGAGTTCCCGGGCGAAGACGAGCAGGTCGGGCACGGTGGCGGTCTGGACGGTGCGCCCGGTGCCCGGGGCCCGGCAGGCGGCTTCGAGCACGCGGACTGCGGCCTCGGAGCGGAGAGCGGCGGAGAGCCCTCCGTGCTCCCGGGCCAGTTCGGCGAGTCCGTACAGGCCGTCGGTGAACCGGATGTCCGCGATGCCGGCGGCCGCACGGGCACCGCCGGGCGTACGCCGGTCTTCGCTCCGCCCGCCGGGAACCACGCCCGCGCCGGCGCTCACGCCCCCACCCGCGCCACCGCCACTGCCCGCGCCACCGCCACCGCCACCGCCACCGCCACCGCCACCGCTCACGGCATCGTCCTCGCCGCTCGTGGTCTCCGCCATACAGACGGAGGCGGCGAGAGCCGTGAAGTGCGCCGTGAAGCGCTGGCGTTCGCGCCGTCCGTACGCGCGTCCGCCCCTGCCCGTCACCATCCGGGCGAGCAGCCCCTTGGGGGTGTGGGTGCGCAGCACATGCTCGTCGGCCGTCCACAGCGGTGCCGTCCGCACCCGGCCCACCTGCGCCGGGAGCTGGACCCAGCCCTGCGCCTCCTGCTCGGCGGAGCGGCTGAGCGCGTAGAGATCGAACTCGTGCTGCGCGAGTCCGCGCACCAGACGGTCGCACCAGAGCCTGGACTCACCGTTCGCATACGGATAACCACCATCGGTGAGGAGTCCGATCCGCACGAGTGCACCCCCGATCTCCTGTGTGGGCGGCCACCGCTGGAACGGCGACTCACAGCGGGACGACCGTAAGCGGATACGCCGGTGGTGCGACGGACGGTTGTCCGTCGCACCACCGAAAGGGGTGAACCGTCGTAACTTTCCCACCCCGATAGCGTTCTGTCGCGCTATGAGGGCGCCCGGTCACGCAGGGTCAGGTAGCGGCCAGCTCCTTGCGGGCTGCGCGGCGCACCGCCGCGAGCGCCGGATCGAGCGCGGGCACGGCCGCGAGGAGCTGCTTGGTGTACGGATCCCGCGGGTCCGAGTACACCTGGTCCACTCGGCCCTCCTCGACCACCCGGCCCCGGCGCATGACGGCGACCCGGTCGCTGACCTGCCGGACGACGGCGAGGTCGTGCGCGATGAAGACGAGGGCCAGGCCCAGCTCCCGCTGCAACTGCGCCAGCAGGGCGGTCACTTGGGCCTGGGTCGTCACGTCGAGCGCGGACACGGCCTCGTCGCAGACGATCAGTTCCGGCTCGGCGGCCAGCGCCCGTGCGATCCCGACGCGCTGACGCTGGCCGCCGCTGAACTCGTGCGGGTAGCGGTCGTACTGCTCGGGGTCGAGCCCGACCCGCTTCAGCAGATCCCGTACCCGCGCCCGGATCACGGCCTCGTCCCGCTCCCCGGAGGCCCGCAGCGGGTCGGCGACCGATTCGCCGATCGAGCGGCGCGGATTGAGGGAGGAGACGGGGTCCTGGAAGACCATCTGCACCCGGGCCCGGCGGCTGATCCGCCCCGAGGTGGGCTCCAGCAGTCCGACGAGCATCCGTCCGAGGGTGGTCTTGCCACTGCCGCTCTCGCCGACGATGCCGAGGGTCTCACCGCGCCGGACGGCGAGCGAGACACCGTCGACGGCCGTCAGGGCGGACTTGCCCCTGCCGAACACCTGCCGGACATCGACGGCCTCGACGAGCGGCTCACCGACCACGAGCGGTTCACCGACCACCAGCGCCCCGCCCGCGCCGGATGCCCGGCCCGAGCCCGCCGCCTTCACGCCCGCGGCCGGTTTCACGCCCTCGGCCTTCACATCCCCGCCCGGATGCACGTCAACTGCCTCCCGGCGGGCCGAGATGCGGGGTACCGCGGTCAGCAGTGCACGCGTGTACGGTTCGCGCGGCGCCACCAGCACCTCGCCCACCGGCCCCCGTTCCACCGCTCGCCCCGACTGCATGACCAGCACCTCGTCGACCGACTCGGCCGCCACGCCCACGTCGTGCGTGACCAGCAGCAGCCCCATGCCCGTCTCGTGCCGCAGGTGGTGCAGCAGATCCAGGATCTGGGCCTGGACGGTGACGTCCAGGGCCGTCGTCGGCTCGTCCGCGATCAGCAGCTGGGGCTCGCAGGCCAGAGCCATCGCGATCAGTGCCCGCTGCCGCATCCCGCCGGAGAACTCGTGCGGCCGGAACCGGGAACGCCGTGCCGCGTCGGGGATCCCGACCCGGTCCAGCACCTCGACGGCCCGGGCCCGTGCCGCCCGCCGGGAGGCACGGTTGTGGACCCGGTACACCTGGGCGATCTGGTCGCCCACCGCGTAGTACGGATCCAGTGAGGACAGCGGGTCCTGGAAGACCATCGCGGCCTTCGCGCCCCGCAGGGCCCGCAGCTCCGCGTCGTCCGCCGCGTTCACGTCCACCCCGGCGACCCGGATCGAGCCGCCGACCCTGGCGCCGGTCCCCCGGTGCAGTCCGAGCAGGGCGTACGCCGACGCGCTCTTGCCGGAGCCGGATTCGCCGACGACACCGAGCGCGCCGCCCGCCTCCAGCGAGAACGACAGCTTCTCCACCGCTCGCACGTCGCCGAACGCGATCGAGAGATCCGTGACTTCGACCAGGCTCATGCCAGCACCACCCGTCGGTCGGCCATCGCCTGCAGAACGTCCGCGACGGCATTGGCAAGGACGACGAAGAACCCGGTGACGAGCACCAGACCGACGACCACCGGAAGGTCCACATGCTTCACGGCGTCGACGAGTTCGCGTCCGACCCCCGGAATCCCGAAGAGGGATTCGGTGAGTACGGCGCCGCCGAACATCGAGCCGATGTCCAGTGCGCCGAGCGCGATCACCGGCGCCAGCGCACCCCGCAGCGCGTGCCGCCCGACGAGCGCCCGCTCGCTGACCCCGTACGCCCTGAAGGTGCGCACATGGTCCTCGGCCAGGGTCTCCAGCATCGACGCCCGGGTCATCCGGGCGTACGGGGCCGCGGACACGAGCGCCAGCGAGATCCAGGGCAGGAGGAGGTTCCAGGCCCACTGTTCCGGGTTCTCGGTCAGGGGCACATAGTCCGGGAACGGCAGGATCTGGAGCGCCGTGACCAGGACGATGATCAGCAGCAGGCCGATGACGAAGACCGGGGTGGCCATGCCGGCCAGGGTGATCGCGGTGAGGACGCGTTCGGTCAGCCGGCCGCGCCGCCACACCGAGAGCAGCCCGGTGCCGACACCCAGCAGCATCCACAGCACGAACGCGCCCACGGCGAGTGAGGCGGTGGCCGGGAGCTTGGCCAGGATCAGCTCGGTGACCTGCTGGTCGCTCTGGTACGAGAGCCCGAGGCACGGGGCCTGGCAGTGCAGCACCCCGGTTCCGGTGGAGTAGTCGCGGCCGACGAAGAGGGCCTGGAGGAAGTGCGCGTACTGCGTGTACAGCGGGTCGCCGAGGTGCAGCTGTTCGCTGACCTGTGCCACCTGTGCGGGTGAGCAGCGCGGGCCGCAGGCGATCTGCGCGACGTTGCCGGGGGCGACGTAGAAGGCCGCGTAGACGACGACGCTGAGCGCGAGCAGCACGAAGAGCGCTCCGCCGAGGCGTCTGAGGAGGAACCATCTCATGCGTCGGCCTCCTTCTTCCGGCCGGTGCCGATCCTCAGCCGGGACGCGGCACGGGGGTCGAGTGCGGTGCGTACGCCCTCGCCGAGGACGGTCAGCGCCAGCACGGTGACGAAGAGCAGCAGGGCGGGGATCAGCAGATATGTGGGCGCCGCCTGGTACCAGGTGTCGGCGTCGCTGAGCATCTGCCCCCAGGACGGGGTGGGCGGCTTGATGCCGACACCGAGGAAGGACAGCGCCGCCTCGACGACGATGTCGGCCGGGAAGAGCAGCACGGCATAGGTGATGACCGGCGCGGCGAGCGCGGGCAGCAGTTCGCGCCTGGCGATCTGCCAGGAGTTCCATCCGCTGAGCCGTGCGGCGGCGACGTGGTCGAGCGATTTCAGGGCGAGCGTCTGGGCGCGCACGATCTTCGAGATGCCGGACCAGCCGACCAGACCGATGATCAGGGCGATCAGGACGGGGCGCGGGAAGCTCGTGGGGACGACGGCGAGCGCGCCGAGCGCGATCACCATCACGGGCAGCGCGACCACGACGTCGGTGATCCGGCTGAGCGCCTGGTCGACGAAGCGGTTGCCGAGCCCGGCCGCGAGGCCGACGCAGAGCCCGATGATCACCTGGAGCAGGGTGGCGGCGAGCGCGACGCCGAGCGAGACGCGTGCCCCGTAGACGACGCGTGCGAACAGGTCGCGCCCGGTGAGCGGTTCGACGCCGAGCCAGTGCTCGGCGCTGATCCCGCCGAAGGAGCCGAGCGGCACCCCGCCCGTGGCGGAGTCGACGAGATCCGGGTGGTAGGTGGTGGGGTCCTGGCCCTCGATGCCCGCGAGCAGCGGTGCGGCGAGGGCGACGAGGACCAGCAGGGCGACGACGGCAGCCGCCACGAGGGCCGCGCGCCGGGTGCGCAGACGCCGCCAGAACGGATGGGCGCCGGAGGCGGGGGCCGTGACGGCCCCCGCCTTCTCGGCCGGCAGAGCTTCGGCCATGGTTACTTGACCGCGACCTGCGAGATGTCGAGCACGCCGGTCCAGTCGCTGATCACGACGTTCTTGATGGACTCGCCGTACAGGCGCTTGTAGACCGGGTGGAACAGCGGCACGGTCAGCGCCTGCTCACCGACCTTCTTGTCGAGCGCGCCCCAGCGTTCGGCGGCGGCGCTCAGGTCGGTCAGCTTGTTGATCTCGTCGATCTCCTTGTTGACCGCGGGGTCGTTCAGCTGGGCGGAGTTGAAGTTGTAGCCGGCCTTGACGATCTGGCGGCCGTCGAAGATCGGCGCGAAGAACGGGCCGCCGGACGGCCAGTCGGCACCCCAGCCGCCGAGGAAGAAGCCGGGCTCGCTCTTCACGTTGTAGACCGTGTCGGAGTAGTCGTTGCTCTCCAGACCCTGGAGCTTGACCGTGATCCCGGCCTTCTTCAGTGCCTCCTGGATCGCGGTGGCGATCTCCGGGCTTGTGGCGAAGTCCTTGTCGTTGGAGTGCGTGAGGGTGACGGTCAGCCCGTCGGGGTAGCCGGCCTCCTTCAGCAGTTCCTTGGCCTTGGCCGCGTTGCCGGACTTCCCGGCCGGGAAGTGGTCGTACGGGGTGTAGCCGAACGCCTTCTGGTCGGGCAGGAAGGTGGTGGCGGGCTCGGCGAGCGAGGAGCCGCCGGCCGCGTTGACCACGGAGGAGCGGTCGACGGCGTACGAGATCGCCTGGCGCACCTTCGGGTTGTCGAACGGCTTCACCTTCGGGTTGAAGGCGATGTAGTTGGTGAAACCGAAGTGGCCCGTGCCGACCCGGGCGGCGAGCTTCTTGTCGCCGGTGACCTTGGCGAGTTCGGCCGGGCCCAGGTTGGTGTCGGTGGTGACGGCGGCGGCGTCGGCGCCCTGCGACGCGGACAGGCGCTGGTTGATGACGGCGGAGTCGAGCCCGGAGCGCACGTCGATCCGGTCGGGGTAGGCCTTGCGCTCGTCGTCGGTCGCGGCCGACCAGTACGGGTTGCGTTCCAGGATCAGGCGCTCGCCGTCACCCTCGTTCTTGACGACCTTGTACGGCCCCGAGGAGAGCGGGTGCTCCTCGTACTTGGTGCCTGTGTCCTTGGCCTTCGGCACCGGGGTCGTCTGGGTCTGCGTGGCCAGGAAGGGGAATTCACCCTCCGGCTTGTTGAGGTGGAAGACGATCGTCTTCGCATCGGGCGTCTCGATCGAGTCGAGGCCCTTCTTGTCCTTGTACGGGCCCTGGTAGTCGGCCCCGCCGATCAGCCAGTCGCGCAGGTAGGGCGCGCCGCCGGAGAGCTCGGCGGCGAAGGAGCGCTCGATGCCGTACTTGATGTCGGCACTCGTGATCGCGGTGCCGTCCTCGTACTTCAGACCGTCCTTGAGGGTGTAGGTCCACACGGTGGCGTTCTTGCTGGGCGTGCCCACGTCGGTCGCCAGGTCGGGGACGACCTTCGCGCCCGCCTCGCCGTCCTCCCGGTTGCGGGTGGTGAGCGTGCGGAAGACGAGGGAGGGGACGTTGCCGCCGCCGGAGGTGTAGAGGCGCGCGGGGTCGAAGTCGTCCTGCGGCTTGCTGTTGAGGACGGTGAGCGTGCCGCCCTTCTTGGGCGTGCCCGCCGCGCCGGAGCCGCCCTCGGTGTCCTTGCTGTCCTGGGGCCCGCAGGCCGCGGCGCCGGCGGCCACGACGAGTACTGCTGCGGCCGCTGTCACGCGGCGCGATATGACGGACGGTTGACGCATCGGAAGGTGACCTCTCGGAGTACTGCCTGAAGAAAGGGGCGGAAACGGATGTCCGCGCAGGCGGCAACGAGAGCGCGTGCACACAGCCGGTCGACACGTGGAAGAAGGGACCGGAACACACGACAGTGCCGCACCTGCGGACGGAATACGCCCGGGCGCGGCAGCCAGGAGTGGCCGTCCGGACCGGTTCAGGGTTCGGACGGGGAGCCGACGCGCGCTCGGGCGGGCGTCAGCAACAGTGGATGTCGGCGACGCTGTGCCGGGTCACGCCGATCAGCGCCAGCTCTATGGCGGCGCGTTCAGCGGTGACGGGGCTGCGTGACATGTCGAGAAATATGAATCAGCGCCCAGGGGATGTCAACGCGGGACGAGACGGCAATCCCAGTATGTGGACGACATGGGTGCGTGGACGCACGGTCCGGCAGATGACGGCGGGCGACCGGCCCGGGCGGGAGGACGGCCGGGCATACGCCCCGGCTCGCCCCATTTTGACTCAACTGCTCGGATACACCCAAGCGTTGGGCCGGCACTTGATCCCGTCGATGTCCAGGGACTTGGTCTGCTGCTGCATCACCGGAGCGAGGGCTCCCGGCGTGCGACACGTCACATGGTTGTGGCCCAGCCGGTGGCCGACCTCATGGTTGATCAGCATCTGCCGATAGGCGAAGAGCCGGTCCGGACCGAACGTCGACGACCCCTGTGCCCAGCGGTAGGCGTTGATCATCACGCGTTCGGTCGACGCGGAGTCGCACGAGACGTTGTCCACGGTCGTGTCCAGGCCCGATTTTTGGCACCAGTCCCCGGTGGTCCCGGGGCTGGCCAGGGTGATCACGAAATCGGGGTCACCGGTGGAGATCCGCTCGAACGTCATGGCGCCGTCGTGTGCCCAGCTGCGGTCGTCGTTGAGCGTCTCCTGGACCGCCCGGGCGAAGAGCGCGGCATCGAGGCCGAGCCCCTCCTCGACATCGATCCGGTACCGGTACGTGTGGCCCTTGCCCGGAGCCTTCGCCGTTCCCGCGACCGCCTCGAACTTCCCCGAGCCGTGGAGTTCCGGGGACAGCGGATAGGCCTTGGCCATCTTCTGCGCGTACGAGAGGGGCTTGACCCGTGTCGTCTCCGGGGTCGGCCGGTCGTCCGAGCGGGAGGCGCCGTCGGTGTCCTCCCGGTCGACGCCTGCGGACTGTGCGGCGCCGCTCGCGGCGCCGTCGTGGGCGACCTGCCCGGCCACGACCACCGCGAGCACGGTGGTCACCGCCGCGGCCGCGATACCGGTGAAGGTGCGGCCCTTGGCGCCCTTGCCGTCCCTGGCGGGCGCCGGGGCTCCGGTGTCGTCCGGCGGCTGCTCGTCCCACGCGCCGACCGAGCTGTACGGATCGGCCGGCCGGGCCGGCGGAACGGAGGGCTCGCGAGGCGCGGGGGGTGCGGGAGGCGTGTCGAACGCCTCGACGAACTCGCGCCGCGGCCCGGGAACCAGTGGCCGGGTACCGGTCCGCTGCGGGCGCACGGCGACCGCCCGCTGACGTGCGGTCCCCCAGCCGCCGCCGGGTTCCCGCTGTTCGGGGTGGCCGCCGCGGACTTCACCGGTCTGCCCGGACGGACTGTGCCCGTCCGCACCGGCCGGAGCACCGGCCGGTCTCCGGCGCCGCCCGTTGCCGGGCCCGGACTCCATGCCCTGGCCTTCGCCACCCACGTTCGCGGACGCGGCCCCGGTGTCGGACCCCTTGGGTGCGGGGCCCTTTCGACTATGTCGTCCCACTCCCCGGATCAGCTCCCGCCGCGTTCGTCGAGCAGTTCCCGGAACGCCTGGGCGACCGCCTCCGGGTACTCCATCATCGCCACGTGCCCCGCGTCGGGCAGGGTCAGCAGCCGCGCGTCGCGGAAGGCCGCGGACGCCTTGCGTGCCATCCGGTAGGAGACCAGATGATCCCGTCCGCCGTACACGAGCTGGGTCGGCGCGAGCACCCGCTCGGCCTGACGCCACAGCCCGTGCTGCCCGCCCAGCGTGTACGCGTCGACGATGCCGCGCGCCGACCGCGCCATCGCGTCCCAGAAGTACGGCAGTCGCAGCCGGCGCTCCATTTCGGCGACCGCTTCACGGAAGCCGGCTTCGGAGACGCGCGCCGGATCGCCGTAACAGAGTGCCATGACACCGCGCGTGCGTTCCTCCGCGGTCCACTCCCTGGTCATCCGCGCGAACAGCGTCGCGACGCCCGGAACGGCGAGCAGCCCGGTCGGCACGGCGGGCCACTGCACCCGGATCTCGGGAAGCGCGGGCGAGACGAGGGTGAGGGTGCGCACCAGGTCGGGACGGACCGCGGCGACCCGGGTGGACACGGCGCCACCGAGCGAATTGCCGAACAGGTGGACGGGGCCGCGTTCCTGGGCGTCGAGGAGCCGGATCACGGCACGGGCATGCCCCGTGACCGAGTAGTTGCCGTCGTCCGGCGGCGGCGAGTCACCGAAGCCGGGCAGGTCGACCGCCTCGCCGTCCACCAGGTCCTGGAGCAGCGGCATCAGCGCCGACCAGTTCTGCGACGAGCCGCCGAGCCCGTGCACATAGAGCGCGGGCGGCAGTCCGGCCCGCTCCGGCGGCCTGGACCGGACGGCCAGCGTCAGTCCGGGCAGCGCGACGGAGCGCAGCTTCTCCCCTTCCGCGACCCTGACGGCGCTCACCGTGGGGGCCGGCACGGCGGCGTTGACTCCCGGCAGCTCGGTCGAAGACATGCGGCAATGTTACGAGACGATCACACCACGGTTCATGTGTTCGCGGTCACAGACCGCGTAGCGGCTTGCGGGGGTAGCTCCTAGGCTCGAAGCGAGGAAGGGAGTCACCATGACGGTCGACCCCAGCGACCCGGAGACCTTCGAGGACATCCAGCCGGACGAACCGGACCAGGAGACACCGCGGGCGGACGCCGCCGAACAGCGGGCCGATCTCCAGCAGCGGCGGGACGAACCGCTGACGGACATCGACCGGGACAGCGCCAACGAGGCGGACGCGGCGGAGCAGGCCCGTGTGGTCACCCAGGATGAGGATGATTACCGCTGATACGCCCGGCTTTGCCCCATCGGTCGGCGAATCTGCGGCTACCGCAGCCGTCCGGTCCGTGAAATTCTGCGTCCGCGCCGCGCACACCCGGGTTACCCAAAAGTACGATGGCTGTGTGGCGCAGCGTGCACAGAGAGGCTGTGTCCGATCACATATTTGGGAGGCGGCGTGACAGCCATCGAGCAGACCGAGGCGGCGCGCCCGCGAGGCACTCGACTGCCTCGCCGCGCCCGACGCAACCAGCTGCTGGGCGCCGCGCAGGAAGTATTCGTGGCGCAGGGATACCACTCCGCCGCGATGGACGACATCGCCGAGCGGGCCGGAGTCAGCAAGCCGGTGCTCTACCAGCACTTCCCGGGCAAGCTGGAGCTCTATCTGGCCCTGCTCGACCAGCACTGCGAGTCGCTGCTCCAGGCGGTCCGCACGGCCCTGGCGTCGACGACCGACAACAAGCTGCGGGTCGCCGCGACGATGGACGCGTACTTCGCGTACGTCGAGGACGAGGGCGGCGCCTTCCGGCTGGTCTTCGAGTCGGACCTGACCAACGAGCCCGCGGTGCGCGAGCGGGTCGACCGGGTCTCGCTCCAGTGCGCGGAGGCCATCTCCGACGTCATCGCCGGTGACACGGGACTGTCCAAGGACGAATCGATGCTGCTGGCGGTCGGGCTGGGCGGTGTCTCCCAGGTGGTCGCCCGTTACTGGCTCTCCAGCCAGTCGTCCATTCCGCGGGACACGGCGGTGCAGCTGCTGACGTCACTGGCCTGGCGGGGCATCGCGGGCTTCCCGCTGCACGGCATCGATCAGCACTGATCCGAGCGGCCGGAGGCGGTCTGTGCCCGTGTTCGCTGCGGGCGTGGCCCGCCGACCGCTGGCGGTTCCCCTCAGCGGGCTAATGTGTGCTGCGTACGGCGCGGTTCACCGCGCAGGGACTGACCGTCGGAGGGACATAGCCGTGGAGGTCAAGATCGGGGTGCAGCACACTCCCCGGGAGATCGTTCTGGAGAGCGGACTTTCCGCCGCAGAGGTCGAGAGCAGCGTCGCCGACGCTCTCAGCGGTAAGGCGCAGCTGCTCAGCCTCACGGACGAGAAGGGCCGCAAGGTCCTGGTGCCGGCCGACCGGATCGCGTACGTGGAGATCGGCGAGCCCAGCACGCGCCGCGTGGGGTTCGGCGCGCTCTAGGTGTATTGATCACGAGCGTTGTTGACGCAGGGGTCTTGATCAATACACCTAGTGCCGCGGCAGGAAAGGTCTGCGCGAGCCGGTGAACCTTTCCGGTCGCGGTACCGGGCGGCACGCTCGACGCGTTGACCGTGGCAGCGGCCCGGTGGGGGATTCCCCACCGGGCCGCTGCCCGTTCCCGTTCCGGCCCGGTTTCCGGTTCCGCCTGTGCGGCGGCCGGGCGATTCCTGTGCGTACTCCATGCGAGGAGGGTTGCGTTCCGCACCCCTCGGGTAGTACCGCTAACGACCGCTTTACCCGCCCCGCAACTCGCGAGGTGATCACCTGTGATCCTGGAACCCCTCGGCTCCGTCGTGCTCGGACTCGCGCTGGCCTGGACGGCGCTCCGCTCGCTCCCGCACCGGCTCCCGTCCCGGTCGACCGTCTTCGCCACCGGCGCTCTGGGCGCCCTGTTCGGCGCGTTCCTGATGCGCTCGGTGCTGGGCCCGGGCCACGTCGTGGCCACGCTGGTCGGTGCGGCGCTGGTCGGGGCCGTGACGCTTTCCCTGCTGGTCCGCCCCAGTAGCCGTCGGCTGCGTCGATCAGCGGCGGCCTGAGGCCGGCCGTCCGGCACCCCGGGCAGCGACCAGCCCGTCCGGCACCCCTGGGAGGGTGGCCGGACGGTCCCGGTGAACCGACTACGCGGCCAGCCCCAGTGCGGCCATCCGCTTGGTGTGCGCCTCGGTGATCCGCGAGAACATCCGTCCGACCTCCGCCAGGTCGAACCCGTCGGCCACGCCGCCCACCAGCATCGTCGACAGCGCGTCGCGGTCCGCCACCACCCGCTGTGCCTGCGAGAGCGCCTCGCCCATCAGCCGGCGTGCCCACAGCGCGAGCCGCCCGCCGACGCGCGGGTCGGCCTCGATCGCGCCGCGCACCTTCTCGACGGCGAAGTTGCCGTGTCCCGTGTCGTCGAGCACGGCGAGGACGAGGGAGCGGGTGTCCGAGTCGAGCCGGGCGGCGACCTCGCGGTAGAAGTCACTGGCGATCGAATCGCCGACGTACGCCTTGACCAGGCCCTCCAGCCAGTCCGACGGCGCTGTCTGGCGGTGGAAGTCGTCGAGCGCCTTGGCGAACGGCTCCATCGCGCCCGTCGGCTCCACCTCGATCGCGGTCAGCCGGTCCGTCAGCCGCTCGAAGTGATGGAATTCGGCGGAGGCCATCTTTGCCAGCTCCGCCTTGTCGGCCAGGGTCGGCGCGAGTTTGGCGTCGTCGGCGAGCCGCTCGAAGGCTGCCAGCTCCCCGTACGCAAGTGCTCCCAGCAGGTCCACGACCGCGGCTCGGTACTGCGGCTCCACGGATGCGGTGGCCCAGTCCTGGGCGGCGATACCGGTGAGCACGGGGGTTGCGTTGGCGTTGTCAGGCGTCTCCATGAAGCGCAGAATAGCCCGCCCGGCGGGGGATGGAAGGGCCTGGTCAGCCGGTGCCATCACACCGTTCCGATGAATTCGCCCAACACACATGCGCGATTCCGGGGTACAGTGGTATTGCGCCTACTGAGTATTTTGGATGTACCTGTGGCGCGAACATTGGTGAAAACGAATGAGGATGCTCGGTCGGTGGCCCGATCGGCTCCGACCCGACAGCCCTCCGCGCGGGTCGTACGCCACGTACGACCGCAGATGAGGGGCCCCCTCAGCGGCACGAGCGCTCGAGCGACGGCAGTGGTCCCGCGCCACCCGGCCCATCCGCGGCCGGATGACCAACCCGGCACGGTACGACCCCCAGCGTTCGCCTCGGACCGCGTCTCACAGAAGAGGCAGCACCCTGACTACGTTCCGAGAACTCGGGATTCTTCCCGAGACGGCCGAGGCCCTTGAGGCAGTCGGCATCGTGTCCCCGTTCCCCATCCAGGAGATGACGCTCCCCGTCGCGCTCTCCGGTTCCGATGTCATCGGCCAGGCCAAGACCGGCACTGGCAAGACCCTCGGTTTCGGTCTGCCGCTGCTGGAACGCGTCACCGTCCCCGCAGACGTCGAGGCGGGCCGGGCCGCGCCCGAGCAGCTGACCGAGGCGCCGCAGGCGCTGGTCGTCGTCCCCACCCGTGAGCTCTGCCAGCAGGTCACCAACGACCTGCAGACCGCCGGCAAGGTGCGCAACGTCCGCGTTCTCGCCATCTACGGCGGCCGTGCGTACGAGCCGCAGGTCGAGGCCCTGAAGAAGGGCGTCGACGTGATCGTCGGCACCCCGGGCCGCCTGCTCGACCTGGCCGGACAGCGCAAGCTCGACCTCTCGCACGTCCGCGCGCTCGTGCTCGACGAGGCCGACGAGATGCTCGACCTGGGCTTCCTGCCCGACGTCGAGAAGATCATCACCATGCTTCCGCCGAAGCGGCAGACGATGCTGTTCTCGGCGACCATGCCGGGCGCCGTCATCGGCCTCGCGCGGCGCTACATGTCGCAGCCGACGCACATCCGCGCCACCTCGACCGACGGCGAGGGCGCGACCGTCGCGAACATCTCGCAGCACGTCTTCCGGGCCCACTCGATGGACAAGCCGGAAATGGTCTCCCGCATCCTGCAGGCCAACGGCCGCGGACTCGCGATGATCTTCTGCCGTACGAAGCGCACGGCCGCCGACATCGCCGAGCAGCTGGAGAAGCGCGGCTTCGCGTCCGGTGCGGTCCACGGCGATCTCGGCCAGGGCGCCCGCGAGCAGGCGCTGCGCGCGTTCCGCAACGGCAAGGTGGACGTCCTGGTCTGCACCGACGTGGCGGCCCGCGGTATCGATGTCGAGGGTGTGACCCACGTCATCAACTACCAGTCGCCGGAGGACGAGAAGACGTACCTCCACCGCATCGGCCGCACCGGCCGCGCCGGCGCCAAGGGCATCGCGATCACGCTGGTCGACTGGGACGACATCCCGCGCTGGCAGCTGATCAACAAGGCGCTCGACCTGAAGTTCAACGACCCCGTCGAGACGTACTCCACGTCGCCGCACCTCTTCGAGGAGCTCGACATCCCGGCCGGCACCAAGGGCGTCCTGCCCCGTGCCGAGCGGACCCGCGCCGGTCTGCGGGCCGAGGAGATCGAGGACCTCGGCGAGACGGGCGGCCGGGGCCGCAAGTCGTCGGCGCCCGCCGTCCGCGAGGAGCGTGCGCCGCGCACACCGCGTCAGCGCCGTCGTACCCGGAGCGGCGAAGCGGTCGCGGAGACCGGCGGCGCCGTGGTCGCGGAGACCGCAGCCACCGCCACGGTTCCGGCCCCGTCCACCGAGGTGGCCGACGACCCGTCGCAGCCGCGCACACCGCGTCGCCGCCGCCGTACCCGCGCCGGTGCCGCGGAGGTCGCGGCCGAGGCGGCGGTGAGTGCGGTGGAAGCGCCCGCGGCCGTCGCGACGAAGGCCGAGGACGAGCCCGCCGCGACCGAGGCCAAGCCGCGCCGCCGCCGCACGCGGGTCGCCGTGAAGCCGGTCGCGGAGGAGGTCGACTTCCAGATCGCCCCCGTCGCCGAGCCGGTGGCCGAGGTGAAGACGGTCACCAAGCCGCGTCGCCGCCCCCGCGTCGTCAAGCCGGCCGAGGACGAGGTCGACTTCCAGATCGCGCCGATCGCCGAGCCCACGCCGGAGACCAAGCCGCGTCGCCGTCGTGCGCCCGCCAAGCCGAAGGCCGAGGCCGTGGTCGCGGCCGAGGCCCCGGCCGCCGAGGGCGAGGCGAAGCCCCGCAGGCGACGGGCGCCCCGCGCGGCTGCCGCCCGGACCGAGGGCTGAGCAACGCGACACCGATCGCCCGGGGCGCTGCCCCGGGCGATCGGTGTCGTTGCTCGCGCTCCCGCGGCCGTGACGGCCCGGAGGGCACCAGGAGTCTTGAATGTGCCGGACGGGCTTGAGGACATCCTCAAGCCCGTCCGGCGTTCGAGGACATCCGTACGAGGACATCGCTTGGCCCGACCGGCGTTCGGCGACATAACCTCGTCCTCATGAGTCGGCCTCCCACCTTCACCCCGCCCCCCAGCGCCCAGGCCCGTCAGCTCCGCACCCCGCGCGGGGATTTCGCCGTGCTGGACGCCTCGCCGCGCACCGCGCCGCGTGGCACCGCCCTCCTGCTGCCCGGCTACACAGGCAGCAAGGAGGACTTCATCGCACTGCTCGAACCGCTCTGCGCCGCCGGGTACCGGGCCGTCGCCGTGGACGGTCGCGGACAGTACGAGACCGAGGGGACGGTCCGTCAGAATGCCTACGATCAGAGCGAGTTGGCTCTGGACGTGCTCGCGCAGACCGCCGTCGTCGGCGACGGGGAAACCCTGCATCTGGTCGGGCACTCGCTCGGCGGGCAGATCGCCCGCGCCGCCGCGCTCGTGGACGCCACGCCGTTCCGTTCGCTGACCCTGATGTCGTCCGGACCGGCCGAGGTCGCCGAGGCTCAGCAGCTCAAGGTGAAGATGCTCGGCGACGCGCTCGCGGCGCTGAGCATGGCCGAGGTGTGGGAGGCCATGCGCGCCCTCGACCCGCCCGAGGACGCGACGACGGACGGCGAGGCACTGCGCCGGCGCTGGCTGCGCCACCAGCCCGCCCAGCTGATCGCCACCGGCCGTCAGCTGGCTTCCGAGCCGGACCGGGTGGCCGAACTGGCCGCCACAGGGCTGCCCGTCCATGTGCTCTCCGGCGAGCGCGACGACACCTGGCCGGTGCCACTGCTCGACGACATGGCCCGACGGCTGGGCGCACACCGCACCCGGATCGCGGGCGCCGAGCACTCCCCCAACACGGACCGTCCGGAGCCGACGGCGGCCGCGCTCGTCTCCTTCTGGAACAGCCTGTAGGCCGCGTGACGGGTCGCGGGGCTTCAGTACTGCGCCTGGAGGTGCTGCCAGAAGCCGTCCCGCAGCGCGCGCCGCAGATGCGCGTGGCCACGCAGCGAATGCTGGAGCAGCCGTTCGGCCTCGACCAGCAGGTCCTGGTCGACCGAGCCCGGCAGATACGGGTGTCCGGGCAGCAGATCGGCCAGCGACTCGCGGCCCCGGGCGACCAGCCAGGCCGCGGCGATCTGCGCACCGACGAAGCGGACGTTCTCGCGCGAGGGGGCGGGCGTGTCGTCCTCGTAGGTGGTGACGGGGCGTCTGGTGACGTAGGGGCGGCAGAAGTCCAGGTCGAAGGTGCGCTGGCTGTCGACCTCCCAGAGCAGTGGTTCGGCCTGGTTGCGCCCCTCCGCCGCCTCGATGCCCCACAGGTGGACCCGCGCCCCGTAACCCTGCGCCGCCTCGACCGCGGACACCAGGTCCTCGTCCCCGCCGACCAGGGCCGCGTCGCTGATGGCGCGGTGCCGGGCGAGCGATTCGAGGTCGGTGCGGATGAGTGAGTCGACGCCCTTCTGCTGGTTGTTGGCATTGAGGTTGCCGAGTCTGACCTTGACGTCGGGGAGTTCGGCGATGGACTGCTGCTCGACGGTATGGATGCGCCGTCGGGCTCCGTCGTACCAGTACACGCGCAGCAGCCTGCTGTCCGCGAAGATCGTGCGGGCCTTGTCGATGAAGGCCTCGATCATCCCCTCCGCGTCGAGGTCGAAGGATCGACGGTCCTCGGTGCCGGTGACGAGCAGTCCGGCCGCCGCGTACACATAGCCCGCGTCCACGAAGATCGCGTGGGTCGACGGGGTCTTCGACACCTCGGCGAGCACGCGCTGGAGCAACTCGTTGGTGCGGTCCAGCCGCTCGCTGATCTCTGCCTCGCTCACTCGGGCCTCGCCGTGGACCTCGTGGCGAGCCTCGCGGCGGACCTCGTGGCGGACCTTTTCGCGTGCCTCGCCGGGGGCCGAGTCGCCGGATCGTGCGCGGTGACCTGCTGATACTTAGACATCCAAAACTTTTCCTTAGCGTAGGGAATGTTTGCAGGAGACAAGCCGTTGTACACCTTGTGGAGCGCGAGACAGCGGTGTTGAGCGCTCTCATCCTTGCGGACGGGTCACCCGTCCTCCCATGTAGTTCTCCAGCAGGAGGATCAGACGAAGGGAAGCCGTATGCGCTTCGAGATCATGCGACTCGACGATGTCGACGGTACCGCCGTGGACAGCACCGTCGTGGACGCCGCCTCCGTCAACCGGATCGTGCAGCAGGCCGCAGCCATGGGTCAGCGCATCTACATCCGCCCGGCCGAATCGCCGGCTTCGTAACGCACACGACGCACAAAGACGAAGCGCCCCCGTACGGAAGGTCCGTACGGGGGCGCTGTGGTGTCCGGGGACACGGTCAGGAGTTCTGGACGACCTGGGTGACGCCGTTGATGATCTGCTGTACGGCGATGGCGGAGAGCATCATTCCGGCGAGCCTGGTGACCAGCACGACACCGCCGTCCTTGATGACCCGGATGATCAGCAGCGAGTAACGCATCGTCAGCCAGAGCACGACGTGCATGGCGATGATCGCCGACCAGACCGAGAGCTGGCTTCCCAGGCTGTCGGCGTGCTGCACCGCGAGGATCACCGACACGATCGCACCGGGCCCGGCGAGCAGCGGCATGCCCAGCGGTACGAGCGCCACATTGACGTCCTTGGTCTGGGTCGGCTCGTCGGTCTTGCCGGTGAGCAGGTCGAGCGCGATCAGCAGCAGGAGCAGTCCGCCCGCGATCATCAGGGCGGGTACGGAGACATGCAGATAGTCGAGGATCTGCTGGCCGAGCACGCCGAAGACGGCAATCACGCCGAAGGCGACGGCCACCGCCTGCAACGCCATCCTGCGCTGCATCCTGGCGGGGCGGCCCGCGGTGAGGGCGAGGAAGATCGGAGTGATCCCGGGGGGATCCATAATCACAAATAGCGTGAGAAAAAGGGATCCGAAGACAGCGACGTCGAACACAGTGAGCCTTGCGAGAAGAGAGCGGAAAACAGCGTGAAGGAGGGGCGCCCCGGAGCCATGACGGCGGTCTGACGCCCCGGGAGCCGGGGAGGAAGGGAGGGGACGCGGAGGTGGGCCGGGCGGCGGTCCGCGTCCGGTGACGAGGGCGCGCACGCCTCGGCGGCGGTGCGTGCGGCGTTACGCGGCGCGGGGTCCGCCGGCGCCCGGCACCGGGAAGGCTCCCGTGGCGCGCCGGGTGATCTCGCCGTAGATCTCGGGGTCGGTGGTGTACGCGCCGAGCGCGACGGTCTTGCGGCTGCCGTGGTAGTCGCTGGAGCCGGTCGTCAGCAGCCCCAGCTCCCGGGCGAGCCCGCGCAGCCTGGCCCTGGTCGGCTCGTCGTGGTCCATGTGGTCGACCTCGATGCCGTCGAGGCCGGCGGCGGCGAGCTTCGCGATCGACGCCTCGGGCACCACCTCACCGCGCTTGACGGCGAGCGGGTGGGCGAAGACGGTGACGCCTCCGGCGTTCTTGACCAGCCGGATCGCGTCGAAGGGGTCGAGTTCGTGCTTCTCGGCGTACGCGCGTCCGCCGTTCGCCAGCCACTCGGGCGTGAAGGCGTCGGAGACGGTCTCGACGACGCCCAGCTCGACGAGCGCGGCGGCGATGTGCGGCCTGCCGACCGATCCGTCGCCGGCGATCCTCGCGACCTGCTCCCACTCGATCGGCACGCCGAGCGCCTGCAGTCTGCCCACCATGGTCCGGGCACGCGGCACCCGGTCGTCCCGCACCAGCTCGCGTTCGCGGGCCAGTTCGGGCTCGTCGGGGTCGAAGAGGTACGCCAGCATGTGCAGGCTCACGCCGTCGATCCGGCAGGAGAGCTCGGCGCCGGGGACGAGGGTGAGCCCTTCCGGAAGGGCGGCGATCGCCTCGGCGTGCCCGCGCACCGTGTCGTGGTCGGTGAGGGCGACGACGTCGAGGCCCGCGGCGGCGGCGTTCCGCACCAGCTCGGCGGGGGTGTCCGTACCGTCCGACGCGGTGGAGTGGGTGTGCAGGTCGATGCGCACGACGCGTACTCCAGTGCTCGGGCCGGACAGGGGGACGTCCACAGGATAACCGGCGTTCGAACAGCGCCCGGCCGGCCCCGGATGTCCTGGCGCAGCCCCTAACACACGGCAGACACGGCCTAACCGAGCAGGCGCGGTGTGAGCGCCCCGCACGGCACGAGGTCCATCTCGCCCCCGGCCTCGCGCAGATCGGCGAGCACCAGCTCGTCGTACATCAGAAGCCCCGACTGTTCGGGCCAGACGATCGCCCAGAGCCAGAGCCCGCGCGCCTCGCCCGCGAAGACCGCCCGGTCCTCCGGGGCGTCCTTGACGTGCCACAGCGGGGTGGGGCGTCCGGCGGCGAGCATCTTGACGTCCGGCGGGCCGTCGACGTCCAGGTAGGGGCCGGGGTCGAGGCCCTCGATGCCGGCGTAGCGCGCTCCGAGTCCGACCCCGAGTTCCTCGGTGACGAGCAGCAGCTCGCCGATACCGCCGACGGGGCCGGGGCCGGAGCAGGCGACGACGGTGGCGCGTCCGCCGCTGGGCTCGTCACCCGCACTCGCCGCACCCGTGAACAGCCACCCCACCGGCAGCGGCCACGGCATCCAGACCGGGACCTGGGCGCGCTGCACCACGACACCGAGCGCCTCGACGCTGGGCGGGACGACCGGTTGCAGCGGCTGCACGCTGCCGTGCACCGCGCACTGCCAGGTGTCGGCGAAGAGACCGGGCGCCCTGACCCGGCCTCCGCACTTCGGGCAACTGGGTTCGCCCCTCATAGCGACCAACGGTCCTCCAGGACCGCCGCCTCGTCAAGGATGATCACCCGTCCGCAGCAGGGCCCCGACCGGCACATTTAGATGTAGCTTGCATTCATTAGATCCTCTAACTTATTCTGTGTATAACACAACGATCTACTGGAGAGCGAGAAGTCCCATGCAGGGAGAGGATCCGTTCGATCAGGGAGCGGGCAGCATCCTGCGCCAGCCGAAGGCCGTCTGGGCCACGGCGGGCGCCTCCGTTGTCGCGTTCATGGGAATCGGCCTGGTGGACCCGATTCTCCCGTCCATCGCCAAGGGCCTGGAGGCGACTCCGAGTCAGGTGTCGCTGCTCTTCACCTCCTACTTCCTGATCACCGCCGTGGCGATGCTGGTCACCGGCTTCGTGTCCAGCCGGATCGGCGGACGCAAGACGCTGCTGGCCGGCCTCGCGCTCGTCGTCGTCTTCGCCGCACTCGCCGGCACCTCGTCGTCCGTCGCCGAACTTGTCGGCTTCCGGGCCGGCTGGGGGCTGGGCAACGCGCTCTTCGTCTCGACCGCGCTCGCGGTGATCGTCGGCGCGGCGGCGGGCGGCAGCGCGGCGGCGATCCTGCTCTACGAGTCGGCACTCGGCCTCGGCATGGCCTGCGGCCCGCTGCTCGGCGCCCTGCTCGGGGACGCCAGCTGGCGCTACCCGTTCTTCGGCACGGCCGTTCTGATGGCCGTCGGCTTCCTCTGCATCACGGCGTTCCTGAAGGAACAGCCCAGGCCGGCCGCGAAGACGTCACTGCTCGACCCGGTCAAGGCCCTGGGTCACGGCGGCCTGGCCTCCGTCGCCACCTCGGCGTTCTTCTACAACTACGCGTTCTTCACGATCCTGGCGTTCACCCCGTTCGTGCTGAACATGACGCCGTACAAGTCGGGCGCGGTCTTCTTCGCCTGGGGTCTGCTGCTCGCCGTCTTCTCGGTACTCGTCGCCCCCCGGCTGCAGAAGCGCTTCGGTTCGCTGAAGGTGCTCGGCGCCTCACTGGTGCTGCTCGCCGTCGACCTCCTGGTCCTGGGATACGGCAACCACACCGCCGCCATCGTCTGCACGATCGTCTCCGGCGCCTTCATCGGCATGAACAACACGGTCTACACGGAGCTGGCGCTGGGCGTGTCCGACGCACCGCGTCCGGTGGCGAGCGCGGGCTACAACTTCGTCCGCTGGTTCGCCGCCGCGGCCGCTCCGTACCTCGCCCCGAAGATCGAGGAGTGGAGCGACATCCACATCCCGTTCGTGGTCGCCGCGATCGCGGCCGTCGTCGGTGCGGTCGTCGTCTGGATCCGGCGTACGGCGCTGACGCACGAGGCGGAGGAACTGGAGCCGAGGCACGCCACCGAGGACGGCGTCACGGCCTTCGCCAACTGACCGCGGCGCCCACCCGATTCCGCCCCGCCCACGGCTCCCCTCCTGGCCGCGCGGCGGGGCTTCCCGCCTGCCCGGCACGACGCGGGCCCCGGTCCGGCGTCACCGAGCCCACGTCCCGGTCCGGCGTCACGGAGCCCCTGTCCCGGTCCGGAGCGGCGGACACACCCGGGTCCGGGATCAGTCCAGCGTCACGGAACCACGCAGCGGATCGCGCAGATCCGTACCGTGCGAGAGCCATCGCTCCCGGAGCTCCTGCGCACCGTGGACCCGCTTCCACGCGGCCTCGTTGTGCGTCATCGGCAGCAGCGGCAGGAACCGCACCGGCTCCATCCGCTCGTCCGCTTCCAGATCCTCCACGAGGCCGCCCGGCTCGGCGACCAGTACGGAGCTGAACGGCGCCCCGGGCCAGAGCGGTTCACCGACGTCCAGCGAGGCACCGGGCGTCACGACCACCCCTTCGACCTGCGGGGTGGCGGCCAGCACGGCCAGCGGACGCAGCACCTTGTCGGTGTCGGCGAGCCCGGCGCGCACGGAGAGGATCAGCTCGGCGCGCGGACCCTTCACCGGGTCCGCGACGGCCGCGGTCGGATCGGCCATCGGCTGCGCGGACATGCCGAGCGTGGCGTAGCGCACCACGTCGCCGTCGACGAAGCGGAGCACGTCGATGCGGTCCGTCCCGAGAAACGTCACTGCGGCACGAGCGTCCGGTTCGCCGAGGGCCGTCAGCAGCCGGGCCTCGACCAGAGCAAGAATTTCTCCCATCCAGCGAGCATAGGACGCGTATGGAACGGGCAAAGTAAAGGATTGGCCCTCAGTCGGCTGATAGTCTTGGCCGCTGGTCGGGGCAGCACGCAGAAGCGTCGCTCTCAGCCCCGACGACACGTCATCCCCCAAGGGGGACCGGCTGGAGGAGGTGGGGCTGCCATGGATCGAAGTCGATCGGGTAGTACCAACCGCTCTTCCGACCTTCACCTCTCTCCGGTGATCTGAGGCCTTCCCGGTCAAGGCCCGCGGCATTGCGCACGACGGAAGAGCACTCCTTTTTTGCCTGTCTGTAGCGAACGCCGTCATCGCGCCGATGCGGTGCCGCCCGCTTTGCGGACGTGAGCACACGTCCTCGTTCCGGGCTGTTCCACGTGCCCGACGACGGCCCTCCGTGAAGGAGTCAGCCATGTCGATGATCCGCGACCTGCGCGCCGCCGTGCGGCCCTCTCTGCGCAAGAGCAACCCCCTGCACAGCAGTTACGACACCACCCGTGACCCGTCCACCTCCAGCGCGGTCGTCGACTGCGCGGTCTACCGCGACGGACGGCGCGTGGAGAGCTCCTCCTGCCGCACACCGCACGAGGCGATGATCCAGGTGCGGGAGGAGGGCGGCTTCGCCTGGATCGGCCTGCACGAGCCGACCGAGGAGGAATTCGCCGGTATCGCCCGGGAGTTCGGCCTCCACCCGCTCGCCGTCGAGGACGCCGTCCACGCCCACCAGCGGCCGAAGCTGGAGCGGTACGACGACACGCTGTTCACCGTCTTCAAGACCATCCACTACGTCGAGCACGCCGAGCTCACCGCGACCAGCGAGGTGGTCGAGACCGGCGAGGTGATGTGCTTCACCGGCCGGGACTTCGTCATCACCGTCCGGCACGGCGGCCACGGTTCGCTGCGCGCGCTGCGGCACCGGCTGCAGGACGACCCCGAGCTCCTCGCCAAGGGGCCCTCCGCTGTCCTGCACTCCATCGCCGACCATGTCGTGGACGGCTACATCGCGGTGGCGGGCGCCGTCCAGGACGACATCGACGAGGTGGAGATCGAGGTCTTCTCCACCCCCGCGAAGGGCAGCCCGCGCGGCTCGGACGCCGGCCGGATCTACCAGCTCAAGCGTGAGGTCCTGGAGTTCAAGCGGGCCGTGTCGCCGCTGCTGCGGCCGATGCAGCTGCTGAGCGAGCGGCCGATGCGGCTGATCGACCCCGACATCCAGAAGTACTTCCGTGACGTGGCCGACCACCTGGCGCGGGTGCATGAAGAGGTCATCGGCTTCGACGAGCTGCTGAACTCGATCCTTCAGGCCAACCTGGCGCAGGCGACCGTCGCGCAGAACGAGGACATGCGCAAGATCACGTCCTGGGCGGCCATCGTCGCCGTACCGACGATGATCTGCGGCGTGTACGGCATGAACTTCAAGCACATGCCCGAGCTGCGCTGGCGGTACGGCTACCCCCTGGTGCTGGTCGTCATCGGAGTGGTCTGCTTCTCCATCCACCGCACGCTCAAGCGCAACGGCTGGCTCTAATAGAGTTCGGGCATGACTGCTGCTGCCGGTGACGTACCGGGCCGGGCCCTCGTCGAGGAAGCCACCAAGAAGTCCGGTCTCATCTGGGTGCGCGGCACCGGGCCCGCGCGGGCCCTGTGGCACGTATGGCACGAGGGGGCGGCCCATCTGGTCGGCGACGGCCCCGGTGAGCAGCCGCTCCCGGCCGGCCTCGGCGACGGGTCCAGCGCCGAGGTGACCGTGCGCAGCAAGGACAAAGGCGGCCGGCTGGTCGCCTGGACGGCAGCCGTGACGGAGCTCGCGCCCCACTCGGAGGAGTGGGAGGCCGCCGTCGCCGAGCTGAAGGGCAAGCGGCTGAACGCACCGGACACCGAAGAGATGACGGAGCGGTGGGCACGCGAGTGCCGGGTGCTGCGACTGGCGCCGGGCGAAGTCCGTACCCGGCTGCCGGACGGCTCGCTGGCCGCGGCGCCCCTGCCGACGCCCGCGACCACACGGCGTCCGGTGCCCGCCGGGCTGCCGCGCCTGCTGAAGCGGGGACGCAGGAGCTGACCGGCGCGAGGCGCGGCCCGCCCGGTGCCGCGCGTAGCCCCTGGTCGACCCACCCTCACCGATCCCGAACCGCGGCCCGGCGCCCGCCGGCGCGGGATGCCGTCCTGGGCAGCGCCACCGGTCAGCCCGCCGATGCCCCCGGACCGCGGACTGTGCAGCCCGCTGTCAGGACGATGTCTTGGGCAGTTGCTTCCCGTAGTCGACCGTGTCGGTCTTCGCCGGGGCCTCCAGCGCGAAGTCGTGGCCCCAGTCCGACAGCGTCACGGTTCCCCCGCCGCCCCCGCGTGCGAAGCGCAGCGGATACGGAGTGCCCTCCAGCGAAACATCGAGGGTGCCGCCCTCGCCCTCGCCGCCCTTGATCTGAACGGTCCGGGTCTCGTCCACCTTCTCCCGGTCGCCCTTGTTGACGGTGCCGTGCAGCGTGAGGAGGCCGTCGAGCAGGACCTGCTTGTCCGTGAAGCCGCGCAACTGCTTGTACGTGGGGTCGTCCTCGGGCACCTTCACGTACTTGTTCTGGAGCTTGTCCGCCGCCGCGCCACCCGCTTCGCTCTCGGCTCCGGACTCCTCGTCGTGGCTCCAGAACCCGGAATCCGCCTTCAGATAGAGCTCGTCACCGATGCGCAGCAGCTCGAAGGTGCTGTCCTTCGAGACCACGGAGCCGACGCCGCCCTTCTCCCTGAGCCGCATGTTCAGCTTGTACGTGCCGCCCTTGCTGACCAGCGTCCCGGCGAGACGCACCGCGTCGGCGGAGTCCGCCGCGGCCTGTGCCTTCTTCTCGATCTCCGTGGCGGCGAGCTTGCCGACGCCGTTGGTCCCCTGGTCCGGATCCTCGCTCCCGCACGCCGTGAGAGCCGCGGTCAGCCCCGCGCACAGCGCGACGGCGAGGGTGGTCCGGCGACGCCGGGCCCGGACGGGCGGGACGGAAGAGGTCACGGGCGCACTGCCTCTCATCTGCATGGTGCGGGGTGGCAGACGGCAGCGTACCTGTGCCGCACACGCCGTCCGGCAGAGAGCCGTACGGACGGATCCGCCGGGGCAGCCCGGAGCGGTACGGGCTAGCCTGATTCCGTCATAACGGTTAATTAGCTGTCAAACGGACCGGACAGCGAAGTCGTACACGGAAGAAGGAGGCGCATCATGGCGGCCGGCGCCCCCCGCGTCTTCGTCTCGCACCTCGCCGGCGTCCCGGTCTTCGACCCCAACGGTGATCAGGTGGGCCGCGTCCGCGACCTCGTCGCGATGCTGCGGGTCGGCGGCAGGCCGCCCCGGCTGCTCGGCCTGGTGGTCGAGGTGCTCAGCCGCCGCCGCATCTTCCTCCCGATGACCCGGGTGACGGGGATCGAGTCCGGCCAGGTCATCACCACCGGTGTCGTCAACATGCGGCGCTTCGAGCAGCGGCCCACCGAGCGCCTGGTGCTCGGGGAGTTCCTCGACCGGCGGGTGCGCCTGGTGGAGACCGGCGAGGAGGTCACCGTCCTCGATGTCGCCGTTCAGCAGCTCCCGGCCCGGCGCGACTGGGAGATCGGCAAGTACTTCGTCCGCAAGGGCAAGGCCGGGGCACTGCGGCGCAAGGGCGAGACCCTGACGGTCGATTGGTCCGCGGTCAGCGGATTCTCGCTGGAGGAGGACGGGCAGGGCGCCGAGTCCCTGGTCGCCACGTTCGAGCAGCTCCGGCCGACCGACGTGGCCAACGCGCTGCACCATCTGTCGCCGAAGCGGCGGGCCGAGGTCGCGGCCGCGCTCGACGACGACCGGCTCGCGGACGTCCTGGAGGAGCTCCCCGAGGACGACCAGCTGGAGATCATCGGCAAGCTCCAGGAGGAGCGCGCCGCCGACGTCCTGGAGGCCATGGACCCGGACGACGCCGCCGACCTGCTGTCCGGACTCCCCGAGGAGGACAAGGAACGGCTGCTGACCCTGATGCGGCCGGACGACGCGGCGGACGTGCGGCGCCTCATGTCGTACGAGGAGCGGACCGCGGGCGGCCTGATGACCACCGAGCCGATCATTCTGCGACCGGACGCGACGGTCGCCGACGCGCTGGCGCGGGTCCGGCAGGCGGATCTGTCCCCGGCGCTCGCCGCGCAGGTGTACGTGTGCCGCTCCCCCGACGAGACCCCGACCGGCATGTACCTGGGCACCGTGCACTTCCAGCGGCTGCTGCGGGATCCGCCGTACGCCCTCGTCAGTTCGATCGTCGACAGCGACCTCATTCCCCTCACGCCCAACACTCCGCTGCCGGTCGTGACGAGCTATCTGGCCGCGTACAACCTGGTCTCGGTGCCGGTCGTGGACGAGAGCGGATCGCTGCTCGGCGCGGTGACCGTCGACGACGTCCTCGACCACCTGCTGCCCGAGGACTGGCGGGAGACCGACTTCCATGGTGAGAAGGAGATCCCCAGTGGCCGGTGAGGACCGTGCGAAGGGAGCGCCGGCGGGGGCCTCGGGGATCGCGCGCCCGTCCCGTTCCCGGCTGGACCAGCCGAAGGCCCCGCGGCGCCGGCTGCTGCCCGACTACGACCCCGAGTCGTTCGGCCGGCTCTCCGAACGGATCGCCCGGTTCCTGGGCACCTGGAGCTTCATCGCCTGGATGACCATGGTCATCATCGTCTGGGTGGTGTGGAACGCCTTCGCGCCCGTGGCGTGGCGGTTCGACGCGTACCCGTTCATCTTCCTGACGCTGATCCTGTCGCTCCAGGCCTCGTACGCGGCCCCGCTGATCCTGCTCTCGCAGAACCGGCAGGCCGACCGCGACCGGGTCACCTACGAGCAGGACCGCAAGCAGAACGAGCGCTCCATCGCGGACACCGAGTACCTCACCCGGGAGATCGCCTCGCTGCGGATGGGCCTCGGCGAGGTCGCCACCCGCGACTGGATCCGCTCCGAACTGGAGGACCTCGTGAGGGACCTGGACGACCGGCGGACCCCCTTCCCGGCCGAGAGCGACGAGGACGGCTGACGGGGCTACTCGCGCGTAGCGCGGGTCCGGTGACACCCCCACCACTCTTGCGGGGAGCGCCGCGCGCACCCGTACTATCGACAGTATGGCTACGGAAGACGCGGTGCTTGAGGCACTGGCGACAGTGAACGACCCGGAGATCCACCGCCCGATCACCGAACTCGGCATGGTGAAGTCGGTCGAGATCGATGCTGACGGTGCAGTCGCTGTCACGGTCTATCTCACGGTCTCCGGCTGCCCGATGCGCGAGACGATCACCAAGAGCGTGACCGACGCGGTCGCCCGCGTCGAGGGCGTCTCGCGGGTCGATGTCACGCTCGACGTGATGAGCGACGAACAGCGCAAGGAGCTCGCCTCCTCGCTGCGCGGCGGCACCGCGGAGCGCGAGGTGCCGTTCGCCCGGCCCGGCTCGCTGACCCGGGTCTACGCGGTCGCGTCCGGCAAGGGCGGCGTCGGCAAGTCTTCGGTCACGGTGAACCTGGCGGCCGCGATGGCGGCCGACGGCCTCAAGGTCGGTGTGGTCGACGCGGACATCTACGGGCACAGCGTGCCGCGGATGCTCGGCGCGGACGGCAAGCCGACACAGGTCGAGAACATGATCATGCCGCCGTCGGCGCACGGCGTGAAGGTCATCTCCATCGGGATGTTCACCCCGGGCAACGCCCCGGTGGTGTGGCGCGGACCGATGCTGCACCGAGCGCTCCAGCAGTTCCTCGCCGATGTGTACTGGGGCGACCTGGACGTCCTGCTGCTCGACCTGCCGCCGGGCACCGGTGACATCGCGATCTCGGTGGCACAGCTCGTGCCGAACGCCGAGATCCTGGTCGTCACGACCCCGCAGCAGGCGGCGGCCGAGGTGGCCGAGCGGGCCGGTTCGATCGCCGTGCAGACCCACCAGAAGATCGTCGGTGTCGTCGAGAACATGTCGGGACTGCCGTGCCCGCACTGCGACGAGATGGTCGACGTGTTCGGTACCGGCGGTGGCCAAAGGGTCGCCGAGGGCCTGACGAGGACGGTCGGCGCGGACGTGCCGGTGCTCGGCTCCATCCCGATCGACGTGCGGCTGCGCGAGGGCGGCGACGAGGGCAAGCCGGTCGTCCTGTCCGACCCGGACTCCCCGGCGGGCAAGGCGCTGCGCACCATCGCGGACAAGCTGGGAGGCCGTCAGCGCGGCCTGTCGGGCATGTCGCTGGGAATCACCCCGCGCAACAAGTTCTGAGCGATCACCCCGCGCAACACGTGCTGAGCGGGCGCGGACATCGCCGGACGGGCCGCGGTACCGCGGCCCGTCCGGACCGGGGCCCGGCCCCGGGACCGGGCGCCGGCGTCGCCGGGTGCGCCCGGTACCGCGGCCCGTCCGGGCACCGGGGTTCGGTCCTGGGCGCCCGTCGCCACCGGGGTGCGAGAGAGCGGTCGGCCGCGATCGGCCGCCGACCCACCCGCTACGCGTACGCCGTGATGTCTCGGATCACCGAGAATCCCAGCCCGTACGCACTCATTCCGCGCCCGTACGCCCCGATGTGCACCCCTCTGGGCGCCGACCCCGCCAGCACCCAGCCGAACTCGGACTCGCGGTAGTGGAACGCCACCGGGGCACCGTCCACCGGCAGTGACAGCGTCGACCACGCGGGGCCGTCCAGATCGTCGGCGAGTTCGAACGCCGTCTCCGTCTGCTGGTCCAGCCAGTCGTCACGCAGTGTGTGATCCATCTGCGGGGGCCATGTGCAGGCGAGCAGACCGGACCCGGCCAGCCAGGCCGCGGAGGAGACCGTGGTCGCGTCCAGCACCCCCGTACCGTCACCGCTGTGCCGCACCGGGCTGCTGGCCACCGTCACGACGACAGCGAATCGTTGCTTCTCGGCACCCGCGTCGGCCCGTGCCGACGGCTCGTCGCCGTGTCCGACGGAGCCGTGCTGCACCGTGCCGTCCGCCGCGGTGCCCACCTGCGCCAGCCGGCGCGGCCCGGTGAAGGCCTCGTCCAGTCCGTACCAGGGAAACGGAGCTGCCAGAAATCCGTCGACGGTACACCGGGCCGCCGGCATGGCCTCTGCGGTGGCTGTACTCGGCCCGTCCTCCGCGTCCACCTGACTGCTCGTCCCCATCTGCCCGGCCGCCTCCTCGATCCGTTGGGTCCGGAGCGGCCCGCCCCCCACGGGCGTCCCTCACATCCGGACAGATGGAGAATAGCCATACCGTCCGGACGAGTCGGGATTGACCGGCGTCAGGTGGCGTCTGCGTCGAACGGCGGACGGTCGTCCTTCGCGGGCTGGTCACGCTTCTTGAGCAGGTCCGGAGCACCGCCGGAGCCGTTGGTCGCGGTGATCGGCGAACTCGACACGCCGCCCCGGGAGTCCGCGGACTCCACGGCGGCGCTCTCCCGGCCGTTCACCGCGTCGGTGACCTCGGCGAGATCCTTGCGCAGATCGAAGCTCTCGCGGATCTCCTTCAGCCCCAGATCGTCGTTGCCGTCCATGAGCTGCTTGCGGACGAACGTCTTGGGGTTGAGGTCCTCGAACTCGAAGTCCTTGAACTCCGGGCCGAGCTCCGTGCGGATGTCCTCCTTGGCGCTCTCCGAGAACTCACGGATCTTACGGATGAAGCGCGAGGCATCCTGGATGACCTTGGGCAGCTTGTCCGGGCCGAAGATCAGCACGCCCAGGATCACGAGCGTCACCAGCTCAAGTGGGCCTATGTCATTGAACACCCTGTTGCTCCTCGTGTTCTCCGAGACCAGGTCGGTTGTGGTCCGGACCCGGCCCACGGTACCGGTCGGGACTGCCCGCGCGGTAGCGTGCCGTGGCCGTCACGTGCCGGTTGCCGAACCGAGCGTCAAAGAGATGGACAGGTCTTTACCACCGCGGGTCAGGCCGAGGTCCAGATGGTCGCCGGGCCGGTGGGACCGGATCTTCACGATCAGTTCCTCGCCGCTGTGCACCCGCCTGCCGTCGACCTCGGTGATGACGTCCCCCGGTTTGATCCCGGCCTTGGCCCCGGGCCCGCCGGGCGTCACCGAAGACCCGCCGGCCGTGCCCTTCGCGCCGACCTTGGCGCCATCTCCGGTGTACTCCATGTCCAAGGTGACGCCGATCACGGGATGCGTGGCCTTCCCGGTGTTGATCAGCTCCTCGGCGACCCGCTTGCCCTGGTTGATCGGGATGGCGAAGCCGAGACCGATGGATCCCGCCTGCCCGCTCTCGGCGCTCGAACCGCTGTCGGCGGCACGTATGGCGCTGTTGATGCCTATGACATGGGCATCGGCGTCGACGAGCGGGCCGCCGGAGTTGCCCGGGTTGATCGGGGCGTCGGTCTGCAGGGCGTCGACATAGCTGATGTCGCTGCCGTCGCCCTTCTCGCCGCCCGCGGTGATCGGCCTGTCCTTGGCGCTGATGATGCCGGAGGTCACGGTGTTGGACAGGTCGAACGGGGCACCGATGGCCACCACGGGGTCGCCGACCCGCACATTGTCGGAGTTGCCCAGCGGCAGTGGCTTGAGGCCGGAGACACCGGTGACCTTGACCACGGCCAGGTCGTACCCGCTGTCCTTGCCGACGACCTGGGCGCGCGCGGTCTCGCCGCCGCTGAACGTCACGGTGATGTCGCCGGAGGCCCCGGCCGGGGCGACGACATGGTTGTTGGTGAGGATGTGCCCGGAGCCGTCGAGAACGAAGCCGGTGCCCGTGCCGGATTCGGTGGTACCGCGCACATGGAGCGTGACCACGCTGGGCAGGGCACTGGCGGCGATGCCCGCGACGCTGTCGGGGGCGCGGCCGCCGCTGTTCCGTCCGGTCTGCTGGAGCTCGACCTGGGTGAGGCCGCCGTTGCGCTCGATGTAGGCACCGATGCCGCCGCCGATACCGCCCGCCACCAGAGCGAGCAGCAGCGCACCGACGAGGAGGGAGCCTCGGCGGTTCTTCCTGCGCCCGCCGTCGGCCCCGAGCGGCGGGCCCGCATGGGTCAGGGGCCGGCGGGGCGCGCCCCAGGGGTCGTACTGAAGCCACTGCGACTGCGGTTGCGGTTGCGGTTGCTGAGGCACGTGCGGCGGGGGCGGAAAGCCGAGGGCCGCCGTGGCGGGGGCGGGGGCGGCGGGGATGCCCCCGCCGTTCGTCCCCGCGTACTGCGGGGGTATGGGGGTGCCGTGCGCCGGGGTCGGGACCGGTCGCTGTACGGGCGGTGCGGGCGCCCAGGGGCCGGGCCCGCCGTACGGCGGCGTGCTGTACTGATCGGGCTCGTGCAGGGGCGCGCCGGGCTGCTGCCCGGCCGGGACGGGCGCCACAGGCTCCGGGCCGGGCGTTCCAGGCACCGGCTCGGGTGCCACGGGCTCGGGTGCGGGCGTTCCCGGCACCGGCTCGGGCGCGGACGGCTGGGGCGGTGTGCCGGCCGCGGGTGCGTCCGTGAGGTGCGGCGCCCCGGCCGCGGGCGTCGGCGGGAGGCCGGGCGTGTCGGCCGCGGGTGCTTCCGCGGCGTCGGCCGCGGGCACCGCGTCCTCGACGGGGGACGGCTCGTCCGGCGTGGTGCGGGTGGTGGATCCCGGCGTGGGCCGACTCCACCACTTCGCCTTCGGTCCGGTGGACTTACCGTCTTCCATACTCTCCCCGCAACTGCCGCGACTGGCCTCTGCACGCCCCGGCAGGGGGCGCCCCTCCCGGAATTCCTCCCAGAATTCAACCAGGTTCGCGCATGTCTGCGCAGACTCCGGTCAGCGCTGGGCGGAAAGTGGCAGACGGCGGTCGGCGGGGGTGGGCAGCGCCGAGGCCGACGGAGGAGGCGTCCAGGACGGCTGCGACGAAGGCTGCGGCAAGGACTCCGAGGGCTGTGCGGCGAGCCGCCCGAGCACCCGGGCGAAGAGCGGGGTGGTGCCGGTCGGGCGTATCAGAGGGGGCGTGGAGACATTGCTCAGGAGGTGCACGGCGAGGGCGTTCCCCGCGAGATTTCCCGTGGAGAGCAGGGTGGGGGCGGGGGCGACCGCCGTCGTCGCGGGCTCCGGTACCGGGGACGGCGGGGCAGCGGCGGCGGTCGAGCGGTCGCTCGCCTCCGTCGCGCCCAGGGCGCCCTGGCTGCCGCCGCCGCGACGGCTCGCCGAGGTGCCGCTCTCGCTGCGGGTCGTGGCGTCGAGCGGGTTCACCGCGTTTCCGCCGCCCGCGGCCCGGGCGGGGCCGGACCCCGCACCCGTCGGCAGGGCTCCGCCCAGGGCGATGGCCGCCAGCGACACGGCACTGGCGGCTGCGAAGGCGAACCTCCGGCCGCGCCGGGGCGACCGCTCCGCCTCGCGGCCCACCTCATGGATCCGGAAGCCGGAACGGGCGGAGCCTCCCGGCAGGACGGCCGTCGAGCCGTGCGGGGCCGGAAGGAAGCCGAATCTCCCCAGCGGTGCGTCCTGCGGCGATTCCGAGCGGCTACCGGACGGCTGGATCACGGGGAAGGGCCCGTCGGCGAAGCGCCCGGAGCCGCCGAATGGTTTCCCCCGGTTGTCGTCGTCACCCCCGGGTCCTCCGGGAAGGCCCTGCAGGCGGGCGAGGAAGCCCTCGGACGGCGAGGGCGGGGCCGACTGTGCGAAGACACTCTTCAGGCGCCGCTGGGCGGCAGCCTCGGCCTTGCACTTGGTGCAGGTCGCGAGGTGGGCGAGCACCCGCTCGCGGGCGTCGTGTTTCAGTTCGCCGTCGACCAGCGCGGCGAGCCGGTCCCCCAGGTGCTGTTCCGCGGGGGTCGGGACTGTGCCACTCACGCCGTTCCGCCCTCCCCTGCAAGGAGCGCGCCGGCCAGCGAGCGGTCGGCACGGGCCTCGGGCGAGCGGTGCTGGAGCGCCTTGCGCAGGTGCGAGCGGCCGCGGTGGATGCGGCTGCGCACGGTGCCGAGCTTCACGCCCAGCGTCGCGGCGATCTCCTCGTACGAGAGGCCCTCGATGTCACAGAGCACGACGGCAGCCCGGAATTCGGGCGCGAGGGTGTCCAGCGCCTGCTGCACATCCGCGTCGAAGTGGGCGTCGTTGAAGACCTGCTGCGGGGACGGCTCACGGCTCGGCAGCCGCTCGGCGGCGTCGTCACCGAGGGAGTCGAAGCGGATCCGCTGCTTACGACGGACCATGTCCAGGAACAGGTTGGTCGTGATGCGGTGCAGCCAGCCTTCGAAGGTGCCCGGCGTATACGTCGACAGCGACCGGAACACGCGCACGAAGACCTCCTGCGTCAGGTCCTCCGCATCGTGCTGGTTTCCCGTCAGCCGGTAGGCAAGGCGGTAGACACGACCGCTGTGCGTGCTGACGATCTCTTCCCATGAGGGCGGCGTCCACGCCTGGGATTCCGCATCTGAGGCGAAGGTCGCGGTCGGTGCGGAGTCGTTGGAAGAACGGTCAGCGATGTTGGTCACGGATTTCGGCTCACCCGCCGATCCGAGGAAGCGCCGCAGCGCTCCTCTCCGATCCACAGGCGCAGCCGCACCTCCCCTATCGGCTCTGGTGGTGTCCAGTGGAGCCCCTACCATAGCCACCTCGCCCGTTAGCTCCGGATAAGCCTTTTTCCTGTTGGGGCCGGGGATCACCCCGTCCTCACAGCCCGTGGCTCCCGGACCCGACCTGCGGGCCGATTCCACGCGCTCTCCCCTGTCTCTCCATAACGCCTGGTCCCATCTGCGGGTTCCCGGGTGCAGCGGATACAGTCACGGTTGCGCCAACTACGGGGACAGGAGAGCGTCATTACCGCCAACCGGCAGACGAGCTGGGCGTTCGCCGACGCCTTTGTCGCCGAGGACGAAGCAGTGCGCTGGGCCCGGGACCGGGCCCGGGAGGCAGGGCTCCGCTCGGTGTCACCAGGTACCGGCGCCGCGCTGCGCCTGCTCGCTGCCACGACGGACGCCAAGGCGGTGGCGGAGATCGGCACCGGGACGGGCGTGTCCGGGCTGTATCTGCTGCACGGCATGCGGCCCGACGGCGTGCTGACCACGGTCGACCCCGAGCCCGAGCGCCAGCAGTTCGCCCGTGAGGCGTTCCGGGCTGCGGGGTTCGCCACCAATCGGGCCCGCTTCATCCCCGGCCGCGCCCTGGACGTACTGCCGCGGCTCGCGGACGGCGGGTACGACCTCGTGTTCTGCGACGGCGACCGGCTGGAGAGCCTGGACTGCCTCGCTGAATCGTTGCGCCTGCTGCGACCGGGCGGCCTCGTCTGCTTCGAGGGTGTCTTCGCGGACGGCCGTACGGTCGACTCGGCGGCGCAGCCCGCGGAGGTGCTGCGACTGCGGGAGCTGCTGCGTGCGGTGCGGGAGAGCCAGGAGCTGATGGCCACGTTGCTGCCGGTGGGCGACGGCTTGCTGTGCGCGGTACGGCGGGGCTGACGGGGCTGACGGGGCTGACGGGGCTGACGGCGTGATCCGGGCCTACGCCCGGCGCCCGGCCGGACAGCGCGAGCGGACGAGAATCCTGCCGATCGGGAATCGCGCCCGGCCGGGAATCCGCGCATGACCGGGAATCGTGCCTGCCAAGATCCGTGCCCGGCCGAGATACTGCCCGCCAAGATCCGTGCGTGGCCGGGGATCGCGAGCGGCCGGCCGCAGACGCATCACTGCCCCGGCACGGACATCGTGCAGGGGCAGTGTGAAGTGTGGGCGCCTCTGGTCAGCCGACGACCTTCTTGAGGGCGTCGCCGAGGGCATCGGCCTCGTCCGGAGTCAGCTCAACGACAAGCCGACCGCCGCCTTCGAGCGGAACGCGCATGACGATGCCCCGCCCCTCCTTTGTCACCTCGAGCGGGCCGTCGCCCGTCCGCGGCTTCATGGCCGCCATGCTCGTTCCCCTTCCTGAAACCAGCTCATAACAACCGGCGGCCCCATGACAGGCGCTGTGTCACCGGCATCGAACACGTTGCTTCCTGCCTATTATCCCGCATGACCGGCCCCGATGACCAACATCGGTCGGCATCGCTTGCGCAACGCGCTCACTCAAAACCACCCAATTCGGCGATCCAGCTGCGATACTCCGTCCCCTTCGCCCCTCCAACGGGGCGCAATTGTTAGACGCAGGTCACATGTTCGCTCCGGCCCAGGTCGGCCATGCTTGCCTGGACAGGCATTGCCCGAGGCGCGGAAGGGACAGCGAAATGGCCGATCAAGTGGCGGACAGTGTGCTCTACGAAGTGAGCGACGGACTCGCGACGATCACGATCAACCGTCCCGACGCGATGAACGCCATGAACACCGAGGCGAAGGTCGCGCTCCGTGACACGCTGAGGTCCGCCGCGGCCGACACCGCCGTACGGGCTGTCCTGCTCACCGCGACCGGGCGGGCCTTCTGCGTCGGCCAGGATCTGAAGGAGCACGTCGGCAAGCTCGCCGAGGCCCGGGAGTCCGGTGGCGGCAACGCGCTGAGCACCGTGCAGGAGCACTACAACCCGATCGTGCGGGCCATCACCGAGATGCCCAAGCCGGTCGTCGCCGGGGTGAACGGCGTCGCCGCCGGTGCCGGTTTCGGATTCGCGCTCGCCTGCGACTACCGGGTGGTCGCCGACACCGCCTCGTTCAACACGTCCTTCGCCGGGGTGGCCCTCACCGCCGACTCGGGCGTCTCCTGGACGCTGGCCCGTCTCATCGGCCAGAGCCGCGCCGCCGACCTGCTGCTCTTCCCGCGCTCGATCTCCGCGCAGGACGCCCATGCGCTGGGCATCGTGAACAAGCTGGTGCCCGCCACCGACCTGGCCGCGGAGGCCGCCGCCGTGGCCCGCACCCTGGCGTCCGGTCCCACGGTGGCGTACGCGGCGCTCAAGGAGTCCCTGGCCTACGGCGCCGCCCACACGCTGCGGGAGGCACTGGAGAAGGAGGACGCGTTGCAGACGAAGGCGGGGGTGTCCGAGGACCACGCGATCGCGGTGCAGGCGTTCCTGGACAAGGAGCGGCCGAAGTACCTCGGCCGCTAGGCCGGAGGGGCTCACCGGCTCCGGCGACCTGATCTACGCCCCGGTGCCGCGGGCCACGCAGTCGGCCAGGTGGTCGTCGACCAGGCCGCACGCCTGCATCAGGGCGTAGGCCGTTGTGGGACCGACGAAGCGCAGGCCGCGCTTCTTGAGGTCCTTGGCCAGCGCCGTGGACTCCGGGGTGACCGCGGGCACGTCACCGAGGGTGCGCGGGGCCGGGCGGCCGGCCGGGTCGGGGGCGTGCGACCAGATCAGTTCGTCCAGCTCGTCGGCGCGCCAGCCGGCGAGCACCTTGGCGTTGGCGAGGGTCGCCTCGATCTTCGCCCGGTTGCGGATGATGCCGACGTCGGCGAGGAGGCGCTCCTTGTCCGCGTCGGTGAAGTCCGCCACAGCGGGGATCTTGAACCCGGCGAAGGCGGAGCGGAAGCCCTCCCTGCGGCGCAGGATCGTCAGCCAGGAGAGCCCCGACTGGAACGCCTCCAGGCAGAGCCGTTCGAAGAGGGCGTCGTCCCCGTGGACGGGGCGGCCCCATTCGGTGTCGTGGTACCTGAGGTAGTCCTCGGTGGAGAGGCCCCACGGACAGCGCAGGGCGCCGTCCGGAGCCGCTACCGCGCCGCCGCTCATCGCCGGGGCTCCTCTCCGGGCCGCTCCGTCTGCCGCGGCTCCTGTACGGGCGCCTGCCCCGGGGCCTCCCACGGTGCTCTCGGACGGTCCTCGGGCCGCTCGCCCGTCAGCTGCGGTCGCTCCCCCGGTGTCTGCGGCCGGTCCTCCGGCCGCTTGAGGAGCCGGTCGCCGCCGACCGCGGTCGCCTGCGCGCCGGCCAGCGTCGACTCCAGTTCCGCGATCCGCGCGTCCCGCTCGGCGAGCTCGGCACCGAGCCGGGCGAGCGCCTCGTCGACATCCGTCATGCGGTAGCCGCGCACGGCCACCGGCAGTCGCAGCGCCTCGACATCCGCCCGGCTCACCGGGCGCGACGCGGGCAGCGGGTCGGTGAGGTGCTCGGGCGCCACATCCTGCAGAACGGCACTCTTCCCCCCGCCGACCACCGCGAGGGTGACCGCGGCCACGACCACCACCATCGCCAGCAGCAAGAACCAGAACACGTGCATCTCCCCGGAAGCGGAAACCTGTCCAGGTCCGATCGTGCCATGCGGCAGTGACAGTTAGGGTCGCAGGCGACCCACGGGACGATCCACCAGGCGGCCCGTGGAGCGATCTACCAGAGGAGAAACACGGGATGCGAAGCGGTGCGCTCAGGCTCGGGCGGCGTGAATTCGGTGCGCACGAGCCAGTGATCATGGCGATCGTCAACCGCACCCCGGACTCCTTCTACGACCAGGGCGCGACGTTCCGGGACGAGCCGGCGCTGGCCCGGGTCGAGCAGGCGATCGCGGACGGCGCGGCGATCGTGGACATCGGGGGTGTGAAGGCGGGGCCCGGTGACGAGGTGACCGCCGAGGAGGAGGCCCGTCGCACGGTGGGGTTCGTCGCGGAGGTGCGGCGCCGCCACCCGGATGTGGTGATCAGCGTGGACACCTGGCGCCACGACGTGGGTGCGGCGGTCTGCGAGGCCGGCGCGGATGTGCTGAACGACGCGTGGGGCGGCGTCGATCCGAAGCTCGCCGAGGTCGCCGCACGGTACGGCGCGGGCCTGGTCTGCACGCACGCGGGCGGCGCGGAGCCGCGGACCCGGCCGCACCGGATCGCCTACGACGACGTGATGGCGGACATCCTGCGGGTGACGGTGGGGCTGGCCGAGCGCGCGGTGGCCCTCGGGGTGAGGCCGGACGGCATCATGATCGACCCCGGTCACGACTTCGGGAAGAACACCCGGCACTCGCTGGAGGCGACGCGCCGGCTCGGCGAGATGGCGGAGACCGGCTGGCCGGTCCTCGTATCGCTGTCCAACAAGGACTTCGTCGGCGAGACGCTCGACCGGCCGGTGAAGGAAAGGGTGATCGGGACGCTGGCGACGACGGCCGTGTCGGCGTGGCTGGGGGCGCAGGTGTACCGGGTGCACGAGGTCGCGGAAACGCGGCAGGTGCTGGACATGGTGGCGTCGATCGCCGGGCATCGAGCGCCGGCGGTCGCGCGGAGGGGCCTGGCGTAGCCAGGGCGCAGCCGGGGCGTAGCCAGGGCGCAGCCGGGGCGCAGCCGGGGCGCAGCCGGGGCGCGAGACGACCGGCCTGTCTGCCCGAGGTCCGAGAGGCGGTCACCGCACCCCGCGGCTCGGAGAGACGGCCGGTTCGGCCACGGGCGAGGCCAAGGGAGCGACCAAGGACGAGGCCAAGGGGGGCCAAGGACGAGGGGCGGGGCGCCCACGGGTCGGACTCGGCGCCTCCGGCCCACCCCTTCCCGCCTTCCCGCGTCCGGGGCTCCGGGGCCCGCTCAGGACCCGCTCAGGACCCGCTCAGGACCCGCTCAGGACCCGTTCAAGGCCCTCTCAGAACTCCCTGCTCGGCCGCCGGACGGGCCCCGACCGGTGTCCCTCCCGGCGCTACCGGCCGACCTCCTTCGTCACGAGGTCGACCGCCTCGTCCACGTCGTCCGTGACGTGGAACAGCAGCAGGTCGTGCGCGGACGCCTTGCCCTGCGCCACCACCGTGTCCCGCAGCCAGTCCACGAGCCCGCTCCAGTACGCGGTGCCGAACAGCACGATCGGGAAGCGGGTGACCTTGCCCGTCTGGACGAGGGTCAGGGCCTCGAAGAGCTCGTCCAGGGTGCCGAGGCCGCCGGGCAGGACGACGAAGCCCTGGGCGTACTTCACGAACATCGTCTTGCGGACGAAGAAGTAGCGGAAGTTGACGCCGATGTCCACGTGCGGGTTGAGGCCCGACTCGAAGGGCAGCTCGATGCCGAGGCCGACCGAGACGCCCTTCGCGTCCCGCGCCCCCTTGTTCGCCGCCTCCATCGCGCCGGGACCGCCCCCGGTGATCACGGCGAAGCCGGCTTCCACCAGGGCTCTGCCGATGCGTACACCCGCCTCGTAGTCCGGCCCCCCCGGCTCGGTACGGGCCGAGCCGAAGACGCTGATGGCGCTCGGCAGCTCGGCCAGCGCACCGAATCCTTCGACGAACTCCGACTGGATGCGCATCACCCGCCATGGGTCGGTGTGCACCCACTCGGAGTCGCCCTCGGTGTCCAGCAGCCGCTGATCGGTGGTTCCGGGCTGCACCTGCTCCCTGCGGCGCAGTACCGGTCCCTGCCGCTGCTCCTCGGGGATGTGCGCTCCCTCGGGGTTGCCCATGACCTGCTCCCTCCGACGACGATCGACGACGATCGATGACGATCCGTGTCAGCTCAGGGTAGATCGACGGAGGTTACCGGCAGGACAATGCCGTGGGTCAGCCGGTGAGCCAGGAGCGGAGCCGCTCCTCGCAGTGGGTGATCCGGTCGACCTTCACGTGTTCGTCGCGCTTGTGCGCGAGGAGCGGGTCTCCGGGGCCGTAGTTCACCGCGGGAACGCCGAGGGCGCCGAAGCGGGAGACGTCGGTCCAGCCGAACTTGGGGCGGGCGGTGCCGCCGACCGCCGCCATGAACGCCTTGGCCGCCGGGTGGGCGAGGCCGGGCATGGCCGCACCCGAGTGGTCGTCCACGGTGAATTCGACGACGCCGCAGTCCGCGAAGACCTCGTGGACGTGGGCCAGGGCCTCCTCCGGGCCGCGGTCGGGGGCGTACCGGTAGTTGACGACGACGGTGCACGCGTCGGGGATGACGTTGTTGGCGACGCCGCCCTCGATCCGTACCGCGTTCAGGCCCTCGCGGTATTCGAGCCCGTCGATGACCGGCCTGCGCGGTTCGTACGCGGCGAGGCGGGCGAGGACGGGGGCCGCGGCGTGGATGGCGTTGGACCCCATCCAGCTGCGTGCGGAGTGGGACCGCTCCCCCTCCGTACGGAGGAAGACCCGCAGGGTGCCCTGGCAGCCGCCCTCGACCTCGGCGTCGGACCCTTCGAGGAGGACGGCGAAGTCGCCCTCCAGCCAGTCCGGGTGGGCGTCGGCGACATGGCCGAGCCCGTTGAGGTGCGCGGCGACCTCTTCGTTGTCGTAGAAGACGAAGGTGAGGTCGCGGTTGGGCTCGGGCACGGTGGCGGCGATCCGCAGCTGCACGGCGACGCCGGACTTCATGTCGGAGGTGCCGCATCCCCAGAGCACGCCGTTCTCGTCGAGCCGGGACGGCACGTTGTCGGCGATCGGCACGGTGTCGATGTGTCCGGCGAGCACGACGCGCTCGGCACGGCCCAGGTGCGTCCGGGCCACGATGTTGTTGCCGTGCCGGTCGACGGTCAGGTGCGGGAGGGTGCGCAGCGCCGACTCGATCGCGTCCGCGAGCTCCTTCTCCTGCCCGCTGACCGACGGGAAGTCGACGAGCCGGGCGGTGAGCGCCGGGCCGGCGAGGGTGAGGTCAAGGCTGCTTTCAGGCATGGAACCGACCCTAAGGGACTGGGCCATCGGCCCCGGCGGGGCACTCCAGTACGGTGGCCCCGTGCCCCGGACCGTCTCCCCCGCCCGCCGACACACCGGCCGCAGCCGTCTCTTCCGTGTCACGGCCGCCCTTGTCGTGCTCGCCGCACTGGCCGGCTACCTGCTCATGCAGTACATATCGGGCAGCAGGGTCATCGAGGGGTGCACCGTGAAGTCTGCCGACGATTCGGCCGACAAGGGCCACACGTATCGGCTGACGCCGGAGCAGGCATCGAACGCCGCGACGATCTCCGCCGTGGGCACCTCGCGCGGGATGTCGGAGCGAGCGGTGACGATCGCGCTGGCGACCGCGTTGCAGGAGTCCGGGCTGCGCAATATCGAGCACGGCGACCGGGACTCCCTCGGGCTGTTCCAGCAGCGCCCATCGCAGGGCTGGGGCACCGAGCAGCAGATCCTGGACCCGGTCTACTCCGCGGGGGAGTTCTACCGCCACCTGGCCAAGGTGCCCGACTACGAGCGGCTGCCGCTGACGGACGCCGCGCAGCGGGTCCAGCGCAGCGGCTTCCCGGAGGCGTACGCGAAGCACGAGCCGGACGCGACGTTGCTGGCGGCCGCGCTGACGGGCCGTGCACCGGCCACGCTGGACTGCGCGCCGCCGCGGGCGACGGCGGCGAAGGCCGACGCGGCGAAGGTGCGGGCGGAGCTGGTGCGCGCCTTCGGCAAGGACGTGCTCCCCGCGAAGAAGGCGCCGACGGGGGACGACGGGGCCGCGGCCGGTGCGGCGGCGACGAGCACGGTCTCGGTGCCGGTGCGGGCGGCCGGCAGCACCGGGAGCGACGACCCTGCACGGCGCGGCTGGGAGCTCGCTCAGTGGGCGGTCGCGCAGTCCGAGACGCTGGGCCTGGAGAAGGTCACGTACGCGGGCCGGGTCTGGGAGGCCGAGTCGGGCTGGCGGACGGACCGTAACGCATCGCGCACCACCGAGGTCCGCCTGTATCTCGTGCCCTGACTCGATCTTCAACCGGCGCGGCGTGGACGCGGGGCCGTCGTCGCCGGTCACGGCACTGGTTTCGCGACTCGTTCACCAGTGCGCCCGATCGTCGCCAAGGGTGATCCGGCCGTTTCCGTACGGCACTCGGCGCATCGCCTCCCACCACCCCTCCTCCACGCACCGGATTTCCTTGTGGCGCAAGGGATGCGACGACTCATCGGCCCTACCGGGAATGCGGCGTCCGTCCGGGTTCCTCCGTTGCGGATTATGTGACGTATTGCCGACTCTTTACCTCGGCCCACCGCAACCTCCCCGGCCCTCACGACGGTTGTCATGGCGTCCGTTCCGCGGACAGCACATTCCTCACCCCGTCGAAGGAGCATCATGTCCCTCCCCCTGACCCGCCGGATCACCCGTGCCGCGCTGCTGATCGCCGCGGGTGCGGCCCCCGTGATCGGTGCGGCCGGTGCCGCGGGGGCCGCGGAGCTCCCGCAGGCCCCGGAGCTCGGCGGTCTGACCACCGTCGACGGCGCCGGTCTCGGCAAGACGGTCGACGGCGCGACCCAGCAGGGCACCGAGGCGGCGGGCGAGACCGGCGGCAGGCTCGTCGGGACGGCCCTCCCGGTCGCGGGCCGGACAGGCGCCCAGGCCGCACCCGTCGTGCAGGACGCCGCCGGTGACGCCGCGGGCAGCGCGGGCCAGGTCCTCGGCAGCGCCGCCGGTGCCGCGACCCAGGGCGCCCTGCCCACGCAGGGCCTGCCGATCGGCTGATCCGGTCCGCCCGCACCTCATGCGTGAGGGGGCCCCGGGAGTACGTACTCCCGGGGCCCCCTCACGTACGACGTCCGTTCCCCCGCCCGCGGGCGGACGACCGCGGTTCGACGACGCGACCTGTGCCGTGAAGGGCGCTACTGGGCCAGCCGCTTGACCGCGGCGGCCACCCGCTCGTCCGTCGCCGTGAACGCCACGCGTACGAAGCGGTCACCGGCCTCCCCGTAGAAGTCGCCCGGCGCCACCAGGATGCCGAGCTCCGCCAGGTACGCCACGGTCTCCCAGCACGGCTCGTCGCGCGTCGCCCACAGGTAGAGGCTCGCCTCGCTGTGCTCGATCCGGAAGCCGTGGGCCTCCAGCGCCGTGCGCAGGGCGGCGCGCCGGTCCGCGTAACGGGTCCGCTGCTCGGTGACGTGCTCGTCGTCGCCGAGCGCCGCGACGGTCGCCGCCTGCACCGGGGCCGGCGTCATCATCCCGCCGTGCTTGCGGATCAGCAGCAGCTCGCCGAGCACGGCCGCGTCGCCCGCGATGAAGGCGGCGCGGTAGCCGGCCAGGTTGGAGCGCTTGGACAGCGAGTGGACGGCGACGACGCCGTCGTACGTACCGCCGCAGACGTCCGGATGCAGTACGGAGACCGGTTCGGCCTCCCAGCCCAGCTCCAGGTAGCACTCGTCGCTGAAGACCAGCACGCCGTGCTCGCGTGCCCAGGCGACGATCCGGATGAGTTCGTCCTTGGGCAGGACACGGCCCGTCGGGTTGGACGGCGAGTTCAGCCAGAGCAGCTTCAGCCCCGCCGGGTCCAGCTCCGTCGGGTCGTCGTAGACGACGGGCTCGGCGCCGCAGAGCCGGGCGCCCACCTCGTACGTCGGGTAGGCGAGGCGGGGGTACGCCACCTTGTCGCCCGCGCCGAGACCGAGCTGCGTCGGCAGCCAGGCCACCAGTTCCTTGGAGCCGACGACCGGCAGGACGTTCTCGTGCGCCACCCCGACCGCGCCGAGGCGCCGCTCCACCCAGCCGGTGATCGCGTCACGCAGCTCGGCGGTCCCCCACACCGTCGGATAGCCGGGGCTGTCCGCGGCGGCGACGAGCGCACGCCGGATCAGCTCGGGCACCGGGTCGACGGGCGTGCCGACGGACAGGTCCACGATGCCGTCCGGGTGGGCGGCGGCCGTCGCCTTGCAGGGCGCGAGCTTGTCCCAGGGGAAGACCGGGAGGCGGGAGGAGACTGCGGACACGGATCTCTGCTTTCTCGTACGAGGGCGGCTCGTACGGTGTCACGAGGGTTGCTCTCGGGCCGGGCGAGCAGAAACGTCCCGGCCCCGCACGGTGACGAGCCGTACGGGGCCGGGACGACGCACGTGCGGCCGCTGACTACTGGTTCTGCGGCGGCAGCGCGGCGACGAACGCGTGGTCGCGCTCGATCAGGCCCAGCTTGGAGGCGCCACCGGGCGACCCGAGGTCGTCGAAGAACTCGACGTTCGCCTTGTAGTAGTCCTTCCACTCCTCCGGGGTGTCGTCCTCGTAGAAGATCGCCTCGACCGGGCACACCGGTTCACAGGCTCCGCAGTCGACGCATTCGTCCGGGTGGATGTACAAGGACCGCTGGCCCTCGTAGATGCAGTCGACGGGGCACTCTTCGATGCAGGCCTTGTCCTTCACGTCGACACAAGGCTGCGCGATGACGTAGGTCACGCTGTCGTTCCTCCTCGGTAGGGCGTTGGCTCTCGCGCGGGAGCGCGGCGTCGTCGATGCCCGCACCTAGTATCTCCGTTCCTGGGCACTAACCGAACAGGAGGGGCGGACAGAGCTGTGGAATTCACCATCGGCGGACAACTCGAAGTCCGAATCACACCGGCTGACGTGGGCAAACGGGTATCAGTCCGGCGCACCTGGGAGCGTGGCCCGCAAGGACCGAAGTTCACCGACACGGTCGGTGTTCTCACATCATGGGACAGCGGTGTGCTGTCGATCACAACAAAGGGCGGCGATTCCGTCAATATCGCCGAATCGACGCTGGTGGCGGGCAAGGTCGTGCCCGCCGCTCCGGCCCGGCGGCGCGGCCCCGCGGCCTCCTTCGAGGAGCTCGCGTCCGTCTGTGCCCGCGCCTGGCCGCCGGTGGAGAGCGAGCCGCTGGGCGACTGGCGGCTGCGCGCCGCGGGGGGCTTCACCCGGCGCGCCAACTCCGTGCTGCCGCTCGGCGATCCCGGCGTGCCGCTCGACGAGGCGCTGCGGCGCGTGCAGGAGTGGTACGGGGAGCGGAGTCTGCCCGCCCGCGTCCAGGTCTCGACCGGCGCCGAGGGCACCCAGGAACGTCTCTGCGCGGAGCTGGAGCGGCGCGGCTGGCGGCGCGAGGTGACGGCGGAGGTGCGGATCGCCGCGCTGGCACCGATCGGTGATCTGGACGCGGACGTGTCGCGGGTGCGGCTGAGCCGCGACCTCGACGAGAGGTGGCTCTCCCGCTATCAGCGCTCCCGGACCCCGGACCCGCAGGTGCTGGAGGTGCTGCGCGGCGGGCCCTCGGTGTGGTTCGCCTCGGTGCCCGGTGACACCGCGGGCGAGGCGCCCGCGGCGATCGGGCGGTGCGTGGTGGACGGACGGTGGGCGGGCTTCATGGCCGTCGAGGTCGACCCCGCGCACCGGCGCCGAGGTCTCGCCACCGCCGTGATGACCGCGCTCGCCCGCCAGGCGCTGGACGAGGGCGCCTCGGCGGCGTGGCTCCAGGTGGAGACCGACAACGAGGCGGCGCGGGCGCTGTACGAGGGGATGGGCTTCGTCGTGCATCACCTGTACCACCACTTCCGGCCGGCGTGACGGGGACGGGCGACCCCGATGAATCCACACCACCCCGAGCAGCCAGGACAACCGGACCCGGACGAAGTGCGCCGGCGGTTCGCCGAGGAGGCGCGCGCCGAGCGGCCGGACCTCGCGCTGCTCTGCCTGCTGCTGAGCGCGGTGGCCGACCCGGCGTTGGACACGAACGGGATCGACAGGGCGCAGATCGAACTGGACGAGCTGGCGGGCCGGCTTCCCTACGGCGTGCGGGGCGGGCGCGCCTGGGCCTCGGCCCTGGCCGAACTGCTCGGCGAACGGTGCGGCTTCGCGGGCTCGTCCGCGGACTACCGGCGGCTGGAGTCGTCGCTGCTGCACGAGGTGCTGCGGCGACGCCGAGGGCTGCCGATCCTGCTGTCCGTGGTGTGGATCGAGGTCGCGCGGCGGGCGGGCGCTCCGGTGTACGGGGTGGCCCTGCCCGGTCATTTCGTCGTCGGGTTCGGTGATCCTTCGGAGCGGGTGCTGGCCGACCCGTTCGACGGCGGCCGGCCGATGACCGGGCAGGACGCGGAGCTCCTGGTGGCGGGGGCGACCGGGGAACCGCTCGACGAGTCGATGCTGGTGCCCGCGCGGCCCCTGGAGATCATGCTGCGGATCCTGAACAACATCAGGGCGTGGGCGGCGGCCCGTCCGGAGCGGACGGATGTGGCGCTGTGGGCGGTGGACCTGTCGCTGCTGCTGCCCTCGCACCCGGCCCGGCTGCGCTTCGAGCGGGCGCAGTTGCTCGTACAGAGCGGGCAGTTCCTGCGCGGGGCGGCGGAGATGGAGGAGTACGCGGACGTGGTCGACGGGGTCGAACCCGAGGCGGCGGAGGCGATCCGGCGGAGGGCGCGGGCGGCACGGGCATTGCTCAACTAGTGCCGCAACAGGCGGCGGGGGCGTTGCTGAACCAGCGGGGCGGGCGCGGCACAGGTGCCGCACAGACCGGCCGTACAGTCCGGCGCACAGACCGGCCGCACAGTCCGGCGCACAGGCCCGATGCCTCGCCCTCCCCGCCCCTCTCTACGGCTCAGTCCCGTTCGGCCACCACCGCCGCGAGGACCGCGGGCGCCGGCCCCTCGTGCACGATGCCCAGCCGTTGTGTCGCCCGGGTCAGTGCCACATACAGGTCGTTCAGGCCCCGCGCCGACCGGCGGAGCACGGCCGCGGGGTCGGCCAGCAGCACCGAGTCGAACTCCAGCCCCTTGGCCTGCCGCACGCCCAGGACCACGACCCGGTTCTCCAGGTCGGGCTCGTCCCCGTACACCGCCTCCGGAACCTCCCGGGCCACCGCGGCGCCCAGTTCGTCGCGCCGCGCGTCGGGGACGATCACGGCGAGCCTGCCCTCGTCCAGCGCCGCCGCCTCCTTCGCGGCCAGGTCGGCGAGGGTGCGGGCGGTGTCGTCGGTGCGCAGCCGCCAGGGCGCGACGCCCGTCTCCCGTACCGAGCGCGGCGGTTCGAGCCCGGGGCCGAGCGCGGCGAGCACATCCGCGGTGGACGCCATGATCTCGGCGGGGGTGCGGTAGTTGACGGTGAGCGACGCCTGCCGCCACCGGTCGCCGACGTGCGGGGCGAGCGCGGACGCCCATGAGGAGGCCCCGGCGGGGTCGCCGGTCTGCGCGACATCGCCGACCAGGGTCATGGAACGGGTCGGGCAGCGCCGCATCAGCAGCCGCCAGGCCATCTGGGAGAGCTCCTGCGCCTCGTCGACGATGATGTGCCCGAAGGCCCAGCTCCGGTCGGCGAAGGCCCGTTCGGCGACGGTACGGACGGCGCGTTCCTCGTGGCGGTCGGCGAGGGTCCGTGCGTCGACCAGCCCGGCGAGGCCGCCCTCCTCCCCCTCTTCCTCTCCGTCGCCCGCCGCGAGGTCGAGGACGCCCTGCGCGTACGCGACGCCCTCGGCCCGCTCGCGCGCGGCGGCGGCCTCGGCCGCCCGGTCGTCCCGGCCGAGCAGTTCGGCGGCCTCGTCGAGCAGCGGTACGTCGGCGGCGCTCCAGCCGCCGTCCTCCGGACGGCGGAACAGCAACTCCCTTTCCTCCTCGGTGAGTCCGGGCGCGGCCGAGACCAGGCGGGGGCGCTCTGCGTACAGGCCGGCGAGGAGCTGCTGCGGGGTGAGGGGCGGCCACAGGGCGTCGAGCGCGGTCCGTACGTCGGCGTCGTCGGCGAGCAGGCGTCGGACGTCGGCGATGTCCTGCGCCTCGGTGCGTTCCCGCGCGGTGGCCGAGTCGTCGTCGCCGAGCAGCCCCGGCAGGGCGTCCAGGTCATCGCGTACGGCACGGTCGAGACCGGTCTCGTCGAGCACGTCGGCGATGTCCGCCTCCAGACGGTCGGCGAGCGCGCGGGTGGCTTCCACCGAGCGCCGGGCGAGCGCGTCCACCATTTCGCTCCGGAAGACGGGCGCGGCCAGGTTGTGCGGCAGCCGGGTCGCGCGGGCGGTGTCGGCGGCGCGTACGCACTCCTCGTGGTCGAGGCGGACCATGTCCCCGTCGCACTCGACCTGGAGCCCGGCACCGGACGGCACCTGCCGGTCCCGTATCGCGGCGGCGAGCACGGCCGCCATGTCCGTACGCCCCTTGAGCTCGGCGGTCCGTGCCGGTTCGGACCGGTCGGCGCGGACCCCGGGGAAGAGTTCGCCGACCGTGGACAGCAGCACGCTGTTCTCGCCGAGACCGGGCAGCACCTGGCCGATGTACCCGATGAAGGTGGGGTTCGGCCCGACGACCAGCACGCCTCGGGAGGCCAGCCGCTGGTGCGTGTAGAGCAGGTACGCGGCCCGGTGCAGGGCGACCGCGGTCTTGCCGGTGCCGGGCCCGCCCTGGACCACGAGGACGCCGCGGTGGTCGGAGCGGATGATCGCGTCCTGCTCGGCCTGGAGCGTGGCCACGATGTCGTGCATACGGCCGGTGCGCCCGGCGTCGAGGGAGGCGAGCAGGGCGGCCTCGCCGGTCAGTTCGCTGTCCGGTACGCCGTCCCGGTCGAGGACCTCGTCGTCGAGCCGGACGACTTTCCGGCCCCGGGTGGTGAGGTGGCGGCGTCTGCGCACCCCGTGCGGGGCCGCGGGCGTGGCGACGTAGAAGGCGCGGGCCGCCGGAGCACGCCAGTCGAGCAGCAGCGGGTCGTCGTCGGCGGACTCGGCCGGCAGCCCGATCCGGCCGATGTAGTGCCGGTCCCCGTCGCACAGGTCGAGCCGCCCGAAGCAGAGCCCGTTCTCGGCGGCGTCGTACCGCGCGACCTGTCCGGCGTAACGGGCGGCGGCGGCCTCCCGCTCCAGCCGCCCCTGCCGGGTGCCGCCGGTCTCGCGCAGCACGCCGGCCAGTTGCCGCCCGGCGTGTTCGCGCAGGGCCTCCACCCGGGCGTGGAGTCTGTCGACATGGTTCTGTTCGTGGGCGATCTCGGCTCTGGACAACGTGGACCGACTCCCTGCGGGCGGTGGTGGGGGGCAGACAAGGGTGCCCTACATCGGGGCGGAACGGGAGCCGTGCAGGTCGGGGCATGTGCGCACGTGCCGGGGCCGCGCGTGGCGGGCGGCCCCGGCCGGCCCGTGGCCCGTCAGCGCCCGTCCTCTCCACGTCCGGGGATCCGGCGCAGGGTCTGCAGCAGGTACTCCTTGCGGTTGAGCGGATCGCGGTCGGTGCGGGGCCGGTCCGGCGGCGTTCCGACGACCGCCCGGTAGGAGTCGAAGTCGGTTTCCAGGACCCCTTCACCGCGTGTCAGGGCCGGGAGCCGCTGGTGCAGTTCGTGGACCCGCACCGCCGGAATCTCTCCCTCCAGCACGCAGACCGCACCCTGCACGGCCGGGGGCCCGGGGACGGCGTTCAGCTGTGCCAGGACGGGCAGGAGCGGGCCGAGCACGTCCGCCGGGAGTTCCAGACGGAAGCGGTGCATCGGCTCGTACACCGTGGTGCCGGCCTCCTTCAGGGCACTCATCAGCACGAGAGGGGTCAGGTGGCGGAAGTCCCCGGCGGTGCTCGACATGCTCTTGTCGAAGGTGGCGTGGGAGTGGCTCTGCCGGGGCCAGTAGCCGGAGTGCGTCATGGTCACGACGCAATCGGTGACCCGCCAGCCGTGGAGTCCCTGCCCCAAGGTCTCCGCGACCGTCTCCTCCACCGCTCTCATCAGGGAGAACGGCATCGATCCGAGCTCCACCTCCAGCCGGTACGCGATACCGCTGCCGATCGGGGCGGGATCGACCCGAAGACCGATGGTCGCGAGAAAGGGATTGAGGTCCTGATCGCCGACCTCGTACGCCGCACCGCTCCCGCTCGGCCGTTCCACGCAGATGGTCGTCGTCCTGCGGAAGGTGACATCGATACCGAATTCGTCGGCGAGCGTCGCCTGGATGACTTCCTTCTGCACCTCTCCGTAGAGCGAGACGGACACTTCCTTCCGGATGTCGTCCTGCCGGAGATTGATCAAAGGGTCCTGTTCGGCGAGTTGTGCCAGGGCGAAGTGCAGCTCGCCCCTACTCGCCGGAGCACAGGGGACCACGACCGATTCCAGTGTCGGCGGGGCGAACCAGCGGCCCGGCGCGGTCGTGTCCGCCGCGCCGACCGCGTCGCCGATCCGGATGTCGCCGAGGCCCCGGAGCTTCGCGATCCGGCCCGCGCCGACCGATGCCGCGCGCACGTCCGAGCCCCGGTCGAAGACACTGATCGCGGTCACCTTCCCCTCGGAGTGTCCGTCACCCCGGCCGAACGGCAGCCGGTCGCGGGTCCGTACCGTGCCCGAGAACATCCGGACGTAGGCGCTCTTCTCACCGCCCGGACCCCTCTCCACCTTGAAGACGGTTCCCGAGACCGGGCCGTCGGCGTCGCCCTCGTCCGCCGGCAGCAGTTCCTTGATTCCGCCGATCAGGGCGTCCACTCCGGCGCCGGTGATCGCCGAGCCGAAGAACACCGGATGCGCCAGCGCACGCCCGGTCTGCTCCGCCAGCTCTTCGCGCAGTCGGCTGTACGGGAGCGGCGCCGCGTTCTCGACGTACGCGGCGAGCAGCGTGTCGTCGTGATCGGCGAGCAGCTCCGTCAGCCGGGCCGTGAAGTCCGTGTCGGCAGCGGTGTACGGCGCACAGCGGGCGCCGGGACCACCGGGGTGCTCGACCGCTCCCATGGCCAGCACGGCCGGGGTCAGCTTCTCGGAGATGCCGCGCAGTACGGACCGGGGCCGCGCACCGCCGCGATCGACCTTGTTCACGAAAATGAGCGTCGGAATGCGCAGGCGTCGCAGCGTCCGCATCAGCACACGGGTCTGCGCCTGTACGCCCTCCACGGCGGAGACGACCAGCACGGCGCCGTCGAGCACGTTCAGCACCCGTTCCACCTCGGCGATGAAGTCCGGGTGGCCGGGTGTGTCGATCAGATTGACCGTGATGTCGTCGAGGGCGAACGAGACGACCGCGGACTTGATCGTGATGCCGCGTTGCCGTTCCAGCGCCAGAGAATCGGTCCGGGTGCTCCCGTCGTCGACACTGCCGATTTCGTCGATGACACCCGTGGTGTGGAGCAGTCGCTCGGTCAGGCTCGTCTTACCGGCGTCGACATGCGCCAGGATTCCCAGATTCAGCGTGTGCACGAAACTCCATGTTTTCGAGATCGGTGGCAATTTCCGTCTGAATGAACATGAGAGTTCCGCGCATGATCTTCTCCTTGGTCGATCGAGTGCTGCGGGCATTCCAGCAGGGGGCGGCCCGCCCGACAACCGAATTACCGGCCGGGGCATCGGACAGCTATGCGTCGCGTTCGCCGCCGGGCAATTCCGGGGGAGTGGATCCGAGAGGCGGATCCGGGCAGCGGCCGGCCTGGTGCCGCGCACGCACCACGCGCCGGAAGTACCGGATGCGGCACGGAGCCCGGCTCAACTCCCCGTCCAGAGAAGGACTTTGACGTGCCAGGAAGGCCACCGCAGGCCGGCGGGGCGATCGCGGCCCCCTGCACGGGAGTCGGCACACGGGTGGACGACCGCCACCCAAACCTCGGGCGGCATTCGGTGCGTACCAACGGGTGATTATCCGCATTTCGCCACCCGAAGAGCCCCACAGCCTAGCTCCAATGCGGCAGTCCCCGATGGCGCGACATCAAATTTCGGCTAACGGTGGATCATGTCGCTACTGCGCCACCCTGAGTCGACACCCAGTCACTCTTCGCAGTGAGCGGCGGAAGGAATGTGTTCAGATGCGCTCTGCCCGCACACTGTTCGCTACGGCCGCTGTCACAGCGGTCCTTGCCATCACTGGTCCCTCCGCCTACGCCATGGCCTCGGCCGAGGACTCGGGTCACGGAAACGGTGCCTCGTCCTCGCGCGGTGACGAGCACGGAAAGTCCGACCACGGAAAGTCGGACCACGGAAAGTCCGACCACGGAAAGTCCGACCAGGGCGGTCGCGACGAAGGCGGCCGCGGTGACGACGAAGGCGGCTACGGCGACGACGAAGGCGGCCGCGGCGGCCACGGCGACGAGGAGGGCGGCCGCGGCGACCGGCCGAGCGGTGGCGTCCAGGCCGGCGGCGGCTTCATGTCCGGCGCCCTCACCGAAGACCGCGGCGGACGCGGTGGCGACGAGGGCGGTCGCGGCGACGACGAGGGTGGCCGTGGCGGCGACGAAGGTGGCCGTGGCGGCGACGAAGGCGGTCGCGGCGACGACGAGGGTGGCCGTGGCGGCGACGAGGGTGGCCGTGGCGGCGACGACGAGGGCGGCCACGGCAAGCGCGGCGGCAAGCCCCAGGGCGGCGTCCACGCAGGCGGCGGCTTCATGGCCGGTGTCGTAGCCGGCGACCGCGGCGACCGCGGTGGCGACGAGGGCGGCTACGGCGACGACGAGGGCGGCCGCGGCGGCTACGGCGACGACGAAGGCGGCTACGGCGACGACGAGGGCGGCCACGGCAAGCGCGGCAGCAAGCCCCAGGGCGGCGTCCACACCGGCGGCGGCGGGATGGCGATGTCGAGCAGCAGCCTGGCCGCGGGCTCGGTGCTGCTGCTCGGTGGCCTCGGCGCCGGTGCGTACAAGCTGCGCCGCCGCCAGTCGTCGGGGGGCGCGATCGCCTGACCCGACTGAACTGCTGACCGGTCGTTCCATGTGTCGCGGCCGTCGTCCCTCGGGGCGGCGGCCGCGGCGGCTTCGTTTACGCACCCTTGCACCCCGCACCTCCTGCGCCCCCGCACCTCCTGCGCCCCGCACTCCCGCACCCCCAGCTTGCCTCTCCTCTCCCTTCAGACTGCCTCTCTTCTTCCCTCCCGCAACGCGCACCAACGCACGACCGAAAGGCACGTCCCATGGCCGCCCCGCAGTCGCCCGGCTCCACCTCTTCCCGGACTTCCCCCGGAACCACGCCAGGCCGCGCCTTGATGTGGCCCGCCATGGCAGCCGGGCTCGGCGCACTCCTCATCTACAACTCCATCAACCCCACGATCGACGACAAGCCGCCGACCCCGCCCGCCACCCTCGTCGCACCCCCGGTACCGGAGGTTCTCGGCTCCCACGGCGCACCCCGTCCCGTCATCTCGTCGGAGCCCGCCGTCGGCCCGACGATGACGCGTTCCGTCCCGAAACGGCTGCAGATTCCGTCCCTCGCCGTCAACGCGCCGTTCACCGACCTGGCCATCGGGCCCACCGGTCAGCTGAACGCACCGCCGCCGAACGACAGCAACCTGGTGGGCTGGTTCAAGGACGGTGCCACCCCCGGTGAGCGCGGCACCGCGGTCGTGGCGGGCCATGTCGACACGACGACCGGACCTGCCGTGTTCCTCCAGCTCCAGTTCCTGAAGCCCGGCTCCACGGTCGACATCACCCGTGGCGACGGCTCGGTCGCCACGTTCAAGGTCGACTCCGTCGAGACGTTCAAGAAGGCGGAGTTCCCGAACAAGCGGGTGTACGCCGACACGTCGTCCGCGCAACTGCGCCTGATCACGTGCGGCGGCCCGTACAACAGGACCGCCAAGGACTACGAGGACAACGTGGTGGCCTTCGCCCACCTCGAATCCTCCAAGAGCGGCTGACGGCACGACGGGCGCCCCAGGGCCGGGAGACCGCTCGGGCCGCCGCCGTGGACCGGAAGACCGCTCGGCCCGCAGCGGCTGCTCGGGGCTGCGGCGGCCGAGCACCCGCGCATGTCCGTGCCCGTCAGTAGGCTCGGCGCATGCTGACTGTGACGGAGACGGATCTCGACCTGCGTGACGGTCGGACCCTGCATGTCTACGACGCCCGCACCGAAGGGGCCGACGCCGGCCTCGCGGTCGTCTGGCACCACGGCACGCCGAACGTCGGCGCGCCGCCCGAGCCCCTCTTCCGGGCCGCCGCCGAACACGGGATGCGGTGGGTGTCGTACGACCGGCCCGGCTACGGCGGTTCGACCCCGCACCCGGGCCGCGACATCGCGTCGGCCGCCGTGGACGTGGCGGCGGTCACCGACGCCCTGGGCATCGAGCGGTTCGCGGTCATGGGCCACTCCGGCGGGGGTCCGCACGCGCTGGCCTGCGCCGCGCTGCTGCCCGAGCGGGTCCTGGGCGTGGTCACCGCGGCGGGGCTCGCACCGTTCGACGCCGAGGGTCTCGACTGGTTCGCGGGCATGGCACCGGCCGGTGCGGGCGAGCTGCGCGCGTCGGTCCGGGGGCGGGCGGCGCTGGAGGAACTGCTGACGGCGACCGCGTTCGACCCGGAGATGTTCACCCCCGCTGATCACGCGGCGCTGGACGGCGCCTGGTCGTGGCTGGGAGCCGTGGCCGCGAAGGGCGTGGAGAACGGCATCGGCGCGATGGTGGACGACGACCTGGCCTATGTCCGCCCCTGGGGGTTCGACCCCGGCCAGGTGACCGCACCCGTACTCCTCCTGCACGGCGGTCTCGACCGGATCGTGCCCGAGGCGCACGGCGCGTGGCTGGCGCGGCACTGCCGCACGGCCGAACTGTGGCGGCGCCCGGACGACGGACACATCTCGGTGCTCCACTCCGCCGCGCAGGCGCTGGAGTGGCTGCGGAAACACCATCTTCTGAAGCCATGAGCCCGGTGAACTGAGTACAGAACACGCCAATTGCCGCACCAGTGGCGTCAATTGTTGCCCTCAAGGTGGATCCACCGAGCGCACCCCTTCACACCTATTGACGTGTCCTGCACAACAACGGAACCATCGACAGCCATGAGAGAGCGCTCTCAGAGCGCTCTCTCGTCCATCTGTCGTGCACCCGTACCACGACTCAGGAGACGTGTTCCCATGCAGGCTCCCCCCACAGCATCCTCACACCGCCGGTACAGAGCGCTCGGCTTGGCCGCGCTCGCCGTCGCACTCCTCATGACCGCCTCGACCGCCCGGGCCGCGTCCGGTCAGGACATGCCGCTCGTCCCGGGCGGGGGCGATCTCGGCCCCAACGTCATGGTCTTCGACCCCTCCACGCCCGACATCCAGGCCAAGGTCGACGACGTCTTCAAGCGGCAGGAGTCGGCGCAGTTCGGCGACGGCCGCTACGCGCTGCTGTTCAAGCCGGGCACGTACAACAACATCAACGCGCAGATCGGCTTCTACACGTCGATCGCGGGTCTCGGGCTGAACCCGGACGACACCACGTTCAACGGCGATGTGACGGTCGACGCCGGGTGGTTCAACGGAAACGCCACGCAGAACTTCTGGCGCTCGGCGGAGAACCTGGCGCTCAACCCGGTGAACGGCACGGACCGCTGGGCCGTGTCCCAGGCCGCCCCGTTCCGGCGGATGCACGTCCGGGGCGGGCTGAATCTGGCACCCGACGGCTACGGCTGGGCCAGTGGCGGCTACATCGCCGACAGCAGGATCGACGGCCAGGTCGCACCGTACTCCCAGCAGCAGTGGTACACCCGCGACAGCTCGGTCGGCGGCTGGCTCAACGGCGTCTGGAACATGACGTTCTCCGGTGTCGAGGGCGCGCCCGCGCAGAGCTTCCCGGAGCCTCCGTACACCACGCTCGACACCACCCCCGTCTCGCGCGAGAAGCCGTTCCTGTACCTCGACGGCGACGCGTACAAGGTGTTCGTGCCCGCCAAGCGCACCAACGCGCGCGGCACTTCATGGGGCAACGGCACACCGCAGGGCGAGTCGATACCGCTGGACCAGTTCTACGTGGTGAAGCCGGGAGCGAGCGCCGCCACCATCAACGAGGCGGTGCGGCAGGGGCTGCATCTGCTCTTCACCCCCGGCGTCTACCACGTCGACCAGCCCCTCACCATCGACCGCGCCGACACGGTCGTGCTCGGCCTGGGTCTCGCGACCATCATCCCGGACAACGGGGTCACGGCCATCAGGGTGGGCGACGTGGACGGCGTGAAGCTGGCCGGGCTGCTCGTCGACGCCGGTACGGCCACCTCGGACCGGCTGATCGAAGTCGGCCCCGACGGCGCGTCCGCCTCCCACGCGGCCAACCCGACCTCGCTCCAGGACGTGTTCGTACGCATCGGCGGGGCCGGTCCCGGCAGGGCGACCACCGCCGTCGTCGTGAACAGCAACGACACGATCATCGACCACACCTGGCTGTGGCGGGCCGACCACGGCGACGGCGTGGGCTGGGAGACCAACCGGGCGGACTACGGGCTCCGGGTCAACGGTGACAACGTGCTGGCCACCGGGCTGTTCGTGGAGCACTTCAACAAGTACGACGTCGAGTGGGCCGGCGAGAACGGCCGGACGATCTTCTTCCAGAACGAGAAGGCGTACGACGCCCCGAACCAGGCCGCCATCCAGAACGGCAGCATCAAGGGGTTCGCGGCCTACAAGGTCGACGACTCCGTCACCACCCACGAAGGGTGGGGCCTGGGCAGCTACTGCTACTACAACGTCGACCCGACGATCCGTCAGGACCGTGGCTTCGAGGTGCCCGTGAAGCCGGGCGTACGGTTCCACGACCTGCTGGTGGTCTCGCTCGGCGGCCAGGGGCAGTACGAGCACGTCATCAACGACACCGGATCCGCCACGTCCGGGACGAGCACCGTTCCGTCGCAGGTGGTGTCGTTCCCTTAGCCGGGGGACGGAGCGGGCCCCGGTCGCGGTGACGGCGGCCGGGGCCCGCGTACGACGTCACGCCGGGCCGCAGGCCCCCTGGTCACCCGTCGGCGCACGCGCGTCCCGGTCGCGTCCGCTCTACAGCCAGCCCTTCTCGCGGGCGATGCGGACCGCCTCGGCGCGGTTGCGGGCGGCCAGCTTCTGGATCGCCGTGGAGAGGTAGTTGCGGACCGTGCCCTGCGAGAGGTGGAGCGCGGCGGCGATCTCCGCGTTGGTGGAGCCGTCCGCCGCCGTGCGCAGCACATCGCGTTCGCGGTCGGTGAGCGGGCTCGCCCCGTCGGCGAGCGCGGCCGCCGCGAGCGTGGGGTCGATGACCCGCTCCCCCGCGAGCACTTTGCGTACCGCCGCCGCCAGTTGGACGGCGGGGGCGTCCTTCACCAGGAAGGCGTCGGCGCCCGACTCCATGGCGCGGCGCAGATAGCCGGGGCGGCCGAAGGTCGTGACGATGACGATCTTCACGTCCGGGAGTTCGCGCCGCAGGGCCGCCGCCGCGTCGATACCGGTCATGCCCGGCATCTCGATGTCCAGGAGCGCCACATCGACCCGGTGCTCGCGGGCCGCGGCCGGCACCTCGTCGCCCCGGGCGACCTGGGCGACCACCTCGATGTCGGGTTCCAGGCCGAGGAGTGCCGCGAGGGCCTCGCGCACCATGGACTGGTCCTCGGCGAGGAGGAGTCTGATCATGCTCATTCCGTGGATCCTAGGCCGGAACCCAGCGGAACACTCAAGGTCAGGCCGAAGCCCTTGCCGGAGCGGGAGTCGGCGACCCGGATGGAGAGTGTGCCGTCGACCGCCGCGAGGCGTTCGGCGATGCCGGTGAGGCCGTTGCCCGGTTCCGTCCCGGCGGCTCCGACGCCGTCGTCCACGACGCCGAGTTCGAGGATCCGGCCGCCGAGGGTCTGGCGCGGGGTGAGGGTGACGGTGCAGTGCCGGGCGCCGCTGTGGCGTACGACATTGGTGACCGCCTCCCGGAGCGCCCAGGCGAGCGCCTCCTCCTGCTTCTCGGGGACGCCGTCGGCGATCTCTGCCGGGACCTCGGCCGGGACGTCGGCGGCGATGCCGGCGGCGGCGAGTGCGGTACGGGCTCCGGCCAGTTCGCCGGGCAGGGTCGGCCGGCGGTAGCCGGTGACGGCGCCGCGCACGTCGACCAGGGCCTGGCGGCTGACCTGTTCGATATCGGCGATCTGGGCGGCGGCCCGCTCCGGGTGGTCGGGGAGCATCCGCCCGGCCAGTTCGCTCTTGAGCGTGATGAGGGAGAGCGAGTGGCCGAGGAGGTCGTGCAGATCGCGGGCGAGCCTGAGCCGCTCCTCGTTGGCGGCGAGCTGGGCGACGGTCGCGCGGGCCTCGCGCAGCTGGACCGTCGTACGGATCAGCTGCCGCACTCCGGTCATCGAGAACCCGCCGAGCAGGGCCGGGAAGGCGAGGGTGGTGATGATCTCGCCGGGGTGGTCGCCGGTCAGGCCGACGCCGGCCATGACGGCGGTGACGCCGGGGATCAGCCAGCAAGCCGTCCTGAACGGCATGGAGGCGCCGACGGAGACCGCCACGTACACGAACAGGACCAGCCACGAGGTGCCGAGTGTCAGGGAGAGCACCACGGCGAGGGCGCCGAGGAAGGCGATCGCGGACTGCACGAGACGCCGGTCCAGGTCCCTCGCCGTCTGGCGGAACACCAGCACGAGATAGGCCCCGACGAACACCACCAGGCCGAGGACTCCGAAAGCCGTCGCCCATCCGGAGTGGTCACCGTCGGCGAGGTCCCTGACCGGAGCGGTCATGAACGCGAGCCAGATACCGATCCACAGCAGCTTGATCGCGAACTGGCGGCGCTCCGTGGGCGGGCGCCCGATGCCCACTGCCGTCTCGTCGTCCTTCACGCCTTCAGGGTGTCCTTCCGATAGAGCCAGGCAGCGGCGCCCGCGAAGACCAGGAAGTAGCCGCAGAGGAGGGCGACGTCCTTGGCGTGCGGCGAGCCGCCCGCCTCGATCGCCTGGCCGAGAGAAGCGTACGCGTGGGTGGGAAGCCACTCCGAGATGTTCCGCAGCCACTGCGGGAAGGTCGTGCTGGGCATCCACAGGCCGCCGAGGATGGAGAGCCCGAAGTAGACGATCATGGTGATCGGGCGGACCGCGTCACCGCTGGCGACGTAGCCGATGGCGACCCCGAGCGCGGCGAAGACCAGTGAACCGACCCAGATGACCCCGGCCAGCGCGCACCACTGCCAGGCGTCCAGCCGTACGTGCTTGACGCCGGCCGCGACGAGGAACACGACGACGATGCACGGCAGCGTGACGATGGCGGCACCGGCGATCTTCGCCAGGACATAACTGCGGCTGGGCAGCGCGGTGAGCCGGAGCTGGCGGACCCAGCCCTTCTCGCGCTCCTTGGCGATGCGTTCGCTGTTGCCCATGAGGACGGCGGTCAGCGCTCCGAAGGAGGCCATCGAGACCATGAAGAAGGCCTGGAGGGTCAGGTCGCTGTGCGGGACGGTGTCGGTCGTGTTCTGGGTGCTGGAGATCAGCAGATAGATCACCGACGGATAGATGACCGAGAAGAACATGAACTTCTTGTTCCGCAGGGTGCGGGTCACTTCGAGCCTGATGAGAGCCCCTGAGAAAAGCTTCAGCATGTGGTCCTGGCCTCCTCGGCCTCGGTGATGGCGACGAAGGCCTGTTCCAGGCCGAGCCCCGCGACTTCGAGTGTGCGCGGGTAGAGGCCGAGCGCGTAGACGGCGTGGACCGTCGCGTCGGCGTTGCGCGACTGGATCCGGATCCGGCGGCCGGTGATGTCGAGCGCGGAGAGGAACGGCAGCGCGCGCAGCGCCCCCTCGTCGACCGGGCCCTCCAGCTCGAAGGAGATCCGCCGGGCTCCGGCCCTCGCCTTGATCTCGGCGGCGGTGCCGTCGGCGAGCAGCCGGCCCTTGTGGAGGACGAGGACACGGTCGGCGATCGCGTCGGCCTCTTCGAGGTAGTGGGTGGCGAACAGGACGCTGCGGCCCTGATCGGCCTGCTCGCGCATGGTGGCCCAGAAGGCCTGGCGCGCGGTGACGTCCATGCCGGTGGTCGGCTCGTCGAGGACGATCAGGTCGTTGGCCCCGGCGGTGGCGAGCGCGAACCGTACGCGCTGTTCCTGCCCGCCGGAGAGCTTGTTGACCAGTCGGTCTGCGAACTGCGTGATACCGGCCCGGGCCAGCACCTCGCCCACCGGATGGGGCCGGGGGTGCAGATCGCAGGCCAGCCGGACCAGTTCCCCGACCGTGACGCCCTCCATCAGACCGCCGCTCTGCAGCATCGCGCCCACGCGGCCCGCCGCGATGGCGTTCTGCGGAGTCGTGCCGAACACCTGGACGGAACCGGAGTCGGCGGTGCGCAGGCCGAGGAGCAGGTCCAGGGTGGAGGACTTTCCGGCACCGTTGGGTCCGAGGAGCGCCACGGTCTCGCCGGGGTGCAGTTCGAGGGTGAGTCCGTCGACGGCCCGTACCTCTCCGTACGCCTTGCTGACCTGGTCGAAGCGGACCACGGCGGTCTTCGCCGGGGTGGCCTCGGTTGCTGTCGTTGTCATGTGTCCAGCGTGCCGGGGGGCGGGGTGCGTCCGGCAGGGTCGCGGATCGTGAAAACGGGATGACAGATGTCATGCCGCGCGCATGACGCCGTCGTCGTGCCGGCACCGTGCCTGGACGGATGCCGCGCCGTACCTGACGCCTGTCTGCTGACCTGCGGGGTACGTGACCGTCCCGCCCCGCGTCGGCATCGGCGTCCGCGTCCGCGTCCGCGTCGGCGTCGGCGTCCGCGTCGGCGTCGGCGTCCGCGTCGGCGTCGGCGTCCGCGTCGGCGTCCGCGTCCGCGTCGGCGTCCGCGTCCGCGTCGGCGTCCGCCGGGAACGACGCCGCCCCCGGCCGGGGATCCGGGCGGGGGCGGGCGTGCGGTGCGGGGTGCCGCGGCGGTGCGGGGTGCCGCGGCGGGCGGCTATCCGTTGCCGTCCAGGTTGATCGTGACGGTCCGCTCGGCGGGGGTCTTGCCGAGCAGCGCGGTCTGCATGGCATGCGCCACGTCGTCCGCACTGAGCTGGTGCTTCTTGCCGTCACCCTTGGTGATCATGATGCCGTCGAACACGCCCTCGCAGAGGGTGTCGATGGCCTGCTTGTCGTAGTGCTCGACGAGCGTGCCCTTGACCGGCACCATCGTGAGGATCTGCGGCAGCGACTTCGCCGGGCCGAACTGGATCTGCTTGGCACCGGCCTTGATGGTGACCAGGCCGGACATCGCGGGCTGCGCGAACTCCTTCATCGCCCGGTCCAGTTCGGCCTGGCCGATGGTGGGCTCGCGGGTGGTGAGGGGCAGTTGGACGGTGGTCCTCCGGCCGGTCTGCACCTGGGCCCGGTAGGCGTCGCGCACCGAGATCATCGACTGGTTGACGTCCAGTGCCTTGCCGGCCTTCCCGGGTACGGCGACGACCTTGCCCGGCTCAAAGGTGATCGTGCCCTCGTTGGCCGAGCCCGAGGCGCCCGCCAGATCCGTCAGCGCGACGCCGAGCTTCTCCTCGTCGACCGGGATCACCGGGTCGACGGCGCGCTTGCCGCCGAAGAGGGAGCCGATGACGGAGACGGGGTTGTAGTCACTGCCCGCGGCGGAGCGCACGGTCTGCTGGCTGTCCAGGCCGAGTCCGGCCTTGTCCGGCACCAGCTGGGCCTTCTTGCCGTCCACGGACAGTTCGAGGGGGGCCACGGCGCGCTTGCCGAGGGCGGCGTCCAGCTTCATGACGCCCTCCTCCTTCGTGCCGCCGCCGATGTCGACACCTAGGACGGTGGTGCCCTTGGGAACGTCGGAGTGGTTCACCAGCAGCCCGGCACCGTAGGCGACGCCGAACAGGGCGACGACTCCGGCACAGAGGAGGACCAGCTTGGAGCGGCCCTTCTTCTTCGCGGGCGCGGGGGCCGGGGCGGCGGCGGGCGTGGAGGTGGACGACGGGGCGGCGGGACCGCCCGGGCCTGCCGGTCCGGTGCCCATCGCGTCGTCCGGGACACGGGACGTCAGATCGGACCGCCCGCCACCCGGACCGCCCGGGGTCGGGAACAGGGACGGCGCGCGGCGCTCCGGCGGAACGACGGGGATGCCGCTGGTGAGCGTGTCACCGGAGACGTTGCCGCCCGGACCGCCGGAGGCCGGGGCCGCGAACTGGGGCGTGAGCACCGCCGTGTCGTCGGACATCCGCGGGACCACGCCACCGGGGACGCCGGAACCCTTCGGGCCCGCGGGACCACCGGCGCCGCGCGGACCGCCGGGGCCGCCCGCCGCGTCGAGGTTCGGGGTGAGGGACGAGGTGCCGGAGCCCGGGCCCGTGGTGGGGCCGGAGGGGCCGGGCGTGCGCACGCCGAGGTTCGGGGTGGGGCGCGAGCCGTCGGCGCCGCCCGCGGGTCCACCCGGGCGGAACTCGTCGGACGCGCCGCCGGGGAGCGGGGCGTCCTCGCCGCCGGTGCGCTGCGGGCCGTCCGAGAAGTACGGCAGGTCGGCGCGGGGCGGGGTGGGCACGGCGCCCGTGGGGGCGTCGGCGCCACCGGCCGGGCCACCGCCGACGACCGAGGTGTTCGTGGGGGCCTTGCGCGGGGCGAACCAGTCGCTGTTGCTCTTCTCCCGGGCCGGCTTGTCGGCAGCCGGTTCCACGGGCGCGGCGGCGGCTCTCGCCTCGGCGCCCGGCACGGCGTCGGCCGCACCGCCTGTCGGGGGCGAGCTGGGCCGCGGAATGCTGCCCGTGCGCTCGGCGTCCGCGGCGTCGGCGTCATTCATGGGCGTACGCATGACGACCGGCGGGATGGGACGCGAGCCCGGAATGTTGATCCGGATGCGCGTCGTCAGCGTCGTCTCGGTCCTCGGCTCCTCGGGCCGGGGCGGGTCCGCAGGCTCCGGGGCCCCCTCCGGGGCGTCCTGCGAAGGGTGCAGCGACGGATACTGGCGGGATCCGTACGGCGGCGTCCCCGAAGGGTACGCGGCTCCTCCGCGCCCCTGGGGCCCGGAGGACGAACTGTCAGTTTCACGACTCAAAGCAGGTTCTCCCGATTGGCTCCGCCGCCCGTACTTCCCCCATGCCGCAGGCCAGGGGACGGCTCGGCGCGCGAACCACCATACTGGCCGCCGCCGGCACACACCCCGCGACCGGGGGAAAGGACGGTGCGACCACCGGGCGGCCAGGGGGCATTACGGGATCGGAGGTGGCACATTACTTGCCAGGTCTGCCGCTGCCGACGCCCGGTTGGGGCGACCGCGACATGGTGGCACAGATCACAGCGATCGCCATCCCGCCCAGCAGGAAAAGGGTGAGGCCCAGTTCGTCGCCGAAGACATAGTCACCCTCCGGTCTGCCACCCAGCAGAAGAACGACCGAAATCAGCCAGCCCGCCGCGGGTGCCAGCGCGCCGAGCTGGGTGCCGAAGAGGCAGCGTCCGCCGTAGAACAGTCCCGCGCAGGCGAGCAGCGCAAGCAGCAATCCGCCGGGGAACCAGGCGGCTTGGACGAGTGCCCCGGCGATGCCGACGAGCGCGCCGAGGACCGCGAGGCCCACATAGGCGGCGATCCGCCCGGGGTTGAGGGGTGCGGCGAGGCCGGTGGGCCGGATGTCCCCGGGGGGCGGGCCGGGGCGCGAGGCGCGCTGCTTTCCGCCGCTCATCGCTCCGCTCCCGGTACCCCGGCGAACAGATCGTCCTCGCGCGCCCCTTGCGGGGCCCCCGAGGCGCCCTGCGCCAACTCGTAGTACTCGGTGGTGAGGAGCGGCTGGCCGAGATCGTTGGAGAGGGCGAAGAACGGGCCGTCCACCGAGATCTGTGTGGCGTGGGCCCGCATCGCCGCGGCCTTGGCCGCCGCGTGGGCGGAGCCGTCGATCTGCGCGGTGATCCCCAGGTCGTCGACGACACCCGGGACGTCGTCGATGGCGGCGATCCCCGGGAAGGCGTCCGGCGCCGTGTCCCGCAGACGCGCGAAGCCCTCTTCGGCGACCGGACGCGGCACCCGGTTCCAGTAGATCTTGGCCACGGTGTGCACCGCACCCGCTCCGGTGCGGTACGCGGGATCGGCGGCGAGTTCCGCCGCGCGCATCGCGACACGGTGCGCCTGGACGTGGTCGGGGTGCCCGTAGCCGCCGTCGGGGTCGTAGGTGACGAGGACCTGCGGGCGCACCGAGCGGATCACCTGCACGAGGTACCCGGCTGCTTCGTCCACGTCGGCGCTCCAGAAGGCGCCGGGGCGGTCGTTCTGCTCGGAGCCCATCATTCCGGAGTCGCGGAAGCGGCCCGGGCCGCCGAGGAGGCGGTGGTCGGTGACCCCGAGTTCCTTCATCGCGGCGGCGAGTTCGCCCCGGCGGTACGGCCCCAGGGTGTCGTCCCGGTCTGCCGTGAGATGGGCGAGCGCGGGCGGGATGACCTCGCCCTCCTCGCCGAGCGTGCAGGTCACCAGGGTGACCTGGGCACCTTCGGCGGCGTACCTGGCCATGGTGACGCCGTTGTTGATCGACTCGTCGTCCGGGTGCGCGTGCACCAGGAGAAGACGCCGGGCGGGATGGTCCGTCATGGGGACCACCCTACGAGCCGGACGCACCCCGCTCTGCCGCCGGAGTGCCGTCGTCGCCCGAAGGGCGGTGCGGCGGCCGGTCCGTGCACCCGCAAGGCAATGAACCACCCCCACACCGAACATATATGGACGAATCCGCCACTTCGGTGCGGGTACTCACCGCACGCCGCGCAACGGACGACCATCCGACGGACGACGATTCAGCGGACGCGATTCGACAGACGGCGATTCGACGGACGCGATTCGACAGACGACGATTCGACGGCAGGGCCCGGAGCCGATCACACCTGCACACGGGCCGCCGACGAACCGGGATCAGAACTTGATACTTCCGATCACTCCGGCCACATTCGTGGTCAGGTCCGAGATGGTGGGCGCAATGGACGAACTGGCCAGATAGAAACCGAGCAGCGCGCAGACCGCCGCATGTCCGCCCTTCAGTCCGGCTTTCCGGATCAGCAGGAAGACGACGATCGCCAGCAGCACCACCGCCGAAATCGAGAGTGCCACGGCGGTTCACCTCCATCAGTACGGTCGGGTCGGGGCGGCACACAGGGAGCCAGCAGGTTCATACCCACCGGGCGCTACGGATCATAACTATCCGTGCCACCGCATTGATCGGGGCACAGCAGCACGAGGGGCGCACGACCGAGCGGTCGGGGACTAGGTTCGGGCCCATGACTTCGCAGAAGCTCTCATTTCCCCGTCAGCACGCCAGGACGATGCGATTCACCCTCGGCGCACCCCGCTCGTTCACCGTTTCACCCGACGGTGAACGGGTCGTCTTCCTGCGGTCGGGCTCCGGCACGGACCGGACGGGCCGGCTGTGGGTGCTGGACCTGCCGGCGAACGGTACGCCGAAGGAGCGTCTCGTCGCCGATCCGGAGCGGCTGCTCGGTGGTTCGGCCGAGCGCCTCTCGCCCCAGGAGCGGGCCCGGCGCGAGCGCAGCCGTGAGGGTTCTTCGGGGATCGTCGGCTACGCGGTCGACGCGGCGGCCGAGTTGGCCGCCTTCGCCCTCTCAGGGAAGGTGTACGTCGCGGAGTTGCGGGCGGGTACGGCGCGCGCGCTGCCGGTGCCGGGCCCGGTGATCGACCCGCGGCCGTCGCCGGACGGGCGCCACGTCGCGTACGTGTCGAAGGGCGCGCTGCGCCTCATCGGCGCCGAGGGCGACGGGGACCGGGCGCTCGTGGAGCCGGAGGACGGACAGGTCACCTACGGCCTCGCGGAGTTCATCGCGGCCGAGGAGATGCAGCGCTCGCGGGGCTTCTGGTGGTCGCCGGAGTCGGACCGGCTGCTGGTCGCACGCGTCGACGACAGCCCCGTGCGACGGTGGTGGATCGCGGACCCCGCGCACCCCGACCGCAAGCCGGCCGAGGTCGCCTATCCGGCGGCGGGAACGCCCAACGCGGACGTGCGGCTCTTCGTGGTGGGGCTGGACGGCTCCCGTACCGAAGTGGTCTGGGACCGGGCGCGCCACCCGTATCTGGCTCAGGTGCACTGGTCGTCGGCCGGGGCTCCCCTGCTGCTCGTGCAGGCCCGGGACCAGCAGAGCCAGCTCTTCCTCGCGGTGGACACCGAGAGCGGTGCGACGCGGACGGTGCATGTGGACGAGGACCCGATCTGGCTGGAAATCTTCCCTGGCGTGCCCGCCTGGGCGCCGGACGGTCGGCTCGTGCGGATCGCGGACGAAGGCGGGGCACGGGTCCTCGCGGTCGGTGACCGGCTGCTGACCGGGGCGCAGTTGCAGCTCCAGGCGGTGCTGGACATCGGCGAGTCGGATGTCCTGATCTCGGCGTCGGCGGGTGAGGAGGCCGCCGATCCGGAGATCGGTGAAAGCCATGTGTACCGGGTCAACGAACTCGGCGTCGAACGCGTCTCCGAGGAGGTGGGGGTGCATTCGGCCGTCCGCGCGGGCGGCGTGACGGTGCTGGTCTCCCACACGCCCGAACGGCCGGGGGCCCGTGCCGACGTGCTCCGGGACGGCAAGCGGATCGCCACCGTCGCGAGCCACGCGCAGGAGCCGGTCCTGTCGGCACGGGTTCGCCTCACCGAGGGGGGCGCACGCCGGATTCCGTGCGCCCTGCTGCTCCCGGAGGGGTACAAGGAGTCGGACGGCCCGCTTCCGGTCCTCATGGATCCCTACGGCGGCCCGCACGGCCGGCGGGTGCTCGCCGCCCACAATCCGCACCTGACGTCGCAGTGGTTCGCCGACCAGGGCTTCGCCGTGGTCGTGGCGGACGGCCGGGGCACACCGGGGCGTTCACCGGGCTGGGAGAAGGCCGTCAAGAACGACCTCGTCCTGACCGTGGACGACCAGGTCGAGGCGCTGCACGCACTGGCCGAACGGTTCCCGCTGGACCTCGGGAAGGTGGCGATCCGGGGCTGGTCGTTCGGCGGCTACCTGGCGGCCCTGGCCGTGCTGCGGCGGCCGGATGTCTTCCACGCGGCGGTGGTGGGAGCGCCGGTCACCGACCAGCGGCTGTACGACACCCACTACACCGAGCGCTATCTCGGCGACCCGGCGAAGCAGCCGGAGGTGTACGCGCGCAACTCGGTGCTGACGGACGAGGGGCTCTCCGAGGCCGCGGACGAGGCCCGGCCGATGATGATCATCCACGGTCTGGCGGACGACAACGTGGTGGTCGCCCACGCGCTCAGGCTGTCGTCGGCACTGCTCTCGGCGGGACGCCCGCACGAGGTGCTGCCGCTCAGCGGGGTGACGCACATGACACCGCAGGAGCAGGTGGCGGAGAATCTGCTGCTGCTCCAGGTGGACTTCCTGAAGCGGTCGTTGGGGCTCGCGGGGTGACCTGACCGCTGCCCGCGCGACGGCCGGTTCCGGCCGCTCCCGTCACCAGCCGGGCGGCGGCTGGGACGGGGGCGGCGGGCCGAAGACACCGGGCCGCGGATAGCCGTACCCCTGGCCGTATCCCTGCGGGTGCGGGTCGGGGGCGTCGGTGGAGCCCCGCCGGGCCAGCACGACGAGCACCACCACACCGACGACCGTCTCGAAGATCGAGGTCATGACCGTGAGCTGGTCCTCGGTCGGCAGATCACCGAAGTGGTCGAGCATCTGGTAGTGCGCGGCGCGGGCCACTCCCGTCACCCCGCCGGTCAGCAGCAGGGCGGCGGCGATCAGGCCGAACGGCCGTGTGTGCACGGCGCGGGGGAGCGCGCTCACGGCCGCGAACAGACACAGCAGGGCGACGACGGCGGAGACCCAGCCGGGTGGCGGGTCGATCAGCCCCTGGAGGATCCGGCTGTCGCCCACGTACCACTCCGGGAAGAGGACGGGGAACCGCACCATCCGACGGATCTCCCAGGCGATCACGAGCGCGCCCGAGGCACCCAGCAGCAGAAAGGCGGTCACGCTCGCGCCCTGGGCCGGCCGCGTCGGTGCGCCTTCGGAGACGTCGTGCGAGGGTCCGCGTCCGGCACCGGCGGTGATGATGAGCGCGATGCCCGCCGCGAGGGCCGCGAAGGCGCTGATCAGGGCGCGGGTGCGGAGGTCGTCGGAGAAGCGGGTGCTCATCGCGGACTCACCGATGCCCCAGAGTGCGGGCAGCCGCACGGCGAGCGTCACCACTCCGGTGGCGACCAGTGCGGTGGCGGCCACCGAGGCCCGCAGGGCCGCGACGGCGGCGACGAGATACACCACGAGCAGCGCCACGTCATTGGCGGAGGTGGTGGGCACCGCGGAGAGCCGCACCTCGTAGTAACCGGCCCAGTACCGCACCAGTTCCGCGGGATCACCGACCGCCGTGAAGTCCCGTACGAGCCAGCCTGCGACCATCACCGCGAGCAGGGCGCAGAGAACGGCGCCCGTGATCCTTGCTCCCCGTGTGAGTATCACGCCGGCGATCCTCACACCGTCGCCGCCCGCGGGGCAAGGGGTGCACCCGGAGCGTGCGCGAACGGGCAACCGGCCGGGGGACGTTGAAGTCCCCCGGCCGGTTCACGGCACCCGCACGGCCGTACGCAGACCATGCTGGCGCGTTCGTATATCGGACGTGCGACGGTCAAGTTGCCCGCACGTTAACGTGCGCGCGGTCAGTCGGCCCGACCGCTCCCGGCAGGCGGCGGCCCGTTGACGTCGCCCCCGTCGCCCCGCCCCTCCGGCAGGTCCACCCCCTCCGCACCCCCGTCGCCCTGACGCTCCGGCAGCTCCGCCCCCTCCTCGCCCCGGGCTTTCTCCACGACCGTCGCCCCCGGCGTCTCCAGCAGTCCCTCCGGCGGCACCACCCGCTTCTCCTCTGCGAAGTGGCAGGCCGAATCGTGCGCGGCCGGGGTGTCCGCCAGCCGGAAGACCGCCGGGACCGCCAGCAGCGGCACCTCCAGTTCGCAGCGCTCCTGCGCCTTCCAGCAGCGCGTACGGAAGCGGCAGCCGGAGGGCGGGTTGGCGGGCGAGGGGACATCGCCGTGCAGGATGATCCGCTCCCGGTGCCGGCGGGCCGTCGGATCCGGCACCGGGACGGCGGACAGAAGGGCCTGGGTGTACGGATGCGTGGGGTGGTCGTAGATCTGCTCGTCGGTGCCGATCTCGACGATCCGGCCCAGATACATCACGCCCACCCGGTCGGAGATGTGCCGGACGATCGACAGGTCGTGCGCGATGAAGACATAGCTCAGCCCGAACTCCGTCTGGAGCCGGTCCAGCAGGTTGACGACCTGCGCCTGCACGGAGACGTCGAGGGCGGAGACGGGCTCGTCGGCGACGATGATCTCGGGGTTCAGGGCGAGGCCGCGGGCGATGCCGATGCGCTGGCGCTGGCCGCCGGAGAACTGGTGCGGGTAGCGGTTGATGTACTCCGGGTTGAGACCCACGACGTCCAGCAGGTCCTGCACCCTGCGGCGCCGGTCACTCTTCGGGGCCACCTCGGGGTGGATCTCGTACGGCTCCCCGATGATGTCACCGACCGTCATCCGGGGGTTGAGCGAGGTGTACGGGTCCTGGAACACCATCTGGATGTTGCGGCGCACGGCCTTCAGGGCGCGCCCCGACAGCTTGGTGATGTCCTCGCCCTTGTACCTGATCGCGCCGGCGGTCGGCTCTTCCAGATGCACCAGCATCCTGGCCACGGTCGACTTGCCGCAGCCCGACTCCCCCACGATGCCGAGCGTCTCGCCCGCCGCGAGGTCGAAGGAGACCCCGTCGACCGCCTTGACGGCACCGATCTGCTTCTTGATCAGGACGCCCTGGGTCAGCGGATAGTGCTTGACCAGGTCGCGGACCTCCAGAATGGGTTCGCCGCCCGCGCGGGGGCTTCCCGGTTCAGCGCGCATCGAGCGTCTCCTTCCAGAAGTAGCAGGCGCTCTCGCGGTGCTCCGCCACCTCGAAGAGAGGCGGCACCTCGCCCCGGCAGATCTCCTGGGCCATCGGGCAGCGCGGGTTGAAGGCGCAGCCGGGCGGGATGCGCAGCAGGTTGGGCGGCAGTCCCTTGATCGCGTACAGCTCCCGGCCCTTCTGGTCCAGGCGCGGGATCGACTGGAGCAGCCCCTTGGTGTACGGGTGGGCGGGGGCCCGGTAGATCTCGTGGACGGGGGCGGTCTCGACGATCCTGCCCGCGTACATCACGGCGATCTTGTCGGCGACGTCCGCGACGACGCCGAGATCGTGGGTGATGAGGATCAGGCCCATGTTCAGCTCACGCTGGAGCTCGGCGAGGAGGTCCATCACCTGGGCCTGGACGGTCACGTCGAGGGCGGTGGTGGGTTCGTCCGCGATGATCAGCGAGGGTTCCAGCGCCAGCGCCATGGCGATCATGATGCGCTGACGCATACCGCCGGAGAACTGGTGCGGGTAGTTCCCGACGCGCTCCTTCGCGGCCGGGATGCGGACCCGGTCCATCAGCTCGACGGCCTTCTTCCTGGCGTCCTTGCGGGACAGGCCGTGGTGGACGGTGAACATCTCGCCGAGCTGCTCCCCCACGCTGAGCACGGGGTTGAGGGAGGAGAGCGCGTCCTGGAAGATCATGGCCATTTCCTGGCCGCGGATCTTCCGGCGCTCGTCCTTCTTCATCTTCAGCAGATCGCGGTCCTTGAAGAGGATCTCGCCGCCGCTGATCCGGCCCGGCGGCATGTCGAGAATGCCCATGACCGCCTGCGCGGTCACCGATTTGCCGGAGCCGGACTCGCCGAGGACGGCCAGCGTCTCGCCCTCGGCCACCGAGTAGTCGACCCCGTTGACGGCTTTGGCCACCCCGTCGCGGGTGTGGAACTCCACGTGCAGATCGCGCACTTCGAGCAACATGGCAGCGGGCTCCTCAGCGCAGCTTGGGGTCGAGGGCGTCGCGCACCGCGTCGCCGAGCATGATGAAGGCGAGCACGGTGATCGCGAGCGCTCCGGCCGGCCAGAGCAGCATGTGCGGGGCGTTGCGGATGTACTGGGACGCGGCGGAGATGTCGATGCCCCAGGAGACGGCCGGCGGTTTCAGGCCGACGCCGAGGAACGAGAGCGTCGCCTCCAGCGCGATGTACGTACCGAGGGCGATGGTCGCGACGACGATCACGGGGGCGACGGCGTTCGGGGTGATGTGGCGCAGCATCATCCGCGCGTTGGAGGCGCCGAGCGCCCGTGCCGCCTGCACGTAGTCGTTCTGCTTGGCGGTGATCACGGAGCCTCGGGCGATGCGGGCGATCTGCGGCCAGCCGAGCAGCACGATGAAGCCGATCACCGGCCAGACGGTGGAGCTGGTGACCACGGAGAGGAAGACCAGGCCGCCGAGGACCACCGGGATACCGAAGAAGACATCGGTGATGCGGGAGAGGATCGCGTCCCACCAGCCGCCGAAGAATCCGGCCAGGGCTCCCAGGACGCCGCCGAGCAGGGTGACGCCCAGGGTGGCGCAGACGCCGACGGTGACCGAGTTCCTGGCCCCGTAGACGGTGCGGGTGTAGACGTCGCACCCCTGTCCGTCGAAGCCGAAGGGGTGGCCGGGCTGGGAGCCCTGCTGGGCCTTGGCCAGATCGCAGTCGAGCGGGTCCTGGTCCGCGATCAGCGACGGCCAGATCGAGATGATCACCAGGAAGAGGATGATCAGCGCGGAGATGATGAAGACCGGGTTGCGGCGCAGGTCCCGCCAGGCGTCGGACCACAGACTGCGCGGTTTCTCCGCCGGGCCGGTGCCTTCGGGGCCTCCCGGTGTCTTGTCGAGGGAGGCGCCCTCCTCCAGGGCGAGATCCATCACACCTCCCGCTCCGGCCGACGAGATCGCCTCGTCCGGTGTCTGCTCAGGCATAGCGGATCCTCGGGTCGAGTACGGCGTACAGCAGGTCGACGATCAGGTTCGCGGCCAGGAAGACCAGGACGAGGATGGTGACGAACCCGACGACGGTCTGGGAGTTCTGGCGCAGGATGCCCTGGTACAGCTGGTAGCCGACGCCATGGATGTTGAAGATCCGCTCGGTGACGATCGCGCCTCCCATCAGGGCGCCCACGTCCGTGCCGATGAAGGTGACGACCGGGATCAGGGAGTTGCGCAGCAGGTGCCGGATGACCACGCGGCGGCGGGGCAGTCCCTTGGCGACGGCGGTACGGACGTAGTCGGCGCGGGCGTTCTCGGCGATCGAGGTCCGGGTGAGCCGGGTGACGTAGGCGAGGGAGACCGAGGCGAGGACGAGCCCGGGAACGATGAGTTCGTCGACGGGGGCCTCCGGTGACACGGAGGGCTTGATGACGCCCCACTCCACTCCGAGGAGGAGCTGGAGCAGCAGGCCGGTGACGAAGGTCGGGATGGAGATGACGACCAGGGTCAGGATGAGCACGCCGGTGTCGACGGGGCGGCCGCGGCGCAGACCGGTGACGACACCGAGGCTGATGCCGATGACGATCTCGAAGACGATCGCGACGATGGTGAGCCGGATCGTGATGGGGAAGGCGGTGGCCATCAGCTCGGTGACCTTCTGCCCGTTGAACGCGGTGCCGAAGTCGCCGGTGAAGACGTTCCCCATGTAGGTGGCGTATTGCTGCCAGACGGGCTTGTCGAGGCCGAAGTCCGCTCGGAGTCGGGCCGCGGTCGACGGATCGCACTGGCGTTCGCCGCAGAGACCCGCGATGGGGTCACCCATCACGTTCACCATGAGGAAGATCAGGAGCGTGGTGCCGAAGAAGACCGGGATCATCTGCAGCAGCCGCCGGATCACATAACGTCCCATGAAGGGCTCCGGGGGTCGCGGGGACGGCGGCGCGGGGCCGGGTGATGACGCGCCGCGGGGATGCGGAAGCCGGGCGCCGGTGCCAGGAAGGCACCGGCCGCCCGGCCTCGACGGGTCACTTGACCTTGATCTGCTCGTACACGGGGACGCTGAACTGGTTCAGCGACACGTTGGTGACCCGGTCCGAGTAGCCGGCGCTGCCGTTCTGGTACCAGAGCGGGATGACGGGCATCTGCTGGACCATCACCCGCTCCGCGTCCTGGAAGGTCGTGACGGCCTTGGCCTTGTCGGACTCGGCGTTGGCCTTGTTGACGAGGTCGTCGAACTTCTTGTTGCTCCACTTGCCGTCGTTGGACGAGGCGTTGGTGTAGTACACCGGCTGGAGGAAGTTCTGGATCAGCGGGTAGTCCATCTGCCAGCCGGCCCGCCAGGCACCGGTCAGCTTCTGCTGGGAGACCTGGCTGCGGAAGTCGGCGAAGGTGCCGACCGGCCCGCCGACGCACGCCTTGTTGTTGCCCAGCACCCTGTTGATGCTGTTGCAGACCGCGTCGACCCACTCCTTGTGGGAGCCGGTGTCCGCGTTGTACGAGATCTTGAGCTGGCCGCCGGGGATGCCGCCGCCCTCCTGGATCAGCTTCTTGGCGTTCGCCGCGTTGTACTCGCAGGGCGCGCCGCACAGTCCCTTCTTGAAACCGCCCTCCGCGCCGAGGACGGGCGAGGTCCAGTCCGAGGCGGGGGTGCGGGTCTTCTGGAAGATCTGATCGGTGATCTGCTCGCGGTTGATCGCCATCGACAGGCCCTGCCGGACCTTGATGCCCCCGGGGGTGTCCCACTTCTTGTCGTAGAAGGGGAAGGAGAGGGTCTGGATGATGCCGGCCGGGGTGTTGATGTACCGGTCGCCGAGGTCCGACGCGACGTTCTTCAGCTGCGAGGCGGGCACGTCGTCGACGAGATCGAGATTGCCGGCCGTCAGGTCGGTGTAGGCGGTGTTGTTGTCGGTGTAGACCTTGAGGTCGATGCCGCCGTTCTGCGCCTTGTCGTTCCCCGGGTACCCGTCCCACTTGCGCAGGTTCATCGACGAGCCCTTGGCGTACGAGTCGATGGTGTACGGACCATTGCCGACCGGCTTGGACAGCCAGGCGGCGTGGTCGGTGAAGAAGGCCCTGGGCAGCGGCGCGAAGGCCGGGTAGCCGAGGGTGTCCGGCCAGAGGGAGAACTTCTGGGACAGCTTGACCTTGAAGGTCCTGTCGTCGACGAGCTTGAGGCCGGAGAGCGTGTTCGCGCTCGCCGAGCCGGTGTCGGGGTGGACCTTGTCGTATCCGTCGATGTACCCGAAGAAGTAGGCGTTCTTCTGATTGTTCTTCAGCAGGGCCCCGTAGTTCCAGGCGTCCACGAACGACTTCGCGGTGACCTTCTCGCCGTTGCTGAAGGTCCAGCCGTCCTTCACGGTGATCGTGAAGTTCTGGTTGTCCTTGGTCTCGATCTTCTCGGCGAGCATGTCGGTGGCCGCGCCGGTCTTCGGGTCGTACCTCTTGAGCCCCCGGAAGATCATGTCGAGGACCTTGCCGCCCTGCACCTCGTTGGTGTTCGCGGGCTCCAGCGGGTTCTGCGGGTCACCCCAGGAGGAGCTCACGATTCCGTTGGCACCGCCGCCACCACCACCGCCGCCCCCTCCGCCGCATGCCGTCGCCGCGAGGGCGACGGCCACCGCACATGCGGCCCACTTGACCTGTGTGGCTCCGCGCATGGAGTGCCTCCTCTAGGTCTTCATCACACGTAGAGCCCAATATCACCTCATAACGACATCAATGCACCCTATCTACGCCCGTACGTGTGCATGTGTCACGGATCCGGGTGCTCCGTGCGACGAAAAGACGGCCCGCGCCGGCGCGGCACGGGCCGAAGGTGGCCGGGGCGGCCGCCTGACGGCCCACCAGGCCGCATGGCGAAAAAGGGGGCCGAGCGGCGCCCGCAGGGCCGCACCGCCCGCCCCACGGGCCCGTGACGACCCTCGGGCGCGCGACGGCCGCACGCCGCCGGACCGGCACCCGGCCGGGGCAAAGTCACGAGAGCGTCCGCACCCCACCGCCAAAGCTCAATAACCCCTCAAGTCCCATGCATTACGGCGAACTTACTCGCCAGAATGTGACGCGTACCGCACAAGAACACCTCGGATCCGGAGGATCTACGTGAAGCTTGTCCTGAGCACCGTTCTCACCACCGCGCTGCTGAGCGCCGGTGTCGTGGCGGTGTCCGCCGGCTCGGCCGCGGCCGGCACCAAGTGCGACGACTCCCCCATCTACTCGATCGGGAACAAGAAGACCGTCTGGCGCGCGACCAATGTGCACAGCGACTGGGCGAAGCCGGGTGTGACCATCAGCTACGCCAAGAACAAGACCGGGACGTGGACGGCCACCGGCACCGCGACCGTGGGCGCCGAGGCCGGTGTCATCTTCGCGAAGGCCTCGACCTCGTTCAGCGTCTCCGTCGGCAAGTCCTGGTCGAAGTCCGACACCTGGACCTACGCGGCGACCGTCAAGAAGAAGAAGGGCAAGAGCCGCGGTCGCCTGATGATGTACCACCAGGCCAAGGGCTTCAGCGTCACCAAGTACCGCCTGGAGCCGAAGGCCGGCGGTGGCTGCAAGAAGGTGAAGGTCTGGAAGAAGTCCAACAACGTCGCCCCGGTCAAGAAGAGCACCAACCTGTGGGGCATCCAGTACGCGTGACGCTCGCACCACAGGCATGATCCACCGTCAGACAAGCGGAGGGTGACGGTGGGCCGGTCATGACGAAAGGCCCGGAACCAGTGGTTCCGGGCCTTTCACGTCACACCTTCGTCCTACGACGCGGCGCCGACGACGTCCTTCTCCTCGGCGAAGTGGCAGGCCGACTCGTGCGCGGCCGGCGTGTCCGACACCTTGAAGCGCTCGGGGACCGCCAGCAGCGGAACCTCCGTGGCGCACTTGTCCTGGGCCTTCCAGCAACGCGTACGGAAGCGGCAGCCCGACGGCGGGTTCGCCGGCGACGGGACGTCACCGGAGAGGATGATCCGCTCGCGGCGGTCGCGGGCCTCGGGGTCCGGAACCGGAACCGCCGACAGCAGCGCCTGGGTGTAGGGGTGCGTCGGGTGGTCGTAGATCTCCGTGTCCGTACCGATCTCGGCCATCTTGCCGAGGTACATCACACCGACCCGGTCCGAGATGTGCCGGACGATCGACAGGTCGTGCGCGATGAAGAGGTAGGAGAGGTTGAACTCGTCCTGGAGCTTCTCCATCAGGTTGATGACCTGTGCCTGCACCGACACGTCGAGCGCGGAGACCGGCTCGTCGCAGATGATGATCTCCGGGTTGAGCGCGAGGCCGCGGGCGATGCCGATGCGCTGGCGCTGGCCGCCGGAGAACTGGTGCGGGTAGCGGTTGATGTACTCCGGGTTGAGACCCACGACGTCCAGCAGGTCCTGCACCCGGCGGCGCCGGTCGCCCTTCGGAGCCACCTCGGGGTGGATCTCGAAGGTCTCCCCGATGATGTCGCCGACCGTCATGCGCGGGTTCAGCGAGGTGTACGGGTCCTGGAACACCATCTGGATGTTGCGGCGCACGGCCTTCAGCGCGCGGCCGGACAGCTTGGTGATGTCCTGGCCCTTGTAGAAGACCTCGCCGGCGGTGGCCCGCTCCAGCGTCATCAGGAGCTTGGCGACGGTGGACTTGCCGCAGCCGGACTCACCCACGATGCCCAGCGTCTCGCCCTGGTACAGGTCGAACGAGATGCCGTCCACGGCCTTGACCGCGCCGACCTGCTTCTTGAACAGGATGCCCTGGGTCAGCGGGAAGTGCTTGACCAGGTTGCGCACCTGGAGGATGGGCTCGCCCTTCGACACCGGTGCGTCGATCGCGGCGACCGCCTCCTCCTCGGTGGCGGCGTCGACCGTCTCCACTTCGGTGACGTTCGGGGTGGCGTCCACGGACTCCTTCGAGATGTCAGCCATGGATCGTCTCCTTCCAGAAGTGGCAGGCGCTGCCGCGGCCGACCAGCTCGGTGCCGTCCTGCTCGGTCACCGGACGCAGCGCCGGAATCTCCGTGCGGCAGATGTCCTGGGCCATCGTGCAGCGCGGGTTGAAGGCACAACCCGTGGGCACGTTGAGCAGGTTGGGCGGCAGCCCCTTGATCGCGAAGAGCTCCTGGCCCTTCTGGTCCAGGCGCGGGATCGACTCCAGCAGCCCCTTGGTGTAGGGGTGCGCGGGGCGCTTGTAGATCTCGTGGACGGGGGCGGTCTCGACGATCCGGCCCGCGTACATCACAGCGATCTTGTCGGCGACGTCCGCGACGACACCGAGGTCGTGCGTGATCAGGATCAGACCCATGTTGTACTCGCGCTGCAGCTCCGCGAGGAGGTCCATCACCTGGGCCTGGACGGTCACGTCGAGCGCGGTCGTCGGCTCGTCGGCGATGATCAGGTCCGGCTCCAGCGCCAGCGCCATGGCGATCATGATGCGCTGACGCATACCGCCGGAGAACTGGTGCGGGTAGTCCGAGACCCGGGCCGCGGCGGCCGGGATCTTGACCTGGTCCATCAGGTCGATGGCCTTGGCCTTGGCTTCCTTCTTGGACAGGCCCTGGTGGACCCGGAACATCTCGCCGAGCTGGTAGCCGACGGTGAGCACCGGGTTCAGAGAGGAGAGCGCGTCCTGGAAGATCATCGCGATCTTCTGGCCACGGATCTTCCGGCGCTCCTCGTGGGACATCTTCAGCATGTCCTGGCCGCGGAAGAGGATCTCGCCCTGCGGGATCTTGCCGGGCGGCATGTCGAGGATGCCCATGATGGCCTGCGCCGTCACGGACTTTCCGGAGCCGGACTCGCCGAGCACGGCGAGCGTCTCCCCCGCGTTGACGCTGTAGTTCACGCCGTTGACGGCCCTGACCACACCCTCGCGGGTGTGGAACTCCACGTGCAGGTCACGGACGTCGAGCAACGGGCCGACGTGGTCGTCACCCGAGCGCGCGGCCGGGACTTCGGCGGTCTTGTCGATGGTAGTCACGTACGCCCTCCTTATCGCGACTTCGGATCGAGGGCGTTGCGGACGGCTTCGCCGAGCATGATGAACGCCAGAACGGTGATGCTGAGCATGATCGACGGGTACAGCAGGATGTGCTGTGCGACGCGGATCTGGCTGGCACCGCCGGAGATGTCGATGCCCCACGAGATGGTCGGGGAGGCAAGGCCGAGACCGAGGTACGACAGCGTCGCCTCGGCCGAGATGTACACACCGAGCGAGATGGTCGCGACGACGATGACCGGGGCCATGGCGTTCGGCAGGATGTGCCGGAACAGGATCCGGGACGTGCCGGCTCCCAGCGCTCTGGCCGCCTGGACGTAGTCGGCCTGCTTGACGGTGATGACCGCGCCGCGCATGACGCGCGCGATCTGCGTCCAGCCGAGGAACGCGAGGGCCAGGATGACGACCCAGACCGTGCGGTCGGTGAACGCCTGGAGGACCACCATGGCGCCGAGCAGGAACGGCAGGCCGAGGAAGACGTTGGTGAAGCCGGACAGCAGGGCGTCGACCCAGCCTCCGAAGTAGCCGCCCAGCATGCCGATCAGGCCACCGAACACGGTCACGAGCACGGTGACGGACACACCGACGAGCACCGAGGCGCGGGTGCCGTAGATGACACGCGCGTAGACACTGCGGCCCTGGCCGTCGTAACCCAGCCACTCGGGCGAGCCGATCTTGCCGAGCTCGGGCTTGCTCAGGAAGTGGTGCACCAGGTCACCGTTGGTCGGCGAGGCGCTGGTGAACAGTCCCGGGAACGCCGTCATCACGAGCAGGATCACGATGAGGACGGACGAGACGATGAAGTACCAGTTGGTGCGCAGATCGATCCACGCGTCGCCCCAGAGGCTGCGGGGCTTCTCCGACTTCACGGCCACCGGCTCCGCCACGGCAGTCTTCGGCTCTTCGGTCGCGGGTGCGGTCTTGATCGCGTCAGGCATAACGGATCCTCGGGTCCAGGACCGCGTACAGCAGGTCGACGATGAGACTCATGACGAGGTAGACGATCACCAGGATGGTGACGAGTCCGACCAGGGTGGTGCCCTCGCGTCGGACGATCGACTCGTAGATGGTGCCGCCGACGCCCTTCACGTTGAACAGGCCCTCGGTGATGATCGCGCCGCCCATCAGGGCGCCCAGGTCGGTGCCGAGGAAGGTGATGACGGGGATGAGCGAGTTGCGCATCAGGTGCACACCGATGATGCGGCGCTTGGGAAGTCCCTTGGCCACGGCGGTGCGCATGTAGTCCGACCGCAGGTTCTCGGCCATCGTCGTACGCGTCAGACGTGCCACGTAAGCAAGGGAGAGCGATCCGAGCACGATCGCCGGTGCCAGCAGTTCGCCCCAGTTGGCGTCCACCGAGACGTTCGGCTCGATCCAGCCGAGCTGGAACGCGAACACCGTCTTGATGATGAACCCGAGGACGAAGACCGGAATGGAAATGATCAGCAGGGTGAAGACCAGGATCACGTTGTCCGTGAGGCGGCCGGCCCGGAGACCGGCGACCATGCCGAGGCCGATGCCGACGACGATTTCGAGGATGAACGCCATGCTGGCAAGCCGGAGGGTAACCGGGAACGCGTCACTGAGGACATCCGTCACCGGACGGCCACTGGCGATCTGCGTGCCGAAATCACCGTGCAGGAGACCTGTCATGTAATTCCAGTACTGCTGCAGGATCGGCTGATCCAGCCCCAGTTGATGCCGTATGGCGGCCAGGGTGGCAGGGTCCGCACCCTTGTCCCCGAAGAGTCCCCGCACGGGGTCGCCGGGCAGCGTGTAGACCATCAGGAAGATCAGCAGAGTTGTCCCGAGGAAGACCGGGATCATCTGGAGCAGTCGTCGTGCGACATAGCGCCCCATGGTGCCTCCATGTAAGTGGCAAGCGGCAGCCGGACGGGCCCTCCCCCGTCACCGCCCCCCTGTGGGGTGGTCGGTGTCAGGAAAGGGCCCCCCGGCCACGGCGTGCAGGCTGATGCGAAACCGATGTCAGTGTCGGTCCCGCACCGGCCCGCGGACTACGTCGGTGGTTACTTCTTGACCTGAACTTCAGTCAGGATCGGGTCGCCGTCCTGCGCGTAGTTCACGTTCTGGACCTTCTCCGAGTACCCGGCGTTGACCTTGTAGTACCAGAGCGGAATGGTCGGCATGTAGTTGACCAGTTCCTTCTCGATCTCCTGGTACCCCTTGACCGACTCCTCGAGCGTGGCGGCGGAGTCCGCGGCCGCGATCTTCTTGTCGAGTTCCTTGTTGGAGAAGAAGCCGTTGTTGCCGGCCGCACCGGTGCGGAACAGGTCGCTGATGAAGTTCGCGTTCACCGGGTAGTCGAGCACCCAGCCGGAACGGTAGAACGACTTGACCTGCTTGGCGTCACGGGCGTTCAGGTCGGCCTGGAAGTCGGCCTTCGAGTCGCCGACGCACGCGACGCCGGTCGCCTGCGTGATGCTGTTGCAGACGGCCTCGACCCACTCCTTGTGGCCACCGTCGGCGTTGAACTGGATGTAGATCTTGTTGCCGGGAACACCGCCGCCCTCCTTGATGAGAGCCTTGGCCTTCGCCGGGTCGTACTTCGTGACGTCACCGGCGACGTTCGGCTGGTAGCCGAGGACGCCCTTGGCGACCCAGCCCGTGGCCGGCTCGCGGGTGCCCTGGAGCACCGTCTTGGTGATGGTGTCGCGGTCGATGGCCATCGACAGGCCCTGGAGGACCTTCGGGTCGGTGTCCTTCCACTGCTTGGTGTACATGGCGACACCGATGGTCTGGATCGCCGAGTAGGCCTGGTCCACGGCGCGGTCACCGAGGTCGGACCGGTAGACCGGGAGGTCCTTCGGCGCGATCTGGCGCAGCACGTCGACGTTGCCGGACTTCAGGTCCTCGTAGGCGGTCTCCAGGGTGGTGTAGTTCTTGAAGATCACACCACCGTTCTTCGCCTTGTCGGGGCCCTTGTAGTCGTCGTTGCGGACGACCTTGATCTGCTTCTTGTGGTCCCAGCTGACGAACTTGTACGCGCCGTTGCCGACCGGCTTCTCACCGGCGGCCTTCGGGTCCGCGTAGAAGGACTCGGGCAGCGGCGAGAACACCGTGTAGCCGAGCTTGTACGAGAAGTACGGCAGCGCGCTCTTCAGCTCGATGGTGAAGGTGTAGTCGTCGACGACCTTCAGGCCGGACATGGCGTCGGCCTTCGGCTTGGCCTTCTCGTCCTCGGGGTGGACGTCGGCGAAGCCCTTGATGTCGGCGAACCAGGACGCGTTGGTCTGGGCGTTCGTGATGTTCGCGGCCCAGTTCCACGCCTTGACGTAGGACGTGGCGGTGACCGGCGTTCCGTCGTGGAACTTCCAGTCCTTCTTGAGCTTGACCGTCCAGAGCTTGCTGTCCTTGGTGTCGACAGACTCGGCGTTGATCATCTCAAGCTTGCCGGACGGGTCGTAGTCGACCAGCTGCGAGAAGATCGCGTCGGTGACGATGCTGCCGTTCGACTCCATCGTGTTCGCCGGCTGCAGCGGGTTCTGCGGCTCGCCGACCTCGACGGAGAAGATGCCGTTGGCGTCAACAGCGCCCTTGGCGCTGTCGCCCCCCTTGTCCTTGCCGCTGTCGTCGCCGCCACCACAGGCGGTCGCAGCCAGGGCGATGAGTGCCGCTCCCGCGACCCACTTGGCGCTCTTGGCACCACGCATGGGTTTCCTCCTCATGAGTCCACTTTTGACTACAAGAGGGGCACTGGAGTGATACACCGACACCCCTGACGGTGATCGTTTCAGTGCCCCGAGTGTGCTCGTGAGTCGGCACTCCCCACAGTGCGTGACCCATTGACCCGAGCTCAATGCAGCCAACTATTAAGTACGGCCGGGCCGTAAACCACACTTAAAGGGTCTCGGTTTGACAACATCGATAGGGCGCGGTTGCCCGAAATCCGGACAAACTGATCCCAGACAGACACGCCCGAAACGGACCGTTAACACATGTTCCGGAGAGCGACGCTCGATTACCGGACACCGCGGGCAAGAAATCAAGTTGACGAAAAACGCCCGGGCCCCCAGTTCAGCGGGGGCCCGGGTTTCATGTCAATGGCTCCGGCGACTCTTCCTGCCGGGCCGTCCGTCGAGCGACGTCAGCGCTTGGCGCGCGACGCGGCGCGACCGCGCTCCTTCTGGTCCAGGACGACCTTGCGGATGCGCACGGTCTCCGGGGTCACCTCGATGCACTCGTCCTCGCGGCAGAACTCCAGGGACTGCTCCAGGGAGAGCTTGCGGGCCGGCACCACGTTCTCCGTGGTGTCCGCCGAAGCCGCACGCATGTTGGTGAGCTTCTTCTCCTTGGTGATGTTCACGTCCATGTCGTCGGCGCGGGAGTTCTCGCCGATGATCATGCCCTCGTAGACCTCGGTGCCGGCCTCGGTGAAGATCACACCGCGCTCCTGGAGGTTGACCATCGCGAACGGCGTCACCGTGCCCGAGCGGTCGGCGACCAGCGAGCCGTTGTGCCGGGTGCGCAGCTCGCCGAACCACGGCTCGTGGCCCTCGAAGATGGAGTGCGCGATGCCGGTGCCGCGGGTCTGGGTCAGGAACTCGGTACGGAAGCCGATGAGGCCGCGGGAAGGAACGATCCACTCCATGCGGACCCAGCCCGAACCGTGGTTCGTCATCGTCTCCATGCGGCCCTTGCGGGTCGCCATCAGCTGGGTGATCGCACCGAGGTGCTCCTCGGGGGAGTCGATCGTCATGCGCTCGATCGGCTCGTGCGTCTTGCCGTCGATCTGCTTGGTGACGACCTCCGGCTTGCCGACCGTGAGCTCGAAGCCCTCACGGCGCATCTGCTCGACGAGGATGGCCAGCGCGAGCTCGCCGCGGCCCTGGACCTCCCAGGCGTCGGGGCGCTCGGTGTCCAGGACGCGGAGCGAGACGTTACCGATCAGCTCGCGGTCGAGGCGGTCCTTCACCTGGCGGGCGGTGACCTTGTGGCCCTTGCCGCCCTTGCCGACGAGCGGCGAGGTGTTCGTGCCGATGGTCATCGAGATGGCCGGCTCGTCGACCGTGATCAGCGGCAGCGCGATCGGGTTCTCGGGGTCGGCCAGGGTCTCGCCGATCATGATGTCCGGGAAACCGGCGACGGCGCAGATGTCCCCCGGGCCCGCCTTCTCGGCCGGCTGGCGCGTGAGCGCCTCGGTCATCAGCAGCTCGGTGACACGGACGTTGGACATGGTGCCGTCGCGCTTGATCCACGTGACGGTCTGGCCCTTGCGCAGCTCGCCCTGCTCGACACGGCAGAGCGCGATGCGGCCGAGGAAGTTGTCCGCGTCCAGGTTGGTGACGTGGGCCTGCAGCGGCGCCTGGTCGTCGTACTCCGGGGCCGGGACCGTGGAGAGGATGGTGGAGAAGAACGGCTCCAGGTTGTCGCTGTCCGGCGGGACGGTGCCGTCCTCGGGCTTGGTCAGCGACGCGACGCCGTCACGGGCGCAGGCGTAGACGATCGGGAACTCGATCTGGTCCTCGTCGGCGTCCAGGTCGAGGAAGAGGTCGTACGTCTCGTCGATGACCTCGGCGATCCGGGAGTCCGGACGGTCCGTCTTGTTGATGCACAGGATGACCGGCAGCTTGGCGTCGAGCGCCTTGCGCAGGACGAAGCGGGTCTGGGGCAGCGGACCCTCGGAGGCGTCGACGAGCAGGACGACCGCGTCCACCATCGACAGACCACGCTCGACCTCGCCGCCGAAGTCGGCGTGGCCGGGGGTGTCGATGATGTTGATCGTGATCGGGTCCCCGCCGTCCTTGGGGTGATACTTCACCGCCGTGTTCTTGGCGAGGATCGTGATGCCCTTCTCACGCTCCAGGTCGTTCGAGTCCATCATGCGTTCGTCGAGGTTCTCGGCGGCGTGCGCGGCGAAGGCACCGGCCTGCTTGAGCATGGCGTCGACCAGCGTGGTCTTGCCGTGGTCGACGTGGGCGACAATGGCTACGTTACGGATGTCGTGGCGCGTGGGCATGGGTGGCTTGCGCTTCTCTCGGATCGTGGGATCAGGCGTCTCAGTCGCTCTCGGGTCCTCGTACGCCCGCCGGGCGGACGCGCCACGGCTGTCCCTATGGTACGGGCCTGGCGCGTCCGGGGCTTCCCGGGCCGATCCGCGAGACCGGTCCCGCGCCACTCTTCAGCCGCTGTTCGCCCGCAATTCCCCTGGCCCCGGGGTCACGCCGCATGGATACGCGTGACAGAAGAAGAGGGTGCGGAGGGATCCGTGGGGGGATCCGTGGGGGCTCCGCACGGTCCGGTGCGGGGGGTGTGGGGAGGGTGAGCGGCCCAGTTCCGGACGGGACACGACCTTGCCCGCCGGGGGCGCCGGCGGGCAAGGGACTTGAGCCAGTTCTGAGCTTCCGGCCCCGTTCCGACCTGCTACTTCTTCTTGTTCGCCGGAGGTCCGGCGGGCTGCGGCTGCTTGAAACCGATGTCCTGGTAGTGGGGTGTGCCGAAGCCGAAGGCGCCGACGTTCACCAGCTTTGTGTCGGTCGCCACGAGCTGCGGACGGCGGTAGAGCGGAATCGAGCCCGCGGCGGCCCAGATCCGGGCGTCCGCCTGCTTCATCAGATTCTGCGCGGTTCCCTCGTCCAGTTCCGAGACCGCCTGCTCGAAGAGCTGGTCGATGTGGTCCGTACCGACGCGGGTGTAGTTCTGCTCGACCAGCAGGGAGCCGTCGGTGGCCGGCACCGGCTTGGCGAAGATCGGGCGGTCGTCGGTCGCCGGGTAGGCGGTGGCGGGCCAGGAGTACAGCGCCAGGTCGTAGTCGCCGGAGGCGATGTGGTCCTGGAAGTAGCTGTCGTCGGAGACCTTCGTGATGGCCGTGCTGATGCCGATCGTGTCGAGCATCGCCGAGATCTGCTGTCCGACGGCCCGCAGCGGTTCCGAGCCGGGACCGGCCGGCAGGACGAAACGCAGGGACAGCAGCTTGCCGTCCTTGCCGAGCGGGCCCCGGCGCGCGTCCGGGGCCTGCGCGGGGGCCGCGGTGCCCGCGGGGGCGTAGGCGCCGGTGGCGCCGTCCGGCCGCTGTTCCCGGGTGGCGGCCTCGGAGGAGACGCCTTCGGAGGCCGCGGTCCCGGCCAGGTGTCCGGCCTGCCGCAGCAGGGCGGTGCTGTGGAGCGCGGCGGCATGGGCGGGGGCGAGGACCTGGGAGGCGCCGCGGGCCTCGGTGCGCTCGCCGGGCCTGTCGTCGCCGGGCCTGTCGTCGCCGGGCTTGCCGTCGCCGGCCTCACGCCCGGGGGCGGCACCGCCGGACTTGTCGTCAGCCTTATCAGCCTTATCAGCCTTGTCGGCCTTGTCTGCCTTGTCGGGCTTCTCGGACGGGTTCGCCTTGTCACCCTTCCCGGCGGCGCCGTCCTTGTCCTTCGCTCCCTTCTTCTCCCCCTTCTCCCCCTCGCTGCCCGCCTTGGCACCGTCCGGCTTCTTGACCGCGCCCTCCCGCGTCCAGCCGGCGTCGGCCAGCAGCGCGCGGGCCTCTTCGGTGTCCTGGCCGCCGAGTGCGCTGCTGCTGTCCTTGTACGCCGGCTGTCCGGCCAGGGCCAGGTGGCTGCCGAGCGGCACGGCGGGCAGGCCGAGCGGTTTGAGAACGGTGTCGGCGAGCTCCTGGCGGTTCAGGGCCCGGGCGACCGCCCTGCGGACCCGGTCGTCGGCGAGCGGACCGGACTCGCCGTTCAGCGCGAGCTGGGTGTAGGCGGGCTCCAGTGACTTGCGGACCGCGTACGCGCGCAGCTTGTCCTGCTCGGCGGTGTACGTCTCGGCGGCTGCCCGGCTCTTCTCCCTGGCCGCCTGGGCGGCTGCCGCCTCCTGTTCGTTCGAGCCGTGCGCCTCGGCCCAGGAGCGCAGTGCGGCGGCCGGGCCGCTCCCGGAGCCGGGGCCCTGGGCGAGCGGCTGCCCGTTGCCGCCCGTGTCATGGGACGCCTGCGCGATCCGGTGCGCCGCCGTGGCGTCGATGTCGGCGACGTCGACCTTGCCCGCGGTGAGGGCCTCGGTGCGGTCCTGCGGCTTGACGGCCCGGAAGACCAGTGAGTCGAGCTTGGCCCGGTCGCCCCACCAGCGCGGATCGCGGACCAGGGTGACCTCGCCCTTCGCCGTGTCCACACTGCCCAGGCGGAACGGGCCCGCGGTGGCCTTGAGCGTGGTCCGCGCGCCGTCGTTGAAGGCGCCGGGCGAGCCGGTCACCTCCTTCGGGTACAGCGGGGAGAACAGCGAACGCCAGTCCGCGTACGGTGTGGCGAAGGTGACCCGGACCTCCTGGTCGTCCGCGCCGCGCTCGATCTTCTCGATCCGCTCGTACCCGGCGTTGCGGGCGGTCCAGAACGCCGAGTCCTTGCCGTTCAGCGCCCGCCACTGCGCCACGAAGTCGGACGCCCCGATGTCCCGGCCGTCGCTCCACACCGCCCGCGGGTTGATCCGGTAGAGCACCACCTGCTTGGGCTCGCGCTCGACGACCTTCGCGGACTTCAGATAGTCCCGGTTCATCCGCGGCCGGCCCGTGGCGTCCAGCGGGAAGAGGGTCGGCAGCAGAGCGCCCGTGACACGGGCGGTGGAGCTGTTCGCGTCGGCCTGGAAGGCGTTGAGGGTGGTGGGCACGGCGTCGACCGCCCAGTGGACCGTGCCCCCCGAGGCGACCGCGCTCCGGGCCGCGACCGCGATGTCCTGGGGCGCGGCGGCCCCGGCCGATCCGTCGCCGCTGTCGTCGGAGCTGCAGCCGGCCAGTACCGGGAGCGCCAGCACGCCCGTCGTGAGGAGCGCGAGCGAACGGCGCTTTCGGGCCGTCCCGCGCGGGACGCCGACGTGGGACATGGCTCATACCTCCGGGGCCGGCCCGGCCACCCGTACACGGAGGGGCCGGATTGTGCTTTTTAGTGGCATATGCAGTTGATCACACTGATTCCGTCCCTCCACTGAAGTCGCCCTCGCGCGAGAGGCGGCGCAGACACGGCGTCGGAGCCTCGAACCTCACCCGTGCGGCGGAACCGGCGACGCGTCGGGGCGGTGCGCACTCTTCACAACACGGGTGTGACGCGCGACACTCTCAGGCGCATGAACATGACCACCCGCGACCGCAGAAGTGAGAGCAAGTCATGTCACTGCACGATGAGTTGACGGCTGTTCAGCACTGCTTGGAGGACTTGGTCCGCACCGTCGCACGGCTGGAGCGGAGTCTCGCGCGGCTGCGCGAGACGCAGGCCGGGCCGGTGCCGATCGAGGCCGCCGGTCGCACGGACCCGGTCGGCGACGCCATCACGATCAGCGATGCGCCGTACGACGCCACCCTGTGGACGGACTCGGACGACGAAGGTCTGGGCGTCCCGGGCCGGCACGCCTTCTAGGAGAGTTCCTTGGCCACCGGTACGGAACCAGGTACGGAACCACCCCGAGCGACGACGGCGCGGGCGCGCCCGACGGGCGTCCATCACGCCTCCCGGGCCGCCATAGCCGCCCGCCATCTGCGCACCGACCGCTGGTGGCTGGCACCCGCCACGACGGCCGGCGGGCTGCTCGCGTTCATCGTCTACTCGACCTGGCGGGCCTTCTCGAACGCCGACTACTACGCCGCCCCCTATGTGTCGCCGTTCTACTCGCCCTGCCTGGCGGAGAGCTGCGCCCCCATGCGGCACGGCCCGAACTGGGAGCTCTTCGGCAGCTGGTGGGGCCTGTCCCCCGCCCTGCTGATCCTGGTCTTCCCGCTGGGCTTCCGGCTGACCTGCTACTACTACCGCAAGGCCTACTACCGGGGCTTCTGGGCGTCGCCCCCGGCCTGCGCGGTCGCCGAGCCGCACACGGCGTACAGCGGGGAGACCCGCTTCCCGCTGATCCTGCAGAACCTCCACCGGTACTTCTTCTACGCCGCGGTGCCGGTCGCCGGGATCCTCACGTACGACACCGTGCTCTCCTTCCGGGACGAGCACTACGCCTGGGGACACATGGGTCTCGGCTCGCTGATCTTCCTGGTCAACATCGGGCTGATCTGGGCGTACACCCTGTCCTGCCACTCCTGCCGGCACATCATCGGCGGCCGGCTGCGGCACTTTTCCCGACACCCCGTGCGCTACCGGCTGTGGAGCTGGGTGGGCCGGCTCAACGCCCGGCACATGCTGCTCGCGTGGGCCTCGCTGATCAGTGTGGCTCTCGCCGACTTCTACGTGTATCTCGTCGCCTCCGGTGCCTTCGACGATCCGAGGTTTTTCTGAATGACAGAGCTCGAACGGCAGCAGTGGGACGTCGTCGTGGTCGGCGCCGGAGGCGCCGGGCTGCGCGCCGCCATCGAGGCGCGGGAACGCGGTGCCCGTACCGCGGTCATCTGCAAATCGCTCTTCGGCAAGGCGCACACGGTCATGGCGGAGGGCGGCATCGCCGCGTCCATGGGCAATGTGAACTCCGGGGACAACTGGCAGGTGCATTTCCGCGACACCCTGCGCGGCGGGAAGTTCCTGAACCAGTGGCGGATGGCGGAGCTGCACGCCAAGGAGGCGCCGGAGCGGGTCTGGGAGCTGGAGACCTGGGGTGCGCTCTTCGACCGTACGCCGGACGGCAGGATCTCCCAGCGCAACTTCGGCGGCCATGAGTATCCGCGGCTGGCGCACGTCGGGGACCGTACCGGCCTCGAACTGATCCGTACGCTCCAGCAGAAGATCGTCGCGCTCCAGCAGGAGGACTACCGCGAACACGGCGACTACGAGGCCCGGTTGAAGGTCTTCCAGGAGTGCACGGTCACCCGGGTGCTCAAGGACGGCGACCGGGTCGGCGGGACCTTCTGCTACGAGCGGGAGACCGGCCGCTTCTTCGTCCTCGAAGCGCCCGCTGTCGTCCTGGCCACCGGCGGCATCGGCAAGTCCTTCAAGGTGACGTCGAACTCCTGGGAGTACACCGGCGACGGCCATGCTCTCGCGCTCCTGGCGGGCGCTCCGCTGCTGAACATGGAGTTCGTGCAGTTCCATCCGACCGGCATGGTCTGGCCGCCGTCGGTGAAGGGCATCCTCGTCACCGAGTCGGTGCGCGGGGACGGCGGAGTGCTGCGCAACTCCGAGGGCAAGCGGTTCATGTTCGACTACGTCCCCGATGTGTTCAAGGAGAAGTACGCGCAGTCGGAGGAGGAGGGCGACCGCTGGTACGAGGACCCGGACCACAACCGCCGCCCGCCCGAGCTGCTGCCCCGCGACGAGGTCGCCCGCGCCATCAACTCCGAGGTGAAGGCGGGCCGGGGCTCGCCGCACGGCGGGGTGTTCCTGGACGTGTCGACCCGGATGCCCGCGGAGACGATCCGGCGCCGGCTGCCCTCGATGTACCACCAGTTCAAGGAGCTGGCGGATGTCGACATCACGGCGGAGGCGATGGAGGTCGGCCCGACCTGTCATTACGTGATGGGCGGGATCGCCGTCGACTCCGACACCGCGGCCGCCGAGGCGGTGCCCGGCCTGTACGCGGCGGGCGAGGTCGCGGGCGGCATGCACGGCTCCAACCGGCTGGGCGGCAACTCCCTCTCCGACCTGCTGGTCTTCGGGCGGCGGGCCGGGCTGCACGCCGCCGCGTACGCGACCGCGAGCGGTACCCGGCCGGCGGTGGACGCGGAGCAGATCGAGGCGGCGGCGGCAGAGGCCCTGCGCCCGTTCAGTGCCGATGAAGCGAGCACGGCCGGAGAAGCGGGCACGGCCGGGGGGCCGGCGGGGACCGGGGGGCCGGCGGAGAATCCGTACACCCTGCACCAGGAGCTCCAGCAGACGATGAACGACCTGGTCGGCATCATCCGGCGGGAGCCCGAGATGGCCCAGGCCCTGGAGAAACTGGCGGCCCTGCGGGTACGGGCGCGGCGCGCCGGTGTCGAGGGGCACCGGCAGTTCAACCCGGGCTGGCACCTCGCCCTGGACCTGCGGAACATGCTGCTGGTCAGCGAGTGCGTCGCACGGGCCGCCCTGGAGCGCTCGGAGAGCCGCGGCGGTCACACCCGCGAGGACTGTCCGACGATGGAACGCTCCTGGCGCCCGGTGAATCTGCTGTGCCGGCTGGCCGACGCGTCCGCGGACGGTGCGTCCACGGATGATCCGTCCACGGATGATGCGTCCACGAACGATGCGTCCACGAACGATGCGGACGGTGGCCGGATCGAACTCGTGCGCAGGACGACCGAACCCATCCGTCCGGACCTGCTCTCCCTCTTCGAGAAGGAGGAGCTGGTCAAGTACCTGGCCGAAGAGGAGCTGTACGAGTGAGCAGCTACAACGCGCAGTTCAGGGTGTGGCGCGGGGACGGGGACGGTGGCGGCCTGGAGGACTTCCGGGTCGAGGTGAACGACGGCGAGGTCGTCCTCGACATCATCCACCGGATCCAGTCGACCCAGGCGGGCGATCTCGCCGTGCGCTGGAACTGCAAGGCGGGCAAGTGCGGTTCGTGCAGCGCGGAGATCAACGGCAGGCCGCGGCTGATGTGCATGACGCGCATGTCGGTCTTCGACCGGGAGGAGACGATCACGGTCACGCCGCTGCGGGCCTTCCCCGTCGTCCGCGATCTGGTGACGGACGTGGCGTTCAACTACGCCAAGGCACGGGAAGTGCCCGCCTTCGTACCCCCTCGGGGCGTCGAGGCGGGCGACTACCGGATGCAGCAGGTCGATGTGGACCGCTCGCAGGAGTTCCGCAAGTGCATCGAGTGCTTCCTGTGCCAGGACACCTGCCATGTGGTGCGCGACCACGAGGAGAACAAGGCGGCGTTCGCCGGACCGCGCTTCCTGATGCGGATCGCCGAGCTGGACATGCACCCTCTGGACGCCGCCGCCGAGTCCGGACTCGACCGGAAGGCGACGGCCCAGGAGGAGCACGGGCTCGGCTACTGCAACATCACGAAGTGCTGTACGGAGGTGTGTCCCGAACAGATCAGGATCACCGACAACGCGCTGATCCCGCTGAAGGAGCGGGCCGTGGACCGGAAGTACGACCCACTGGTGTGGCTGGGCAACAAGATCGGCCGCCGCGGGGACCGGACGTGACCGTCAGAGCCTGTCGGGTGACCTCTGATCGGGCGGCCACGCCCTGGCACGCACGTGATCGGGCGGCCACGCCCTGGCACGCACGCTTCCGGCGACCGAAGGTCACCCGACGGGCTCTCAGCCGAGCAGCTTGACGATCGCCTCGGTGGTGTCCGTCTCGCCGAGGCGCGGGAAGACCTTCTCGACGCTGTTGCGGTGGGTGTCGGCGTCCAGGTCGGTGACCGCGTCCGTCGCGACGGTGACGTGGTAGCCGTGCTCGTGCGCGAAGCGGGCGGTGGACTCGACGCCGATGCTCGTCGCGACGCCGGTGAGGACGACCTGGGTGACGCCGCGGCGACGCAGCTGAAGGTCGAGGTCGGTGCCGTGGAAGGCGCCCCAGTTCTGCTTCGTGACGACGATGTCGCCCTCGTGCGGGCCGAGTTCGGGCACGATGTCCGCCCAGTCGGCGGGCGGCTGCGCCGCGCTCCTGGCGCCGCCCTCGATGCGGCCGGGGGAGCCGCCGGTGACCCGGACCAGGACGACCGGGAGGCCCTTGGCGCGGAAGGCGTCGGCGAGGGTCACCGCGTTGGCGACGACACCGGCGGTGGGGTGGGCGGTGGGCCGGCTGACGATGCCCTTCTGGAGGTCGACGACGACCAGGGCGGTCTTCGCGTCCAGGGTGGTGGCGGTCATGGGGGCGCTCCTCTGAGGGGATGTGTGGGTCGGTGGGACGGGTGAGGTGTCAGGCGCGGGTGCGCAGGGCACGGTCGGTGACGGTCAGGACGATCAGCAGCAGGCCGAGCACGACGGAGACCGCTGCCATGAGGTGCAGTCCGCTGTTGCTCGCCGACTGTCCGTAGGCGAGGGCGATCAGGCTGGACGCGGTGATCGCCCCGATGTACTGGGCGGTGCGCTGGAGTCCGGCGGCCGAGCCGATGTTCTCGGGCGGGGCGTACGCCTGGACGGCGGCCTGATTGCTCGTACCGATCAGCCCCTGCGGTATGCCGAAGCACGCCCCGGCGAGCAGCAGCAGGGCGAGCAGGGTGGAGCCGGAGAAGAACACCAGCGTCGCGGCGCCGGTGGTGACCATCACACCGGCCAGCGTGAGCGGGCCGCGGATGCCCTTCGTACGGGCTCCGAGCAGCGAGCAGACCAGTGCGGCGAGCGACATCGGCAGCATCAGCAGTCCGGTGCGGCCGGAGGAGTAGCCCCGTGCCTCTTCCAGCCACTGCGTGTAGCCGTACATCACGCAGTAGATCAGCAGATAGCTCACTCCGTGCCGCAGATACGTCCGGGCGAGCGCCCCGTTGCGCGCGAGCATCCGCAGGTCGATGAAGGGCCGCGGACAGCGCAGCTGCCACCGGATCAGGGCGGCGGTCAGCACGGCGAACGGCGCGAGCAGCCACCACAGGGGGTGGGAGAGGTCGAGCAGGAAGAAGACCAGCACAGTCAGCGCGGTCGAGAAGAGTCCGATGCCGAGCGGGTCCAGGTCCAGCTTCGGCCTGCTGCCGTCGGACGCGCGCCCGCGCGGCGGGTCCGCCGGGATCCAGAGCAGTGCGGAGCCGAACGCGACGAGTGCGACGGGCACGTTGACGGCGAAGATGCCGCGCCAGCCGACGGCCATGACGAGCACGCCGCCGAGGGTGGGCCCGACGGCCGCGCTGCCGAGCGCGGCGAAGGAGAGCCGGGCCAGGACCGGGCGCGGGGTGATGCGGCCGATCCGCCGGGACTCGTCGCGCAGGACCGCCATGGCTGCGGGGTACGCCGCCGACGTGCCGATCCCGAGCAGCAGCCGGGACACCAGGAGTCCTCCGAAATCCCGCGCGAACATCCCGACCAGGCCGGACACCACCACGACGGCCAGACCGGCGAGGAAGACGCGTCGGGGTCCGAGGACGTCGGCGAGCCGGCCGAGGACGGGCTGGGCGACGGCGCTGGCGAGATACAGGACCGAGATCAGCCAAGCGGTGTCGGCGGCGCCGATACCGAAGTCGTGCCCGATCGCCACCAGGGCCGTGGAGATCATGGTGGTGTTGAGCGGATTGAGCAGGGAGCCGAGGAGGAGCGGGGCGGTGAGGCGGGCGCCGAACCCGGAGACGGGATCCGAGACGGGATCTGAGGCGGAGCCCGAGACGGAACCCGAGACGGAACCCGAGACGGAACCCGAGGCAGGAGCTGAGACAGAACCCGAGGCGGGAGCGCTCGCGGGGGTCTGTGCCGGCGCGGGTGCCGGCGGGTCCGCAGGGGCCGCTTCCGGCACCTCGCGGCCGGACGCGGGGGCTGTTTCCGGCGCCGCCTCGTGGCCGGACGCCCGGCTCGTCACTTCCCGACCAGCCGGTCGATCAGCTCCGCGGCCTCGGCGACCGTCCGCCGCTCGGCGCCGTCGAGCTCGGCGGCGATGGCCTCGGCGAGCCAGTCGCGCTTCGCGGCCCGGACCGCGCCGAGGGTCCGGAGTCCGGTCTCCGTGATCGACATCACCGACTTCCGGCCGTCGGCCGGATCGGGCGTCCGCTCGACGATTCCCTGACTCTCCAGGGCGCCGAGGGTCAGCCGCATGGACTGCGGACGCACATACTCCGCGCGGGCCAGCGCCGCCGTGGTGGCCGGGCCCTCGCGGTCGAGCCTGGAGAGCACCGAACGCTGCGTGGGCGTGAGCAGGCTGTCCGACGAGCTGCTGCGCAGCCGCCGCAGCAGTCTGCTGACCACGTCGGTGAGCTGCGCCGCCACCTGCTCGGCGCCGGGCTCGTCGCCGCCCGGCCCGTCGCCCGTCTCGGCGAGGAGCCCGGGGCGGGGGTCTGCGGGGGTGGCCCCGGTCGGTTCCGGCATGCCTTCAACGTAAAAGGTGTACAGGAAAACTTGCAAGGTTACCTGTCTATATTTTGCCCGCCCTTGCCCGTCACATGGCCTGCGATCTAGGGTGAATGCGCTTTCAAAAGAGGGTCGGCACATGCAACAGCAGGTGCTTCGGTACAGAAGAAGAAGCGGACGGTCGGTCGAGTGAGCGCGCCAACGGTGTACGACGTCGCCGAGCGGTCCGGCGTCTCCATTGCCACGGTCTCGCGGGTCTACCGCACCCCCGATTCGGTCCGCGCCCAGACCCGCGAGCGGGTTCTGGAGGCCGCCCGCCAGCTCGGTTACGTCCCCAGCGGGAACGCCCGGGGCCTGGCCAGCCGGACCACCGGCGTGCTCGGCCTCTGCTTCCCCGACTACGCCGACCCCGACGCCGAGGCCGACGCGGAGGCGGACAGCGACGCCGACGACGCGGTGATGCTCTACTCCGACCAGATCATCCGCGGCATGGAACGGGCAGCCCGCCGGCACGGTTACGCGCTGCTGATCGCCGCCTCGCTGGAGGGCGGGCCGGAGAGCCTCGTCGCGAAGGTCGCGGGACGGGTCGACGGCTTCGCGGTGCTGGCGCAGACCGTGCCGACCGAGGACCTCGAAGTGATCTCGCGCCGCCTTCCGGTGGTGATGCTCGCCGGTCCCCGCGAGATCGACCACCTCGATCACGTCGTCGTCGCGAACGCGGACGGGGAGCGGGAACTGACCCGCCACCTGATCGAGGACCACGGTCTGCGCAGGCTCGCCTTCGTCGGCGGCGACCCCGAATCGCCGGACGCCGAGGCACGGTTCCGCGGCTTCCAGGAGGCGTGCCGCGACGCCGGGCTGCCGGTGCCGGACCAGCCGGATCTGCGGACCGAGATGATGACGCAGGCCGAGGGCGCGCGGGCGGCGGAGGCGCTGCTCGACCGGGACTCCGAGCGGCCGCAGGGTGTGCTGTTCGCCAACGACCAGATGGCGGTGGGCGCGCTGCGCGCACTGGAACGGCGCGGGGTGCGGGTGCCCGAGGACATCGCGGTGACCGGCTTCGACGGGATTCCGCTGAGCCGGATCGTACGGCCGCCGCTGACGACCGTACGCCAGCCGATCCGCCAACTCGGCGAGCAGGCGGTCGAGTTGCTGGTGCAGCGGCTGCGCAACAGCGGGCGCGAACCGGCGTCGCTCATGCTTCCGGTCTCGCTGATCCGCCGCGCCAGCTGCGGCTGCGGCTGAGGAAGGACCGGCTCACCACACGATCGGCGGGCCCTGCCGCAGGCCACCCTGGTCGTGGACCACTTCCACCTGGTGCAGCCGGCGAACCAGACCCTTCCCGTTGTGCGACCACCCGTCGAGCCCGTGGACACCTCGATGCCCGCAAATTTCGTTGAGCCCGCACCCTGCGATCGTGTTGGCTGGCGGCGCCGAACCGTCAGTACCGCAGGTGTCCGCTCGGCTGTAGCAGGGAGTTGAACGTGCAGGACATTGTCGTCGACCCCGTTGCCCACAATCGGGCAGCCTGGGACAGGTACGTCCAGGAGGGCAACGAGTGGTCGAGGCCGGTGAGTGCTGAGGATGTCGGGCGCGCCCGCATGGGCGACTGGTCGATTGTTCTCATCGGGCATGAGCCGGTCGACCGTTCCTGGCTGCCGACGGACCTGACCGGCAAGGACGTGTTGTGCCTGGCCTCCGGCGGTGGCCAGCAGGGTCCGATCCTCGCCGCCGCAGGGGCGCGGGTCACCGTATTCGACAACTCACCCCGCCAGCTCGGCCAGGACCAGATGGTGGCGGCGCGCGACGGACTTGAGCTGCGCACCGTCCTGGGCGACATGCGCGACCTCAGCGCCTTCGGCGACGCAACATTCGATGTCGTGTTCCATCCGGTCTCCAACCTGTTCGTACCGGACTTGGCACCGGTGTGGCGTGAGTGCTTCCGCATCCTGCGACCGGGCGCAACTCTGCTCGTGGGCTTCCTCAACCCTGATGTGTACTTGTTCGACCACGAGGCGCTCGACGAGCGCGGCGAGCTGACCGTCGTGCACAAGCTGCCCTACAGCGACGTCACGCAGTACTCCGCCGAGGAACGCGCCACGAAGTTCGGCGCGGATGCCCCTCTTGAATACAGCCACACGCTCACCGACCAGATCGGCGGGCAACTCGCCGCGGGGTTCGTCCTCACCGGCTTCGCGGAAGCGCCGCACCAATCCAACGCATCCGCTCCATACATGTCGCACTATTTTGCGACGCTGGCGGTCAAGCCGGGCTGACCCAGCCGTGGGGCCGGCCGAGACGGCCGTGTCTCCGAATGGCCAAGTGGAGCGCCGCGCCGGCCCGACCCCCACCAACGTCGCCGAGCCGGCATTCCACGGGCCGCCGGACGCGCGGCCCGTACCCTCCGACCATCGGCCCCGCGCCTCCGCGCCCCCCTTCCGCGCGCCCCGAGCCGTACGCGCCGCGCGAGCTGTACGACGTCGCCCGAGCCGCCCCCGCCGCCCTCCTCAGCGCCCCAGGTGCTCCGCGAAGAAACGGCGCCGCGCCGCGCGCAGGTCCTCCTTCTCGGCGTCGAGCCCCGGGTACTCGAAGTGCCCCGCGTTCAGCACCAGCAGTTCGCGTTCACCGGCCAGCGCGTTGTACACGGCGAACTGGCCCGGCGGCGGCACCGAGGGGTCGAAGAGCGCGGCGGCCACCAGCGTGGGACGGGTGAGCCGGGTCGCGGCCGAGGCGGCGTCGAAGTACGGCAGCACCTCGGCGACCTCCGGGTGCTCCTGGTGATGGCGCCTCACGGCCTCCCCGCTTCCCGCGCACTGCAGGGTGAGCCGCAGCGGATGGTTGCCGAAGGTCGGAACCGTCAGCTGCGCGGCCCCGAAGCGGTCGTCCCACGGCACGGCCAGCGCGCCGAGCCCGCCACCGAAGCTCTCCCCCAGGTACCCGAGCCGCGGACCGCCCTCTTCGGGCGACAGTTCCGGGACCAGCTCGTGCAGCGCCGAAGCCGCGCACCACAGGTCCGCCACGCAGTCGCCGATGACGTAGGTGTCGCGGGACTCGATGCCGTGCAGCACATGGCCGGCGGACATGTCCGGGATGCCCGGCTGCTGTCCGCGCTCCTTCATGCCCCGCACGCACGGCAGGATCGCCGCCGACCGGGGCAGCGGCAGCGGCACGTCGGGGCCCGGCTCCTCCCGGCCGCCGTAGCCGTGCCCGATCACGAATCCGTGCTCAGCCGCCCCCTCGGCGGGCAGCGCGACCCAGCCGCCGAGCCGTATGCCACCCACGGAGTCGAAGGTCACGGCGTGAATCCGCACACCGTCGCGCACCTCCTCCAGCGGGCCGAGCTCCGGCCGGGTGGCGACCTTGCGGGCCTCCTCGTACCGGGAGCGCCAGAAGGCGTCGAAGTCGTCCGGCGCCGCGGGGGCGGGGACGCGCATCAAGTCGTCGATCGTGCGCCCGTAAGCCGGATCAAAGGGGAAGTCGTGTTCGAACTGAGCCATGATCACGACAATAGCGCCCGCCTCCGCACCGACAGGAACCCGTGCCCACCTGGACCAACGGCGCGAAATCGGTCACATCCTTACCAATTTCACACACGATGCACTTACCGTGCCAAGTCGAACATCCAGATGTCCGGCACGTTGCACGAGTGTGACCTATCACCCTCTTGCGGATTTCCGAACGCCTGCCGCAGAGTGATGTATGCGCTTACAGACAGCGCATACATCCGGATTGCTCAAGGAGGAGCCCTCCATGTCCCGCACCGCCAGAAACGCCTCGGCCGGCATCGCCGCCGCAGTCGCGCTCACCTTCGGTGTCACCGCGTGCGGAAGCTCCGGTGGCGAGGATGTCGCCGCGGACAAGAAGCAGACGATCACTGTCTGGGCCATGGGGGCCGAGGGCGAGAAGCTCGCGGATGTGGCCAAGGTCTACGAGAAGGCCAACCCGAACATCACCGTCAAGGTGACCCCGGTCGGCTGGGACGTCGCCCACCAGAAGCTGGTCTCCGCGGCCGCCGCCGGCACGCTGCCGGACGTGGCTCAGATGGGCGGCAGCTACATGGGCGAGTTCGCCGAGCTCGGCGTCCTGGAGCCGGTCGACACCAAGACCTTCAACGAGAAGGACTACTTCGCGTCCGGCTGGAAGCAGGGCGAGGTGGACGGTCAGGCGTACGGCGTGCCGTGGTACGTCGACACCCGCGTCCTCTACTACCGCACCGACCTGGCCGAGAAGGCCGGCATCACCAAGGCTCCGACCACCTGGAAGGAGATGCAGGACCTCGCGTCGGCCTACCAGAAGAAGGCCGGAACGAAGTGGGGCCTGTCCATCCAGCCGAGCGGCCTGGACACGGTGCAGAACTTCTACTCCTTCCTGTACTCGGCCGGCGGCGAGATCGTCAACGACAAGGGCGAGGCCGTCATCGACAGCCCCGAGGCCGTCAAGGCGCTCAAGGAGTACGGCTCGTACTTCGACAAGGGGCTCTCCAACAAGTCCGTGCAGCCCGGCTACGACGTCGTGAAGGACTTCGGCAACGGCCGCGTCCCGATGTTCTTCGGCGGCCCCTGGCACGTCACCCTGCTCAACGAGGGCCAGCCGCAGATCAAGGGCAAGTGGGCGGTGGCCAATGTGCCCGCCGACAAGTCCTCCGTCTCCATGGCCGGCGGTTCGTCCCTGGTGATCTCCAAGGACAGTGAGCACAAGGCCGCCGCCACGGAGTTCATCAAGTACCTGACCGACACCAAGGGCCAGGCCGACTGGTACCAGCGCACCAAGGACCTGCCGGCCAACACCTCCGCCTGGACCTCCGGCACCCTCGCCGACGACGCCGACCTCCAGGTCTTCAAGAAGCAGATGGACACCGCCAAGTCGTCCCCGTCGCTGGCCAAGTGGACGGAGATCACCGACAAGGTCGACCAGGCCATCGCCAAGGTCACCCAGGGCAAGGCGTCCGCCGAGGACGCGCTCAAGACGGCCCAGTCCGAAATCGAAGGCCTCGTGAAGTAGGAGTCATGCGCACCATGACCTCAAAGGCCGCTCAGTCGGCCACGGCGGAGGCCGGGCCGGGGATCTCCGGATCCCCGGCCGCCGGGGCCGCCGGTCGCCAAAGGGGCAGGAAGCCCTCGATGGGCGTGCAGAACGTGGCCGGATGGCTGTTCTCCACCCCCTTCCTCGTGCTCTTCCTCGTCTTCATGGCGTTCCCGATCCTCGCGACGCTGGTGATGAGCTTCACCGACTTCGGGCTGCGCAATGTGACGCACCCGCTGGACGCGAACTTCATCGGCTTCGAGAACTACGTCAATCTGTTCAGCGACGACAAGTTCCTCAAGTCGCTGTTCAACACGGCGTACTTCGTGGTGATCGGTGTCCCGCTGACGATCTTCCTCGGGCTGATCGTCGCCGTGCTGCTGAACAACGGCATCGACCGGGCCCGGACCTTCTTCCGCGTCGGCTTCTACGCACCGGTGGTCACGACCATCGTCGCGGTCGCCGTGGTCTGGCGGTTCGTGCTCGACCCGAGCGACGGGCTGGTCGCGGGGCTCTTCTCCGAGGTGGGCCTCACCTCGCCGGACTTCCTGGGCTCCGAGACGCTCGCCATGCCCTCGATGATCGCGATGGCGGTCTGGCGCAACCTCGGTACGGTCATGGTGCTCTTCATCGCCGGTCTGCAGGCCATTCCCACCGAGGTGCGGGAGGCCGCGCGGCTGGACGGCGCCGGTCTCTGGCAGGAGTTCAAGGGGATCACCGTGCCCCTGCTGCGGCCCACGCTGCTGTACGCCACGGTGATCACGACCATCGGCTACCTCAATGTCTTCGAGGAGCCGTTCGTGATGACCCAGGGCGGTCCCTCGGACTCCACGCTGACCGTCTCGCTGAACATGTACCGCGAGGGCTTCAACTTCTTCCACATGGGCTACGCGAGTGCCATGGCGTATGTCCTCTTCGTGGTGATCATGGGCATCACGGTGCTACAGCTCCGACTGCTGAAGGACAACACGAAATGAGCGCCACCAGTGCACCGGGCGCCGTCTCGGCGGCGCCGTCGAAGAAGCCCGGGGACACACGGCCGTCCCCGGCGAAGAAGCCCCGCAACCCGAAGCGCCCCCTCGTCTACGTCCTGCTCTCGGTCGGCCTGCTGATCATGTCGGCGCCGTTCCTGTGGATGGCGGTCTCGGCCTTCAAGACACCGCAGGAGCTGACGGCCAGCCCGCCCGTGTGGATCCCGACCGACTGGACCCTGCAGAACTTCCGGGACCTGCTCGACAAGCTGGATCTGCCGCTGTACTTCATGAACTCGGTGATCGTGGCGGTGCTGGTCACCGTCTCGAACCTGGTGTTCTGCTCCATGCTCGGGTACGCCCTGGCCAAGCTGAACTTCGCCGGCCGCAACAAGATCTTCGGCCTGGTTCTCGGCGCCCTGATGGTGCCCGGCAACCTCATGCTGCTGCCGCTCTTCGTGCTGATGAGCAAGCTGCACCTGATCGACTCGTACGCCGGTCTGGTGCTGCCGTTCGCCGCCGGAGCGTTCGGTGTGTTCCTGATGCGGCAGTTCATGCAGTCGATCCCGGACGAGCTGCTGGAAGCGGCCCGGATGGACGGCGCCGGTGAGTGGTACATCTTCTGGCGGATCGTGATGCCGCTGGTGAAGCCCGCGCTGGCAACGCTCTCGATCTTCACGTTCCTGGGCTCCTGGAACAACTTCGTCTGGCCGCTCATCGCGACGAACGACCCCGACAAGTACACGCTTCCGGTCGCCCTGGCCACCTTCGCCACCGACCCCAACAAGGCGGGCGGATCCAACGGCATGCTGATGGCCGGTTCCCTGCTGGTCGTCGTGCCGGTCGTGGTCCTGTTCATCGCGCTCCAGCGGCACTTCACCCAGGGCATCGCCACGGCGGGCATGAAGTAGCCCGCCCGCCGGCCCACCGCAACGTATCCGGCCGCACCCCGCACCCGTCGGCCACACCCCTTCGTCACCAGAAAGACAGTTTGCGATGACTCACACCCAGGTTCCGTTCCCCGAAGGCTTCCTGTGGGGCGCCTCCACGGCCGCCCACCAGATCGAGGGCAACAACACCAACAGCGACTGGTGGGTCAAGGAGCACGCCGCGGGCACCCACATCCAGGAGCCCAGCCTGGACGCCTGCGACAGCTACCACCGCTGGCACGAGGACATGGACGTGCTCGCCGGACTGGGCTTCACCGACTACCGGTTCTCCATCGAGTGGGCGCGCATCGAACCCGCCGAGGGCCGGTTCTCCCGGGCCGAGCTGGCCCACTACCGCCGCATGGTCGAGGGGGCCGTCGCACGCGGCCTGCGTCCCATGATCACCCTGCACCACTTCACCGTGCCGCAGTGGTTCGAGGCGCGGGGCGGCTGGACCGCCGACGGCGCGGTCGAGCTCTTCGCCCGTTACGTGGCGGCCTGCGCCCCGGTGATCGCCGAGGACGTCAGCCACGTCTGCACCATCAACGAGCCGAACATGATCGCCGTCATGGCCGGCCAGGCCAAGCGGGGCGACAACAGCTTCCCGCCCGCCGGTCTGCCGACCCCCGACGACGAGACCACCGAGGCCGTCATCGCCGCGCACCACGCGGCCGTCAAGGAGGTCCGGGCGATCAACGCCGGCATCCAGGTCGGCTGGACCATCGCCAACCAGGTGTACCAGGCCCTGCCGGGAGCCGAGGAGGTCACCGCGGCCTACCGCCACCCCCGCGAGGACGTCTTCATCGAGGCCGCCCGCGGCGACGACTGGATCGGTGTGCAGTCCTACACCCGGACCAGGATCGGCCTCGACGGCCCCATCCCCACGGCCGAGGGCGCCGAGCGCACCCTCACGCAGTGGGAGTACTACCCGTCCGCGGTCGGCTACGCGCTGCGCCACACCGCCGAGGTCGTCGGCAAGGACGTGCCGCTGATCGTGACCGAGAACGGCATCGCGACCGACGACGACAGCCGCCGGGTCGACTACTACACCGGGGCCCTGAACGAGGTCGCCTCCGCGCTGGAGGACGGCCTGAACATCCAGGGCTACCTGGCCTGGAGTGCGCTCGACAACTACGAGTGGGGCTCCTACAAGCCGGCCTTCGGCCTGATCGGCTGGAACCCGGAGACCTTCGAGCGCCTGCCCAAGCCGTCCGCCGTCTGGCTGGGCGAGATGGGCCGCACGCGCGCGCTGCCGCGCGTCGCCGACTGACCTCGGCCCCTGACCGGGAGCAACCTGACAGCTCCCTCCCGTACGGGAACCGGCGGTATCTGACGGACGCCGGTTCCCGTACGGCCTTTGCCGGGCGCCTCATCCGCCGTGCGCACGCCCGTACCCCCGCGTGCCGGTGTGCCGTCGCAGGAGGGGCGGCGTCGTCCCGGTGCGGTCCCGGTCGCCGGGTCGCGGGGCACCGAGGGCAGACATAACCTCACAAACGTGATGCCGCTCGTGAGCCGTACCGGGATGTCCCCACCGGGCCGGGCCGTCCTCGCCGTGCTCTCGGCGGTGTGCTGGCTGGCCCTGTCCGCCGTGCCGGCCGCTCACGCGGACGGTCCCGTCACGCTGTCCAAGGACGGGCAGATCACCGACCGGGTGGGGGCGCTCGGGGACCGCAGGAACCAGGTCACGGCCGCACTGGACCGCCTGTACGACGACGACCGCGTCCAGCTCTTCGTGGTGTACGTACGGGACTTCTCCGGCCGGTCGGCGCAGAGCTGGACCGACGAGACCGCCGACCGCAACGGCCTCGGCCGCGACGACGTGCTGCTCGCCGTCGCCACCCACGACCGGCGGTACGCCTACACCGTCGACCAGGACGCGCGGCTCACCGACGCACAGCTCGGGGACGTGGCGCGCACGGCCGTGGAGCCCGCGCTCAGGGAGCACGACTGGGCCGGCGCGGCGATCGGCGCCGCGAACGGGTACTCCGCCGTACTGGCCGGCAAGGCGGTACCCACGCCGACGATCACCCCCGGCGCCACCGATCCCGGAACGGGGAGTTCCGGCGGGACGAGCGGCACGGACCTGATCCTGCCGGTGGTCGTGGTCGGCGGGGCGGCAGCGGTCGCCGTCTATGCCGGCACCCGGCGCAGGCGACGGGCCACGACCCGTACCACGCCCGGTGCGACCGGCTGGGGACCGCGCTCCGCCGGACCGGGCGGGCCGCACCGCCCGCCCGCTCCATTGCCGGAGCTCGACGCCCGGGCGAAGCAGACCCTGGTGGAGACCGACGACGCGGTCCGCACCAGCGAGGAGGAACTGGGCTTTGCCACCGCCCAGTTCGGCGAGGAGGCCGCTGCCCCCTTCACCGAGGCCGTCACCTACGCGAAGGGCGAGCTGACGGCCGCCTTCCGGTTGCGTCAGCGGCTGGACGACGCCTTTCCCGAGGACGAGGCGACGCGGCGCCGGATGCTGGACGAGATCATCGGCCGCTGCACGGACGCCAACACCCGCCTCGACGCCGTGTCCGAGGACTTCGACCGGCTGCGCGCACTGGAACGCGACGCTCCGCAGGCCCTGGTCACCGCCGAGACGGCGTTCCGCGCGCTCGCCGGCCGTGTCTCCACCGCCGAGGCCGCGCTGACCGCGATGCGCGGCCGGTACGCGGAGTCGGCCTCCGCGCCGGTCGGCGGCGCCGTCGAACAGGCCAAGGACCGGCTGGTCTTCGCCACGTCCTGCCTCAATCGGGCCCGGCAGTCCGTGGACAGCGGGAACAACGCCGCGGCGGCCGTGCACGTACGGGCCGCCGAGGGCGCGGTCGACCAGGCGGCCATCCTCGTCGACGCCGTGGACCGGCGAAGCCGCGAACTCGCGGAGGCGGCAAGCAGGCTGTCCGCAGCGCTCACCGAGACGCAGACCGACCTGGCCGATGCGGGCGGGCTCCTCGAAGGCACCGCGGAGGGCGTGTCGACGGCGGACCTGCGGGGCCGGATCGCGCGCGCGACCTCGGTGCTCGACGACGTACGAGGGGCGATGACGGCCGGACCGTACGACCCCATCGACGCGCTGCGCAGGGTGGAGGAGGCCGATACGGCGCTGGACGAGGCTCTGGCCGGGGCCCGCGAACGGGAACGGGGCGACCAGCGGGCGCGCTCCCTGCTCGACCAGGCCACGCTCACCGCACGGTCGGCGATCGGCGCCGCGGCCGACTACATCACCACGAACCGCGGGGCCGTGGGCAGCCAGGCCCGCACCCGCCTCGCGGAGGCCCAGCGACGCCTCGACCGGTCCGCCGAACTGGCCGGCGGCGACGATCCCCAGGGCGCGCTGGCGCAGGCGCAGCAGGCCGACTCCCTGGCGGGGCAGGCCCGCAGCCTGGCCGAACAGGATGTGCGGTCGTACGCGGGCCGGGGCGGTCCGGGCGGTGTGCCGGGCGGCGGGGCCGGTGGCGCGTTGCTCGGCGGAATCATCCTCGGCGGGCTCCTGGGCGGCGGGGGCGCTCGCGGCGGGGGTCACGGAGGAACTTTCGGCGGGGGGCCTGGCGGGGGCGGCGGTCCGGGCAGTTTCGGCGGCGGGGGCACGCGCGGCCGGCGGGGCGGCGGCGGCCGTTTCTGAGCGGGTGCCCGGGCCCGTCGGCAGGGGCACCGGTTCACGGTTTCATTCGCACGCATCCACCCACAGGAGAGGCGCCATGACCAAGCAGACCATCCTCGGCCGCGTCACCCAGTTGGCGAAGGCCAACATCAACGCGTTGCTGGATCAGGCGGAGGATCCGCAGAAGGTGCTGGACCAGCTGATCCGCGACTACACGGCCAACATCGCGGAGGCCGAGCAGGCGGTCGCCGCGACCCTCGGCAATCTCCGGCTGATGGAACAGGACCACCGGGAGGATGTCGACGCGTCCGGGGAGTGGGGCGACAAGGCGCTGGCCGCCAGTCGCAAGGCCGACGAACTGCGGGCCGGCGGGGCGGGGGCCGAGGCGGACACGTTCGACAACCTGGCCAAGGTCGCGCTCGGGCGTCAGCTCCAGGCGGAGAAGGAGGCCAAGACCGCGGAGCCGACCATCGCCTCGCAGACCGAGGTGGTGGAGAAGCTGAAGTCCGGCCTGGACCAGATGAAGAACAAGCTGACGGAGCTGAGGTCCAAGCGGGACGAACTCGTCGCACGCGCCAGGTCCGCCCAGGCGCAGAACCGGATGATGGACGCCGTCAAGAACGTCGATGTGCTCGACCCGACCAGTGAACTCAGCCGTTTCGAGGAGAAGGTACGCCGCGAGGAGGCGAAGGCGCTGGGCAAGCGGGAGCTCGCCGCGTCGTCCCTGGACGCCCAGTTCGAGCAGCTGGACAGCCTGGGTGACCGCGCCGAGGTCGAGGCCCGTCTCGCCGCCCTGAAATCGGCCCCCTGACCGGCGGCTCCCCCGGCCGCGGCGCCCGGGAGGGCCGGCGCCCGGCCGCGGCCTCCGTAAGGGCCGGGCCGCAGCCTCCAAAGGAGCCGGACCCGGGCCGCAGCTCCCGGATGGCGCCGTGCCCGACACCCGCCGCGGCAGCCAGGCCGTTCCGCTCAGAACATGCTCAGCAACTGCTCGACCGTGGGCTCGGGGGCCGGCCTTCCGTCGGGCAGCTCCAGTTCGAACCACACGGTCTTGCCGCGCGGTGTCCGTCGGGATCCCCAGGCCGCACTCAGCATGCCGACCAGTTGCAGCCCGCGTCCGCCCTCGTCGGTGTCGCGTGCCCGCCGCCGCCGCGGCTGTACGAGGCCCGCGTCCCACACCTCGCACACGAGCGTGCGGTCGCGCAGCAGCCGGAGTCTGATCTCGCCCTCCCCGTACCGCAGGGCGTTGGTGACCAGTTCGCTGACCAGCAGTTCGGTGGTGTCGACCAGTTCGCCGAGTTCCCAGGCGAGCAGCCGGTCGCGGGCCAGTTCACGGGCACGGCCGACGGAGCGGGGCTCCCGGGGCAGCCGCCAGTCGCCGACGGCTTCGGCGGGCAGCCCCTGGATACGCGCCATGAGCAGGGCGATGTCGTCCTCGCCGTGCCGGGTGTCGAGGGAGGTCAGCACGTGGTCGCAGACGTCTTCGAGCGGCCGTTGCGGTTCGACGAGCGCACCGCGCAGAGCGTCCAGCCCTTCGTCGAGCGGATGGTCGCGGGACTCCACGAGGCCGTCCGTGTAGAGGGCGAGCAGGGCGCCCTCCTTCAGTTCGACCTCGACCTCCTCGAAGGGTTCGCCCCCGACGCCGAGCGGCATCCCGGGCGGGACGTCGAGCAGCATGGCCGGTTCGCCCGGCTCGGCCACGGCAGGGGGGAGATGGCCCGCGTTGGCGAAGGTGCACCGCCGGGTGACCGGGTCGTAGACCGCGTACACGCAGGTCGCCAGGTACACCTCGGAGAGGTCCGCCTCCCGGGACCGGTGGGCGGCCCTGGAGGGCCACTGGACGCCGCCGCCGAAACCGTCGGACGCGGAGGTGCCGCCGCCGGGCGTGCCGAGGCCGCGGGCGACCTCGTCGAGCGCGGAGAGCACCTCGGCGGGTTCCAGGTCCAGGAGGGCCAGGGTGCGCACGGCGGTGCGCAGTTCGCCCATGGCCACGGCGGCCCGCAGTCCGCGGCCCATGACGTCGCCGACGACGAGGGCGGTGCGGTGGCCGGGGAGTTCGATCACGTCGAACCAGTCGCCGCCCACCTCGGTGGCCGTGTTGCCGGGGAGGTAGCGGCAGGCGATGTCCAGACCGGCGGCCACGGGGTCGCCGGGGGGAAGAAGGCTGCGCTGGAGGATCAGTGCGCGCTCGTGCTCGCGCCGGTAGAGACGGGCGTTGTCGATGCAGACCGCGGCGCGGGCGGCGAGTTCGGTGGCCAGTGCGCGGTCCCGCTCCCCGAAGGGTTCGCTGCCCTTCGTACGGGAGAACTGGACGAGGCCGACCACCGTGTCGTGCGCGACCATCGGTACGGCGAGCGTGGACTGGACGAAGCCCCGGTCGTCGCCCGGCACATGCTCGACATGACCGGTGCGCAGGGCGATGGCACAGGGCGAGTTGAACGAGAAGCGGTGTACGGCACCGAGCGCGGGCGGGCCGGTGCGCGTGGCGGGAACGGTGGCGGGCAGGGCGTCCGACACCGCGCTGGCGAGGGCGACGCGGCGCAGTTCGGCGGAGCCGCCGACGGATTCCTGACGGAGGGAGTCCCAGCGGCCGGGCGGCGCGTCGTCGCCGGTGAGGAGCCCCTGGTAGAGGTCGACCGAGGCGAGGTCGCAGAAGCCGGGCACGGCGACGTCGAGGAGTTCCCGCGCGGTGGTCTCCAGGTCGAGGGAGGTGCCGATGCGGGCGCCGGCCTCGTTGAGGAGAGCGAGATTGCGGCGGGCGCTGGCCGCCTCGCGGGCGGCGAAGTGCCGCCGCGTCACATCGGTGGCCAGCCCGGCGATGCCGACGGGGCGGCCCGATCCGCTGTGCACACGGTAGAGGTTCATGGACCAGTGGCGGTTCTCGCTGTCGCCGGGAGCGGTGCCGACGAGCTGGAGATCGGTGACGGATACACCTGTCTCCAGGACGCGTTCCAGGGTGGCGGTGAGCCGGTCGGCCTCGGGGCGGGACAGGTAGTCGTCGACCCTGCGGCCGCGGTGGTCGGCGGCCTCGCCGCCGAAGACGGTGGCGAAACGCTGGTTGGCCCGGACCACCGTGAGGTCCGTACCGAACAGCACGAAGCCGAAGGGAGATTGGCCGAATATGGCCTGTGACGCGGCAAGGTCCGTCTCGATGCGGCGCAGTGCGCGGACGTCGACGACGATGCAGAGCGCCGCCCGCTCCCCGGCCTCCGTCCCGCTCGGCATCACATAGATCTCGGCGAGCCCCTCCACGGGGTCCTCGCCCGGCGTCCGGAAGGGGACGAGACCCGTCCACTCCTTGCCGTCGAGGATCTCCACGACCCGGCGGTGACCGTCCTCGCGCAGTTCGGAGGGCATGAACACCTCGACCGGATCCGTGCCCACCGCCTTCTCCGCGGGAATGCCGAAGAGACCGGCGGCCCGCCGGCTCCACTGCTCGATCAGGCCGTCGGGGCCGATCGAGAAGGAGGCGACCCTGATGTAGTCATAGATCGAGCCAGGCGGGCTGCTCTGCCACACGATGTCGCCCGCTGTCCCAGCTATTTCGCTCACGCGACCGTCCCCTCCAGCTCACACACCGGACCGGTCCTTCCCGCAGTATTCAGCACTACGGGCCCCACCGACACGGCGTTCACGATCACAGCACGGTCTCAGTCCCTTTCGTCCAGGTTCCGCCGACCTCTGTGATCGCTGTGCGTCCCACCCCACTCCTAACCAGGCAGGGCCAGCTCGAACCACACGGTCTTGCCGGTCTTTCCGCGCCGGGTTCCCCAGCGGCGCGCGGAACAGGCCACGAGCTGCAGTCCCCTGCCGCCCTCGTCATCGGGTCCGGCGCTGCGTTCGGTGGGCGGATCCGGAAGCGGATCGGAGACTTCCACCAGCAGCCCGGGGCGGGCGGCAGGGGCATGGCCGTTGGGATGGGGGCGCAGCAGTCGTACGCCGACGGGGCCCGACGTGTACTGCGTGGAGTTGGTCACCAACTCACTGACCAGCAGAACTGTCACATCCCCGAGGGCGGCGTCGAGACCCCAGTCGCGCAACGTCTCATGAACGGCCTCCCGCGCGGAACGCACGGCGCCGGGCTCAGCGGGAAAGGTCCACTCGGCGCTGTCGCTCTCGGTGCCGATCACGCCGATCACTTCCCAGGACAAGCAACGGGGACGCCCTGCGTACGGGGGCTAATCAGCACATACCCGATATATGGGGTGAACTACCGCCAGGGTCGACACGTGGGGCGTACGGACGTATGACCGCGCACGCGAACGGGGGTACGCAGGGAGAGGGGCGCACGGGGCCTTCGGTACGCGCCTGCGCGGTCCACGGCAGCGTTCCGCATCGACGCGGCGCGCCACGGCTCGCCCGGTCACCGGAGCGAGCCGTCCGGCAGTCGGCGCATCGCCTCCTCGACCGCGGGCAGGTCCTGGTCCAGCCAGTCGACCGTGCCGCTCTCGCCCGGTCCGAGCCAGCGCAGCTCGTCGTGGTCCTGGAGCGGTGCGGGCTCCCCGGACACCAGACGGGCCGTCCACACGCGGAGCACGTACCCGGGCTTCAGCGGCCATTCGCCGGGGATGCGCTCCAGCGGTTCCGCCTCCACGCCGAGTTCCTCGCGGAGCTCCCGCACGAGCGCCTGCTCACCGCTCTCCCCCGGCTCCAGCTTCCCGCCGGGCAGCTCCCACCGGCCGGCCAGCTCGGGCGGGGCACTCCGGCGCGCGGCCAGCAGACGGCCCCGGTCGTAGACGGCCCCGGCCACCACCACCACGCGATCGTTCATGAGCCGGAGCGTAACGCCCCGGCGCGCCCCCGGCGGACACCCCTCCACGACCGGGCCCCTGCGGCCGGCACCCTCTGCGAGCGGGCGCCCTACCCGATGTGCTCCACCCAATAGAGCTGCTCGCGGCCATGGATGTCGAGCTGGTCGGCAATCTTCTGGGCCTCGCCCTGCGTGGCGTATCTGCCGACGCGGTAGCGATTGCCGTTGTCGTCCTGCCGTATCACCAGCCAGAGGAGCTCGGCACCGCTGTCGCTCATCGCGCCCCTGCCCGGCATCGCACCCCTCCTCCGAACGGCATGCATGTCTCTAAGGATCCCCAGGAAACCGCAGTACGCATATGCCGGAGCCTACGCCTGACCTTCACTCAGCGGATACGTAATTTCACAAAGAGACACCGATCCGGCCATAAAAGGGGGCGCATCCAGGTGGATGCGCCCCTCGGAGGCCCTGCCCCCGGCCGGTCTCGCCGGGACCAGTGCCGCACCGAACCCCGGGAGCGCCGGGAGCCCCGGGAGCGCCGGGAGCGCCGGGAGCGCCGGGAGCGCCGGCCGGAGCCTCCTCGCCTCCCGGGTTCCCGCCGGCCGGTGCCTCGGGTCTCCGGCCGATGCCCCGGCCGTCTTCGGTGTGGCCGTGTCCGCCATCGGCGGCTTCCCGTTCGTCGTCCGGCGTGCGGGCACGAACAGGAAAGCAGGACCGGGACATGACAAGTCGTTACCGTCGGCGATTGCCCGCCGGTTACGGAAACCGCATGGGCGACGACGTGTGGTCGCTGACGCCGGACGGCGCCTTCCGGGTACGGGTCACCTGACCGGCAGGTGGTAGGCGATGCGGAAGCGGTCCGCGGGCACCACCACGTCCGCCGTCTCGACCGGGCGGCCCGACGCGAAGTACGTACGCTCGATCACCATCACCACGTGCCCCGGCACGCCACCGAGCGCCAGGAGCTCCTCCGCCAGCCCCGGGCGCGCGCCGACCTGCTCGGCCACGTTGTCCACGACGACGTCGATCGCGGCCATCCGCTCGACCACCCCGCAGCCGCCCAGCGGCCCCTCCTCCGGCAGCATCACCGGCGTACGCCCCGTCACGGAGAGGGGCTCCCAGGAGGTGGAGAGCATCATCGGCTCCCCGGCCTCCCGGAAGGTGTATCTCGTACGCATGACCCGGTCGCCCGGCTCGATGCCCAGGCGCTCGGCGATCTCGGCGCTCGCGTCCTCCTGCTCACTGCGGGAGTCCCAGGTCCCGCGCGCCCCCTCCGCCGTCTGCTCCTGCCGGAACGGGCTGGCCCCGGCCCCGGGCCGGTAGCCGGAGCGCGCGATCCGGCGCGGGACGGGACGCTCACGCACATACGTACCGGAACCGGAGCGCCCCTCGACCAGGCCCTCGGCCATCAGCACCTTGCGCGCCTCCAGCGCGACGGTGTCCGAGACCCCGTACTCCTCGCGGATACGGGCCTGCGAGGGCAGGCGCGTACGCGGCGGCAGCGAACCATTGACGATCTTCTCTCTCAGATCGCTCGCCACACGCAAATAGGCGGGCTGCTCGCCGAAAGTCACAGGCCACTCCCAACAGGTTGACAGTCTGCAACAGCCTGGCAACCGTCGGTTGTGGACCGCAAGTGCAGGCCAGAGTTTCACCCGAAGTGATGACGGGGACACGGCCGGCGGCGGGTTGACGACGGTGCTCCGTTCGGGCCCCGACGCGCCCGTGCGGGACGGCCGCGGACGCGGCCGCCCCGCACGGGCGGTTCACTGGTTCACGCAGAAGTCGTCAGACCCACGGTGCCCCGGAGAGGGTCCTCCCGGGCGCGGAAGTCGTCAGAACTGCAGGGCCCAGGAGTTGATCCTCCCGGTGTCGGCCGCGGCGTTGTCGCTGACCCGCAGCTTCCAGGTGCCGTTGGCCACCTCCGACGAGGCGTTCACCGAGTAGGTGGTGACGACGTCGTCGCTGCTGCCACCCGTACCGGACGCCTTCAGGTTGTAGACCGAACCGTCGGGCGCGACCAGGTCGATCTTCAGGTCGCCGATGTAGGTGTGCGTGATGTCGACGGACACGCCCAGCGAGGCCGGCGCGTTGCCGGTGACACCGGTGACGGTGATCGGCGACTCGACGGTGGCGTTGTCACTGATGGTGTAGCTCGACGTGTTCTCGAACTTGGCGCCCGGCGGCGTGGTGGTGCCGCTGCCGATGTTCAGCAGCCGGTTCGGGGAGCCCGTACCGGGGCTCGTCACCACTCCGGTGGTGGCCGCGGAGACCAGGGCCGCGGAGACCTGTGCCGGGCTGTCGCTCGGGTGGTCGGCGAGGTACAGGGCGGCGGCGCCCGCGACGTGCGGGGTCGCCATCGACGTACCGGAGATCGTGCTGGTGGCGCTGTCACTGGTGTTCCAGGCCGAGGTGATCGACGAACCCGGGCCGAAGATGTCCAGAATGCTGCCGTAGTTGGAGAAGCTGGAGCGGGCGTCGGTGTTGGTCGTGGAGCCGACCGTGATGGCCTCGGCGACCCGTGCCGGGGACTTCGTGGAGGCGTCGGTGGACTCGTTGCCCGCGGCCACCGCGTAGGTGATGCCGGAGGCGATGGACCTCTGCACGGCCGCGTCGAGCACGGAGTCCGCCCCGCCGCCCAGGCTCATGTTGGCGACGGCCGGCTTCACGGCGTTCGCCGTCACCCAGTCGATGCCCGCGACGACCTGGTCGGTCGTGCCGGAGCCGGAGTCGTCCAGCACCCGGACGGCGACGATGTCTGCCTTCTTGGCCACGCCGTAGGACGAACCCGCGACGGTGCCGGCCACATGGGTGCCGTGGCCGTAGCCGTCGTCCGCGGTGTTGTCGTCGTCGATCGCGTCGTAGCCGTACGAGGCCCGGCCGCCGAAGTCGTTGTGGGTGATCCGCACACCGGTGTCGATGATGTAAGCGGTGACACCCTCACCCGCGTTGTCGGGGTAGGTGTAACTCTGGTTCAGCGGCAGGTTCTGCTGGTCGATCCGGTCGAGTCCCCACGAGGGCGGTGAGGTCTGGGTGTCGGCCACCCGGAAGGTCCGGTTCTGCGAGACGGACTCGACGGCGGGGTCGGCGGCGAACTTCTTCGCCTGGGACTCCGAGAGTTCGACCGCGTAGCCGTTGAGGGCCGCGTGGTAGGTCTTCTTGATCTTGGCGCCGTACTCCTTGGCGAGCGCCTTGCCCCGCGAGGAGTCGGCGTCGGCCGCCGATTCGTCGAGCGTGACGATGTAACTGCCGCTGATGACACCCGGGGCGCCCGCGTTCTCGATCAGCCCTTCCGCCGACGTACCCGCCGCGGTGGCGGGGAAGGCCGCCGCGGTGGAGAGCACGAGAGCGGCACCGGCTATGACGCCCGCTGCGGCCAGTCTTCGACGCGCGTGGGGGGTGTGACGCATCACGGACATGTGGGGGGTCCTCCTAGATTGCGGTGCTCTGGTGGGGGGTTCCACGTGGTGCGGAGTGGATCAGGACCGGGCCGAACCGAGCCGAATGGACTCGAAAGTCATGGGCATGACAAATCCTCCTACCGGATTCCGCGCTGCCCACGACCCGGCCGACAGCGAAAGATTGACCGATCCATGGGAATCGCACAAGGGTGCGTTGACGCGTGTTATACCTTCGCCATTCAGCCGCCACACGCCTGACATGCGGAGAGACGTGACCATGCGCCTCTGCCCGCGGGACGGCACGCGCGCCGACACCCCCGCTCTCACCTGGTGCTGCCCGGCCTGCCGCGACCCCCGGGGCCGCGATTTCGGGGTGGCCGGCTCGCTCTCTTTCAACTTCCTGACCGGCCACGTCAGTTCACTGTGACGTTACGAAGAGGTGTTGTTGTTCTCCGCGCCCACACCCCCTGCCGGGCGGCGGTCGGCGGCCAACCGGAGCGTCCCCGTACTCCTGTGCGACGCGGGCCTGAAAACGTGCCTGACGGGCCGGCAGGACTGACGGGGCTGATGACTGACAGGCCGACAGGACTGACGGCTCGACGGGCCGACGGGCCGACGGGCCGACGGGCCCAGCCGTTCACCCGCGCGCCGCGCGCCGTGCACCGCCACCCGGCGCGCGCGTCCCTACCTTCGTACGGTGAGCCTCTCCCGCGTCTGCCTCCTCACGTCCCTGACGTCTCTGACGTCCCTGGTCGCGGGCGCCCTGATCGCGCCGCCGCCGCCCCTCTCCTACGCGGCGGCCGCTCCCCCTGCCGCGGCCGGCACCTGTGGCCGGGACACCGACCCCGCCTGGGCGCTCTCCTCCACCCGGTTCGGTGAGGCCGGCGGCTACGACCCGTACACCGGGAACGGATACCTGGCCCACCGGGTGCCCCCCACGGGTGCCGGATACGCCGCGACGGGCGCGAAGACCGGCTGGCCGCTGTTCACCCCGCGCTACGACGGCGCCTTCGTCTCCGGCCTGTTCGGGCGCGAGAAGGGCCTCGCCGGCGGCCGCGAGGTGGTCGCCGCACTGCCGAGCTGGACGACCCTCGACGTACGCGTCGGCAGCGAGACCTTCGGCTCCGCGACACCCCCGGGCCGGATCTCGCGCTACCGGCAGACGGTGTTCCTGCGCTGCGGCCTGGTGCGGACCTCGCTGCGCTGGACCACGGCCGACGGGCGCGCGACGGACCTGGCGTACGAGGTCCTCACCGACCGGTCCGATGTGCACACCGGCGCCGTGCGGCTGCGCATGACACCGCACTGGAGCGGTGAGGCCACCGTCACCGGCCGCCTCGACGCGCGGGGCGCACGCCGGATCACGCTCGCCGGGGACGGAACGTTCCGGACGGCGGGGACCGGAACAGCGGGCGCGATCGTCCAGACGATGCGCACCGGCGTACCGGAGACGGCGCGGAGCACCGACCGTGCACGCGGCACGACCCAAAGACGCCTCATCGAGCAGGAACAGGGCACCGCCCGGGTCCGCAGCACGAACCGGGTCCGCGACGGGCGCACGTACACCTTCGAGAAGTACGTCGGGGTGGACACCTCGCTCACCTCGTCCGCCCCGCGCACGACCGCCCGCGAGGCGTCGCGGCGCGCGGCCCGGCGCGGCTGGTCCCCCGTCCTGGCCGCGAACGGCGCCGCCTGGCGCCGGGCCTGGGCGGCCGACATCTCCGTACCGGACAGCCCAGGACTTCAGAAGTGGCTGCGATCGGCCCAGTACGGACTGCTCGCCTCCACCCGGGCCGGTTCCCGCGACAGCATCGCGCCGGCCGGACTGACCAGCGACAACTACGCGGGCCTGGTGTTCTGGGACGCCGAAACCTGGATGTACCCGGGACTGCTGGCCGCCCGTCCCGAACTGGCCCGCCCGGTCGTCGAGTACCGCTCCCGCACGCGCCCGGCCGCCCGTGCCAACGCGCAGTCGCTGGGCTTCGGGGGCCTGTTCTACCCATGGACGAGTGCGAGCAGGGGCGACCTCCGGTCCGAGTGCCAGAGCTGGGATCCTCCGCACTGCCTCACCCAGGTTCACCTCCAGGGGGACATCTCGCTCGCCGTCTGGCAGTACTACCTGGCGACCGGGGACCGCGGCTGGCTGGCCGGACACGGCTGGCCGCTGCTCCGGGGCATCGCCGACTTCTGGGTGTCACGGGTCACCGCGAACGCCGACGGCAGCTACTCGCTGAAGGACGTCGCGGGCCCCGACGAGTACAGCAACGGCGTCACCGACGGGGTCTTCACCAACGCGGTCGCGGCCACCGCCCTGCGCAACGCCACCCGCGCGGCGCGGCTGCTCGGTCACCCGGCACCGGCAGAGTGGACGAGGGTCGCGGACGGTCTGCGCATTCCGTACGACCCGAAGCGGAAACTCTTCCTCCAGTACGCGGGTTACAACGGCTCGACGATCAAACAGGCCGACACCGTGCTGCTGATCTACCCCCTCGATTGGCCGATGGAGCCGGGCGCCCGCGCCGCCACGCTCGACTACTACGCCGCGCGCACCGATCCGGACGGCCCGGCGATGACGGACTCGGTCCACGCGATCGACGCGGCTGCGATCGGTGCAGCCGGCTGCGTGACGTACACCTATCTCCAGCGCGCCGTGCGCCCGTTCATGCGCGGCCCGTACGCCCTCTTCAGCGAGGCCCGGGGCGCGAAGGCGGGCGCGCAGGACCCGCTTTCGGGTTCGCCCGCCGAGGACTTCCTCACCGGGAAGGGCGGATTCCTCCAGGTCTTCACGCACGGCCTGACGGGTCTTCGGCTGCGGGAGGACGGGGTGCGGCTGGACCCGCTGCTGCCGCCGCAGCTGGGCACGGGCGTCACGCTGACGGGCCTGCGCTACCGAGGGAGGACGTACGACGTCGCGATCGGCCCCCTGACGACGACGGTCCGGCTGACCTCCGGCGCCCCTTTCACCGTCCACACCCCCACCGGCCCCCGCCTGCTCACCGGCTCGCTCTCCCTCGCCACCCGCCGCCCCGACCTCGCCCGGACGACGGACGCGGCCCGCTGCCGCCCGGCGACGGCGACCTCCGAGACCCCGGGGCTGTACGCCGCCGCCGCGGTGGACGGCAGCCCGGCCACGTCCTGGTCCCCGGACGGCGCGACGGGCACGCTGACGGTGGACCTGGGACGCGCGGCCCCGGTGACGTCGGCCGAGCCGGAGTGGACCGACGCGCCCGTGTCCTCCTACGGGCTGGAGACCTCGGTGAACGGCACGGACTGGCAGCCGTACCGGCCGGGGGCGACGGCTCGCCAGGTCCGGCTGACCGTCGCGTCGGACGATGCGCGCAAGCCCGTGGGCGTAAGGGAGTTGAGGGTCACACAGCCTTAGCCCCGACCCACCGAACGGTGGATCGAGGCTCAGACGCGGGGGTCGACCGCCGACGCACCGGACGCTTCCGCCTGCTCCGGCGCACGCAACTCCTTCCCTTTCCTCCTGGACACCGGTTGCCCCAGGAGGATTCCGGCCAGCACCAGGAGCAGCCCGCACAGCTGCCTGAGGGTGAGCGGCTCCCCCGCGACCAGCGTGCCGAGCAGCACACCCGTCACCGGGTTGAGCAGTCCGACCAGGCCGACCGTGGCAGCGGGCAGACGGCGCAGGCCCGCGAACCAGGCGGCGAAGGCGAGCGCGGTCGCGACGACCGCGACGTAGCCGAAGCCGAGCGCGGCCGGTGCGTCGAGTGCGGGCGGTGCGCCCTCCACGACAGCGGCGAGGGGCAGCAGCAGAAGCCCTCCCGCGATCAGTTGCCAGGCGGTCGAGGCGAGCACGTCGACCTCGGCGCCCCACCGTTTGGCCAGGACGTAGCCGAGGGACGACATGAGCATCGCGGCGACCGAGGCCAGCACGCCACGCACATCGACGGCCACCGCCCCGGTGAGCAGCATGAGACACACCCCGCCGAGCCCGACAACGGCCCCGGCCGACGGAAGCGGACGCGGACGCTCTGAGAGCAGCGCCCAGGCGATCAGCATCATGACCACGGGCGAGGTCGCCATGACCGTCGAGGCGGTACTGGTCGGGAGCAGCTGGGCGGCGATGTAGACCAGGGCGAAGAACCCGCCCATGTTGAGGGTTCCGAGCACGGCGGACTTCCACCACCAGGAGCCGCGCGGCCGTTGCCGTCGCAGGGCCAGAAGCAGCAGCCCGGCAGGAAGGGCCCTGATCACGGCCCCGTACAGCGGATGCCCGGCGGGCAGGTAGGCGTGGGTGACGAAATAGTTCGTCCCCCAGGCAACGGGGGCGATCGCCGTGATCAGGACCCATCGCAAGGTAGCTTCCATGGAAGCCATTATGCCTTCCAAGGAAGCTATAGTGCACCCATGCAGGCCGACCCCGCCCCGACCACTCCTCCCTCCTCTCCCTTGTCCACCCCTCCGACCACTCCCTCATCCGCTCCTTCGACCTCTCCCCCGTCCGCTCCTCCGCTCCTCGACCACATCGCCCGCATCCAGGCCGAATGGGCCCGGGAGCGACCGGACCTCGACGTGAGCCCCCAAGGTGTGATCGGCCGCCTCCACCGCCTGGCCGGCATGCTCACGGAGCAGCTCTGCGTGGTCTACCGGCGGTTCGGCCTGAGCGAGGGCGAGTTCGACGTGCTGGCGGCGCTGCGCCGCGCGGGAGAGCCGTTCGAGCGGGCCCCGGGGGAGCTGGCGGTGCACACCATGGTCACCACGGGGGCGATGACGAAGCGGATCGACCGCCTGGAACGGGACGGTCTCGTCACCCGCCGCCGCTCGGCCGACGACGGCCGGGGCCGGGTGGTCGCGCTCACCCCCGCGGGACGGGATCTGATCGACCGGGCCTTCACCGAGCACATGCGCAACGAGCGCCGCCTCCTGGACTCACTGTCCCCCCAGGAAGCGGCGCAGCTGGCGGCGCTCCTCACCGCGTGGCTGGGCCGCGTGGAGCCGCCGCAGGGCGCGTGAGGCGGCGCTCCGGCGACTCCGCGACCGGGGTGCGGAGTTGTGACACCGACCGCGCTCAGTGACGCGGCCTGCGGCGCCGTCCCAGCAGCAGCGCACCCGCCACGACCGACGCCAACGCCCCGCCCGCCGCGAAGAGGGCGGCCGGCGCTCCGGTGTCGGCCAACCAGCCGCCCGGCGGCCGATGATGCCCGCCGTCGTGACCGGGCGGGACGGAGTACGGGCGGGTCGGCCGGTGCGACGGGGTCGTGGACGCGGGCTCGGACTCCGAAGGAGACGGCGTCGGCTCGGATTCCGAAGGTGTCGGCGTCGGCTCGGACTCCGAGGGAGACGGCGTCGGCGAGGGTGAAGGAACGCTTTCCCTCCCGCAGTTCACCTCGGCGGCGAACGGGAGCTCGTGGATCTCGCCCGCCGTGACCGAGCCGGTGCCCCCGGCGGTCAGCGGACCGGCCGTCAGCTCCTTCACGACCACGGTCCCGTCGATGTTCGACGGGTCCAGGTCCGTGAGGTGCGCCCGCGGCGCGAAGATCGTGCCCTCCAGGGAGTCGCCGTCGGCCATCGTGATGGCGGTCGCGTCGGGGAAGTTCCACAGCATGTACGGGGCCTGTTCGTCCGAGATCCCGGCGTGCCCGGCCACGTGCCAGGTGTAGTCACCGTTCGTCCCGGTCGTGTCCACGTTCACGATGAAGGGTGTCGTCGCCGACGGAAGGGTGGCGAAGTCCATCTCGGAGATGTTGTTCAGCGCGTCACCGGTCAGGTGCAGCACGTTGGTGCGCCCTTCGGTGAGATCGACGTGCACCCTGGTTCCGGGCGGGATGGTGTCCGGATCGAGCGCGTTCCCGTCGTCGTCGCGCAGCACCACGTCCGTACCGCAGGTGCCGAGGGCGTCCGAGCGTTCGCGGTACGTGGCGAACAGCGTGTCCAGGTCCGGGAGGCCGGTGGTGGCGGTGACCGACGCGGCGGGCTGGTGGACCGTCTGCTCGATCCGTGGTGTGGATTCGTACGCCGCTCCGGCCGGCACCTCGTGCGTGCCGGCCCTCGCACCGTTGGAGTCCTCGTCCAGGACGGAACCGCCGGTCGGGTCGCCGATCTTGACGTAACCGTCGTTGAGCACCCGCAGGACGCCTTGCGGCGCGCTGTCCACGTAGTCGACGCGCCCGCCCACGAGGAGCGCGGTCGGATGGTCGTCGCCGGGTGCGGTGAACGATCCCGGAGTGTGCAGGGCCACGTTGTACCCGGGCCCGAACGTCAGATCGCCTCCGACCGCCACCGCCCCCTCGGTCTCGGTGCTGCCCAGCGTGGCGTCGTCCTGCACGAGGACGCCGAAGCCGTTGTTCCCCGCGATCGGATTGCCCGAGAAATCGGCCGACGCGGGAACGGCGGCGGACAGGCACAGGACACAGGCACTTGTGACGACGAGCATGGTACGTCTCATGCCGGGACCGTAAGCACGTTTATCCGACCGGACGGGGACGGCGCCCCGCGCGGAACCCCGTGTACGCCATTCGGCGGATGTCCGTACGGCCCGGAGCCCCGGCCGCGCCGCTCCTCGCTCGGCGAGCGCCGCCTGAGCCCTCCGGACCGGACGGCTCAGTCCTGCGGTGCGATGGTGCGTCACGGCGCGCGGGGGCGCGTCCGCCGACGCCGTGCACCGACGGGTTCTTCGTACCGGACCGCTCAGATGCCGGGTGGGACGACTCGGGTGTAGGAGACGCCGACACCGGTGCCGCCCGGGGTGACGACCCTGACGGTGACCGCGCCCACCGCACCGGACGGTGCCGTGGCTGTCAGCTGGGTGTCGGAGGCCACCGTGAAGCCGGCGGGCACGCTCCCGAACAGTACGGCCGTGGTGTACGCCAGTCCGACACCGGTGACGGTCACCGTGTTCCCGCCCGACGCCGGCCCCTGGTCGGGTACCGGACCGGCGATGACCGGTGTACTCAGATACACGTAGGACACACTGTTGCTCGTGCCGCCGGGCGTGGTGACGGTGACCGGGACGGTGCCGGCGGCACCGGGCGGCGCCGTCAGCCTGATCTCCGTGGCCGAGAGAACGGTGTAGGTGGTCACCGCCGTCGCGCCGAAGCGAACCGCCGTGGCCTGAAGGAGATTCGCGCCGGTCAGTGTCACGGAGTTGCCACCGGCCACCTGCCCGGCCCCGGCGATGACACTGCTGAGAACCGGTGCGCCGAGGTAGTAGTAGAAGACGGACGGGCCGCTGGTGCCACCGGGCGTGGTGACGGTGACGGCGACCGGACCCGCGCCTCCGGTGGGGGCGACCGCGGTCAGCTGATTCGCGGAGACGACGGCGAACGAACTCGCCGCGTTCGCACCGAAGAGGACGGAGGTCGTTCCGGTGAAGCCGGTCCCGGACAGGGTGACGCTGTTCCCACCCGCGAGGGGCCCCTGGGACGGAGTCACACTGCCCAGGACCGGAACGGCGACATACGTACAGGGGACGCCGGCGCTGGTGCCGCCGGGAGTGGTGAGCGTGACGTTCACGGTGCCGGCGGGCGCGGCGGGGGCGACCGCGGTCGCCTGCGTCGCGGAGACGGCGAGGAAGGCGGCGGCCACGGTACCGAAACGGACCGAAGTGGCGCCGGTGAAGCCGGTTCCGGTCAGCGTGACCGTGTTCCCGCCCGCGACCGACCCCTGGTTGGGGACGAGGGAAGTGATCACGGGCACCGGGATCGTGTAGGTGAAGTTGATGCCGTTGCTGGTCCCGTCCGGCGTGGTCACCGTGATCTGCACAGTGCCCGCACCGGCCGGGGCGACGGCGGTGATCCCGGTCGCCGACACCACGGTGAACGAAGCGGAGGGCGTACCGCCGAAGGCGACCGCGGTAGCGCCGGTGAATCCGGTGCCGGTCAGCGTGACGACTGTTCCGGCCGCCCCCGAGGCCGGGCTGCTCGTGGTGATGACGGGGGCCGCCGCAGTCGTCGACGGTTGCGTGGCATGGGACATCGGGCTTTCGTGGCTCTCCACTGCCGTTCTCCTGTCGGGGTGATGTGATCGTCGGGATGCGATCGGGCGTGGTGGAAGGGGTAGGGATACGGAGATCGGAAGGTGAGGATCGGGGCGCCGCCCGGACCTTCCGGCCGGGCGGCGACGTGCGGGGTGCCGAGTCGGCTGCCCGCCCGGCCGGGCACGTCGTGTCCCTGACCGGGCGGACATCCTGCGTCGACGGGAGGCACCGGCGCCGGGCGATGTCCCGCGCCGGCAACCGGTGCCGCGGACCTGGCGGATCAGATGCCAGGACCTGCCGCGTAGGTGAAGGCGCCGACGTCCGTGGCGGTGCCCGCGGGGTTGGAGAGACCGACGTCGACCGCGCCGACGGTGCCGGGCGGGGTGACGGCGGACACCGTCGTGGAGTTGATCACCGAGAAGGGTGCCGGCACCGCGTCGAACGTGACCTGGTTCGTCGAGGTCAGGTTGGTGCCCGTGATGGTCACCGCCGTTCCGCCGGATGTCGGTCCGGACGTCGGAGTGATCGCGGTGATGGTCGGGACGTCGATGTACGTGTACGACAGACCGTTGTTGGTGCCTCCGGCGGTCGTCACACTGACGCCCACCGGCCCGGCTGCCGCACCGGCGGGCACGACGACACTGATCTGGCTGTCCGACAGCACCGTCGGCGTGGAGCTGTTGGCCCCGAACGACACAGCTGTGGCGGTGGACAGGCCGGTGCCGCCGATGATGGTGGTGTTGCCTCCTGCGGTGGGGCCCGAGCTCACGCTCAGACCGGACTTGAACGGCGCGCCGACGTAGAAGAACGGCAGCGGGTTGCTGGTCCCGCCCGGGGTGGTCACCGTCACACCGACCGTGCCGGCGCCCGCCGGCGAGACAGCGGTGACCTGGGTGGGGGAGACGTTGGTGATGGCAGTGGCCGGATTGCTGCCGAAGAGCACGGCGCTGGTGCCCGTGAGGTTGGTGCCCGTGATGGTGACGGTGGTGCCGCCACCGGTGGAGCCCTGATTCGGACTGATTGGCATGGTCGTCCTCCATGTACGTGAACGTGACTCTCTGATGCGGGAGTTGGATCCGCGCCGGATCCCGGTCGGAACCCGGGGCCGCGATGTGGGCCACCGGGCCGCTGTCGGGCCCCGGCCGCCCTCGCCCGCCTCCTGGCGGTGATCCCGCGGGGACGCCGCTGGGCGCACCGGGGGGAACCTCCGAAAAGTGCCTGCTGGGGGAAGGCACCGTCAGCGGCCTTCGCCGCGCGCGGAGTTGGGGGTGGTGATGAGCCATGTCGCAGGCCGCCGGCCCCGGATGTCATGGCCGGCGGCTGCGCTCGTGGCCTCGTGGGCGAGGTACTCCCTGTGCGCGGATGGATCGCGCACCGCTCTCTTACAGAGGCCGGGGACTGTCGCACCCGCCCCTGCGCATTCCGGCAGGGGCTACTGGTCGGATCCAAGTCCTCCACAGGGGCGCCCATCGCGGCCGTCCGGAGCAAACGATGCCGAGGTCCGTCATACGTCGACGGCCGGCAGACAGAACGGTGCCGCGCTCCCCCGGAGAGGGATGGGCGGCCCACCGGTTCGGTCACCCAAGTGACCCACACAGAGGGAATACGACACAAGCGCCTCTGACGGCTGACCACCTGAATGGACGAGGGTACAGGGGGCGGTCAATCGGTACGTCGGGGCAGCTGAATGCGCCGTCCGCACCACCGCGCGCCCCCAGTTCGCGGTCCGGTACGAAGCCGGCACGGCCGCGGACGGAACGATCAAGCCGCCCGGGCCGGCCGCGCGCTCTTCCGAGCGATTCCCTCAGGACGTGGCGGCGGGGGTCACCACGGGTGAGCCCGGAGGTGCGAGACGACGTCCTCGCGGGACCAGCGTCCGTCGGCCACCACGATCCGGTAGCGCCGGGCGAGCGTGGCCCCGGGGGCGAGGACGAGCTCGTCGTGGAAGGCCCAGGACGGCGCGACCGCGGGGATCGGGTCGTTGCGGACGAACCAGTGGGCCGGGTGTGCTCCCCCCTCACCGAGGTGGTCGTTCTCCGGAGCGTGGGCGAAGACGAGCGTGGCGTGGCCGTCCCGGTCGTCGAACTCGCCCGAGTAGGCGAGCCACGGCGACTGCGTCCCCATGGCCTGCGCCCCCTCCCCGTCAGCGGTGAGGACCACCCCGTCCCTGAAGGCTCGCGGCCCGCGCCAGAACAGACCGGTGTACCCGGCCGCCTCACGGCCGGCGGTCGTGGGGCTGCCGAACCGCAGCTCCTGACCTCGCCGGTTGGTGATGCGCGTCGCGAAGGTCAGGTGCCACGCGGAACCGCCCTCGTCGGGGAGCGAGATCTCGATACGGCGCTCCTCGTCGGCCCACGCCCCGCCGTCGTGCTCGCGCCACACGAGCCGCTCGGCGATCACCGCGCTGTCGTCGTTCGCCGAGACCTCGTCGAAGCCCTCGTGGGTCATGGAGCCGACGAGGTCGGGTCTGACGACGTAGCCCTCGCCGTGGACGTAACTGTGGCCGCCCCACAGGTTCTGGCCGGACAGGTGGGAGGCGGTGAGCTGGAGGCCCTTGTGCCAGCGGTGGTCCCAGGGCCGGTATCCGGTGACCTCTCCACCGGACAGGGTGGTCAGCGGATGCAGATACGGCTTGGGGGCCTCGTAGGCGTCCTCGGGGGCGTAGACGTAGGACAACAGGCGCACGTCGCGGTGTTCGAGGTCGATGCGTTCGCCGTGTACGTGGGTCAGCCGCATGCGGTGTCTCCCGTCGTGCCGCGCGGCGCCCAGCCGGCCGCGTCTCCGTGCAGTGCCGTGTAGAAGGGGTCGCCGGGCCGGATCTCACCCGCGCGGACGGTGGCGCCGAGGAAGGCCGCCTTGTAGATCGCCGTGACGAGTTCGAGCGTGGCCCGGCCGTCCTGTCCGCTGGAGCGGGGACGGCGCCGTGCCCGTACGTCCGCGGTGAAGGACCGGAGCTGTTCCAGGTGGGAACTGGGGATGTCGGCGCCGAAGTCGCGCCAGGCGGCGGCCTCTTCGGCCGGCACTCCCGGCGCGGGTGTGATCCGCCAGTCTGCGTTGGAGTGGCCGTACAGGTGCGTGACCTCGATCGTGGCTCGCTCGCAGTCGATCCGGATGCGGCTGACCTCGTCGGGGCTGAGGACACTGTTGACGATCGTGCCCAGAGCGCCGTTGTCGAACCTGACCAGAGCGGTGGACACGTCCTCGGTCTCCACGTCGTGCACCAGTCGGGCCGCCATGGCCGTGGTCTCGGACCACGGCCCGAGCAGGTCGAGGAAGTGATCCATCTGGTGGATGCCGTGCCCCATGGTGGGCCCGCCGCCCTCCGTCCGCCAGCGCCCTCGCCACGGAACCGCGTAGTACTGCTCGTCACGGAACCATGTGGTCTGGCAGTGGGCGACCAAGGGCCTGCCCAGCGCCCCGCTCGCCAGCAGACGGCGGACGTGGGCGGAGCCGGAGCCGAAGCGGTGCTGGAACACGATCGCGGCGTACGGGCCGCCGTCCCGTTCCCCGGCCGTCATCGCGTCGAAGTCGGCGAGCGAAGGGCAGGGCGGTTTCTCGCACAGCACCCAGCTGCCCGCGCCCAGCGCCGCCGCCGTCTGCTCCCGGTGCGCGGCGGGCGGCGTGCAGATCACCACGAAGTCGGGGTGCTGCTCGGCCAGTAGCTCGTCGAGGGACGTGTAGGCGTGGGGGATGCCGCCCCGTTCGCAGAACTCGCGCACGGAGTCGGCCGACACGTCGACCGCCGCCACCACTTCCACGCCGGGGCCGAGAGCGCGCAGGGCGGGCAGATGCGCACCCCGCGCGATGGCTCCGGTGCCGACGACGGCGGCACGCAGCGGGACCTCGCCGGGCGCCGGGTCCGGCGCCGCACCCGGGGTCACCGGGGGCACCTTTCCCGGATGGTGAAAGCGCTTGCTCGACAGCGTGGGGTTTCCATGGATGCGACTCCTTGAGTGGGGCCTGTTCTCCGCTGCGGAGGACCGGCCTGATGAGAGGCGCCCGGGCGGTGGCTGCCCGCTGCGCGTGGAGTGAACGGCATGCGGGGCCAAGGCTAAGGACGCGGCTCGCGGCGCCCGAGCCCCTCCCCCGTACGGCTCTCAGTCGTAGCAGGGTCACGGCCCGGATTGCCTCGTCGAGGCACTGCGGCTGCCCCCTGCCCTGACCCGCGTTCACGCCGTGCTGCTGGCAGGACGGACAGTCGCGCGTGTACGTGGCGGAAGATCTGTTCCAGCTGTTCGCGCTCTCCCGGTCCGGGCAGGATGATGTCGCGTGCCCAGTCGTGGTCGCCCGCGCGGCGGGCGATCCTGGGCCAGTCGTGGACCATGCCGCCTCCTCCGCGAGAACGCTGACGCCGCGCGGCCGCCTCACCATCCTGTGGGACCGCGCCGACGGCTACGTACTCCACCAGAACGGCCACGACGGGAACCGGTTTCCCGCCCCGGGGGCGTGGCAGACCACGCGGACCCCGGGCTCGGAGCCGACACCCGTGACTGACGCCACCGGCGCCGGAAGACAATCGAAAATCGCAGTTTCGAAAACTTGATTTTCGATTCGCCGGGTGGCTAGAGTTCTCTTGTCAGCTACGGACGGATCAGGAGCAGTCATGGCCGAGGCACCGGCGGCGACGCGCCGCCGCAAACTCACCGCGGAGCGGGAGCGCGAGCTGCTGCGCGTGACGGCCGAGCTGGTCGGTGAGGTCGGTTACGAGCAGGTGACCATGGCCGCGGTCGCGCAGCGGGCCAAGTGCAGCACGGCGACGCTCTACCGGCAGTGGGAGAGCAAGCCGCGGCTGGTGATCTCGGCGTGGAAGGCCCTCAGCAGCGAGGCCGGGAACGACCTGTCGCAGATCGACACCGGCAGTCTGCGCGGTGACTTGACGGAGGTGGCGCGGTACCTGGTGACCGATGACCAGGTCAAGGACACCTTCACGTCGGTACCGCCCGCCATCGTCCAGGACGAGAGCCTCATGGAGATCGTCCGCGAGATCCTGATCCATCCGATCCTGCACGACCTTGCTCAACTGTTGGACCGCGCGGTGGCCAGGGGGGAAATCGAGGCCGGGCACCCGGTCATCGGTCTGGCGGACCAGATCCTGCTGGGCCCGTGGCTCGCGCAGATCATCCTCCACGGAACACCGGCAACCCAGGAACTGATGGAATCCGTCGTCGACTTGGTTCTCCTCCCGGCCCTCACCACGCAGCCCGCCACCGTCTGACCCGACTCCAGCCCCGACTGCCGCCCCGGCCGCGCCACCCCTGGCCCTGCCGGCGACCACCCACACCCTGACAACGGCTGAGCGCCGCTCGTCCACTTCCGCATGCCCTCCCAGGGCCCCGCGCCCACGTCGCCGCCGGGCTCAGGGCACCGCACGTCCAAAAACACCATCGATACACACCATCGATCCGGAGCATCTCCCTCATGGCTACCTTCCTGCACAAGATCGGCGGGGCCGCGTTCAAGCGGCGCCGGCTGGTCGTCCTCCTCTGGGCACTCGTCCTGGGCGCACTGGGCGTCGGCGCCGCCAACAGCGCGGGCCCCGCCAGTTCGAGCATCTCCCTGCCCGGCACAGAGGCCCAGCGGGCCTTCGACCTCCTGGGGGACAAGTTCCCGGCCGCCAACGCCGACGGAGCCACCGCCCGCGTCGTGCTGCGCGCACCCGACGGCGAAAAGATCAGCAGCCCGGAGAACAAGGCCGCCCTCGAAGCGACCCTGGCCGACATCAAGGACTCCTCCGCCCGCATCGGGCAGATCAGCGACCCGTTCGCCTCCAAGGCACTCAGCGCGGACGGCACCACCGCCTACGCCCAGGTCACCTACACCGCCAAGGAAGCCGACCTGACCGACGGCGACCACGAGAGCCTGGACAAGGCCCTGGAATCGGGCCGTGCCCAGGGGCTGACGGTGGAAGCCTCCGGCAACGCGCTGGCCGCCCCCGAGGAGAGCCACACGGCTGAGGCCATCGGTTTCGCCCTGGCAGCCGTCATCCTCCTCATCACGTTCGGCTCCCTCACCGCCGCCGGGCTGCCCCTGCTCACCGCACTCGTCGGAGTGGGCGTGAGCATCGCCGCCATCACCGCGCTCAGCGGTCCGCTCGACCTCAACAGCAACGCCTCGGCTCTCGCCACGATGCTGGGTATCGCGGTCGGAATCGACTACGCCCTCTTCATCGTCTCCCGCTACCGCTCCGAACGCGCGGACGGCTACGACGCCCGTGAGGCCACCGCTCGCGCCAACGGCACCGCGGGATCCGCCGTCGTCTTCGCGGGACTGACCGTCGTCATCGCCCTCGCGGGCCTGGCCGTGGTGAACCTGCCCATCCTGACCGCGATGGGCCTCGCCGCCGCCGGCGCCGTCGTCATTGCCGTCCTCGTCGCCACCACCCTGGTCCCCGCGCTCCTGGGCTTCGCCGGAGAGCGCGTCCGGCGCCCGGCACGCAAGAAGACCGCCGCCGCCCCAGCCACCGCCACCGAAGGCGCCAAGCCGGGCAAGCCGGGACTGGGGCAGCGCTGGATCTCCTCCATCCTGCGCAGGCCGGCCAGGATGCTGCTCCTGGCCGTGATAGCCCTCGGCGTGATCGCCCTGCCCGCCACGAAGCTTGAACTCGGGCTGCCGGATGACGGCTCCAAGGCCGCCTCGTCCACCCAGCGCAAGGCATACGACATGCTGTCGCAGTCCTTCGGGCCCGGCTTCAACGGTCCGCTCACCGTGACCGTCGACGACCAGGACCCGGCCGTCGCCCGCAGCGGCGCCGAAGGCATGGGCACGTCCCTCGCCGGCCTGCCGGACGTGGCCGCCGTGACCCCGGCCGTCTTCAACCAGAGCGGCGACACCGCGATCATCACGGTCATCCCGAAGAGCGCACCGGGCAGCGACGCCACCAAGAAACTCGTCGCCGACATCCGCGTCCTGGCCGGTGACCTCCGGTCGGACACCGGTGCCCGCTCCCTGGTGACCGGCACCACGGCCCTCAACATCGACATCTCCGACAAGTTCAGCGCGGCCATCGTGCCCTACCTGGCCCTCGTCGTCGGCCTGGCCGTCCTCGTGCTGATCCTGGTCTTCCGTTCCATCCTGGTCCCCGTCAAGGCCGCCCTCGGGTTCCTGCTCTCCGTGCTGGCCTCCCTGGGCGCCCTCGTCGCGGTCTTCCAATGGGGCTGGCTGAAGGACCTCATCGGCCTGGAACAGACCGGCCCCATCATGAGCCTGATGCCCGTCCTCATGGTCGGCATCGTCTTCGGCCTGGCCATGGACTACCAGGTGTTCCTGGTGACCCGCGTGCGAGAGGCGTACGTCCACGGCGCCGACGCCCGCACCGCGGTCGAGACGGGCTTCAAGCACAGCGCCACCGTCGTCACCGCAGCGGCCCTCATCATGATCAGCGTGTTCGCCGGCTTCGTCGGCTCCCACGACGCCATGATCAAGGCGCTGGGCTTCGGCCTGGCGGTCGCTGTCGCCTTCGACGCGTTCGTCGTCCGCATGACGATCGTGCCGGCGGCCCTCGCGCTCCTCGGCAAGCGCGCCTGGTCCCTGCCCGCCTGGATCGACCGCGTCCTGCCCAACGTCGACATCGAAGGCGAAAAGCTCGCCCGGCACGCCCCCGCCGCTCCCGCGGACCGCGAACCCAGCTTCGCCGGCTCCCCGGACAGCAGCCGCTGACAGCTGACCCTCCCCACAGGCCCGCGGCCGCCTCGGCGCCGCGGGCCCGGCACGTGCCCGAAGGACGCCGGCGCACCACCGGGCACTCCTCGCGGGCGGCCCCACACTCCACACCCGTCCGTGACGCCCACGCGCACGGGCGGAGCCGGCATCCCGCTCGGCGGGGGCAACCGTCAGGGGGCGCGAAGGCGGTGCAGACCGCTTGTGGGCGGTCCCTTCACGGGGTGCGTGGGGTGACGAGCCCGAAGTCGTACGCGGCGATGACGGCCTGGACGCGGTCTCGGGCGCCGATCTTGGCCAAGAGGTTGCTGACGTGCTTCTTCACGGTCGATTCCGTCAGGTGGAGGTGCTGTGCGATCTCGCTGTTGGACATGCCGTGCGCGATCGCGACGAAGACGTCGCGGGCGCTGAGTTCGTACGGCATCGGCCGCGGGGCACGGGCCGCGGCGGGCTTCTGCAGGAGGTGGGTGGTGAGGAGGCGGCGCGTCATCCGGGGGGAGATGACGGCGTCGCCGACGGCTACGGAGTGGATGGCGGCGAGGAGCTCCTCGGGGCGCGCGTCCTTGAGGAGGAAGCCGCTGGCACCGGCGCGCAGCGCCTCGTAGGCGTATTCGTCGAGGTCGAAGGTGGTCAGCACGATGACGCGGCTGCGTGCGCCCGAGGCCACGATGCGGTGGGTGGCCTCGATGCCGTCGAGGCCCGGCATGCGTACGTCCATCAGGACCACGTCGGGCCGGAGGTCGGCGGTCATCCGGACGGCCTGGAGGCCGCTCTCGGCTTCGCCGACGACGGTGACGTCGGGGCGATCGGTCAGGAGCATGGTGTAGCCCATGCGCTGGAGCGGCTGGTCGTCGACGATCAGGACCGTGGTCACGAGGGCTCGCTCTCGTCGGCGGGCGTCGGGGGTGAGTCGTGGAGGGTGGCGCGCAGGGTCCACCCTCCTCGGGGGTCGGGGCCGGCGGCGATGTGGCCGTCGAAGAGGGCGACCCGCTCCTTCATGCCGATCAGCCCGTGGCCCCCGCCGGGCGTGGAGGCCGGGACGTCGGCGCGGCGGGTTCCGGTGTCGGTGACGGTGATGTCGACACGGTCGGCGTCCCGTCGGATCCCGATGGTGAGGGGGGCGCCGGGTGCTCCGTGTTTGAGTGCGTTGGTCACGGCTTCCTGAACGATGCGGTAGGCGGCGAGCTGGAGTCCGGGGGTGATCGTGTCCGTGTCGTCGGGCAGGTCGAGGTGCACGGGGCTGCCTGTCGCACGCACCCGGTCCGCGAGGGCGGGCAGGTCCCGGAGACCGGACTGGGGAGCCAGGTCCGGGCTTTCGTCGTCCGGTCCGCGCATCACGCCGACGAGGCGGCGCAGTTCGGTGAGCGCCTGGCGGCTGCTGTCGGCGATCATCCGCGAGGCCCGCGCGGTCGCGGCGGGCTGGGATCCGGCGAGATGGGCCGAGCCGTCGGCGAGGCTGACGATGACCGCCAGGTTGTGTCCGACGATGTCGTGCAGTTCTCTGGCCATGCGCGCACGTTCCGCGGCGACGGCTTGCTCGGCGCTTCGGCGCCGCTCCTCTTCGAGGTGCTCGGCCCTGGCTTCGAGGGCCGTGATGTGCATCAGGCTGCCCCGTAGCGCAAGGCCGGCCAGGACAGCCGCGCTGGTGATCCCGACGAGCGCGGCGATGCCGCCGGCTCTCGTGTCGAAGCGGAAGGCCGAAGCCGCCAGCGCGCCTGTCGTGGCGGCCCAGGCCCACAGGCTGTGGCGGGGACGTGCGTGCAGGCCGACGTTGAACAGCGCCGGCACGAGGGCGATGCCGCCGCTGAGCCACACTCCCTGCATCCACTGGCCGAACGAGACCGCGACGATCACGGCCGTGACGACGAGGGGAGCGCGTCGCCTCCACCACAGCGGGACGATGAGGGGGAGCTGCGCCGCCAGGACCGTGGCCTCGGACTGCTCACCGGGATTGATGTGCAGGAACTGCGGCTGGAAGGGGCCGGCGGCCAGGGCGTCGGGCAGACCGATGAGGAAGAACGCGGCCACGATCACCAGGTCCCACACGGCCGGCGCACGTTTGTCGAACGCACGGACCCGGGCGGCACCGGCGCGCAGGACACCCGGGAGGGCGGAGCGCCCACCGGGTCCGCGCCAGGCGTCGGCGGGCCGGTCCGGGCGGGTCTGGGGGCGTCCGCTCTTCATCGGTCTCTCTCGTTCGGGTCACACGTCGCTGCGGGTGAGGCGTACGGCCCCCGCGGCCAGTGCGACGACCGCCCACGCGGTGAGCACCGCCGCTCCGGCACCGGGACTCAGCAGGTCGCCGTCACCGTGCAGGGCCATCATCGCCCGTCCCGCGTGGCCGGGCAGGTAGGGGATCACGGCGTCGGCAATGCTCGCGGGGAGGATGAAGGTGAGGCTGTCGATCACGAACACCACGCCCGCGATCACCGCGACGCCGCCCGCCACGGACCGCAGCAGGAAGCCGAGCGCCACTCCGATCACGCCCACGAGGGCGAGATACGCCATCGTTCCGGCCAGTGCGCGCAGGACACCGTCGTCGGACAGCGACAGGCCGAACGCGGTCCCGTCCAGGGCGGCGGCGCCCAGGAGGAACGTCACCATGGCGGTGACGCCCGCGACGAGGAGCGACGCGACGGCGAACACGAGGGCCTTCGCCCACAGGACGGGGATGCGGCGGGGCACCGCCGACATGGTCGACCGGATCATCCCGTTGCCGTACTCGCCGGCACTGAAGATGACGCCGAGCACACCGAAGCACAGCTGGGCGAGCATGGCTCCGTTCGTGGCCAGTGAGACTCCGTCCGTGCCCGCCTCGGCGGGCGTCTTCCCCGCCGGGTCGAAGACGAAGCAGGCGACGGTTCCGATGGCCGCCATCAGGATCGCGGCCAGACCCATCGTGAACCCGGTGGAGCGCACACTCCAGAGCTTGATCCACTCGGAGTGCAGGACCCGGGCGAACGAGACCTTCGCACGGGGCGAGGAGGCCCTCGCGGCGGTGACGGCGCTCACAGCGTGACCTCTTCCATGTCGGCGGTGACGTATTCGGCGCTGTCGCGGGTCAGCTCCATGAACGCTTCTTCGAGGGAGCTTCCGCGAGGCGTGAGTTCCACCAGCGCGATGTCGTGGGCTGCCGCGACACGCCCGATGTCCCGGGAGCCGAGCCCTTCGACGAGCAGCCGGCCCGCGTCGGGACCGGCGGTCACGGACACCCCGGGGAAGTCCAGCAGGCCGCACAGCCGGTCGGCGTCGTCCGTGACGACCGTGACTCCCTTGCCACCCGCGCTGCGCACGAACTCATCCATGCTGCTGTCGGCGAGCAGCCGCCCCCGGCCGATCACGACCAGCCGCTCGGCGGTCAGGGCCATCTCGCTCATGAGGTGGGAGGAGACCAGGACGGTACGCCCTTCGCGGGCGAGACGCTGCAGGAGGTGCCGCACCCACAGCACCCCTTCGGGGTCGAGGCCGTTGACCGGCTCGTCGAGCATCACCACCGCCGGGTTTCCGAGCAGCGCGGCCGCGATACCGAGCCGCTGCCCCATCCCCAGCGAGAACTTCCCCGCCCGCTTGTCCGCGACGCCCTCAAGACCGACGAGGTGCAGCACCTCGTCCACCCGCTTCCCGGAGATGCCGTGCGTGGCCGCGAGGATCCGCAGGTGACCGCGGGCCGTACGCCCCGGGTGCAGCGCCTTGGCATCGATGAGGGCACCGATCTCGTGCAACGGCGCGGGAAGCCGCGCGTACCTCTTTCCGTTGACCGTCACCGATCCCGAGGTCGGCGTGTCCAGCCCCACGATCATGCGCATCGTGGTGGACTTGCCGGCGCCGTTGGGGCCGAGGAATCCGGTGACGGTCCCCGGCTTGAGGGAGAAACTCAGACGGTCCACGACCGTCTTGTCCCCGTAGCGTTTGGTGAGCTGCTGCGCCTCGATCATGACCTCGGACTCTCGTTGTTGCTGGTGACCTGGGCGCTTTCACGCTACGTACGGTCCCGGCCGCGGAGGATGGGTCGCAGGTTCCGTCTCCGGGGGCGCACCGGTACGGAAGTACCAGTGGGGGGCCGTGCGGGACGTGAGGCGTCGGCCGAGTCGTCGGCCAGGGCGGCGGGCAGCTCCCTGGGGTCCACGAGCAGCAGCAGGCCGGGATCGGCTCCCACGAGGGCCGACCGCCTTGGTCGACGCGCCGTCGCGGGGGTGGGCCGGGTCAAGCGCCGAGCACCTCGTCGGCGCTTCGCGGCTCTGCGCGCGGCTGCTGGTTGAGCTTGTGGCGCGCGAGGGAGGATCGTCGGTAGACCTCCTTGCGGGCCCGCATGATGTTGCCCAGGGGCGCGTGCTCGGCGGTGACCCGCCAGGGCGTGAAGGACAGCGTGTCCATCTTCTCCAGATTCTCCGGGCCGGAGATGTCCTGCCGGGGCAGCCGCAGCTTCGCCACGGTGACGGACGGCATGAGCTGCTCGGGCCACTCCACGGTGGTGTCCTCCACCGGCATGCGCTCCAGGTCGGTGCAGAGCTGGACCTGGATGTCGAAGGCGTAGGGCCGCTCCTGCAACTCGGCCTGCAGCGCCGGTCGGAAGACCTCCGCTGCCGAGGCCGGGTCGATGGCGCGCCGGACCACCGCGGCAGCGGAGGACGGGTCGGGGGTGATACGCACCTTTGCGATGTAGTCCCCGTGCCGGACCGCGCCCATCGTCCAGTAGCTCGACAGCAGCAGGTTCGCCGGAGGGATCCTGGACAGGCGCAGGAAGGCCAGGAACTCGTCCCACGCCCAGTTGTCCTGGTCCAGCGTTCCCTTCCCGGTCACGAACTCGGTGAAGAAACGACGCGCACCGGGTCGGCCCTGCGAGAAGTAGGCCGGCGCGTTCAGGAACAATTCCTGGATGAACAGGTAGTGCTCGACCGTATTGCAGAAGAAGATCGGTCCGTTGATGTTGGCGTAGTCGAATGTGCCGGTGTCCGGTTCGTCTTCCAGCAGGGTCGGGCCGGGGAGGTCGAACATCTTCAGCGCCAGTCCGGTGGCGGCGCCGAGTCGCGCGTCGGCTCCGGCGTGAGGCGAGCCGTTGGAGAAGCGGATGAGCGCATCGTGGGTTCCCGGAGTCGCGTAGATGCCCTGGGCGTACTCGGGGGACAGCCCGTCCAGGATCTCCACTTCCCCTCGGACCAGCCCGTAGCCCTTGGCATGGGCGTCGCGAAGGGCCCGTCCGGTACCACCGGCCTTGACCGACTCGGCGATGTAGCTCTCGGTCCTTTCGATCACTCTCTGCACGTCGCGGTCGAAGTTCGGGTCGTCGTCCTCGACGTCAGGCGTGTAGCGGACGAACTGTGCTGCCATGACTTCGACCTCTTCTCGGAGAGCGTGATCGGACCTCAGGGGGTGGGAGTCGTCGTCAGTCCTCCAGCTCGGTGAGCCATCGCAGGGCACGCAGACCCGGCAGGAAGCAGTACTCGCCGCCGCGGGTGACCACGAAGCTGGGCAGGTTCTGCAGGCGACGCCGGACCGGCCTCTCCGGGATGGTGACGCTGCCGGTTCCGCCGTGATGTCCGGCCACCGGATCCTTCTCGCCGGGGTGGCCGATGAAGTTGCCGTCGTTGACCCATTCGGCCTTGATGAACTCAAACTGCCGTTCCAGGTGGGCCCCGATGAATACGCCGACCAGGCCGCGGTCGGCGCCGTCGTCCTCCAGCACGCCCTCGGGCAGCGGTGGGCCGTAGGTGGTGCCGCGGCGGATGAGGCGGTGCATCCGTGCGTCGCCGATGATGGTGGCATCGCGGGGGTTGGTACGCCGGATGTGCGCACCGGCGGGGCACCGGAACCCTCGGTCGTCGTTCTCCCGGTACAGGAAGTTGTTGACGCGGTGCGGATCGGCCGCCAGCTCCGGATCGTCGTGCTCCGGCGCCAGCGTCAGCGGCGCGCCACTCGGCCAGCGCCCGACCATTTTGGCCGCCAGGAGTGCCTCCTCCTCGGCACTGGACGTGTGCGCGCGCAGGTACCGGCGCCAGGCCGCCACGTTGGTGTGGATCTTGCGAACGGCTACGTAGGTCCCGTTGCGCCCCAGCACATCGGGGCTGGGCATGGGCGGCAGGCTGCCGGTTTCGTCGAGGTAGCCGAGGATGAACTCACCGGCCTTGACGGGGGCTTCCCGCGGGTTGGAGCCGGGCAGTCCGACGCCCTCGATGTTCGGATGGCTGATGCCGTCGCGGAAGCCGAAGGTGGTGCGCCCGGTGGGGAGCTGGTGGACGTCCTGCTGCCAGATCACCTGGACACCGGGTGTGTCCTCGTAGGCGATGCGAGCCCGCTCAAGCTCCTTGTCCAGCTGTGCCGTATCGGAGGAGAGTGCGCTCAACGCGATGTGGACATCACCGGTACCGAACGGTGCCTCCCAGTGGGCCGGCGCACTCTCGCCCGTGTCACCGATCAGCTCGGCGCGCGCGGCCATGCCCTCACGAAACGCCTGCGGAAAGCTGTCCAGCGATTCCTGAGGAACCCCCAGGGCCCTCAGCCCCTGGTAGGTGAACGCCACAGCCACCCAGGCGTCCCGGTGGGGGTCCACGCCGGGCAGACCACCCGAGGTCACCGGAAGCAGCCGCCGCAGCAGGGCCCGTCCGGCATGGCGGTCATCCACGCGCAGAAAGATGAACCTCCCCTCGTACGGCACGGGCCTCGGACGCAGTGCCCCGCTCTGGACGTCGTCGATCTCGACCCGCACGGCCGCGCTGCTGCCGTCCGCTGTGTTCATGGTCGCTCGTGCCTCCGCATCGGTCTCTCCCGGACAGCCTTGCAAGGGCCGACTCGCACGCGCACCGGCCGACTCGGTCCACCGACGGTGGCTGGGCTCCGCGGGTTGGCTGTGTCCGGGTTCGCGCCCGCCACGGATTACGGGGACAGGTCTCAGGCCGAGGCCTCCTCCAGCAGCTTCCGGAAGGCCGGCGTGGCCACCAACTCCGCGTTGGCCGGGTTGTCCAGCGCCGCCCGGAACTGGGCGGTGTCCAGCACCTCCTGGAACGCGTCGTCCACGCGGTGGTCCTTGTAGATCTGCTGAACGGTCAGGTCCGGATAGGCGCTGACGAAGACCCCCGCGGGCTCCTGGTGGGCGACGAACCAGTCCTTCACCCCTGGATCGGTGATGCCGGGGAACCCTTCGCTGTGCGAGAAGACCTTGTCGAAGCGGGATCCGACCACCGTCTGGGCGAAGTCGTCGATGTAGGTGTCCCAGGAGCCGTCGAAGACGCTGGCGAACATGAACCGGGTGTCGTTGTCGAAGATCACGTGCCGTGCGTCATGCAGGGTGCCGATCTGGCGCACCGCCGCATGGACCTTCTCGTCATCCGCCGTGTCGGCGAGCGTGGCGAGATCCCTACGCAGCGCATCCGCGTGGCCCGGCTTGATCTCGGTAAAGACGGTGAACTCGCTGCAGACCCCATCCGACCTGCCCGGGCGCTCGGGGTGAGCCGATGGGGTTGCGCCTGTCGTCGCAGTCATCGTGACGTCCTCCTGCTGCGGTCGGTGCGAGGGTCACCAAGCGCTCGAACACGAGGCGCCATGGTCCTCACCTCTTCATCCTGACCACATACAAGTCGCCTCGCATCCCCGGTCCGGGATAATGCGGTTACGGGGGCGGAGTGGCGGAGTATCGAGAGGGTCCGGCACCACGAGATCCAGCCTGATCGGTTCGCTGTTCCCCGACATCGCACGGCTACGGTCCGCACCCGCTGGCTGGCGAGGTGCGCCCCGTGAGCCGGAGGGGCGTCGAGACGCTCAGCGGTCCGGAACATCCGTCCGAGCTGCGCGACGGTGCAGACCGCCGAGGACCGCCGTCCGGATGGACCGCTTCCGGACAGGCTGCGGCCCCGGTTCCGGACCCCTTTCCCACACGTCCCGGACGCGCCCGCCACAGTCCCACGGCTCCGCGTTCAGGCGGTCGGGTCACCCACTTCCGTGAAAGGTCGCCCGACTCGACAGCCGCCTCGACTTCTGTCTGGAGGCAATCATGGGCAAGGTTCTCGGTGACGTACTGGGTCTTGCAGCCGGCGTCGCGATCAGCCCGCTCCCGATCATCGCCGTCATCCTCGTACTCGCCACGCCCCGGGGACGCCTCAACGGAGTCCTCTTCACCGTCGGCTGGATCCTGGGGCTCTCGGCGCTGGGCGCGGTGATGCTGGCGATCGCTTCCCCCGCAGGTGCCTCTGGCCACAGTCACCCAGCCACCTGGGTGGGAGCCCTCAAGCTCGCCCTGGGCCTGTTCCTCCTCCTCTTCGGCGCCCGGCAATGGCACCGGCGCCCAAGGGATCCGTCGCAGGCCCAGCTGCCGAAGTGGATGGGCGCGATCGACCGCCTCGCGCCGGTCAAGGTCTTCGCACTCGGACTGGCCCTGGCCGCGCTCAACGCCAAGAACGCCCCGCTGACCATCGCCGCTGGTGCCGCGATCGGCTCAGCCGGACTGCCGGCCGGACAGCAGATCGCATCGCTGGCGATCTTCGTCCTGATCGCCACCCTCGGCCTGCTGGCCCCCCTGGGAGTTTTCCTGCTCGGGGGCGAGCGGGCCAAGACCACGCTCGGCAACTGGAAAGACTGGGCAGCCCAGCACAACGTCGCCGTGATGGCGGTCCTGTTCTTCGTCCTCGGGCTGAAACTGCTCGGAGACGGCCTCTCCGTCCTCACCTCCTGACAGGCGGGTCTCACGCGTGCCGGCGTGGTCCGAATCCTGGCCAGGCCGACCGAACCGGAAAGCGATCCGCTCGGGTCAACACCACCGCACTCGTATCGCAGCCGGAGCGGCGTCGACCGCCGGTCGGCGACGATCGCATCCTCTGCACGATCGGCAACGGAGGGCCGGTGGTGTGGGTCGCACACGTCGGACATCGCTCCACCGTTGACGACACCTGATCTCCGTCAGAAGGAGCGGTGCCGCTGTCCGCACCGGCCACGCCGGGCTGTCGGTAAGGGCTGCTTTCATGGCGCCATGAGCACTGTGCACGAGACCGCCGCCCTCCTCCCCGCCCCCGCCGAACTCCGCGCCCACCTGAGCGCGTTGGCCGTCCTGGACGCCACGATCGGCGACGATCCGCAGTTCCGCCGCTACACCTTCGACACGGCTTGGGGCCCCGGCGAAGAGGCAGCCCTGATGGAGAACGGCTCGGGGGACGAGTTCTCCGTCCTCTTCACCCCGGCCGGGGTGCTCATACGCGGCTTCGACCACGAGTCGGAGATGAGCCCGTACGCGACGGACGACGAGCGGGTCTGGCCCGGCGTCATCGACGAAGTCCCCGCCTCACTGCGCCCGCTCCTGGACGAACCCGCCTTCCATGACGAGGGCATCGACGCCCCTCGGGTCACCGCCTGTCTGTGGCGGGAGACCGGAGACACGGCCTGGCACGCCGGCTCCGCCATCGCCTTCCCGCCCGGCAGTGAGGACCCCGACGGCTCCGGTTTCCTCTTCCACCTGCTCACCGACCGCTCCCCCGAGGCGGTCCGGGCCCACTTCGAGGACTACTACGAGCGCCCCGTCCCCCTCGACGCCGTCCGCCATGTCCTCGCCGGGCGTCCCCTCACTCCCGCGATCGCCGCAGCCCTCAACCCGGACGCGCTCTCGGACAACGCCCTCCTCCGCAGGATCGCCGCGCATACCGAGGCCGCTTCCCACCTGGCCTGCGACGGCGAGTTCGACGTGGCCCGCACCGACCCGATCGAGCCGATCACCCTGCCCAACGGCCTCCCGGTGGAGCCCATCGCCGGCTGCAACGCGGGCGGCACCCACTACCTCTGTGGCCCGGCCGACCTCGGCGGCCCCCGCCCCGTCCTCTACACAGACTCCGAGGGCCAGGCCTCTCTGATCGCCGAGTCCCTCGCCGAGGCCCTGACCCTCGTCGTCGTCCTCCCGTCCTGGCACGACGCCCTGGCCGGCTTCCGACCCCCGGCCCTCAGCTCCGACTACCTCGACGACCACCCGGACCACCCCGCGGTCCGTGATCGTCTCCTCGCCGCCCTGCGGCTCCCCCCGGCCACTGAACGGGAAGTTCTGGACCGCCTCCTCACCACCGCCGCCCGCACCGTTCCCGACGGCTTCCTCCCGCACCGGCCCGATGAGGAGGGCTCCTCCTTCCAGTCGATGCTGGCCCAGAACCCGGCGACCAGAACCCGGTGACCAGAACCCGGTGACCAGAACCGGGTGACTGTAGAACCGGGTGACCAGAACCGGGTGACTGTAGAACCGGGTGACGGCTTCGACCCGCAGGAGACCGATGCCGCGGACACCGGTTACGGCGCGAACGCTGACTTCCGCCACGCCCTGGAGGGCCGTGGCCCGGCCTGCGCACTCCAGGTCAAGGGCGAGTCGACCGGGGGATCCGTCGCTCCGCGGTCATCCTGCGGGCAGCCCCGGATGGCCGTGTGCGGTAGCGATGCCAGGTATGCCGGGTCGAGGCTGGGACCATGCGTGCGAGACATGATCGTCGAAGGTTCCACCGCAGTCGTGCAGGGGGGCTGGTCGGGCTGCTGTGTACGGGTGCGCTGTCGCTCCTGGTGCCGCAGGCCGCGGCCCAGCAGCCCGCAGGTGCCACGCCCTCCGGGAGCGAGGCGTGCTCGGCGAGTACCGGACCGTATCAGCGACAGTTGGAGGAGTTCCTGAAGCGGCCGGCGGACGGGCGCCAGTCACCGCAGGACTGCGCGGCCATCCGTGACTTCCAGCGCACGCACCAACTGGGCCGCCAGGACGGCTACGCGGGCCTGGAGACGTACCGTCAGACGCAGATCGTGCGGGCGGGCACGCATCCGAACGCTGACGGATCCTGCCCGGTGGATGTCGGCAGGGTCGTGTGTGTCGACATGACACGCCAGTTCCTGTGGCTGCAGAACGGCAAGAAGCTGGAGTACGGCCCGGTGGCCACACGTACCGGCCGCTGGGGCGAGGAGACCCGCCCGGGCATGCACAAGATCTTCCGGCGCGTCCGCGATGACTACTCGCAATTGTTCGACAACGCGCCCATGCCGTACGCGCAGTACTTCGACGGCGGCCAGGCGATCCATGGCCGGTACGACGACTTGTTCGACGGCAGCGGTTCGGCCGGCTGCGTCAATCTGTCACTCAAGGACGCCAAGGTGCTGTGGGACCGGCTCGGCATCGGCGCCCCGGTCTTCGTCTGGGGCCGGAAACCCGGCACCTGAATAGGCCGAGAGCACGTGCCGGGCGCGACCTCGTGCGCCGGAGGCAGCGATCGGCCCCGTAGCTCATCGCGTGGGCCCCGCATGACGGGCCCAGCCTTCCGGCAGGCACTTGATGACGCGGTACCACCATTCAGGTGGCGACACCGCCCCCTCCCCCCGCCTCACATGAACATATAGAACATTTGCCTATGGTGCGCGCATGAGACTTGCACAGACACGCCTCGTGAGCCTGGCGCTCACAGCTTCCGCAGCAGTGTTCTTCTCTCCCGCAGCCCAGGCGTCCGCCGCCGGCTTGCCGGCGGCGCAGCAGCCGGGTTCACAGACGTTCGTTTTCACGGGCGCTCCCCAGCAGTTCACCGTCCCCGAGGACGTCTGCTCGCTGTCCGTCACGGCGTACGGGGCCGCCGGAGGCATCGGTCAGTACGGGGTGCCGGGCGGGCAAGGGGCGCAGGTGTCCGCGTCGCTGGACGTGACGGCGGGCCAGGTCCTCACCGTCGATGTCGGCGGTGCGGGCCGTGCCGGAGACGATCCCGACGCGCCCGTCCAAGGCGGCTACGGCGGCGGAGGAATGGGCGGCGCCTACCGAGTGGACGGCCAGATCAGGGGGATCGCCGCAGGAGGCGGCGGCGGGCGGACGGTCGTCAGCGCCGGGTCGACTCCGCTGATCGTGGCGGGCGGAGGAGGTGGCGGGGGCGCGTCCCACTTCTCCTCGGACATCGGCGGTGGGGACGGCGGAGAAGCCGGCGAGCCGGGCACCGGGCTGTCCGGGGACGACGAGGGCAAGCCGGGACGCCCTGGTGGGGAAGGCGGCCAGGGCGGCATCAACGTCCCGACCGCGGAACCGAACGGTGAGAACGGTTCCGCGGCCGACGGACCGGTCGGTGGGCGCGGCGGCGACAACCTCGGCGACCCGCACGGCGGCGCAGGCGGCGGAGGAGGCGGCGGCGCGACCGGAGGCGGTGGAGGCGCCGCATCTCCGACCGCCCACAACAGCGGGGCCGGCGGCGGCGGAGGCTCCAGTACGGGCCCCGAAGGCGCCACCTTCGTCACCGGCGCCCGCCAAGGCAACGGCGAAGCCACCGTCCAATGGGAGCCCTGCGCCACCGCCACCGGCGAACTGACCGTCACGAAGTCCGACCGGACGAACGGGGCGCTGCTGCCGGGCGCGGTCTTCCAGCTGTGGCGGGAGACCAACGACACCGACGGCCTCCAGACCGGCGGCAGCGACCCCGACACCAAGATCGGCAGCGCCTGCGCCACCGACGAGCAGGGCCTGTGCACCTTCGACACCCTGGAGCCGGGCCTGTACTACCTGGAGGAAACCGGCGTCCCCGAGGGCTACCAACTGCCCGAGAACCCCATCGCTGGTCCCTTCGAGCTGACCGAACAGGACCCCGCCCTCTCCACCACCATCAGCAACACCCGCGGCGAACCCTGCAAGGGCAAGCACTGCAAGTGACCCCGGGCCCACCCGCGCCGCGTCGGGGCCTGGCGACGTGTCGCGCCGGTCACCAGCCACGCGCTGATGGGACCAGAAGACCGCGAAGGCGGACGCCCACCCCCAGGCCATCAGCTCGGCCGCGTCCGCGACAACGAGCCGCGAGAATGACGATTTCCTTGTCCGTGACCACGTGGACGAGGCGGTGCTCATCGTCGATCCGCCGCGACCACGCCCCGGGCACGTGGTACTTCAGCGGTTCGGGCTTGCCGATTCCAGTGAAGGGGTCGCGTGTGACGTCTTCGACGAGCTTGTTGATCCGAGCGAGCATCTTGCGGTCGTTCTTGAGCGAGGACGTGTAGTCCTCCCAGCCCTGACTTCGCGGTTATCGGGGCTGCCACGCCCGTACGAGGTCCTCCGGTCCCCAGTGCGCGGTGAGCGGCAGATCATCGGTCACCCCACAGCGGGAGACCGCGACCAGTGGAGTATCCGGAGAGGCACCGGGGACGGCCAGCATGTCGCGCACCAAGGCGTCGTACTCATGACGGCCGAAGGGCTGGGTCTCCAGCCACTTGACCGACCCGACGAGGGACACCTGCCGGGCCACCGGCTCGCGGTCTGCACCGATGAGGTCGATCTCCGGGTTGTTCTGACGGTTCCACCAACCGCCGATGGCCTCGGTCTCGGGCCACTCGTCATTGGGCATCAGACGCAGCAAGGACGCGCGGATCAGTGGCTCGACCGCTCGCCCGCGCCAACTGGTCCATGACCGCTCGATGCGTTCCAGTGCCAAGTCACCGCGGCCTCGCTCGATGAGTGGGATCGCGCGGGCCAGGAACGCCAGCCAGAACCGCAGATACGGGTCGGCGATCCGGTAGCGCTTGTTCTTGCTGTCCGACTTGACCGACAGGGGGAGATCAGCAGCCAGGACTCGCTTGGCCTGCAGCATGGCCAGCAGCGGGGAGAGCGTGCCGGACGGCAGAGCGGCGGCGCCGCCGGCCTGGGCTGCGATTGCACTGAACGTCCGCTCACCGCTGCCCACCGCTTCCAGCACGGCCCGTGAGTGCGAAGCCTCGGGGAATTCGCCCAGCAGGGACAGTTCGCCGGCCACCAGCAGGGGCGAGAGAGGATTGGCGACCGACGCCTGCAAGAAGGCCGTACGCCCCATTCCCGGCCGCCACGACTGCACGATCTCGGGGAATCCGCCAGTGATCAACTGGGCGTCGACGGCCCCTGCGGCGTCGAGTTCGGTCATGGCCTGTACGTCGGCCAGGTTCAAGGGGTGGACGGTCATTTTCGCTGCCCGACCGAAGAACGGCCGTCCGTACGACTGCAGTGCCTCCATCACCGATGTATCGCTGCCAACCAGCAGCAGAAGCACGGGCTTGGAGGACAAGTGACGGTCCCAGACCGTCTGGAGTGCGCCCTCGAATTCCTGGTCCTGCTCGACCAGCCAGGGCACCTCGTCGATCACCGCGATGCTGGGCGAGTCATCGGGGACCGCGAGCGCCAGAGAGCGCAGGGCCTGGTTCCAGTCCTGCGCCTGGAGGCCGGCGACCAGCTCCGCCCCAGGCAGTAGCGACTGCGCGAGCGTCGCGGCAAAGTCGGCGCGCTCCGTCACAGGGTTGCGCCCACGGGTGGCCTGAAACACCACGTACGGCGCTCCCGAGCGGTCGCAGAACTCCTGGACCAGTCGCGACTTCCCTACGCGGCGCCGGCCCGTCATGATCACAGCCCGCCCCCGAGTGGCCCCAACCGCCTCTACCACTGTCCGGTACTGCTCAGCCAGCAGCTCAAGATCTCCGGCCCGACCTTGAAACTCCACGACGCACCCCTGAAGGCAATTAACGTAGATAGATTCTTACGTAGATTGAATCTTACTTCACCTCGCAACCTGATGGATGGATCGAACGGGAAAACCCTGGGGCAACGAGACTGCGCAGGTGAGCGACCGCTACCCCTACCCCTGCTGCGGGCGTCGCGTCCTGGACGAGACGCCCGGCGCGTACGCCATCTGCCCTGTCTGCTTCCGGGAGGACAACGCCATCCAGTCTCGGTGGCCCACCATGGATGGCGGAGCGAACAAGGTCTCCCTCATCCATCAACGACCTGGCCGACCACGCCCAAGTGATCCTCCACTCCCAGTTCTGGCAGGTGGACGCCAGCTGCACATACGGCGTCTCCGGCACCGGCCTGGACTGGGAACTCGACTGGACTGAGCCCTGGGAGCACCTGGCCGAAGAGTCCCGCACCTGGCCCCTGCCGAAAGCCTCCGAAGCTCCCGCCGACGACAACATCTTCGTCGCCCCCACCTGGATCGACGAGCGCTGCGACTTCGTGAACGACTGGACCCCGCCCGTGATCCTGTCATTCTCGATCGCTATGTACCGATCACGGTCGACCCCGGTCACTCCAAGAAACGGACCGGGAAACAACGGAGAATGAAAGAGGCAACGGGCAACACCGCCGAACCCCGATTCTCCAGGCGCGCGTCGTGCCAGACTCACTTTCGGATGCGGACCGAAACGACGCCGTCACAGCAGGTGTTCGCCGTCGGGTTTCGTGTCGACCGGTGATCGTCGGATGACGGCTCCCGTGAGGGCGGACGGCTCTCGCGGTCACTGTTCAAGGGGAGGCTGATGATGAGCACGACTTTATGTTTTGGCCCGGAACTTCGCCGTTTACGAGTAGAAGCGGGCCTGACTCTGACTGAGTTCTCCGTGGCGCTCAACTACGACAAGGGGCACATAAGCAAGGTCGAGCGCGGGGAGCGTTCCGCGTCCTCCGAACTAGCCCGGCGGTGCGACGCCTTCCTCGGCGCGGATGGCGAGCTGCAGCGCCTGGTCACCCGACCCGAGACGGACTCGGACTCGGGCACCGCCGAATCCCCCGCCGGTCCGAGCCGCTGGCTCGTCGGGCGCCGGGCGGTCCTCTCGGCGGGTACGGGAGCGCTGATCGACCTCGGCCTGAAACTCGGCAGTCAGGCGCTGTCCTCCGCCGACGACCCCCTCCTGCCCTCCTTCCGCATGCAGTTCGACCAGCTGCGGAAGCTCGGTCAGTCCACCGCACCCAAGGTCCTGCTGCCCCTGCTGGAGACGCAGACCCGGATGATCGCCGGACTGGCCACCGACGCCCGGTCCGCGTCCCGGGCCCCTGCGCTCCTGCTCGCCTCGCGGTTCGCGGAGTTCACCGGCTGGATGGCCCAGGAAGCCGGGGACAGCGACGCGGCACTCGGCTGGACGGGCGAGGCCGCCGAACTGGCGCGCGCCGGGGGTGACCCGTACCTCGGTTCCTACGCACTGGTGCGACGCGCCCTGGTCACCATGTACGGAGGGGACGCCGCTGGCACCGTCGCCCTGGCCCGCCGCGCCCAGAGCAGCGAACTCCCGCCGCGCATCCGGGGACTCGCGGCCCAGCGGGAGGCCCAGGGGCACGCGCTCGTCGGCAACGAAGTCGACTGCCTCCGCAGCCTCGACAGGGCGCGGGAACTGCTCGCCAGCGACGACGCCCGCAATGGCGCTGAGCCCGTGATCGGCACCTCCCATGTGAGCGATCCGGCGGCGATGTCGACCGGCTGGTGCCTGCACGACCTCGGCCGCCCCAAGGCCGCCGCCGAGGTACTCGACCGGGAGTACCGCCGCCTCCCGCCGCACGCGCTGCGTACCCGCGCCCGGTACGGCTTCCGCCGGTCCTTGGCCCATGCCGCCTCCGGGGAGGTCGAGCACGCGTGCGCGATCGCCGGGGATCTTCTGGGAGTGATGCCGGCCGTGCCCTCGGCGACGGTGAACAGCGACGTCCGGCGTCTCGCACGGGAACTCTCCCGGTTCCGGAGCAGCCGCGCCGTACGTGATCTGCAGCCCGCGCTGGCACGCGTGCTCGCCCCCGCGCACGACTGACAGCCCCTCCACGAGCGGCACAGACTCGAGCCGCCCAGCTCGCCGGACTACCCGGTCCCTCCGGCCCTCCGACCCTCCGGATCCCACGATCCCCGGCGGAATCCTCTGACCACCGCTCGACGCGTCGCATCGCGCCCCCGGCTTCTTCGGGCTGCCCGCGACCAGTGACGCACCAGGCGGCGCCCCTCCATCCGCACGCCCTCCCGTGGATGCGCCATGCGGTCCACACAGTCGGGACCTCATGGCCCGGGCGGACCGGAGCCCCGGTCCACAGCCCCGTGCCCGTTCACCCCGTCTTCCTTTCACGAAGGGAACCTTCATGTCCGACGTCTTCGTCAACTACCGCACAGGCGACGAGGAGTCCGCAGCGACCATGATCGCTCGGGAACTCGCCCGTCGGTTCGGCGACGAGCGGATCTTCTTCGCCAGCAACTCGATCGAGCCCGGACGCCGTTTCCCGGTGGAACTGGTCAGGGCGGTGGAGGAGTGCGAGGCTCTCCTCGCCGTGATCGGCCCGCGCTGGGCGGAGGTGCGGGGGGCCGACGGCCGCCCCGCCCTCGAAGCCGAGCAGGACTGGACCCGTCGCGAGATCCAGACCGCGCTCGACCGCGGAGTCCTGGTGATCCCCGTGCTCGTCGGAAAGGCCACGAGGATCGACCGCTCCGTCCTTCCGGACGATCTGCTGGAGCTGGCGGACTGCCAGTACAGGCGGTTCGACCACCGCAACGCCGAATCGGACCTGACGGCGCTCGGCGACACCCTCGCCCGGCTCCTGCCCGAGCTGGGTGCGGTGGACCGCGACGCCCGTGCGGCGCGGGAGCGGGCGGAGGCGAAGTCCCGCAAGAAGTCGCCCAAGGATGCCAGGCACACCAGAATGCGGACGCGCGACGTCGAACAGCGCGTGCGCGGCATCGGAAACCTCAACGGAAATCTGTCCGGCACCTTCGTCAACGAACCGCAGGGGCCCGTGAACACCGGTGGGGGGCACCAGTACAACGCTCCCCACTTCCAGGGCGACAACACCGGGGTCCAGTTCACCGCGGGCGACAACAGCGGTACGGTCCACCAACGCTTCGAGCGCGAGCGTCGGCGCTCGGACGACGGACGATGACCGAGCAGGACCGAGTCACCGTCAACGATCCGCGTGGCCCGGTGAACAATGGCGCAGGGCCCCAGTACGTCTTCTACGGTGGCGCTGATTGGATGATCCGCAAAGGGGTCGAGTCTCTCCGGATCGTCCGAGAGGACCGGGTGCGCCTGGCCGACCGGTTCGTTCGGCCGGTCGGCTATCGCATCGCGGCCGGCTGCCTGGAGAAGCCCGGATCGGTGGTGCTGCTGGAGGCCGCGCCCGGCAGCGGCCGGCGCGCCGCAGCGATCATGCTGCTGCACGAGCTCGGTGAGGACGCAGGCGCTGAAGAGGAGCAGGAGGAGGACCGGTTCGAGGAGCTTCCCGCCACGGACAAGGACGAGCCCACTCTCGCCCCCGGCAAGGGGGACCGCTTCCTCCTCGACCTCTCCGGGATCGCCGACGAGGAGGCGTATGCCAAGGCCCAGCGCCTCCTGGTCGTGCGCCGGTCACAGGTCCAGGAGGCGGGGGCCCACATGGCGGTCGTCCTGCCGTCGGGCATGGAGCACGCCCACGCGCCGGAGCTTGAACCGCACACGGTGGCACTGGGGCGCCCTCGGGGGATCGCCGTCGTCACCCGGTACCTCCGTATGGACCGGATGGCCTTCCACTCCACGGACCTGGGGAGCTACGACCTACAGCGCCTGTGCGAACGCTCCCCCATGCGGGAACTGGCGCGCCTCGCGGGGCTGGTGAGGTCTGCTCGCGACAGCGGCCGGTTCGGCGTCGACTTCGCGGGATGGCTCGACCAAGCGATGCACGCGGTGACCGACCGTGCCGGTGAGGTGGGTCGGCAGGTGGCCACGGTCCGCACCGCGCCCGAGCGGGCCCTGCTGCTTGCTGCGGCAGTCTTCGAGGAGGCCCGCGCCGACACCGTCTACGAAGCGTGGCACGGCTTGATGAGGACGGTGAGGCACGAGGAAGAGACGACAACCGAGCTCGCACAGACGGATTTCGGGGAGCGATTGGCGACGCTCGGGATCGAGCGGGACCTGGAAGGGCGGCTCCACTTCGGCCGGCTGGCCTACGCCGACGCGGTACGGACGTACTTCTGGGCGAACTTCCCCGGGACGCGCGACGACCTCAGGAATTGGATCGGCCATGCCGCCGGGCTCCACGGTCTGACCACCGACGACCGGGTGAACGTCGTTGTCCGCTTCGGCGAGCGGTCCCTGGCCGTCGGGCGGCCCGACCACCTCTTCGACCTTGTGGTCCACTGGGCGGACCACGCGACCGGGACGTCCTGCGACCCACGAGCCGTGGCGGCCCTCGAACTCGGTCTCAGCCACGAGCGGTTCGGGGGATGGTTCCGCAGACGGATGTACGAGTGCGCGAGGTCCGGCCCCTTGTCGGACGGTCTCATTCGCGTCCTGACCGCTGCCTGCCTCCAGAGCCTCGGCGCGACGCACCCGGATCAGGCGATGGTGCGGCTCCATTACCTCGCCGTACGGAAGGGGGAGGCGGCACGCGGGGCCCGGGAAGTACTTCTCGACCTCGCCGGCCGCGACCGTCGGCCCTACCGGCTACTGATCGACCGCCTGCGGGACCGGGCGCGTCGGGAGCCGCGCGGGACAGAGCTCCATCTCCAACTGCTCGCTGAACTGTTGAGGAGCGACCGGGCACCGGAGCCGCCGTCGTGGCCGGACCTGTTCCTGGGCTGGGAGACGGTTTTCTCCCATCCGCCGACGGAGCTCTGGAACCCGCTGGTGAGCAGTTGGCTGAACGCCGCGGCGGGCGACAGTACGCGGGAGATGGCGCTGGGCGTGATGGTCGGGGCGACACACGGCCGCACAGCCGCTCTGCACCGCCTCTACGCCATCGCCTGCGACTGGGCGGGGCCCAGGCACCACCCGTCCCGGGCGGCCGTCGCCGCCCTCTTCTGGCAGCACATCGACAACGCGCAGTACGTCCGCACGGAGAGTGCGAAGCGTGCGGGCGCCGGACCACGGACCACGGAAGAGGCACGATGAAACACCGCTTTCCCAGCCTGCTGTCCGTTGCTCTCTGCGGCCTCGCACCGGCTGTGCTCGGAAACCTCCTGCACTGGTCGGCGTGGCTGTGGGGCTTCATGTCCATGGTCACATCCTCGGGCTCCCTACTGCTCGTGATGACGGTCCTCAGCGGTGGCCGCGCGTCGGCCGATCCGTACGAGCCCGAGGAAGCTGAGCCGCCCGCGGCGCCGACGGAGCAGCCGTACCAGGAGACTCGGGTGGTCGACGCGGCGCTGCCGAGCGCAACGGACGGCTACGACTTCCTCTTCTCCGCCACCGTGTGGTGGAGGCCGGTCCCCGACCACGCCGACTGGTCCGACGGCGCCTCCCCAGCCCTCGCCGTTTCCTCGGTCGTCAGCCGGGCCCTGCAGGTCGTCCGCCACGAGGAGCCCGGCCGGGCGAGCTTCACACGGTACCTCCTGGAAGGGGAGCTGGGCGCCCCGCTCTCGGACCGGAGCGGACGAGTGAAGGCCCTGGCGGCCGATGTGACACTGACCCTCGCCCCCGCCGACCGTGAGCGCCTGCGGAAAATGAACGACCTTCGCAAGGACGAGGAACTCTGGGAGTACGAGCGTCAGCACGAGCGCAACAAGCGGGGCTACCTCGGTGACGACGTGCTCAAGAGCACGGGCAGCGCCGTGGTGTGGTGGCTGGCCCGTCACGAGGACGACATCGAGAAGGCAGTCGACATGATCGGTCCGCTCGCCCAGATCTCGGCGGCCGCCAAGAACGAGGAGGTGCCCGAGATCTTCCGGCACCTGCTCGTCCCGCCCGTGGACGCGCGGACCGAAGCAACCGTCGGAGGCCCGCTGTGGGACGGACACGCCCAGGGAGGAGGGACGTTCGACCGCGAGGAGGAAGTGGGGGTTTCGGATCGGCTGCTCCTGCTGCTGGCGGCGGTAGGCCTGAAGCCGGACATGGATGAGTACACGGTGTTCGTGCACCGTGTGGTGCGGAGCCTGGAGGCGGCCGGGCTGGACGAGGCCGCCGAGGAGATCAGGCGGACCCTTCTCCCGGCGCCCGACGAGGGGCCGGAGGGTGAGCCTCCAAGCGAGGGGGACACCACCGGGCCCTGGTCGCCGCGCTTCCAAGCCCCCGAGGGCGCGCCATTCACCAACGCGGCCGCGGACCCGGATGCCGACGCGGACACGTTCACGCCGGGGTCCGCGGAGAGCGGCGCAGGCGAACGGAACCAAGACCGGCAGGAGACGAGCGAGGACGACATGGCGCCTCCCTACTTCTGGGACACCTCGCACAGCCCGCACCGGCCCGCCGCACCTCGCGCACAGGACGAGGACGACGAGGACAGGAGCTGATCCGGTAGACGGTCGGTCCTCCGAGGCTCCCCCTTCACCGCACACCGCGGCGGGGGAGCCGTTCCTGTCCCGGTACCTGGGCACGAGGAGGCTCAGGACCGCCAACGCTGCACAACAGCGCCGGTAAGCGACCAAGGGCTCACCGACTCCCGTACCCCACCTGACATCCGCCACTCACAGCGGCCAGGCGGTCAGCAAATCGCCGGGGCCGTAGGTGGCGTCGAGCCCCGGACAGTCGACTCCACTACGCGAAACCGCCACGACTGGAACAAGTTCGTCGGTGAGGGCAGCCCGGTGCCGATGCAGAGCGGCCAAGTCATGCCGGTCGAAGGGCGACTGCTCCAGCCACTTGATGGAGCCGACGAAGAACAGCTCCTTGGCGATGGGGGCGCGGTCGGCCCCGACGATATCGATCTCGATGTCGTTGGTGCGAGTCCAGTAGCCGCCCACTGCGGGGGCCGCGGGCAGCCGGTCGTCGGGCAGTATCCGCGCCAGGGCCTCACGGACAAGAGGCTCGACGGCCCGACCACGCCAGCTGGTCCAGTTCTCCCGGATGCGCGCCAAGGTCAGATCGCCCCGCCCCCGCTCGATCTCCTCCATCGACGGGCCGAGCAGGTGCAGCCAGAACCGCAGGTAGGGATCTGTCACCCGGTAGCGGCGGTCCTTCGACGGGCGCAGCGATACAGGCAGCTCGCCGGCGACGATCCGTTTGTCCGTAAGCAGCTCCAGAGCTCGCTGCAGCGGCGTGGCCCCGATCCCGCCGGCTGCACGGGCGATATTGGTGAAGGTCCGCTCGCCACTCCCGATGGCCGCCAGCACCTTGCGCGCCTGTACCTGCGGGGGAAATTCGGCGGCCAGCGAACGCTCGGCCGACACCAGCAGGGCCGAGACCGGATCGCTCAGCGCCTCGCCGAGGAAGTCCCACAGCCCTGCGCCGCGCGGCCACTCTGCGCAGATCAGCGGCAGCCCGCCGGTGACCAGTGCGGCGTCGAAGGCTTCCGCCGGATCCAGCCCAAGCATCTGCCCCACCTCGGCGGGGTTGAGCGGTCCCAGCACCATCTCCCGGCCACGCTGATGGAAGGGGCGTCCGTAGCTGTTCAGTGCCTCCATCATCGACAGATCGGAGCCGATGAGGACCAGCAGCACCGGCTTGGTCTCCAGCACCCGGTCCCAGGCCCGTTGCAGCATCCCTTCAAAGGCGCCGTCGGTATCCATCAGGTACGGCACTTCGTCGATGATCAGAACGCTCGCCCGGTCGGCAGGCAGCGCCGCGGCCAGCACATCGAACGCGGTATCCCAGTTCTCCGGCCGCGCGGCGGCCACCAGCCCCGCCAACGGCAGCGTTGACACTTGGGCGTCCCTGGCCAGCCGTGCCAGATCATCCCTGGGGGATGCACCAGTCGCAGCGAAGAACAAGAAAGGGGCTCCGGAACGCTCCGCAAACCGCTCGACCAGCCGCGACTTGCCCACCCGGCGCCGCCCACGCAACATCACGCACCGACCGGGCCGCTCCCCGCCGATCCCTGCCGCCACCTTCTGCAGCTCTCGCTCCAACGTCGCCAGCTCCTGGCGACGTCCTACAAAATCCACCACGTCTGGTCGACCTCCACCCATGACACTAACAATAATGTTAGCAACATAGAGGTTAGTAATTGCCTTCGTGACCCTCGGGAGACGTGTCGACTGAGTAATACCCGCGAATACCTGCAGCAGAATCGCTACTTCATCGGCCACCACGCCGCCGAACTCGACGACGTCGAGGTGATCAAACACCTCACCCGGGAAGCGAGCGGCGAAGCGATCAGCGCTGACGCGTTCACTGCAGCCATGCACCCCGTTCGGATCGGGCCGTGGCACCTGATCGGCAAGGCCAAGGTCCGGATCGTCATGGACTACACGATCGACGCTGCGACCAGTGACGAACTCCTCGCCGCCAAGGTGGCCCGCGACGGGGCCGCGGTTTCCCTCGACTGGGAAAGCTGACGGCGTCAGCCCCTCCTCGGTGGTGGCAACCTTGCGGCACCGAACGGGGCGCGGCGCATCGATCCTGGGCGCTGAAGACCCGGACCGCGCCGGCGTGGGTAACAGAAAGAACTGCTCCCGGATCTCTGTCCCGGAATCAGCCACCCAATCGGCAGCTCATCCCAACGAGTGCACGCAACCCAGATTGTGTACACATGGCACACTCGGTACCCTTGGGGCATGACTCAGCCGCTGCCCATAGAGTCCATCCGCGACGTACGCGCTCACTTGGCCGAAGTCGTCGAACGGGCCGACCGCGAAGACATGCCCACTGTCATCACCCGCCGCGGCAGGCAGGTCGCCGCAGTGGTCTCGATCGAGGTGCTGCGCAAGTACCAGGAGTGGGAAGAGCGCGAGATCAACCGCATCATCGACGAACGCATGGCGAGCCCGGCCGCCGGCGTCCCGATCGAGGACGTGATGAGGGAGACGCTGGCACGCAGTGAGTGACTACCGCACGGTGTTCCGACCCGAGGCCCAGGCCGAGCTTCGCAAGATCCCTCGCGACATGGCGCTTCGTATCCTGGCCAAGCTGACAGAGCTGGAGAGCGACCCTTTCGGCTTCAACACCACGGCACTTGTATCCCAGCCTGAGCGCCGCCGCCTACGAGTCGGCGACTATCGCGTCTTCTACACCATCGACAACGGGGAACTAGTGGTGTGGGTCGTACACGTCGGACACCGCTCCACGGTCTACGACACGTAGCCGCTTCAGGTTCTGCGGACTACTCCGGACAGCACAACGGCCTGACCTGCCTTCTCGCAGGTCAGGCCGTTATTCACGTCCAATCAGACGCTGAAGCGGAACTCCACCACAAGGCTCTGACCTGCGGGAATGTGGGCGCGTCCCAGCACCATCCCAGCACGGGATTCACGACAACGTACGAGAGGACTCAGAATCGCCAACGCTACATGCCAACGGCAGCAATGGGCGATGTCCGAGGACTTCTCTGCGACGTCTGTTCCCCTGCTGTGCCTGCCATCCGCTACTCCTAACCAGAGATGCGCTTGTCTCACTGCGCAGCAACCTGGGCCAGCCGGACGAACTCCACACCACTCGCCGGAGAGCAAGGAGAGATGCAGTGTTGCTACCTCAGTTGACCAAAGTGCAGGTCGACGAGGGTCGTGGGCGCAACACTCTGTGCTGCCAGTGCGTGCCTGAAAGTCCTGTACGCCATACGCCTGGAATTCGTGGTCCGTGCTGCTCCTGGCTGGCCGGGCTCAAGGTGAAGGCGCCAAGAGAGTGCGAATGCGTTCCATGAGCCGGTCAGTATCCTTGCGGAAGCCTGGCACAGAGCGGATCCTCCGCACCGCGAAGGAAATCAGCCGTACCTCGTCCACACCTGTGTGTTCGCTCACGACTGCAGGTTGGTCGTGAATGTTGGAGACGTATGCTTCTTCCAGAGCGTACTTCAGGGTGTCCTCTGTCACGCCCAGCTCTTTCGCCGCTGCCCCCGTACGTGCCTGAAGCAACTGAATGACGACCGCCTCGGGATCGTGATGGCCCGGCAGGTACTCCAACCACTCTCCTTGACGGCCTGGTTCGGAACGTGTGTCTCCGTCCAGCACGCCGAGAAAGGCCACGGCCGGTCTGGTCGGTCCGAGGACGCGAGCGACGGTCGCGACAGTGTCGGCGCCGCGCACGTCCTGCACGCACAGATGCGGGGCCAGCTCCGGCAGGTGGCATCGGAGCAGTTCCTCCAGCATCAGCCGGGCGAAACGGTCCTCGACCAGCAGCACTGCCTCGGTCCGCGGAGCCATGCCCAGCTTCCGGCTGACCTGAGCAGGAAGGGCTCCAGCGGAGATGGTCGCCTGAGCCGCGGCGCCCGCACCGCGCTCAAGTGTGCGGAGGGAAGTGCTGGGCAGGCGGTAGGCGAACTCCGGAGAGTGCGAGGCGAGGACGACCGACAGCTCCATTTGGACCGCACGAGCGACGATGATGTCGAGCAGCCGTTCGCGAGCGCGGGGCGAGAGAAAGTTTTCTGGCTCGTCGAGCAGCACGATGCTGCCCCGCCCCACCCCACGCAGGGCGCGCAGGATGACGCAGGAAGCGAGCTCCCCCAGGCTCATCTGTTCAGGCCCGTAAGTTTCGCCGTGACGGCCGAGCTCGTAGTAGAACCAGGTGGGTTGCTCGCCAGAAGCAGGGGAGCGGCGATCCAGCTCCTGGTGGGTGACCAGGTCGTAGGGGCGTCCCATGATGGAGCCCAACGCATGGTCGAACCAGGCGCTGCGGGGGGCCTTCTCGGCCGTGGCGCGCTCGCTTTCGAGCTCGTGTGCCGGAACTCGACTCACTTGGGTCAGCACATCGAAGCACTCCCGTGCAGTGTCGATGTACACACACGGGGCTTTGGCCTCGGCGAGTTCTACATCGCCCGACGCCGGTCCATTGCGGTCGCTCTTCTGATGTCGTGACTGGCCCGTCAGCCGTACCGTAGCGGGATGCGGCACGCTTTCCGACGGGGATTGCTGCCGCAGATGGCGTGCAAGCGTTCGCAGGAACTGTGTCTTGCCAGCGCCACTCACCCCGCACAGAAGGGTGATGCCCGGGGCCATCTCAGCGGCGAGCGAGCCGAGATGCGCGTGCCCGTCGATCTCGACCCTGCGCAGGGGTGAACGCACCTGGCCACTGGCCAGTTTGCGGTAGTGATTATTGATCTGGGCCCGGCGGAGGACCTCCTCATCCGCTGCGTCCCGGCTCAACTCCACTCCCCCCAGGACTTCAGCACCCCGTCTTCCCACAGCACTTGATCGATCCTGTCTTCCGTGAACGGTGCGTCATCTGCGCCGGTCAGCGCCGCGTACATGCGCAGCACGTCCGGCACGGGGGAAGTCCGGCGCGACGGGGCGCCGCCTGTCGCTACAAGAAACAGCCAGCCGATGGCATCCCTCAACACCGTCGACTCGGGGGTGTGCGCGCCCACCGCAGCCACTTCGTTGAATCGCTCTAGCAAGGCATCGTACGGCAGTTCACGGAAGCCGGTCCTGAGTGGTGGAGTAGCTCCAGGCCCGAGCTCCGCGGCTCGCCTCCTGCGTTCCGGCTCCAGCCATTCGAGGAGAAACCCGAGGTGATGTTCGGCGCCAGGGCCGAACGCGCGCCTGGCCCGGACCATCACCAACATCCAGCTCAGTAGAGTCGGTTTGGTGAACCGAACGGCCGGCATGTCGAGTGCGGGCAGAGACAACAGTCCCTTGAGTGCGTCAGCCACCGCGTCTCGGGTGTGGTCGGCCACCGCGTCACCGGAGCGCAGCCGGTGATTCAGTTGTTCGCTGCCGACTGCCGCAGCCTGGATGCTACCTGCCTCTACGGCGACCAGCACTCTGCTGATCACGTCCTCGTAGGCCAGGCCGACGTTCCCGAAGCCGATGCGTTCTTCCCCCAGGCCCCAGTCAGCCGCCGAGGCCACGAGGGTCCGGACTTGCTCGCCAAACGAACCCGATTCGACGAGTTTGCGTCCTGCTGCGGTCAGTCCGGCTTCAGAATTGAGCCGCAGCACCGCAGTTCGCAACTCGGCAGGTGGCAGTTCGTCGAGCTCCAGGAGCACCAAGGGGTAGTCGTCGATGGCAGTGCGCAGCCCCTGCGGCAGAGCGTTGTATGTCTTTCCGTCGGATTCCCGCAAGGCACGAGCCGGAGGGGTGAGTCGGCCGTCGACCAGTAGGTCACCGCGTACGAATTCCTCTAGCGCTGCCAGGCGTCGCTGGCCGTCGAGCAGGACTCGTGATCCGTCCGCTTCACACGCGACGAGTAGCGTGCCGATGGGCCAGCCGCGCAGCACGGAGTCGAGGAGCACGTGCTTGCGGTGGTCAGACCACTCTGCGCTACTGGACGGCTCGGAGGGCTGGCGCAGACTTCCGTCGCGGAGCTGGGCGAGCGCCTCGCGCACGGTCACGACGGTTGGCCGGGTTGCCGACACGCGCAGGTCGTGAGCTGGGGTCATGACGGTCGCCTCCTCTCGCGTCTGGGCTGGGTGCCGGCCTGGAAGGCGGGGGTGAAGTCCATGCCTGATGGCACGATACGGCCGAGCACTGACATCCGGTGGGTCATGATCCGAGGGCCGCCTCAGTAGTACTGCCGGATGTAGTCGTACGCCTTCTGGAACAGCTCTTCGTCCCGTTGCAGCTGGTAGCGGACCAGTGTGCGGCGCAGAGCCTTCTTCACCTCGCGCTCACCGCCCGCAGTGTGCTGCCACCCCGGGAACCTCACCGCGTCGACGATGCTGTCGATCTCCTCCACGAGCTTCGCCACCGCCACAGGTGTGCCCTCCGGGCGGGACGATTCAAACAGCCGAGTGAGAGCGTGCTTACCCTGTTCCCTAGGATTCTGCTCCTTCTCATCAGCCTCTGTCTGAGCCTCTGCCCGCGCGGTCTGTTCCGCCAGGCCCAGCAACTGATAGAGATACTCACGGCTCACAAGCTGACCCGCCTCGTACTGCTGACGCAGTCGCTCCAGCTTCTGCGCCAGAGAGTCGAAGCGCGGTTCACCACGGCGACGGCCAAGCCGGTCCTGAAGCTGGGGCTCAAGCTGCCGGATCCCTCGGTCGGGGACGCGCTGCAGGTACTCGGCCATTTTGGCGTCGATGACGAGCGTCTCGAGCCGTTGGGGTGGCACGTCCGCGTGGATGTGGGCGTTGACCAGCTCGCGCGTTTTAGGGCCGAGCACCCGCCACAGCAGAGGGCTCGTGGCGTTGCTGGGCCGTACGGAGTGGTGCACCTTCGCAAGCCAGCGGTAGTCAGCGACGTGCTCGCTCAGCCGCTCATCCGGGGCTAGCGCCTCCCACAGCCGGGACAATCGGGCGAACGCCTCTGCGAACGCCTGTCGTGTCCCGTCGTCGGGCAGCTTGTCCTGAGCCGCGAAGAGGGCCTCGTAACCGTCCTCGGCACGGTCAACCCCAGGGAAGAAGTCCAGGCACTTACGAAGGGCACCGGGGAACTGATCCCACAGCTCCTTGATGCTGGTAACCGCACGCTCGACAGCCCGCTCATCGAATCGCATTGCCTGCCCGAGGCGGGCGAAGACACCGAGGTAGTCCACGATCAGACCGTGCGACTTCGCCTGATCGCTCCCCGGCCGACGGTACGGGCGGTTCACCCGGCAGACGGCCTGGAGCAACGTGTGGTCATGCATGACCTTGTCCAGGTACATCGTCTGGGCGATTGGGGCGTCGAAACCGGTGAGGAGTTTCGCCGTCACGATGAGGATCTTCAGCGGATCGTCCGGGGCACGGAAGCGATCCAGCAGCGCCGCCTCCTCGTCCTTGTCCCGCCCGAAACGCTCCTGGATCTCCTCAGGCTGCCCCTGGGTGGACATCACGACCTCGCTGGTCTCCGGTCCCAGCAGCGCGTCCAGTTCCTTCTTGTACAGGACGCACGCTTCCTGGTCGAAGACGACAACCTGCGCCTTGAAGCCCTCGGGCTCCACTTTCTCCCTGAAGTGACGTGCGATGTCCTCGCACACCATGCGAATGCGCCCATCGGCCTTGATCAACCACCCCATACGAGCGGCCCGATGGGTCACAGCGGCCTTCTCGCGCGGGGACAGACGCTCGGCGAGCTTCTTGAACTCAGCATCAATGACATCGCCGTCGATCTGGAAGCGCGCGTCGCGCGGCTCGAAATGCAGCGGGAGCGTCGTCCCGTCACGCAGTGAATCGGCCTGAGTGTACTGCGAGAGATAGCGGCCCGCGTCCTCCTCGTTACCGAACGTCTTGAAGGTGTTGACGTCGGTTCGGTTGATTGGAGTGCCGGTCAGACCGAAGAAGACCGCGTTGGGCAGGGCTTCGCGCATTCGCTGCCCCAGATCCCGGTCCTGGGTGCGATGCGCTTCATCGACGAGGCAGACGATGTCACGTCGTGCGGACAGAACGCGGTCCAGGTTCTTGAACTTCTGGACCGTGGTGACAATGATCTTCCGCTGGCCCGTCGCGAGCATCTCTCCGAGATTGTCACCGGAGCCCGCCGTGACCACGTTCGGGATGTCCGAGGCACCGAAGGTGGAAGTGATCTGGGTGTCGAGGTCCAGCCGGTCCACCACTATCAGCACCGTGGGCGCACCAGTGCGCGGATCGGTGCGCAGCGCCTGAGCTGTGAACACCATCAGCAGAGACTTGCCAGAACCCTGGAAGTGCCACACGAGTCCCTGCCGGGGCGCGTCCGGGTCGTGCGCCGCCGCGGCGGCACGGTCGGCCATCCGCCTGCCGGCCTCGTACTGCTGATAGCGGCAGATGTTCTTGATCTTCCGGTGACGGTCGTCAGTGCTGTAGACCGTGAAGTTCCGGATGATGTCCAGAACCGTCGACGGACTCAGCAGACCGTCCACGGCCTGGCGGAGGTAGTCGGGGCCGGGCTCGGGATGCTGCTTCCGCAACCCCGGGGACCACCACGGGCTCCACAGGTGAAGGGGTAGCCGGAGGCTGCCGTAGCGCAGATCGCGTCCGTCGATGGCGAAACACAGGGCGTTGGGGACGAAGAACTCCGGTACATCGTCCTGGTAACCGTCGAGTTGGAGCGCCCCGTCGGCCCAGGTTATGCCAGCACGTGTGGCGGACTTCGCCTCACCCACGACCAGGGGAATCCCGTTGACCCACAGCACATGATCGAAACGGCGCCGGATGGCACCTCGGCAGAAGGCAACCTCTGTGCTGAGGTGGTAGCGGTTGCGGGTGGCGTCATCGAAGTCGACTAGCTGGACGGATACATACTCGTGGTCCGGCCCGAAGGGCATCGACTTCTCGCCGAGCAACCAGGAGCGGAAGTTCTCGTTGGCCTTGACTACGCCTTCACCACGCGCCGACCGGATCAGCGCGGTGAGCTGGTACAGCACCTCGTCGGCGAGCTCGGGATCGGCCGAAATGGCCGGGTTAAGACGGACCAGGGCGTCGCGCAGCTCGGACTCGACGAGGACATCCTGCTCGATCCGGTCCGGCTGAGTGTCCTGCTGAACCCACGCGAGCTCCGGCAGGGCAGTGAGCCGGTCGGTTACGAATGCCTGAGCCGTGGCCTTCTCGCTGAACATCCCCCGCCCCTCGCTCACCCTCAGTCGTCCCTCACTCCACATCTCACGCGCTGCAGTCGACCGCCGCCGCCGTCGTTGTTTCCGCCGACGCGCCAGGGCCCTGCAACAGCACGTTCAAGGTGCGTTGCATCAGATTACGCGTCTGTGTCAGGTCCTCGGCGAGGGTGGTGCGCAGTTCGCGGGCGGCTTCGAGCCGCTCGATCACACGTTGTTGGATGGAGAGAGGCGGGACGGGGATCGGCTGGGCCGAGAGAAGGCCGGCAGGGAGGTGGGCCATCGACGTGGTGCGTTTGGCCACTCGGGCAAACGCACCTAGACGCTGACAGCGGCGGAACCAGCCGAGGGCGAACTCCGGCAGAACCTCATCGCCCGCGCGGAAGCGAAGCAACGTCTTCTGGAAGCAGCAGTCCTCAATCTCTCCGCGATACATCGCCGCCCGGCCTACATACTCCAGGCTCTGCCCTTCATTGAGCAGCACGTCCTTCGGCCGCAGCGCGTACTTGGCGAAGGCTGCAGCATTAAAATTCATGTCCTGCACGTCGTCCAGAAACAGCTCGTCGTCCCCCACGTTCGCGACACGGAGGTACGGGCGCATGTCTGCACCTGCGTGCACCTTGGGCGACCGCATGAGCCCCAGCTGCACCTCCCCCGCCTCACCCACTCGCTGCACGGGCCACCCCGGTTCGTCATACAGCTCCGCGAGTGCCACGAGCTCTGCCTGCCGCGCGGCCTCCAGCGCGGTGGCCTTCGCCCGCGCGGTGCGCTCGAACGACCACAGAAGGTCAGCGATCCGCCGCTGCTCGGACAGCGGCGGGAGAGGGAACTCGTACTTGGCGATGTCAGGCCAGTTCACATAGGGGTTGACTGACCCGCGTGACCAGTACTCGGAATGACGGTGAAAAGAATCCGCCGTCATCAAGAAAGGCAGCATCTCCGGGAGAAGCTCACCTGGCGCCGCACTTTCCAGCACGAAAGTGGTGTTCGCGCAGACTCCCTCGAACTCTGCGTAGGAGACCTTGCGTAGATAAGTCCGTCGCGATCCGTAGAGCACCTGACCTGGGCGGAACCTGCGGTGGAACGCAGGTCCGAGGGAGCTCCCCTTCACGTCTCCCCAACGGGCGATATGCAGCTGCCGGGAGTCCATATGTTCCCCAGCCACGAACTGCTCCAACCCGTCTGCCGCGGGATCTGTCGAGTCCTTCACCTGCCGGACCAGCGATCCGAACCGCACGGTGGGCCAAGCCTCTTGCTTCACGTTCACTCCCCTCCCTTCAACTGCGCGATCAGCCCGGTCACGTGACGAGCCGTGTTGGTGGTGCGTGCCTCCCACTCCGCGAGCGCCTGTCGCAGGGGCACCTGTTCGCTACTCGTACTGTCCGACGGTGGCGTGCCGATGATGCGATTTAGAGCCAGGTCGGCTTCTCTGCTGAGCAGCATGTCCAGGTCCATGTCCCGCGAAAAGCCGTCAATGTTCTGGCACTCGCGATACGCGGTCAGAATCTCCGCGATGTGCTCCTCGCTCAGGAATGACTGGCCTTGCACCCGCTCGAACAGGTGCGCCGCATCAATGAAGAGGACCTTCCTCTCCCTCTCCGGCCGCTTTCGGGTGCGCAGCACCACCACGCACGCCTCCATCGGCGAGTTGTAGAAGAGCCCGGGCCCGAGCCCCAGCACACACTCCAGGAGATCGGACTCGATCAGCTTCTCCCGCATGGCCCGCTCGTCCTCCCGGGAGAGCACACCGTGGGGGAAGAGGATGGCGCACCGACCCGTCTCGGGGTCCAGTGAGGCGGCGATGTGCTGGAAGAACGCGTAGTCCGCTCTCCCCTGGGGCGGCACACCCCACATGTTGCGCTGGTAGGGGTCCTTAGCGAAGAGCGGGCGGTTCCACTGCTTGATCGAGTACGGCGGGTTGGCGAGCACCACATCGAAACGTTGCAGCCGGTCGCCCTCGAAGAACAGCGGTTCGGCGAGGGTGTCCCCGCGCTCGATGCGGAAATTCTCAATGCCATGCAGGTAGAGGTTCATGCGGGCGATCGAGGAGGTCATCACGTTGAACTCCTGCCCGTACAGGGTGAGCTGGCGATGGTCCTTCCCCTGGCGCTTCAACTCGGCCGCCGCAGTGACCAGCATGCCCCCTGTGCCGCACGTGGGGTCGTAGACCGTCTCCCCGGGCTCCGGTTCGAGCATCCGGGTCATGAGCTGGACCAGCGTCCGGTTCGTGTAGAACTCCTGAGCCGTGTGCCCGGAGTCATCCGCGAACTTCTTGATCAGGTACTCATAACCTCGACCGAGTTCATCCTCCGGAACCCGGGCGAGGGAGAGCACCTGGGTGGAGAAGTGTTCCAGCAGGTCACGAAGTGTGGCGTCCGAGAGCCGTTCGGTGTTTGTCCACTGCGCATCCCCGAAGACTCCCCAGAGCTGCTCCTGGTTGGCCTTCTCGATGGCCTTCATGGCCTGGGCGAGCGCCAAGCCAAGCCCAGAACGGGCCTCCCTGACGTCTGCCCAGTGGTGCCCCTCGGGGATCTGAAACTGGTAGTTCTCCTCCTTCACCACCAGCTCCGCGTCCCCGTCGTAATCGGCAAGGGCCAGCTCGCGCTCCTCGTCGTGCACGTCACAGATCCGCTTGAAGAAGAGCAACGGGAAGATGAACTGCTTGTAGTCACCCGCGTCGATGAGTCCCCGCAGCCGGACTGCCGCACCCCACAAGTAGTTCTCCAGCTCCCGCTGCTCCAACTGCCCCACTGTCACATCCGTACCAGGCAGCACGTCCGCCGCGATCCTGCCGTCGCTCATCCGAGGAGCCCCCATTCCTTGAGCTGGCCACGCAGTTCGTTCTCGGCCGCCACAGCGTCCGTCAGGGCGCTTTCCAGGGCAGCGACGGCTTCACTCAACGAAGGCAGTTCAGCCGCGCGGTCCTTACCGACATAGAGCGGGATGTTGAGGTTGCCGTCGTTCCTCTCGACCTCCGAGAAGTCGATCAAACGGCTGCGTTCCTTGATGTCCGCGAAGGCGCGGTACCAGCCCAGGATGCGGGAGGTGTGTTCGGCCTCCAGCACGTTCTGCTTGCTCGCCTTGCGCAGCTGGTCGGAAGCGTCGATGAAGAGGATCTTCCCTCGTCGCTCCTTCGGCTTCTGCGCGCGCAGCACGAGGACACAGGCGGCCAGGGGCGCGCCGTAGAAGAGGCGTTCCCCTAGTCCAATGACTGCCTCGATCGCATCCGACTCGATGATCTTCCTGCGGATACGGGCTTCGGTGCCGTCCCGGAAGAGGATGCCCTGCGGCAGGACGACAACCGCCCGGCCGGTGTCGGGCCGCATTGAGGCGAGCATGTGCTGGACCCAGGCCCAGTCGGCCGTGCTGCGCGGGGGCACTCCAGTCGCACCGCGCCCGTAGGGGTCCCTGGCCCATCCCGTCTCGCCCCACGCGGCCAGCGAGAACGGCGGGTTCGCGATCACGCAGTCAAAAGTCCGCAGACCTCCATCCGAGGCAAAGAAGCGGGGCTCGCGCAAGGTGTCTCCGCGCTCCACCCGGAAATCATCGATCCCGTGCAGGATGAGGTTCATGCGGGCAATGCCCGAAGTCGTGAGGTTCTTCTCCTGGCCGAAGATCTTGCCCCACAGCAGCTGGGGAGCCACTCCCTTTCGAGCGAAGTGGTGGGTGACCTCGATCAACATCCCCCCGGTGCCGCATGCCGGGTCGTACACGGTCTCGCCCGGTTCCGGGGCGAGGATGTTGACCAGCAGCTCGACCACGGCGCGAGGCGTATAGAACTCGCCGGCCTTCTTGTTAGACAGATCCGCGAACTTCTTGATCAGGTACTCGTACGCCTGCCCAAGAAGATCCGCGTCTGCATGCGCGTCGCCGAGGAAACGTGCGGAGAAGTGGTTGAGGAGCGCCCGCAGCACGTGGGGTGGGATGCGGTCACGATTGGTCCACGGTGTGTCGCCGAAGATTCCATCGAGTGTGTCCGGGTTGGCCTTCTCGGTCGCGCGGAGCGCGTCAAGGAGCGCACGACCGAGCTTCGTATCAGGTGCCGCTACGACATCGTCCCAGCGATGCCCCTCCGGGATGACGAAACGGTGCTGATCCGCCTTGGCCGCGAATTCACGGTCACCATCGGAATGCGCGAGAGCGTCGTCGAACTCCTCGCCATAGACATCGCACAGACGCTTATAGAAGAGCAGCGGGAAGATGTAGCTCTTAAAATCTGCCTGATCGACCAGCCCCCGCAAGAGATGGGCAGCGCCAAGCAAATGCGACTCCAGCTCACTGAGCGTGAGCCCTCCGGCCGCATCCGGCAGCAGTTCCAGCTGCTCAGACGCTTCCTGCTGGGCCACAGTGAGACTCCATTCTGCACGTATCGGGCGAAGATGCCCGAAGCGTAGCGCTTGACTACCGCAAGTCCGACCGCCCGTCAGGATATCCCGGGAGCCTCAGCGGTAACTGGCGTTCAAGATCAGGGCCTGCCAGAGCCGCACAGACTCACCGTCTGGACTCGGACGCCACCCGTTGCCCTTGCCTCTGCCCTTACCTGAGGTAAGGGCAGAGGCAAGGGCCCACGTGGTGGACGAGTCGGGTCGGACGGAGGGATATGGATGCAGTCCCAGCACCGTAGGCGACCCGTGTCCCAGCACGATCCCAGCACAGTAAGGATGACCAGGGATGACGACAGGTGACGAGGGGCCAGCTATCCCAGCACCATCCCAGCACGGGAAGAAACGAAGGGCCCGACTCGGAGAACCGAGCCCTCCCTGACCTGCATGTTTGCCAGATCAGCGACGTGGTGATATGTCTGCCGCTACACGTTGAAGCGGAATGTCTGCGGTCTGATCCTGACCTGCGGCGGAGCTCAGCACAGGGACCTGACCTGGGATTCCTCGTTGGCATACGTTGGCTCCCGATGGCCGTTTACGGGTGTCCTGCGGACTGGCTGCGGACTGGCTGGGCACCCCGAGGCAGAGAAATCCATGGCACCCCGGCGGGAGCTGCAACGAGACTGCGCGGGTGAGCGACTCCTACCCCTGCCCGTGCTGCGGGCACCGCGTGCTGGGCGCGATGCCTGGCTCGTACGAGATCTGCCCCGTCTGCTTCTGGGAGGACGACGGGGTCCAGTTCCGATGGCCGACCATGGCAGGCGGGGCGAACAAGGTCTCCCTGATCGAGGCCCAGCGGAACTACCGGGACTTCGGCGCCTGCGACGAACACGGCCGGCGGTACGTCCGCCCTCCGGCCGACAACGAGCCCCTCGACCCCGCCTGGCGCCCCATCGATCTGGCGCAGGACTCCTTCGAGGACTGGGCGGCCGAGGACCGCGCCCCCTGGCCCGATGACCACTCGGTGCTCTGCTGGTGGCTGCCTACTTTCTGGCGCCGGGACCACCCATGACCACTCACATCGAGAGACTCATCCAGCAGCTCGACGACTCGACTGGCCCGTCGTACGACGCCCGCGCGGAACTGATCGGCATCGGCTCCAACGCCATCCCCGCCATCATCAACGGACTGCCCTCCCTCGGCGGCTTCGGTCAGCTGACCGCCATCGAGGTTTTCGAAGAGGTGGCGGACCCACGCTGCGGCCCCATCCTGATCACCCTCCTGCGCAGCGACGACTCCACCGTCCGGGAATGGGCGGCGATGGCCCTGGCGAGCCTGAAGATCGACGGCGCGGTCGAGCCCGTGCGCCGCGCCTATCGCGCCTGCCTGGAGCGGGCGACGCCACCGGACTGGAGCGAGCCGGAAGGCATCCGCTGGGCCCTGACCGAACTCGGCGCACGCACCCCCGTCGTCCCGCCGCTCACCGCGCGCCTACGCCCCACTGCTGCGGACAACGTCCCTGGCTGGCCCTCGGCCCACTTCACCGAGATCATCAACGACCTGGCCGACCACTCCCAGGTGATCCTCTACTCCCAGTTCTGGCGGGTGGACGCCGGCAGCACATACGGCGTCTCCGGCACCGGTCTGGACTGGGAACTCGACTGGACCGCGCCCTGGGAGCACCTGGTCGAAGAGTCCCGCACCTGGTCCCTGCTGGAAGCCTCCGAAGCCCCCGTCGGCGACAACATCTTCGTCACCCCCATCTGGATCGACCGCACCGACCTGCACCCGGAGAGGTGACCGATGCCGTCCCAGCACCCCGAGGAAGTCGGCTACGGCCATGTGGTCGAGAGCTACGTGACGAGGACGTACGGCGGCCTCCCGCGCTACCTCGTACTGAACGGCGGGCGGTTCCTGGGCCCCCGGTGGTGGCACACCACCCGCTTCACCCGACACCTGCTGAATGACGCCGCCGCGATCACCGACGAGGAACTGGAAGCCCTCCTCGGGTACGAATGGCGCTCGCGCCTCACCGCCGCCTGGCTGATCGGCGTCGACGGCCGCGAACGGTTCCGGGCACGCATCGGCGACCTGCTCCTGGCCAGCGAGGTCTGCTACTCCGGCAGCGCATACTGCTTCGCCCTGGCCCGCTTCGGCACCCACGCCGACGCCGAGATCCTCACCGCCTACCTCGACCACTACCTCCCCTGCACCGACCTCCACTACGACCAGCCCGCCGCCCTCGGTGCCCTCCTCCGCCTCGACGCCTTCCTCGGCACCCACCACGCCGACCGCTTCACAGAGCCCGACGGCCTCTGGGACGAGTGGGTCAAGGGCGTGGGACGCCTCGGCTACCCCAGCCACATCCCCGCCGAACAGCGCCGCTGGACGGACCTCCAATGCGAGTTCGCCAACGGCTGGCGACGCCTGTAGGCCGCGGTGCAATCACTGCCCCCAGGCCCCCTAGTTCCCACCAGTTAAGAGCTCGTAACACGATCATGAGCGGGCTTTCTTGAGGCGTCTGTAGCAGATGAGGCTGCAGGCGAGGGAGACGAAGGCGTCGTGGAGTTCGGTGCGGCGT